>NZ_JBQXYB010000014.1:0-116823 GCF_052645315.1 Salinicola sp. V024
AGGATATTGGCGTCTACCTGATGGACTACTACAACCGGCAGCGCCCTCATACCTTCAATGGCGGCATGCCACCCGTGATGGCGGAAGAAAAACTTAAAATACTGTCCGGGATTAGTTGACCACTACAAGGATAAAGGCCATCAGGTATTGGCAGGATTGTTTCGGTATGAGTTTTAGAGCCCACAGCAGAAGCTCTAAACACCCGCTTTTTCAAATTTATGTCACCCGCCTCTATGTGGAGGAGCTGATTCAGGCGAATTCCCGTATAAAAAAAGGTTTCCATCAGCCCCAGCCAGAACCAAGCTGGATGGATCTTGGAACACTCGTCGTAGCAAGATTCAAAGCGCCTGCATACGCTCAGCACTTCCCGCGCATACCGTATTTGAATTGGCTGAAGTGATTTTTTTGGCTGCTTCGGCTGTTTTACTGATACTTCCTTAAAGGGGTTGCTGACACTGGCTATCAGCTCGTGCTTGATCCCAAAGCTGTAGAGTGCTTTGAGGTGTCTGGCGTAATTATTCCAGCTGGACTCGGCAATGCCCTCAGGTTTAGCCTGGGTCCGTATAATCGATACCCGCCATGCAATGACCATCTCCCTGGATACCATGCTGGGATAAGCTTGGTATCCAAGGTATCGCCGAAAGAGGCGCACTACCCCAGAATAGGTGCTCACACTCTTGGGGCGCAGATGCTTGTCTGCAGAGTACCGACTTACCAGCTCCATGAATGACACGTCATTCATCCGTTTCGTCCTTCTTCTTTTGGGATTTTAAAAGAGTCAATACCCAATTATCGGGAGGTATCCGTTGACTCAACTCTCGCGGATCCTTGATCAAGTACCCCTTCAGCTGTCGGGTCTTGTTCGGCCCCTCGACGGAAACGTTATGAATATTTTGCCCCTGAGTTCTGATGTGCAACCCCAGCTTCTGAAAGCGTTTTTGAACCGCTTTCCATTGATCTTCCTCGCCCAGCACCTTGATGCTAAAACGTTTGAATATACCGGGGCTGACCAAGAAATAGGTTCCTTCCACTGTATGGATAGGCGCCTTAGTGTCATTGATGACGATAGAGTGATCCGCAACTCCCATCTTCAACCACTGCCAGAACCGCTTACCGAGATCCGAATTATTGTTAACGTCTTGAGTGCTCGACTTTGGTCGAGAATCGTCATTTTTAGCAGATACAGATGCATCTAGCTCGGATGAGTTGGCTGGTTCAGGCGTACCAGCAATCTGAACCTTCTCTGACTCTTGCATATCTTCGGCACTTATCTCTGGGAAAAGCGCCATGACGTCGTCGTCCAGCGTGTCACTGCTTGGGCTAACCTTAGAGAGCGGTTTAGCCGGTGCTTCAGGCTCATTAGAGGTGGTCGACAGCTCTTCAGGCTGCATCTTCGGCTCAGGCGCTCCCTCCCCTTTGATCGTCAGCTTGCCCCTGAATGACTCCGGCTTACCCTCTACCCCCCAGATCAAGGTCGAGGGCACCTTGATCATGTTGAAAGACTGCTTCCACTCGCCATCTACGATGTCGCACTTCCAGACCGATTTCCCTTCGCTGACCTCTTCGATCAACCCATGCGCCTGAAGCTCGCCGTAAAGCCTGTTCAGATCTCCCGGAATGCTTTTGATGCCCTGTGCGTATAAATGCGTCTTCAGTTCATTGACCGCTTTCGGCGACACCAGCCACAGAGCCTCTTCTGTCAGCCAGCCAGTTCCTCCTTTCTGATTGAGCTTGAACTGCTCCCTGACCAAATACCGCAGCCCCTCGGCCAACTTTCTCTGAATGGACTCCATGGGCGCTGACAGGGCCTGTACCGGGTCACCGCCCAACGCCTTGGCGACGCTCGCACGATCCGCCTGATGGATCAGCTCTGCGATGATCCCTCCTTGCTCGGTATGCCCGGTGATGGTGTACATGAACAGTGAAAAGAGCTTGGGTTGGGTCATCATCCAGTCAAGAACTTTTGCTCCGAGGACTTGCTCGCCTAGCAATGGGTTAACTGCAGTATGCAGGTGATATTCTCGTCCAGATCGATAGCGAACTCGGTAAGGAGCAGGGATCGCGCCATGCCATAGCCGCCACTCGTTTCCATCCTCAAGATGAATCTCGATGTCAACCAGCGTCTTGGCGACGTCGTGCATGAGCGCCCCGTAGATAACGGCTGCACTCCACAACTCACCAGCGGAGCTTTGGTCTTCCGGCTTTGCGCCAGATGGGAGGAGGTGACGCTGCCTCAGTCTCAATCCGTAGCAAGCCATCTCGAGGGCATGATCGAGCATGCCGCCCGGGTAAGCATGGTGATGGGACTCTGACGCTGGAAGGAGCTGCACTAACTCAGCATAACGACGGATCGGTGCGAGCAGATACTCGTCGAATACAAACTGGGTCAACGACGTCATGTCCCAGAGCATCTTTACCATCCGCTGACGACGCGGGGTCTCGAGCAGCGCCCTACCAGAAAGCGGTACCGTGAAACCGTCTGACAGCTTGGCTTTCTGGCCGGATCGCGAGAATAAGGGTCGTAGCATTGATGATTCCTGTCGTGCTGCGCGAGCAATAGATGTGACAGGGAGCAGGTGATGGGGGAAAGCGGAAACGTTAAATGGATTTGAGAATCTTCCACTTCGACGGTCGAGCGATCGTGCCAAATGAATTTGACCTATTTCCAGTATTTGCGCTTAGATCCTAGGCACTCACTGTCGCCTCCCCTCCTCAGGGTCGACCCAGGTTGACGACCGCCGTCGCCGCCGCTGGTCGGCCCTGCCCAGGCCATCGCACGGCTAGCGAAATTCGGTCTGTTGCGGAGTCTGCATCCGATCGTGTCCGCGCGCTTCGCGACGCTTCTACGTCCCCTCGGCGCGGCACTGCTTGGCTTCTTCGGACTGCCCGCGGCAGGCTTCGCCATTTTCCACGGCGCGGGCAACGGTCTGATGACAATTGCCTCGGGCACGCTCCCTCTGGCGCTGTTCGGGTCGCGGGGCTACGGCCGGCGGCAGGGGCTCATCATCGCCCCGACCCGTATCGCCCAGGCGACCTCGCCGCTGACCTTCGGCCTGCTGATCGATCGATTCGGCGCCAAGGCGCTGCTGCTGACTTCGCTGCTGATGCTGCTGGCGCTGGCCGCCCTGCTGGTCATCCGCCCCGCCGAAGCGCGTTCCCGCATGGCGCTGACCGATTGATCCCCACGCTCCGCTCCCGCAGGGGCAGACTGTCGAGTCTTTCAGGGCTTCGTCGGCTCAACCGGGCGCATCGCGCTGCCGAGGCTCGCGAGTGAAATCGCCGATCAGCGTGTGCGGATCGGCCTCCTCGCGCTGCCTGTGGGCGGCCTCGGCCCACCAGCGCAGCTGGGTGGAGCCGCGCTGCAGGTAGGTCCGCCAGCGCCCGGCGCCCTCGTTGTCGCGATACCACCCTTCGTCATCCAGCACTTCCGCCGCGTGCGGGACGTGAATCATCGCCGACACCGGCAGGCAGCCCAGCTCGGAGAGAAAGGTACGCATGCCCACGGCGGCACGGACGCCGCCCCACTGCCCCGCCGAGTAGGTCACGATCAGGCTCGGCTTGTAAGCGTAGAGCGAACTGCCGAAGTGGTTGAGCAGGTGCGCCAGCGCCGGGCCGAGGCTGTGGTTGTACTCGGGGCTCACCATCACGTAGGCGCCGGCCTCGCGGATCCTGTCGGCCAGCGCGTCCAGCGGCTCGGGCGCCCGGCCGGAAGCGTAGGCGAAGTGCGGCTTGAACACGTCGCCGAGGTCGTAATCCAGCGGATCGATCAGCTCGATCTCGTCGTCCGGATACGCCTCCCGGAAGTGCGCAACTAGCGCCGCCGCCACCCGGCTTCCCAGGCGCGGCGGTTTCGGTGGTTGGCTCTGTCTCGTCGAGCCCAGAAATACCAGAATGTTCATGCAGTGCCTCTCGACCGATTGTCGGTTCTCGTACGGCTGCCGGCTCTCGTGGGGCTGCCGAGTTCAGGCCGCCGGCAGGGCCGGCAACCACAACGCCAGCGCCACCAGGGTCGCCAGCAGCACCGGCGGGGTGATCAGCAGGCCGACCTTCATGTACTGCCCCCAGCCGATCCTGTAGCCCTTGCCGGCCAGCACGTGCAACCACAGAAGCGTCGCCAGGCTGCCGATGGGAGTGAATTTCGGCCCCAGATCGTTGCCGATCACGTTGGCATAGACCATCAGTTCCTGGGTGACCGCCGGCACCTGCGCCTGATCGATCGCCAGCGCTCCCACCAGCGTCGACGGCATGTTGTTCATCATCGAGGCGACGATGGCGGAGAGAAACCCGGTGCCGATGGTGGCGACGAAGTCGCCCTGCCCGGCCAGCCACTGCAGCGCCCGGGCGCCGTAGTCGGTCAGGCCCGCGTTGCCCAGCCCGTAGACCACCAGATACATGCCGATGGAGAACAGCACGATCTGCCACGGCGCACCCTTCAGCGCCGCGGTCACCGAAACGGCGGCGCCCCTGCCGCCCTGCCACCAGCGACCGGCGATCGCCATCAGCACGATCGCCGCCGCGCCGGTCACGAAGGCGATGGGAATGCCCAGCGGTGCGGTGACGAAATAGGCGACGAGCAGCACCGCCAGCAGCGGAAACGCGGCGCGGAAGATCAGGAGATCCTTGATCGCCGAGCGCGGCGCGTCGAGCTCCTCGACCGAGTAGCGTCTGGGAATCCGTCGGCCGAAGGCGATCCAGAGCACGGCCAGCGTCGCCGCCAGCGACACCAGGTTGACCGGCACCATGACTGCCGCATAACGGTCGAAGCCGATATCGAAGTAGTTGGCGCTGACGATATTGACCAGGTTGGAGATCACCAGCGGCAGGCTGGTGGTATCGGCGACGAAGCCGGTGGCGATGATGAACGCCAGCGCCGCCGGCGGCGAGAAGTCCAGCCGCAGCAGGATCGCGATCACGATCGGCGTCAGCAGCAGCGCCGCGCCATCGTTGGCGAAGAACGCCGCAATCACCGCGCCCAGCACCACGACCAGCGGAAACAGCAGATGCCCCCGGCCGTTGCCCCAGCGCGCCACGTGCAGCGCCGCCCAGGCGAAGAATCCCGCCTCGTCGAGAATCAGCGAGATGACGATCAGCGCGACGAAGGTGAACGTCGCGTCCCAGACGATATCCCATACCACGCCGACGTCGGATAGCTGCACGACGCCTGCGAGCAGCGCCACCAGAGCGCCGCCCAGCGCGCTCCAGCCAATGCCAAGCCCCTTGGGCTGCCAGATCACCAGGATCAGGGTGACGACGAAAATAGCCAGTGCCAGCATCGAATGACCTTGAGTTCAGTGAGTGCTTTTTAATGAGTACTTTTTAGCGAGTGCTCTTTAGCGAGTACTTTTAGTGAGTGCTTTGATTGACGCGGCGAGAGAGTTCTTCGGCACTCTCGACCCGCTCGGAATAGCGATCGGTGAGATAGGCCGAGCGGCCCCGTGTCAGCCAGGTGAACTTCACGAGCTCCTCGCAGACGTCGACGATTCGCATGTAGAGCGGCGACGGCTTCATGCGTCCGGCTTCGTCGAACTCGTTGAACGCCTTGGGCACGGAGGACTGGTTGGGGATCGTGATCATCCGCATCCAGCGCCCCAGGATCCGCAGCTGATTGACGGCGTTGAAGCTCTGGCTGCCGCCGGAGACTTCCATCACCGCCAGCGTCTTGCCCTGGGTGGGTCGAACGCCGCCCAGCGACAGCGGGATCCAGTCGATCTGGGCCTTCATGATGCCGGTCATGGCACCGTGGCGCTCCGGGCTGACCCACAGCATGCCGTCGCACCACTCGGCGAGCTCACGCAGCTCCTGCACCTTGGGATGTTCCGCCTCGGCATCGTCCGGCAGCGGCAGGCCGGAAGGGTTGAAGGTTCGCACCTCGCAGCCGTACCAGCGCAGCAGCCGGCCGGCTTCCTCGGAGGCCAGCCGCGAGAAGGAGCGCTCGCGCAGCGAACCGTAGAGCACCAGGATCTTCGGTGGATGACGCGGCGCATCGGCGCCGACCAGCGCCTCGACATCGATCGGCTGCAGTTTCGCCGGATCGATATTGGGCAGGTCATCGACATCGACCGAATCGCTCATTTCACTCTTGCTCCCGTCATTCATGCCCCGTCTCCTCGGCGTGCACGACTTCGCCATCTTCCTTGGTGAACGTGGCGACCGGGTTGGCCAGCAGCCCCAGCACGCGCTCCGAAGGCCGACACAGCCGGGCGCCCTTGTCGGTGACCACGATCGGCCGATTGATCAGGATCGGGTGCGCCATCATCGCGTCGATCAACTGGTCATCGCTCAGGGCCGGATCGTCGAGGCCAAGCTCCTCGAACGGCGTCCCCTTGCGGCGCAGCAGCGCTCGCGGGGTGATCGCCATCATCGAGATCAGCTCGACCAGCCGCTCGCGTGAGGGCGGCGTCTTCAGATATTCGACGATGTCCGGCGTCTCGCCGGAGGCCTCGATCATCGCCAGCGTGTTGCGGGACGTACCGCACTCGGGGTTGTGGTAGATCAACGGCTTCATGACGATCTCATGTCTCCTTGTTTTCGGGATGGCATTGCCCCAGCGCGTCCATCAGCGGCTCGCAGACCTCCGGATGCCCCGCACAGCAGTCGCGTACCAGGAACTGGATCGTCTCCTTCATGTGCGAGAGATCGGCGCGATAGATGATCGAACGGCTCTGGCGTTGCGAGACGACCCAGCCGGCCCTCGCCAGTACCGAGAGATGGGCCGACATCGTGTTGTGGGGTACCGAGAGCTGGCGCGCGATCTCGCCGGCGGGCAGTCCATCGGGTTCGTGACGCACGAGCAGCCGAAATGCCTCGAGGCGAGTCTGCTGGGACAAGGCGGCAAAACTGGTGATGACACTATTCGTTTCCATATGTCCAGAATATAAGACATATGGAAATACAGCAACGCCGTCAGGCAGAAATCGAAGGGAGTGGTTCCCAGGAGAGCCACGCACTGCACCGGACTCAGCCGTTGCTTTCGTTCAACTGACCGAAATAGACGGGCCGGCAAATACAGAATACGGATGCACCGGTTGCCTCGACGGCGGTGACGACGCGCTCCGCCGTTTTCTCGTCCATCGCATTCATGAGCTCGATGGACTGGTCAGCCAGTTGGAGCCAATCTGCAACACCTCTACGACGTAGCCCTACTCTGCGGTATTGGCTTCACCATGAGCTTATTCATTGGCAATCTCGCTTTCCCAGACGATGCAATGCTCGTGGATGAATTGAAGATTGGCATTTTGATCGGTTCAACCCCCAACGGCATAGTGGGCTAACTGGTGCTGCCTCGAGCCAGATAACCCAAAAAGGGGCGGCCTCAGCGGAGGCCGACATCCTGCTAGGCTGAATGCTCAGAGAACTCGAAAGCGGCCTCTGACAAAGCCAAATACCTTCTTACCGAGCTGACCACCCACTACCTCAATAGAATCTCCTCGTTGGCGGTTATCCCGTTTTCGTCTGCGATCAGCAGGTAGACTGTTATACTCTCCCCTAGTATATATACTACCCTCCTGTATAGTTTCAGTTTCTAAAGAGACAGCCACATGCACACCATCAAAGACAAAGCGAAGCTGTTAACCCGCGTTCGACGCATTCAGGGACAGGCGGCCGCACTTGAAAGGCAGCTTGACCAGGAAGGCGACTGTACTGCAGTGCTGCAACAGATCGCTGCGATTCGCGGGGCGGTGAATGGGTTGATGGCCGCCGTCATGGAGGGGCACCTGACTGATCACGTCGTCAGGGAGCCCGAACTGGCGCAGCGGCAACAAGACTTGGACGCGGTACTACAGGTCATCAAGTCCTACCTCAAGTAGGACATAAAGAAACCCGGCACACAGAAGGCCACAAAAACGAGTAGCGTACTGAAACGCCCCTATGACACGACGACTAATTTCGAGCGCCAAAAAATGGGCGCACGCGATCAAGCGTGATGTACATGCGGTCTGGTTAGCCGCACGCGACCCGCGGACACCGTGGTTCGCCAAGGTGCTTGCGCTGATTGTGGCGGCCTATGCCGTCTCGCCGATCGACTTGATCCCTGACTTCATTCCCGTGCTTGGTTACGTCGATGACATCATCGTCGTGCCACTCGGCATCATGCTGGTCGTGAGGCTCATCCCGCCGGAGGTAATGAACGAGCATCGAGAAACGGCTGCCAATGCGACCGTGCATCCGGCAAGCCGCATGGCTGCGGGCGTGTTTATCGCCATTTGGATCGTCTGCGCCATCCTCCTGGTCAGATTGTTCCTCTGAATATTTCAAAGCATGGCCAGGCGGGCAGATACAACCGGCTTCTACATATCGTGCTGATTACGACACCTAATCAACCTGGAGCAATACAGAATGCACCATCACCAACTCGAAGCCTGGCAACACACTCATGTTTTCGGTCAAGATCGAAAACGATCCGGCGAAACACGTTCTCTCATCATAGTTGGATTGACGCTCACTATGATGGTCTGGGAGATTCTGGCCGGTGTCCTATACGGTTCGATGGCCCTCCTGGCCGATGGCCTGCACATGGGCTCTCATGCGGTCGCTCTGGGTATTGCGGCCTTCGCCTATGTCTATGCTCGCCGAAACGCAGGCAATTCGCAGTTCTCATTTGGCACCGGAAAGGTCAATGCATTAGGCGGGTTCACCGGCGCGGTCCTGCTGGCAGGTTTCGCACTGTACATGGTGATCGAAAGCATCGATCGCTTCATCCACCCCGTCGCAATTTCGTTCAATGGGGCTATTTTCGTCGCCGTGATCGGCTTGATCGTCAACGGGTTATCGGCCTGGATACTGGGCGGAGAAGACCACGACCATGGACATGGACATGGACATGGACATGGACATGGACATGGACATCATGACCATAACCATAGAGCTGCCTACTTCCACGTACTTGCCGATGCTTTGACCTCACTGCTGGCGATTGCCGCGCTGTTGGCCGGTAAGTATGCGGGCTGGAACTGGATGGACCCGATCATGGGTATCGTCGGCGCAGCACTTATCACCCGCTGGTCATGGCATCTGTTGAAGGACACCTCCCGCGTGCTGCTCGATCATCAGCGCAGCGACTTGGAGCACGACGTCAAACAATCCATTGAGACTGACGATGCCCTTATCTGCGACCTGCATCTCTGGGCCATTGGTCCGGATATTCACGCCGCCATCGTCTCGATCGTTTCGCATGACCCGGAGTCGCCTGAAGTCTACAAACAACGTATACAGACTCGATGTCCGTCGTTGGTGCACGTTACCGTCGAGACGCAGCGCTGTGTCACTGATCCGGAGAAACCGATGCTGGGGCAAGGTTAGCCAGCTAAGCGCGACAGAGACATGGTAATCGGTCTTGGTACGGGCGAGAATTAGTTTTGCATGCAACTCGGTCTCGCCCCGTCTTCCCTCAATTATGGAGGCATTATTTTCAGTGCCTCAAGCCGCCACAGTCTTTCATAGGGACACTCAGTAGTCTGGGCAAAATATAAACAATGAAATCGAATAAGATGGGGATTCTGACCTTCTGTAATATCTACGGACCAAGCATTCCGAACACCTAAAATTACGGAGCGATAGTTCCTGTCAAATACAAGTCTGTCTGACCTGCCAAAACATGGCTACAAAAGCAGCGGCCTTATTAAAAATAATATCTATTTAATATAGAGTCATCCTAGGTAGCCTAGTACAGGAAACGCTGCCAGGAGCCAGTAGGACAATGCGGTCAGCTGACCGGTAACCATTAGCACGCCCATACCTACCATTATGAGACCAGCTACGATATGCATGGGCCGCCCCCAGCGGCGTAAGAGTTTCTGATGCTGAAGGAATCGGTCGAGCGAGATGGCCGTGAGAAGAAATGGAATGCCAAGGCCCAGCGAATAGACCGCAAGTAATGCCAGGCCACTAGAGACATTGGCTGTCGAGGCACTAACAGTCAGAATGGCGCCCAGGATCGGGCCGATACAGGGCGTCCAACCAAAAGCGAACGCGACGCCTAACAAATAAGCCGCGCTGGGCCCGTCACCTTCATCCTTGAACTTTCCTATGAAACGCCACTCCCGTTGCAGCCACGGCATCGTGAATATGCCTGTCATGAAAATCCCAAACAGAATAACGATGACGCCACCTATCAGGTTCGCTTCCTGACGGTAGATCAGCAGGAAACGGCCGATGGCTGTGGCGCTGGCTCCAAGAATCAGAAATATCGTGGAGAACCCGAGCACGAACCAGAGTGATTGGGTGATCACCCTGAGTCGTTCGCGACGGCTCGCCTGCTGAATCTGACCCAGCGAGCGACCAGCTACAAAGGAGAGATAGCCGGGCACCAACGGTAGAACACAGGGAGAGACGAAAGAGATGAGGCCCGCTAGAAACGCCGTTAGCAGGCCGATGTTGGCGATTTCGAGCATGTTTCAGGTGCGCGCTAAAACGTTCTCTCGGTGGTAGAGGGGGGTATGTCAGCGTGGGCCTGCTGTGTCATCGTCTCACTTTGGCTGGCAGACTCGTCTTTCTTGCCCTTCTTGCAGTGCATCAAACACATCGCTCCACACATGAGCAGACATGGCAAGAGTGCCACCAGTATCGGTGCAATGCCGAGTATGACCAGTTGATCCCAGCCCATGGCGAGGCTACCTGTAACGATTACGGCACCCAAGATCCATAAGCGGCGCGGGCCTGACATCAGGCTTTTGAATCCGGACGGTTCTTGACCTCGATTAGATTTGTTGTCACCACAGCAGCTCATAGAGATACCTCTGTCGAATGTCCAATGGTTTCTTCAAGAAACGCGGTCATTCCCGGGGTGTCCCATTCTGTCGCACCCACGAGGCGCCCGATCTCGTCTCCACGGGAATCGATCAGTAACGTCGTTGGAACTCCCAGAGCACCAAGCTTGGTTCCGGCCATGCCAGTGGTATCAATATACTGGCGGAGGTGTTCTATACCCACATCCGTATAAAAATCCTGCACGGCCTCGACTCCCCTGCGATCGATCGATAGCGCGACGACCTCGAACGCTTTCCCGCCCAGCGAGGCCTGTAGCGCATCCAGGGCGGGCATTTCCTCACGGCAGGGACCGCACCATGTCGCCCAGATATTCAGCAGTACCATCTGGCCCTGGAAATCGGCAAGAGTCAGTGGCTCTCCCTTACCATCCTCGAAAGCTAGCTCCGGCAGATCGCGGGGGCTTTCCCAGAGCATGACCCCCTGCGGACCGATGCCTTCCGGCGGACTGGCAGGAGCGACTGAAGCCAAGACCATCAGGCATGCAAACGCCACGCCCCGTTTGATAGTGACCAGTGTCATAATTGTCCAATACTGGCATTAGTAAGTAGCGTAAACTTCAGGCGAATCGGTTGGCTGAAGGGTTAAGGTATAGACTTCGATAGGGTCTTGCTTTTCTCTGCCCATACCTGGCGATCCTAGTGGCATACCGGGTACGCTCAAACCTTTTATAGAGGGCTTGTCTTCCAACACCTGCTTGATGCTTTCGGCATCAACATGGCCTTCGAAGATATAGTCACCGATCAGCGTAGAGTGACACCCATAAAGCTTTTTGGGAACGTCATGTTCTGCCTTGATTTTCGCTAAGTCATTAGTATCGATGACCTCTACATCAAACCCATTGGCTTCCAAATATTTAGCATGTTCAGAGCAACACCCGCAATTAGGATTCTTATAAAGCGTTGCTGTAGTTTCGGCAGCAAAACCTGAAAGCGGGAAAGCAAGCAATGCAGTGAAAATTAGTTTCTTGAAGTATTTCATCGTTCCCTCTCTGGTGTCATATAGCTACTCAGCTAGACTTCGGTATCAATTAGCCAAGCTCGCAAAATAAGCGTGTGATTTTCAGCGGCTGTTTATCAAGCGCCTTCAACCTGCTTTTTTTGCATCATTTCCATCATGGCATTACATTTTTCCATCATGGAACTCATCTGAGCGCCCATATTTTCATGCATGCCGCCGCCTTCATCCATCATGTTTCCTGGCATGTCCTTGGTCTGCAACTTTTCGTTTCGCGCATTTTCCTGCGCGAAGAGAGAACCGGCACCAAAGGTACCCACAGTGATAATGGTAGCGGTGAGCATTATATTGCTGAACTTTCGCATGGTATTTTCCTCATGTCGGATCAGAAACTGAATTTATCTATTTGCTATCGCTTGGCACTGCAGCGTACCTAGAGCTGTTAGAGCCTATCTCAGCGCGATACTCGTTTACATCGCCAATTAAAGCATCTTAGGATCTGGACCTTACCCATAGGTCAAGAAACGAATAATCCGTCCAGCACCCATGCTCAGCAGCATATGCATGACCATATCCTTCAAGGTAACTTTAAGGTCAAGCGTTTTCTTTTCTACCCTGTGCAATTTCTTCTTGGCTTTGGGCCCGCCTACGAGATCCACGGACTGCCTGTCTGCTCCAACCTGTTATCATTTAGCTCTATCTACATGCTGAGGCAGCCAGTAACCGGCACTAGCCAGTATCGATCGATAGAGCCCTGTTCCGAGGCAACGGCCCGAATGCTGAACTCTGCAAACAATGGAATGACATGGGACTTTATAACCGCTATGTATTGCCGCATCTCATGCATCTAGCAATGCGTACTCATTTGCTCGAAGCATACCGCCAGCGCTTGGCATCACAGGCTCAGGGAGTCGTGCTAGAACTTGGCTTTGGGTCAGGGCTCAACTTGCCTTTCTACGACGTTGAAAAGGTCCGGCAGTTCTATGCACTAGAGCCCGAGGAAGGCATGCTCGAATTGGCTCGGGCACCTATTACCAAAGCGGCGTTTCCGGTAGAAGTGCTGCAGGCCGGGGCCGAGCGGATTCCGCTTCCGGATCAGAGCATCGATACCGTACTCTGTACTTGGACACTCTGCACTATTCCTAATATTGAGCAGGCGCTCCTCGAAGCGCGCCGGGTCCTCAAGCCTGGAGGACAGTTTCTGTTCACGGAACACGGCCTTTCACCGGAATCTCGGGTGGCTCGCTGGCAGCACCGCATGACACCGCTCTGGACGCGCTGTGCTGGAGGCTGTCACCTGAACCGCGAAGCAGACATCTTGTTGCAGATAGCGGGGTTCGAGGTCGTCAGCGTAGTCAAAGGTTACCTCGGTCCACTAAAGCTCATGACATTTATGTCCGAGGGGCGAGCCAAGTTACCTGAGTCAACAGTGGCAGGAGCCGAGTCGAAGAATGCCTCCAGCTCTATTTGAGCTGGAGGGTAACAGAGCCCTTCGTCAGAACAACCCTGAAACGTCACTGAAATGGCCACCGAGCCAATATCCTCGCTTTCCGAAACGATGGGAGCGCTGAGCACGATCTGGTCATAAAAGACGTATAGCTTGCCCAACTGGGGATGAATGACAAGCTCGCCCGGGGGTATCTCCAGCTCTCCGAAGCTGGCTGACGGGTCAAGGCTTTCCAGTGCAAACTGGTGTCGATGCAGATAATAGCCGGGGGCATTCTTGAACCTAACGAATATCCTACTATCGCTTCGCCATGCGCTAGCCTGAAAGGCTTGATTGACCGGCAAGAACTTGCCTAGGACGGGATCATTGAAGAGCCCGTGTTTACCGTTATCCGCGAACAATTCCTCGCTGGCCGCTGATTGTCCCACGATGAGGAACAGAAGCATGAGAAGAAGAGAGGCGGCTCTCATGAGGCGGCCATAGTTTTTGCAATATCCACCGACTGGCGTCTCGCCCAGGCGATCAACGCAAGGCCCCCCAAGACCATCGGCAAGCTCAGCAGTTGTCCCATGGTTAGCCAGCCGAAGGCGATGAAGCCCAGCTGAGGATCAGGCAGGCGCACGAACTCCACGGCAAAGCGGAAAATACCGTAAAGTAACAAGAACAGGCCAGATGTCATGCCGCGCTGACGTGGCCGGCTCGAGAACCACCACAGTACAACGAACATCACGATGCCTTCCAGGGCGAACTCATACAACGAAGAAGGGTGACGTGGCTCCGGTCCCAGCCCCATCATGGGCGGCCACACCATTGCCCAAGGGACCTCGCTTATGCGCCCCGGCAATTCATGATTGATGAAATTACCAAGCCGCCCGGCACCCAGACCAATCGGCACCAGTGGTGCGATGAAATCGGTCAACTGGAAAAAGGCCAGGCGATGCTTGCGGGCAAACAACCAAGCCGCAACCAGCACGCCGGTCAAACCGCCATGGAAGCTCATACCTCCTTCCCAAACCTTGAAGAGCCATAAGGGATTGGCCAGTAATTTATCGAACCCGTAGAACAGCACATAACCAATGCGACCACCCAATATGATGCCCAAGGCCCCATAGAAGATCAGATCGCCGATGTCGTCACGGCTCATGCCCAGTTGATGGGCGCGGCGACGCCCAAGCCACCAGGCAGCGGCGAGACCGACCACGTACATAAGGCCATACCAATGGATCTGCAAAGGGCCTATGGCGATGGCAATGGGATCGATTTTAGGGTACTGAAGCATGGTTTTTCCTTATATTCCGGCGGTCAATTCGGTTGCCGGATTTAACGCTCAACAAGCCTTGTTTACTCAACAAGATGTGTTAATGCCTAGCCGGGATCGTCGACGTCATCCAGCAAGGTGGCGTCGGTAAAAGGGGCGGCTTACTCTGGGAGCTTGCGGCTACCCGGGCTCGCCGGCTGGTGTCTGAGATGGCTCGACGCTGTCGGGCTGAAAACGACGCAGCCGCAAAGAATTCGTCAGGACGAAGATACTGGATAGGCTCATGGCCGCAGCTGCCAGTATTGGATTGAGCAAAAAGCCGGTGAATGGATACAGCGCCCCTGCCGCTACCGGAATCAACGCCACGTTATAGCCATAAGCCCAGGCGAAGTTGGACAAAATGGTCTTGCGGGTGCGTTTGGAGAGTGCTGTAGCATTGACGATGCCTCTCAGATCGCCACGCATGAGCACGACGTCACCGGCCTCGATCGCGATGTCGGTACCCGTGCCAATAGCAATGCCCACATCGGCTTGCGCCAATGCCGGTGCATCATTGATGCCGTCGCCGACGAATGCAGTATTGCGGCCTTCAGTTTGTAGTCGCTTGACCTCGTTTGCCTTTTGATCCGGCAACACTTCGGCGAGCACCTGCTGAATCCCCACCTGTCTAGCGATGGCCTCGGCCGTGGCGCGGTTATCACCGGTCAGCATGGCCACATCCAGGCCCTGCGCCCTGAGTGACGCAATAGCCTCAACCGAGCCCTCCTTGAGCGGATCGGCAACAGCGATTACCGCCGCAAGCCTGCCATCGACTGCCGCATACAGCGGGCTCTTGGCCTCTCTGGCAAGCGCAGTGGCACGCTCTTCCGCCTTGCCTAGGTCGATGCCGAGCCGACTCATATAGCGGTCAGCCCCCACATTGAGCTTATGGCCGTCGACCTCGGCTTCTATGCCAAAACCAGGCTCGGCCTGGAAGCGGCTGATGGATGGCAGATCTAGGCCTAAGTCTTTTGCACCACGTACAATCGCTTCGGCAATCGGGTGTTCACTTTGCGCTTCGACCGCGGCGACCCAGCGAAGCACTTCGTTCTCCTGCCCTTCGAGCACTACGAAGTCCGTCAGCTCGGGGCGTCCCATCGTCAGCGTGCCAGTCTTGTCCAGCACGATCGTGTCCACCCTAGCCAGGGTCTCGAGTGCTGCCCCTTTACGAAACAGCACACCCATCTCGGCCCCTTTACCGGTCCCCACCATGATTGCAGTGGGCGTCGCCAGGCCCATCGCACAGGGGCAGGCAATCAACAGCACACTGACGGTGGTGACAAAGGCGAAAGCCAGCGCCGGGGCTGGCCCGAAACCGAGCCACACAGTAAACGTGATTGCCGCAATCAGGAGCACGATCGGTACGAAGATTCCGGCAATCTTGTCGGCCAGCTTCTGGATCGGCGGTTTTTCCGCCTGGGCAGATTCCACCATCTTAACGATCTGCGACAGTACCGTGTCGGCACCTACTCGGGTGGCGCGGAACGTCAGAGCACCGTTCTTGTTGATCGTTCCGCCAACGACCTCATTATCCATCTGCTTGGCAACCGGCACCGGCTCCCCGCTGATCATCGACTCGTCGACGTAGGAGTGACCTTCCTCGACAATGCCATCGACGGGGATGCGCTCTCCCGGACGAGCCAGGATACGATCACCCGGCACGACGGCCTCGATCGGCACTTCAACCGTGTCGCCGTTGCGGATGACGCGGGCCGTTTTTGCCTGTAGCTGCAAAAGCTTCTTGATCGCCTCGGAGGTGCGGCCCTTGGCGACATGCTCGAAGTGACGGCCCAGCAGGATGAGCGTCACGATGACCGCCGCGGCCTCAAAGTAGCTTCCGGCGGTCCCCGCAGGGAAGAAGCCGGGAATCAAGAGCGCAGCCATAGAGTAGAAATAGGCGGCGCTTGAGCCAATCATGACCAAGCTATTCATCCCCGGGTTCGCATGTCGCAGTTCAGCGAAGCCCGCTCGGTAGAAACGTGCCCCGGCATAGAACTGGACTGGGGTAGTCAGCAACCACTCGATGCCCATCCAACCTCGGTGCGGCATGATGCTGGTGAATATCGCTTCCAGCGCAGGGATCATCTTGCCCATGGCAATAAACACGACCGGAATCGTGAATGCTGCCGCAATCAGCACCTTGTTGCGAAGCTGGACGCCCTCCTGGTCCTCGCGCTCGGTCTGTGTACTCTCCCCTTGGTCCTGCGGCTCATATCCCGCATCACGAATGGCATGGTGGATGCGTGGCAACGTTACCGCCGCGGGCAGGAACCGCACAAAAGCCTTTTGCGTGGTGAGATTCACGCTGGCCTGGACAATGCCTGGCAGCTTCTCAATGGTACGTTCAACCCGTGAGACACAAGAACCGCAGGTCATGCCGATAATAGGAATCTCAGCGGTTTCAACGACAGGCTGGTAGCCAGCCTCTTCAACGGCATGGACTGCCTGGCTGGGATTGGCATGCGCTTCGAAAGTAACCGTGGCCTTTTCAGTCGCCAGGTTCACTTGCACATCCGTGACACCGGACTGCTTCTTGAGGGCGCGCTCCACGCGCCCGACGCAGGAAGCACAGGACATGCCCCGAATACTGATATCGACACGCTCGGTCATTTAGAACTCCTGGCGGCATCACTCGCGTTAACAAGGTTCGAATGGCTGGCGATTGTTTCGCCAGGCCAGAAGGCGGGAATAAAGGGGATTTACTTGCCGTCGGTGATCGCTTCGACAATGGGGCACCCTTCCTTCATGGGGCCCTCTCCGGAACACTCCGAGAGGGTTTTCGAAAGCACCGACTCGATTTTCGAAAGATGCCTGATCTGCTCTCGAACTTTGATCAGCTTCTCTTCGGCAATCCGCTTGGCTTGTGCCCGGTCGCCGTTGGCATCCTGCAGGATCAGCAGTTCACGAATTTCATCGAGTGTGAACCCCCATTGCTTGGCCTGAAGAATGAACTGCAGCCTGGCCACATGCTCCTCGGGATAGCGGCGGTAGTTGGATTCCGTTCGCTGGGGCTTCGGCATGAGCCTCTCTTGCTCGTAGTATCGGATCGCCTGGGTGGCAATGCCGCAGCGCTCGGCCAGTTGTCCGATACTGTAGGTTTTCATCAAGAGTTCCTCAGCGACACTTCAGGTAGCCCGGTGCAACCGGACCACCTGATCGTTCTGTTGGTTACTTGGGCTGGCGGACCACACGCAGGTACGGTGTCTGCTCATCCCAGCCTTCAGGAAAGCGCTCCTTGGCTTCCTCGTCCGACACGGAGGGGACGATGATGACGTCTTCGCCGTTCTGCCAGTCCACCGGGGTTGCCACCTTGTGCTTGCCGGTCAGTTGCAGCGAATCGATGACCCGCAGGATTTCATCGACATTGCGACCCGTGCTGGGTGGGTAGGTCAGGGTCAGACGAATCTTCTTGTCAGGGTCTATGATAAAAACGGTGCGTACCGTCAGCTTGGGATCGGCCTTGGGATGAATCATCCCGTAAAGCTCTGCCACCAACCGATTCTCGTCAGCCAGTAGCGGATAGTTGAGAGACGCGCCTTGGGTGGTCTCGATATCCTTCGCCCAGCCGGCATGAGAAGCCAGCGGATCGACGGAAACACCGATCAGCTTGGCGCCGCGCTTGTCGAACTCATCTTTGCGCTTGGCAAATGCGCCAAGCTCTGTCGTGCAGACAGGGGTATAATCGGCCGGGTGAGAAAACAGCACGGCCCAACTGTCACCAAGCCACTCATGGAAGCTGACAGTGCCTTCCGTTGATTCCACCGTAAAATCGGGTGCTATTTCTCCAAGCTGCAAAGTCATGGGGCTATCCTTACGTTGGGGTTGGGTGATGCATGGTTTACGATAGCCCTAAAGTGAACTTTAAGGTCAACCCCAATGATGAAAAGCTTGTTATTACAGTAGTCGCCCAACGCACTTGACCTCCAGGCAAGGCAAAGGTTTTAAGCTAGCACTTTACCGATCTATCAGCGGCCTTAATCGACCGATGCCATTCCTCCCTTCACTATCTCAGGTGCCCCAGCTTAATCGGCCTGTTTCCCCTCCCTGGGATAAGCGGCCTTTCATCGCTGTCTCGGTCTGGTTGACCTCAACGGCTCTCAGCGAATCCTGCCTACATAGTAGTTCTCGTTAAAACCGCATACATTAATCAGTGGATAAACGGATGCTTACAAGAAGAGCCCTCGTCAAGAACTTGATTCTTGGCGGAAGCACGGCAACGCTGGTCACAGGCATGGCCGGTTACAGTGGTTTACAGCAGTTACTGTTGGGAAGACCCGCTTTTGCCGCCTCTCTCAAACCGCTTGCTGTTCCGCCACTGCTTGGCGGAGAAAGCCGGGACGGGATAAGGGTGTACGACCTCAACCTACAGAAGGGCACTACCCAATTCTACGATGGGATGAATACGCCCACGCTGGGTATCAACGGAAGCTATCTCGGCCCGACGCTAAAGATGCGGGCCGGGGATACCGTGCGACTCAACGTCACCAATCAACTCGGCCAGAACAGCACGCTGCATTGGCATGGCTTTCATCTACCGGCCTATGCCGATGGGGGGCCTCATCAGATCATCAAGGATGGTGCTACGTGGTCGCCACAATTTGAGGTGAAACAGCGTGCCTCGATGTTCTGGTACCACTCCCATTTGCCGCCCGTCACCGGCCCGCAGGTGTACCAGGGTCTTGCCGGGCTGATTTATGTGGACGACGAGGAGACCGGGCGCTTGGACCTGCCGAGCGAATACGGCGTGGACGACATTCCACTGATGCTACAGGATCGCACGTTCGACGATGATGGTTCGCTATTCTATTCCGGCATGATGATGGGTGTGATGGGTGACGTCATGCTCGTTAATGGCAGCTTGAATCCGTATTTTGAATCAAAATCCCAAAAGCTACGCTTGCGAATTCTCAATGGGTCCAATGCCCGTTTCTACTCGCTGGGTTTCAGTGACGAGCGCGTATTCAGTCAGATAGGCACTGATGGTGGGCTTTTGGAGCGCCCGATTGATGTCTCGCGCATTAGTCTCGCACCTGGCGAGCGCGCTCAGGTCATTGTTGATCTAAGTGATGGTCGCCCCGTCGTGCTACGCGCCGTCTCTTCCGGAAGCGGTCCGGTGGGCAGTGAACAGGTGTTCGATGTCTTACGTATCCAGCCCGACCTCGAACGTGCTCGTGTCGCGCCGCTGCCCAGTCGTCTCGTCACGCTGGATCAGCCCGATCCTGCTCAGGCGATCGGGACTCGCCCGTTCGTATTGGGAATGGGCATGACGATCAATGGAAAACGGATGGATCGCAACCGTATCGATGAAACTGTCCGTTTAGGAAGCACAGAGATCTGGGAGATAAGTAACACTAGCATGGTACCCCACCCGTTCCATGTACATGATGTCCAGTTCCGAATACTCGATCGCAATGGCTCGCCTCCTGCGCTGAACGAGATGGGACTAAAGGATACGGTGGTCGTTAATCCTGCTGAGCGGGTACGCGTGCTTCTGAGCTTTACGGATTACAGTGATCCATATCTGCCTTATATGTACCACTGCCATAATCTTGAACATGAGGACACAGGCATGATGGGCCAGTTCGTTGTGACAGCCTAATCAAATCATAAGGGCAGCTTCACCCCTCAAAACAGTGTATTTTGCTGATAAAGCTACGCGTCATAAACGGAACCGACCTCGGTCCATACGTTAATGAGGGAGGCCCGTCTGCGTTGATCGAAACAAATCGTAAATTACTGCCCGGGACGAGTTGACCACAACAACTGGCATACAACAGGAGCTAGCACGGCACGTTAGCTTTGCACCAATACCCCCTCTAAGCCCGCCGATACCAGCGTGAACAGGACGAAGCCACCCACAAAAGCCAGCGGCGAGACGTGCGTATCTTCGCCGCTTTCATGAGCCTCGGATATCATGTCCTCAATGGCGGCGACCGTAAGAAGGCCTGCCGTAAACGTCAATGCTGCGAGTTTGAACGACTCCGGTTGGCTTCTGAGCACGAAATAAGCAAAAACGGCTGCCGAGAGGACGGGGATGGCAAAGGAGGCAGAAAGCAGCAGGCGCTTGCTGCGCGGAATCCCCTTGTCCTTCATGTTGGCAATTGCCGCGAAGCCCTCGGGAATATCCGCGAGAACCTGGCCCACCGCCAGGATCAAAGCGACTGACAGCGAGACCGCCGATCCCGCTCCGATCAGGAGACCGTCGCTGAACAAGTCGATGGACACGGCAATATAGATCATCCAGACGCTCGTCTGGCCGCTTTCTCTCTGCTGGCCTTGCCGCCTTTGAATGCCCTCTACGAGTTTCTCGATACCTACGTAAGCAATGCCGCCCAAGGCGAAGGAGAGTGCGATCAGCCAGGCTGAGAGACTTTCCAGCACGCGCGGCATGATCTCCACCGCCACCACCGCAATGACCAGACCGGCGGCGCCATGCAGGGCGTAATTGAGACGGCGCCCGGTCGTCCGCGAGACCTCCGCAACCAGCCCACCACCGAAGTTTCCCAACGCGGGAAGCAATGCCAGGCCGAGCACCATCCAAATGCTATCCATGATCACCTTCCCTGGTCGATGTCTAGCTATCCGCCTTCTAGCACTCGCCTTCAAGCACTCGCCGGCGAAGCGGCCTGGCCCGAGCTTTCCGGCGGCACATTGACGGAGGCTCCACCGCCGCGTGTCGGGCCCTGTCGATTCTCGAACCGTAACAGACGCAGCGCATTCAGCGTCACTAGTACGGTGGCGCCGGTATCAGCCATGATAGCTACCCACAACCCGGTCAGACCAAACATGGTCGTCAACAGGAATACCGCCTTCAGGCCCAGCGCGATGGTGATGTTCTGGCGAATATTGTTCATGGTGGCGCGAGCCAGACGAATCATGGTCGCTATGTCGGTCACGCGATTACGCAGCAAGGCGCCATCGGCCGTTTCCAGGGCGACATCGGTGCCCGAGCCCATGGCCACGCCGACGTCGGCGGTGGCGAGTGCAGGCGCGTCGTTGATCCCGTCGCCCACCATGATCACCCGGTCCTTGGCGACCATTCCCTTGATTGCCGTGACCTTGTCGTCAGGCAGCAAGCCTGCCTGGAACTCGATGCCCAGCGGATCGGCAATCGCTTTCGCGGTACGGGGGTTGTCACCGGTCAGCATCACCGAGCGGATGCCCAGTGCCTGGAGATCCTTGATGCCGTCGATGGCGTCCGTGCGCGGCTCGTCACGCATGGCAATCAGTCCGACGATCGCGCCGTCCCTAAACACCACGACGGCCGTCTTGCCCTGCTCCTCCAGCGCAGCGATCCGCGTCTTCAGAGCCTCTGTCAGTACGCCCTGGTCTTCAGCGTAGCGTGGCGAACCGACATAGCTACGATGACCGTCCACGCTTGCCTCGACACCATGGCCGGCGATGACGCGTGCGTCCGCCCCTTGAGAAAACGCGATATGACGCGATTCGGCATGACTTAACACCGCCTCGGCGAGCGGGTGGCTGGAGCCGGCCTCGACACTGGCGGCCAAGGCAACGACATCAGCCTCATCGTGGTCATCGGCAGCCGCTTGCACGTCGGTAACGACTGGTTTCCCGGCGGTCAGGGTGCCGGTCTTGTCGAAGGTCACGAGGCTAGCCTTGGCGGTGGACTCGATCACCGCGCCCCCCTTCAACAATAGCCCGCGGCGTGCCCCGGTAGACAGCGACGAGGCGATCGAAGCCGGTACCGAAATTACCAGCGCACACGGGCAGCCAATCAACAGCAGCGCCAGGGCTCGATAAGTCCATTCACCCCAAGCGCCGCCGAAAAGTAGCGGAGGAATGATCGCAACGAGTAGCGCGGTACCGACCACAGCGGGCATATAGACACGGCTGAAGCGATCAATGAAACGCTCGGTGGGCGCACGGGCTTCCTGTGCTTCTTCCACCAAGCGGATGATCCGCGCGATGGTATTGTCTTCGGGCGCCTTGGTGACGCGAATACGCAGCACGGCATCATTATTGATGGACCCGGCGAAGACCGACTCGTCGAGGGTCTTGCTCTTGGGCACCGATTCACCGGTCACCGGCGATTCATCGATAGAAGACGTTCCTTCAATGATCTGCCCATCGGCAGGAATCCGGTCGCCGGGTCGCGCGACGACGATCTGACCAATCTTCAGATTCGCGGCATTGACCTTGCGAGTCGCCCTCTGTGCGTCTTCGACCAGCGCGCTCTTGGGCACTAGATCACCCAGCGCGCGAATACTCGAGCGGGCACGATCCGCGGCCACCCCTTCAAGCACTTCGCCGACGGCGAACAGGAAGACCACCAGCGCCGCCTCCTCGGCGGCACCGATGATCAGCGCGCCACCGGCAGCGATGGTCATCAGCATTTCTATCGTGAATGGCATGCCCGCTCGTGCAGCGGAAAAAGCACGTTTCGCTACGGGAACCAGCCCGACCAGACACGCCAGGATGAAGCCCCAATAAGCCAGAGACTCCGAGGCCACCAGGCGCACCGCCACGGCGGCCAGCAGGACAGCCCCGGTCATGACCACCAGCCGGCCCTTGCCATGCAGAAACCAGCGTTTCGGTGAGGCCGACACTGCCTCGGCGACGCCTTCGTCAGCTGTGGAGCTGGCGCCATTGGAGCCATTACCGGTTATGGCGGTGCGCGGCGTTACACTGTAACCGAGCCGCTTGATCGATTTCTCGACGCTGTCCGGCGAGGTTTGCTGTTCGTCGAGCTTCAGCGTGAGCGTCTCGTTCATGACCGACACTTTGACGTCGGAGACTCCCGGCAGGTTCTCCACACCGCCACGAATTTTCGCCGCGCAACTGGCGCAGTCCATGCCGCCGACCTTCCAGCTGAGCGTGCTCTCGGCGTCGGCCCGATCAGGTACCGTCACCGTTTCCGCGTCGTTGTCTTGAGCGTTACCGTCACAGCAAGGTGAATGACATTCGGATGAGTTTTCTGGACTGGCAGTATCAGAATCAGGCATGAATTGGACGGAATAGCCAAGTCGCTCGACGGTCTTCGCGACACGCTCCATCGAGGTTTGTTGCGTGTCCAGCCCAAGCCTCAGCGTCTCCTTCATCACCGAAACCTGAACGTCGGAAACGCCTTTCAAGCGTTCCACCGCACCACGGATCTTACCGGCACAGCTTGGACAGTCCATGCCTTGAACGGTCCACTGGTATGTGTTACCGGATGCTTCGGTATGTGTAGCTGGCATGAAAAGTTACCTAGTTCAATTTCTCTGCTCAAACTCTAAACCTTCTAGTGGCTATAGAGTCAAACCGCATCGTCTTACTGGTAAGGAGGCATGCGAGGCGGGCTGCTGGTTAGCTGCCATGTTCGTTGTCCTGTTTAGCGATGGCCTGCGGATCGTGTAATCGCTCGCTCTTTAAGCTAAAAATGCCCCTATTGTTGTGATCCGATGAAATCGACATCCGTATAAAAGTGGCATTCGCCATCCTGCACGAGTTGATCCATGGCAAGATAGCGGCATATTTCCCCCTGAGTTTGGCGGGCTCGTACTCGACTAGGGGTATTTGATCGCGGAAGCCGCTCAAGCCGTCAATATCCGTGCCAGCCCTTGAGACGCTGGGTCGAACGGTTTCGAACGGAGCGTAGCGGTGCGTGAAAGTCAGAGGGCAGTTTGCCCAAAGCCCCCGCTCCGCCGAAAGTTGAACCTTAATGATGCATATCTGGGTACGGAATCGATGGTATTACTCGCCAGTCGTACTGGATTAATCTCGCTGCGCATCGAAATTATTGTAATTATCTTAACGAATTCCCGCTCAACTTTATCCAATTAAAAATGACATAAAGCCTCAAATACTTTAGTGAATCCCACTTCTTTTTTAGGCACGACCCAGATAGTGCACGCTAAACAAGCCTTGAGTATCAGTCCAGCAGGAAATCGCTTCAAATCCTGCACGATCTGCCAGTGCCTGAAAGCCCTCGACCGTATATTTGTAGGAATTTTCTGTATGGATGGTCTCGCCTTCCAGAAAATGGAAGCGCTCGCCCTCGATCGCGACGAACTGGGGTAACTGGCTGACCAGGTGCATCTCGATGCGGGATTGCGCCTCGTTGAAGAAAGCCCGGTGGGCGAAATGCCCGGGATCGATTGCGGTGTTTAGCTCTGCGCGCAGCCGATCCAGCAGGTTCAGGTTGAACGCTGCCGTCACGCCCGCCGCATCGTTGTAGGCGGCTTCGAGTGTCGCCTTGTCCTTGAGCAGGTCGACACCTATCAACAACCCGCTGCCTATGGGCAGCAAGGAGCGCAAGCCGCGCAGGAAATCTTCGGCGGCCTGGGGATCGAAATTGCCGATGCTCGATCCCGGAAAGAAGCCGACCGGCCGTTCGCATCCCAGCCCCTCCGGCAGGACCATGTTGCAAGAGAAGTCGGCACAGGCGGCGTGTACCTCGAGCCATGGATAATCGGCAGCCAGGCGACGCGTGCTTTCGAGCAGGAAGTCTCGGGATATATCGATGCCGAGATAGCTTGACGGTCGCATGGCTTCCAGCAGTAACCGTACCTTGCGACTTGCTCCGCTGCCGAGCTCGATCAACGTCGCCTCAATCCCGGCGATGTCCGCTATCTCACCGGCGGCGTTGGCCAAGATCAGCTCCTCGGTTCGTGTCGGGTAGTACTCCGGCTGTGCGCAGATCCGGTCGAACAGCTCGGAACCCCGCTGATCGTAGAAGAACTTTGGCGAGGCGAATTTCTGGTCGGCGCTGAACCCCATCAATATCTCATCGCGAAGCGACGTTTTGGCAGGGGTCGTGTGCAGGTCATGGAATTGTACGGCCAGGGTCATGATCAGCTCTCCTTGGCAAGACGGAAGCCGGAAAATGCCCAGCGGGCATGAGGCGGGAAGAAGTTGCGATAGGTGGCGCGGATATGATCGGCCGGCGTCGCACAACAGCCGCCTCGCAACACCATCTGGTCGGACATGAACTTGCCGTTGTATTCGCCCAGGCTGCCCGGCAACTTGCGAAACCCCGGATAGGGGCGATAGGCGCTGCCCGTCCACTCCCAGACATCGCCGAACATCTGGCCCGGCGCATCTGTGTCCCCGGCAGCGGCGACCGGCTGCAAATGGTCCTGCACGACGAAGTTGCCCTGAATGGAGGCATCATGGGCCACCGTCTCCCACTCGGCCTCTGTGGGCAGACGGGCGCCGGCCCACTGCGCATAGGCATCGGCCTCAAAGAAGCTGACATGGCAGACCGGCGCGTTCTTGTCGACCGGCACCAGGCCGCCCAGAGTGTAGTGATGCCAGACACCGTCGCGCTCGACCCAGTAAAGCGGCGCCTGCCAGCCTTCGGCCTTGACCGTGGCCCAACCGTCCGACAGCCAGTGATCGGGCTTGTCGTATCCGCCCGCCTGCATGAACTCGAGAAACTCGCCGTTGGTCACCGGACGGTCGGCGATCTGGAAAGCCTCGACGAACTGGCGGTGACGCCCCATCTCGTTGTCGTAGGCAAAGCCCCCCTCGGTGTCGTCATGGCCGATGTGCCGAACGCCGGCGGGATAGGCATGCCAGCCGAGCGCAGCGACGTCATGCGCAGGCGTCGGCGCCAGGTCGCCCCGGTAGACCGGGCATAGCGGGTTCTGGGCCAGGATGTGCTTGATATCCATCAGCAGCAGTTCCTGATGCTGCTGTTCGTGCGGTAGGCCCAGCTCGAGACGTCGGAGAATCTCCTGGAGATGTTCCTGAGGTGGATCGTTAAGCAATTCTTCCATGGCCCGGTCGATGTGCGCGCGATAGCAATAGACATCGTCCACGGTCGGCCGCGAGATCATGCCGCGCTCGGGCCGGGGAAACGGCGTGCCGTGGGTCACGTAATAGGAATTGAAGAGGTGGTCGTACGCGGAGTCGAGGGTCTGATAGGTGGAATGAAACGGTTTCAGAATGAAGGCTTCGAAGAACCAGCTGACATGGGCGATGTGCCATTTCGGCGGGCTGACATCCGGCATGCTCTGCACCATATAGTCTTCCTTGTGCAGAGGTGCACAGATGGCCTCGGTGACGGCACGGATCCGCTGGTACGCGCGCAGCCATTCCTTGGCGTGCAGGTTGTCTGGCGTTTCAATTGCCAAACCTTGAGCAGTTGACATGGACGACTCCTTTCTCAGTATCACTCCATTGATGTGGATCCGGCAGGCTAGGCCCGCCGGGGCCTATAGTGCAAAGCGTATCGAGCCTGTAAATAATGAGAGCACTTCTGCGCCAAGCCCTCCGACGATCAGCAGCACGCCAGACACGATCATTGTGGATCGAGCCCACTGGCCCGACAGCACATGCACGGCGGAATGGTTACTGCCGAACATCATCGGCGCGACGATGCGCAGGTAATAGAACAGCGAGATGACGGTATTGATCACCGCCACGAGCGCCAGCCAGGCGTAACCGCCCTCGATCGTGACGCGAAACAGCATCAGTTTGCCGAAGAAGCCGACCAAAGGTGGGATACCCACCAGGGATAACAGCGACACGATCAGTATCGTTGCCGTGATCGGTGCGTGTCGGGCCAGCCCCCGGTAATCGTCCAGTGCGGTACGTCCCCGCAGGTGCGTGACCACGGCGAAGGCAGCCAGGTTGGCCATGGCATAGGTTGCCAGGAAGAACACCAGTGCCGGCAGGGCCTGATCGCTGATGCCCATCACCACAATGGCCATCAGGGCATATCCTGACTGGGAAACCGATGACCAGCCCAGCAGACGGCGCACATCCGTCTGTCGCAATGCCGCCACGTTGCCCAGCGTCATGGTGGCGACGGAGATCGATGCCACGATCGCCCGCCAGACGACATCCGGTGGCAGCAAGGAAACAAAGCGGGCCAGCGCTACCGCGGCGCCGATCTTGGGGATGACGGTCAGAAAGGCCGCCGCCGGTACCGGGGAACCCTGCGCCACGTCCGGCATCCAGGCATGGGCCGGAAACGCCGCCAGCTTGAAGGTCAGACCCAGCACGACGCAGGCCGTGGCGATGGTCAGCGCCAGGCGGTCGCTGTTCGTGGCCAGCGCCTGGGTAATGTCCGGATACCCGGTACTGCCGGTCAGGCCGAACAGCACCACCACCCCGATCGTCAGCAACGTATTGGTCAAGGCGCCGATCAGGAAATACTTCATCCCGGCTTCCAGCGCGGGCGCCCAGCCACGGTGGTAGGCGGCCAGCGGGTAACTGGCCACCGAGGATAACAGCACGCCCAACACCAACTCCATGGTATCGCTGGCCGATGCCATCATGATCACGCCCAGCAGGGCGAACAGCACCAGTGCGTAGTACTCGCCATGGCGGCGATCGGCCCGCATCCATTCAGGCGACATCGCAACGACCAGCGCACCGGCGGCCAGCACGACCAGCTTGCTGGCGAGCGCCACGCCATCCAGGGCCCAGACACCGGAAAACGTCAGCCGCGGCGTCCCGCCCCATTGCGCGAAGGTCAGCCCCGCACCGAGACCGATAGCGAGCAGGGCCAGCACAGCTGCCCAGTGATGCTGCCGCTGACGGACGAAGCTGGCGAACAGGACGATCGCCACCGCGCCCAGCGTCAGGCTGATTTCCGGCAATACGTCACCGATAGGCATCAGTGGCCTCCCATCAACAGCGTCGCCGATGCCTCGACCAGTGTCAGCAGAAACGCCGGCGCCACGCCGATGATCACGAAGCCTGCCGACAACACCGCGAGCACGCCCCACTCGATGGGACGCAGATCCTCGAACTGCGCCCAGCGCTCCGGCATCGCCCCGAAGAACACCTTCTGCAGCATCTGCAGGAACAATGCTGCCGTCACCAGGATGCCCAGCACGCCGATGACGGCGAGCCACGGATAGACACCAAAGGTGCCGACAAAGATATGGAATTCCGCCACGAAGCCGGCCAGGCCAGGCAGGCCCAGACTGGCAAACGATGCGAGCACGGCGAAAGCGGTCAACCACGGAGCCTGACGAAGCAATCCACCGTAGCTGTCCAGGTCGTACTCCTCGGTGCGCTGCCAGAATGAGCCACAGATCAGGAATAGCGTGCCAGTGATCAGACCATGCGCCACCATTTGCACCGTTGCCCCGGTCAGCGCTATTTGCCGGGCGACAGTGTCATCGCTTAGCACCGCGGCGGCTACGGCGATCCCCAGTACCGTGTAGCCCATGTGGTTGATCGAGGTGTAGGCGATGCGTCGCTTGAGATTACGCTGTGCGAGCGCGACCAGGGCGCCGTAGAGTATCGAAACGACGGCGAGCACGGCGATGACCAGGGCATAGCGAGCGAACGTCTCCGCCATCATGGCGAACGGAATGCGGATGATCCCGTAGGTGCCCATCTTGAGCAGCACACCCGCCAATATTGCCGAGACCGGCCCCGGTGCATCGACATGCGCCTGCGGCAGCCAGGTATGCACGGGCACCATCGGCGTCTTGATCGCAAAGCCCAGCATCAGTGCCAGAAATACCAGCCCGGCGTAGAGCCCGGTACCGGCCAGTGGCTGCTGTTCGATAAGCACGCGCATGTCGAAGGTATGCGGTTCGACCGACAGGTAAAGCCCGATGATCGCCAGCAGCAGCAATAGTGAGCCAAAGAAGGTGTATAGAAAGAACTTGAACGCGGCGAGCTGCGCCTGGCCATGCCCCCAGCGGCCGATCAGGAAGAACATCCCCACTAGGCTCAGATCGAAGAAGACATAGAAGAGCAGCAGATCCAGCGCCAGGAAGACACCCAGTGACACGGACTGCAGGAAGAGCATCCAGGCGTAGTACTGGCGAGGCTGATGCTTCGTGTCCACGGGGTAGGCGATACTCGCCGAGAAAACCAGGGCGCTCATCGTCGCGACAGCCAACGCAATGCCATCCACGCCCAACCTGTAGCCCATGCCCAGGCTGGGTACCCAGGGTACCTCCTCGACGAACTGGAATAGCGCACCTTGCGGATCGAACTGTCGCCACGCCCAAGCCAGCAACAGCACCGGCAACACCGAGACCGCAATGGCAAATCGACGAGCCGTGACCTCGGTCCAACGGCTTGAAACGGCGAGTACGAGGGCCCCCAGCATGGGAAGCCCCAAGGCTGCAGTCAAAATCAAAGGAGCACTCCTATGCTCAGAATGATCAGGATCGCGGCGAGTCCTGCCGCGATACCGGTGTAGTAGTGATGCATCTGCCCGGTGTGCGCCCGACGTGCCACCTGCCCCGCCCAGTCGACACCCTTCGCGAGCTGGCTTGTGGCGCCATCGAACGCGCCTTCGCCACGCCGCTCTCCCAGCCTGGCCAGCCACACACCGAAGCGGGCACTGCCACGGATCCCGGCATCCACGGCGCGATCGTCGAAACGTGCCAGGCCATGGCTGAACATCATCACGGCATCCGCACCTCGCGCCGTCAACGTGGGCAGGCCCAGCCAGTCCGCCATATCGGAACGCTTTTCGCTCTGCTGGCTCGACACCTCACGACGCACCGCCCAGGCGCCGAGGCCCACACCCAGCGCCACCAGCAGTAGCGATACGATCAGTTCCCATAGCTTGGTCTTGGGGAAGTGCACAGACAGCAAATCAGCAAGGCTATTTCCGACACCGGGCCACCAGAGTAGCGATAGCGCCAGCGTGCCTGCCGCCAGCAGGTAGAGCGAGATGGCCTCCGCCCGGGAGTGCCCGGACCGGGAGGAAGCGGTACTCGTACGGTCCTGCCGCCCCCGCCCGAACGCCAGCAGTTGAAAGCGTGTGGCGTATAGCGCACTGAGGCCTCCCGCCACGGCGGCAATCACGGCCAGCCAGGACGCCTGATGGCCGGCGGCCGTGACGATCTTCTCCTTGCTCCACGCCGCACTCAGCGGAACGACCCCCGCCAGTGCCAGGCTGGCCACCATGGCGGCTGCCGCGACGCCCGGAAGCAGGCGGCCCAGGCGCATCGCGTGAAGCGAATAGCTGCCGACATGGCGTTCGGCGATGCCGGCCGCCAGAAACAGGGCCGCTTTCGTGAACGCATGCGTGACGAAATGCACCAGGGCGACACCGGGAAAGCCTGCCCCTGCCGCCAGCCACATCAGGCCATACTGGGCCGACGTCGAGGCGGCCAGCAGCTTCTTGGCATGGTCCTGAAGACAGGCCACGAGCCCCCCTGCCAGGGCGGTGGCCATTCCAAGCGTGATGGCGACCGGCGCAAACCAGGCGACTGCGGATAGTTCCGCATGCAGCCGAATCACCAGGTAGATCCCTGCCGCGACCATGGTCGCCGCATGGAGCAATGCCGACACCGGTGTCGGCCCGGACATGGCGGCAAATAGCCATGGAGAGAACGGCACCTGGGCGGACTTTGCGGCGGCGGCCAGCACCGCGCCGGCAACGAACACGTCCAGCAGCCACCCATCGAGTTGGGCCAGGTCTGCAAAGGCAAACGAGCCCGTGCCGGCGAACGCCGCCGCCGCGGCAATGTACAACCCCAGATCCCCGAATCGAGTCACCAGGAATGCCCAGGCGGCATCCCGCAGGTTGCCGGCCTTCTGCCACTCATGGGCGATCAGCGCCCACGAACACGCCCCGACCAGCTCCCACGCGATCAATAGGGTGACGAAATCCTCGGCCAGGACGAGCAGTTCCATCGCCCCGACGAACGCCGTCAGCAGCGCCACCAGTCCGATGGGCGGGCCCGCTGTTCCCCCGTCACTGACAGGCGATGCTTCATGGTAGGCGCTGTAGATGATGATCGGAGCGGCGACCAGTGGCACGACGATGGCGAACACGGTGCTCGCGGACGTCATCCCAATCGACAAGATGATTCGGGAACTCCAGCGATAGGTGCCGCCCCAATCCGCCGTTACCGCGACGCTCACGAGCAGCAAAGTAGCGACAGTGATCGCCACCCCCGCCAGGGCCAGCGCGGCGCGGCCCCTATCTTCGCCCAGCCAACGCTTGCCGAGCCCATAGATGACGGGGGCGGCCAGCAGCGGCAAGAGAGGAACGGACCACAGCATCAGTGCTTCAGCCCGGTCAGCGATTCGGTCATGTCGGCCTGCTTACCGCGGAAGACTGCGACCACCAGGGCAAATCCCATCGCCATCTCGATGGCCATCACGGCCATGACGATGATCGTCAGTAGTTGCCCTTCCGGCGCCCCGGCCCCGCTGAAAGCCCAGAACGCCACAGCCGCCAGCATGACACCGTTGAGGATCAGCTCCAGCCCCATCATCAGCATCACGAAAGACTGCTGGGAAAGCGCTCCATAGATCCCGATACCGATCAGTGCCGCTGCCAATAGCAAAAGTGTGGTGAGTGTCATGCAAGCCCCCCTGCCTGTCTGTTTTGGTCAGTGGTGATGATGGTGATGGCCGCCATGCTCGCCCTCTTCGTCCTCCTCGGGCTTGCCTGCCGGGTCGCCGCCCGGTGCCAGCCTCGGCGGCATCGACCCCTCCGTCGCCGCGCCATAGCGTCCGCGATGGCTCGATAGCACCACCACGCCGATCATGGTGGTCAGCAGCACGAGGCCCGCCGATTCGAAGATCAGCATCGAATCACCGAGCATTTCGTTGCCCAGTGACCTGACGGGATCGAGGCTTGCCGGCACCGGCTGGTCGGGAAAGGTCGCCAACAGCGCCATGGCGCCGAGTACCAGGAAGCCGACGATGCCGGCCCCGATGGAGATACGTTCCTGATGAACCATGTTCATGGGATTCAGGCCGGCCGGGTTCATCATGAACATGACCATGAACAGCGCCATGACCGTCATTTCCACGGCCATCATGAAGAACATGGCGACGCCCAGGTATTCCGCCGCCAATAGGATCATGATCACGCCTACGGCAATGAACGACACCAGCAAAAAAAAGGAGGCCCGTACCATCGAGTCGGTGCGAAACACGCGCCACCCGGTAACCACCGCCAGCGTGGCCAGCAACAGAAACGCGATATCGACACCGATGCCGTGATTCATGCTCTCCATCACAACAGCGCTCCTATCCCGGCCCACACCAGATCGATAAACGACAGCGGCAGCAACACGACCCACATCAAGGTGACGCAGCGCTCCGGCGCCAGTCGCGGCAGTAGCCGCCCGAGCAACAGCAGCACGATCAATACCGCCAGCATCTTGATGGACATCCATAACGGGCCGGGCAGCCAGGGCCCCGCCCAGCCACCCAGGAAGGCAGTCGCTGCCACGCCGCTAAACGCGACCAGCATGGCCGCTCGGGCCATGTCCCAGACCAACCGTGGCGCACCCGAGATCTCCGAGGCCGTGCCGCCAGCCAGATCCGTCGAATCGGCCAGGTTCAACGGCCCCCAGAAGGTCATGCCCAGGCCGACGATGAGAAACAGTGGTAGTCCCAGCGGCTGGCGGATGACATTCCACAGCTCTTCCTGCGAAGCCACCACCTGGGTGAACTGCAGCGATTCGGCCGGCAATGCCACACCGATCAACACGAACATGCTGATCAGGATGTAGGAGAGCCCCAGCGCCACATACCGGTATCCGCCGATCAAGGCCAGTAACGAATTCGCCGACCAGCCATGCAAGAAGATGACGACGGTCGCCAGCGCTTCCACGCTGCCCCACAGCACCACGCTGGTGACCAGATCCGTGGCAACCAGTGAGGCCGACCATGGCACCACCGCCAGTCCGCTCGCCGCCAACGCCAGATACAGGGCCGGTGCCAGTCGCCAGGCGCGCCAGTCCGGCGCTTCGGTGGCATTGGCGTGCTGGGTCAGCAACCAGGCTCCGCGCGCCATCGGCGCCAGCCAGATACGCCCGGCCTGAGGGATGCCAAGAGCGCTGGCAACCAGGCGATCAAGCACGGCAACGGCATAGCCGCCGACAACCAGCATGAAGATCACCATGAGAACCGGCAGAAATAGCTCGCTAAACATCGTTTCCGTTGCCTCCCCGCGCCGCGCGGGACTCACCGGATGGCTGTGTGCCGACAGGCTGGTCGGCCAACGCCGCGACATCCAGACTGGCGACCGTTGCCAGGGCGTCGCCCCACTCCAGCCCGGGCAACAGCTCATCGAAGAGCGCACTCGCATCCGCCGGCCGCCGCTCCGACCAGGGGCCACGCGGCGTCTCGATGCTGTCTGCTCGCTCCGTGTGTACGTTGTCACGTTCGGCCAGACGGGCCAGATGGAGGGATTGATCGATTTCATCCAGAAGCTGCCGCCAGCGAGCATGGGTATCGCCTTCGGCCTGACAGACGGGGGAGAACCCCAGCCGTCGATAGCCGGCGTCCTCCGAGCGCAGATCATCAGCCATTCCGGCAGCTCGGGCGGCAGGCCCGCCGATCATGCGTGCCTGCTCGGGGCCGAGCGCGCCTCCGCCCGCCGTCAGGCGAAAGAAGCCACTACGCGATAGCGCACGCCGCAATCCGTCGAGGGTGCTCGACGTCGACAATCCATGCGCCAAGCGCAAGGCTCTCAGGCTCACGCTCTCCAGGCCCGCCAGGTGTAACGCATGAAACAAACGCTGCAGATGATGGCGAACCCGGGCAAGCTCGACCTCCGCAATGGGGACGGGGCGCTCGTGCGCGTTGAAAAAGACCTCGTCGAGAAATTGTGGATACGGTGCAAACTGCGTTTTCCATGTCTCCACAAGATCCCCCTGGAGGGTGATCTCCGCCGCCATGCCGGGCGGAAACGCGAAAAAGAATGGCCCCAGCCGGAAAGTCAGTGAATCCAGCGTCAACCCGTCGCGGATGTCATCCTCCATGTTCATGGCCATGGGTCGCCCGTAGGGCACCCCACCCATCATGCCTTCACCGCCCTGGCCGAAATCGCCCTCGCCTTCCCAAGGATTGGGCGGCTCATCCGGCAGGAGACGATGGGCGCTGCCGCGGCGGCCTTCCATCAGCTCGCGATGCGCTTTGACCAGTGCGCCGGGCAGGTCATCGAGAGCGTCGATACGGGCCACGCGTTCCAGATGGGGCCAGGGTTCGCTGCGAAACCACAGCGTCGTGAAGGGGTATGGCAATTGGTCATGCACCCGGCGCAGGGGCTCGAAGCGGTCGGCCGGAATCTCCCCCGCCACCAGCAGCACGCTGGCGTGGCGCGGTGAGTCGACCAGTTCGATGTGTGGTGAAAGCACAAGGTGTCTCAACGCGCCAGCGCCATTGATCCCCAATACGGGAAACACGGGAACGCTGCCACGCGCCGCGAGCTTATGCAGCCAGTTCACTGCCACTTGAACACCCCCTCACGCCAGGCATAGACGATGCCCACCGACAGGATGGCGAGAAACATGCCCATCTCCATCATGGCTTTCATGCCCTTCTCGACGAATACGACTGCCCACGGGTACATGAACATCATTTCCATTTCGAAGGCGATCAACAGCAGTGTCATGGAGTAATAGCGAACGTGATAGCGGCTCCAGGCGTGGCTGTCGGGCGTCCCCCCGCCCAAAAACGGCACGCGTTGAGACCAGCTAGGCCGTGGCCGGTGACGTATGGGCAACCACTGCACCAACAAGCCGGCGCTCAGAGCAAGAATTAGAATGATTAGAAGAGCGAACAGCTCCATGCGTATCCCTCGCGTCGCTGACTCAACAATCCTCAGCCCGTACCAAGGGCTCTGACCTTAGGGCTTCTAGCCCGTTCGTTTCTAAAAACTAGGCGGCTTTTCTGAACGCAAGCTGAATGAATGTCCCTATTTAGCCCCTCGGTTAAAGTAGGTTAATAGAAGCCGGATTGCCAGGCCCTAATCGCTCCAGCAACCCGGCACTCTGCGCTTGGCATTATTAATAAATAATAGGCGCCGGTTTAAGGAGGCGGCGCCAGTGATCTACACAACTTACACAAGAGAGATTAGTAATCTAAAATTCGCCATTTCTTCGTTTACTGGGCTAAGCCGAACTCCAGGAAGTTAGGGTGAGTGGCGTAATAGATGAGAGAGGATAAAGCTGGCGCCCCATGATGATATCGCGTACAACGCATTCAGGATCTGTTCAGGAAAATCAGCTATTCTGAAAGGTAAAGCTCCGAAAGCTAAAGCAAACCCCTGCAAATATGAAAATTTTACTGATTGAAGATGACGAACTACTGGCGGAAAGCCTAGCCGAACTTCTCGATGACGCTGGATACCGCACCGACATAGCCCTCACCATGAGAACGGCGATGGCTCTATCAACTACGGAGGTGTATGCGCTGGTGATTCTCGATCTCGGCCTACCTGATGGTGCCGGATTGAATCTTCTCGCTAATTGGAGGCAGGCGCAATGGTCGGTGCCAATACTGATTTTGACTGCTAGAGATAGCTGGGTCGATAAAGTGGAGGGTCTTCGCATAGGCGCCGATGATTATATGACCAAGCCTTATCATGAGGAGGAACTGCTAGCCCGACTACAAGCGCTATTACGAAGGCAAGCAAATACCTTCTCCTCATTATTGGAGGTCAACGACATTCGTCTCGATGAGGCGCGGCAACAGTTCAGTTTGATGCACCAAGAATGGCAGACTTTGACCTCTACCGAATTCCGGTTATTACGCTATTTGATGCGCAACCCCGACCGCATCCACTCCAAGAGGCATTTGCTAGATCAACTTTATGCTCTTGAGCAAGACGCTGCCGAGCCCAATCTAGTCGAGGTCTATATCGGTAGATTACGCTCTCGGCTTGGTCGCGAACGAATTGTAACCCGCCGCGGCCAGGGGTACATGCTTGTTACGGCCTAATTCGCGAAGTCTGCGACTACGCTTACTCGGGGGGTTAGGCGTAGCAGCCCTAATAGTGGTGGGCAGCACCTGGATACTACACGGACTTCTATTAGACCGATTGGCACATAACTTTCTCGCTGATCGCTTGAAGCAGGAATCTGCGTTGGTCATTGGTCGTCTGCGCACCGACGGCCTGAAGGCATTGTCGTTGCCCCCCGATGCCAATCCCGCCGAAACTTTTCACCACTTCTATCAATTGCATATGAATGGACGCGTTTTCAGTACCCACGATGCGCTCAAGTCATTACCGATTGAAGAGTCGGGTGAAGGCGCCGAATTAATAAACTGGCGTAATCATCGCTTGCTCCTATGGCGGACTCGATTCTTTCTCGGCGGCGAATCGGCCACACTGATTGTGGGAGAGGATTTCACCGGTATCGAACAGGGGTTGACACGGCTGCACTGGTGGATCGGCGCAGTGGCAGTGGCATTACTGCTGTTGCTGATATTACTTAACCTATTTGCGGTTAACCGTGCCCTGCGTCCTTTCAGTCAGTTGTCGCGACAACTCATCGAGCTTCAACGCGGCGAGCGCCGTCGCCTTCAAATCAAGACCGTCTCCGAGTTAGAAGCGCCAATAGCCCAGCTGAACACGCTTCTCGATGAGCATGAACGGCGTCAGCAACGCTCGCGAGAGTCACTTGCTAACCTCTCTCATGCTATCAGAACCCCGCTCACCGCGGTCATGCAGGCTCTGCGTTCGAAGCGGGCCATGGATGAGAAACGCCGCATGCGTATGCTCGAACGGCTCAATGATATCGACGAAAAACTGGAAAGTGAGCTACGACAGTCACGTATCGTCGGTCAATCTACTGGCCAGCAACACACGGGGATGAAAGAGATCACCTCCATGCTGGAAATGTTTCAAACTCTATATCCCAATCGATTTTTTATTCTCGATGACACATCTATCACCGACTTTAGGATGCCACTGGAGCGTCAAGACGGGATGGAATTGCTGGGCATCGTGCTCGATAACGCGGGAAAGTGGGCGCGACAGAGAGTCGAGCTGACTTTGCTCGCCGCGCCATGCCGCCTGCGAATAGAGGATGACGGACCGGGGGTGCCTAACGACATGCTTGGGCAGCTCGGCCAGCGAGGTATGAGGCTCGATGAACAGTATCGAGGGCACGGTCTCGGGCTCTCCATTTTAGCGCAGCTAGCCGCGCGCTACGCCGGCCACGTAACCTATGACCGATCCAGCCTGGGTGGACTGAGGGTCGAGATAACTTTTGTCCCTCGCGGAACACCCTGAAAATATCTCCTCTCAGTAGCATTTTCCTTTCAGCGTTATTTCAGATTACCGGCGTCTACTGGCGATAGGAATTCAACAGCCCTCAGGATATCTGCCATGCCACGTAGGACTATCACACTGCTGTTATCCGCAACACTCACGCTGAGTGCTCAGTTCGCAAACGCCGCGCTGCCCGATAAAGCCATACTTTATAAAAGCCCTTCCTGCGGTTGTTGTGCAGCTTATGGGGAATATTTGGAGGAGCGTGGCGTTGAAGTCGAAGTAATAGAAACAACGAGTCTCAGTGATACCAAAGCGCGTCTCGGAGTTCCATATGGACTCGGAAGCTGCCATACCCTGGAGATGGGCGGCTACATCGTCGAGGGCCATGTACCCGGCGTGGCGCTCAGCCGGCTCTTCACCGAACGTCCGGACGTGAAAGGTATATCGCTGCCCGGCATGCCCGCTGGGACCCCAGGTATGCCCGGCGATCAGGTTCAGGCACTGACCGTGCATCAATTCGGTAATGATGAAACCCAACTGTTCATGACATTGCCGACATCGGCCGGGTGATACTTCCGACCGCAACATCTGGCCCTTTCGTATTTCGTCTTCCTCGGGCAATCGGACAAACGTGTCGCCCCTCTCTTTCCGTGGAGCTTTTATGAAATTTTTGTTTTTGCTTTTCACCTTTGCTGCCGTCACCACCTCTGCAATGGCCGACACCGGCCATGACCAGGGGAAAACAATTGACCCCGAACCTGATCGAACGATCGATATCCAGGCTGGGAGCATGTGGTTTGATGCCGATGAACTGCAGATCGCGCCAGGCACGACGGTACGTTTTCGTGTCGAAAACGTTTCCATGATTCCTCACGAATTTGCTATCGGCAGTAGCGGTATGCAGCAGATGCACCGTGACATGATGCAGCAGGGTGGTGATCACCACGGTGCTACCGACAGCAATGCCATGGCGGACAATCATCACGACGGCATGATGAACCAAAACGAGATGAGCCGTCAGAGTGCTGCCATCACGATAGCGCCGGGCGAGACCGAGACATTGACTTGGACCGCGCCCCAGCAAGGCGACGCCATTGAATACGCTTGCTTCTTGCCAGGCCACTACGAAGCCGGGATGAAAGGGACGGTCACGTTAAATTCGAATTCTTGAGCCTTGGCCACGCGTCACAAGCACTTCAGGCACGTCACTAGAACTCCAGGAAAGAAACTCATGAAACATCGTTCGATCGATAATGATCGTCGCCGTCTTCTGGTCGCGTTAGCCGGAACTGGCGCGCTGGCAGGGCTGGAGTCACTGTTACCAAGCTATGCGCGGGGAGAAACGCTTTCCCCCCGGAGCGGAATCGCGGCGCAGGTCGCAGGCGGCCCGCCCCGCCCAGTCTCGCTGGATTTCGACGTACGCCGCGAACGGGTCGCCATCGCCGGTGGCCACGGCAGCGGCATCACCATCAATCGTTCGATCCCCGCGCCGCTCATCGAACTGTGGGAGGGGCAAGGAGCGCGCCTGCGCATTCACAACCACCTCGATCAGGATACCTCTATTCACTGGCACGGTTTGATGCTGCCGTTTGAAATGGACGGTGTACCAGGCGTTTCCTTTCCCGGCATCGCCCCGGGCGAAAGTTTTGAAGCCGCATTTCCCGTGCGCCAGAGTGGGACTTATTGGTATCACAGTCACTCCGGTATGCAGGAGCAGATCGGTCTGACCGGGCCGCTTGTCGTTCATCCCGCAACACCCCATCGGATACAGGCCGATCGCGAATACGTGATCATGCTCAACGACTGGACCTTTGAAGATCCGCATCGGGTAATGGCACGGCTGAAAAGTCAGAGCGACTATTACAACTACAACGAACGCACGGCAGGCGATTTTCTCGAGGCCGTGGAGAAGGATGGCTGGATGTCGACGCTTCGTGACCGGCTCGCATGGAATAACATGCGCATGAGCCCCAACGACATCGCCGATGTGACCGGCTCCACCTACACCTACCTGATGAATGGACGCCATCCAGTGACGGGGTGGGAAGGACTATTCCAGCCCGGGGAACGCGTACGCCTGCGTGTCATCAATGCCTCGGCCATGACCTACTTCAACTTTCGCATTCCCGGCCTGCCGATGACGGTAGTCGGTGCTGACGGCCAGGAAGTGGAGCCGGTAGAGACCGACGAGTTTCAGATTGGCGTGGCGGAAACTCTCGACGTCATTGTCGAACCCCAAGCCAGCATCGCCTATACGCTGATGGCGGAGTCGATGGATCGCAGCGGCTACGCCCTGGGCACTTTGGCGCCTCGCGGCGGAATGCGCGCGGCGATACCGGCGCTGAGAGAACCACCCCAGCGCACGATGGTGGATATGGGCATGGACATGACGCACGGGGCCATGGGCGGCATGTCCGCCGATGCCATGACCGATATGGACCACGGCAAGGAAGAGTCCGGTGCCATGGGCGGCATGCACAATGGCATCACGTCGGGTATGGGCCACGGCGATGGACACGGCGCCATGGGTGGCATGAACGATGGTGCCATGTCGGGCATGAATCACAGCACCATGTCGAGTATGAACCAAGACGGCGGACGCGGAGCCATGGCCGGGATGGCGGGCATGGGTGCAGGCGATCCCGGGCCGGTCGTGGCGCGCCATGAGCCCGGCGGCCATGGGCCCGGCAACTTCAACGTCGCCGAGGTGCAACGCGACCGCCTCGATGAGCCAGGTACCGGGCTAGAGGCTGTCGACCATCGTGTACTCACTTACACGCAGCTGCGCAACGTCAAACCAATGCGCGACCGGCGGGCGCCCTCGCGGAACATCGAGTTACACCTGACCGGCAATATGGATCGCTACATGTGGTCGTTCGATGGCCTGACATACTCCGAATCCACGCCGATCGACATCGTGCTGGGTGAGCGCATTCGTCTGATCCTGGTCAATGACACCATGATGGAACACCCCATCCACTTACATGGCATGTTCATGGAACTGGAAAACGGCCAGGGAGATTATCTCCCATTCAAGCACACCCTCAGCGTACTACCCGCCTCACGTGCTTCGCTGTTGTTCACTGCCGATGAACCAGGACGCTGGGCGTTCCACTGCCATCTGCTATACCACATGGATGCCGGGATGTTCCGGGTGGTACGGGTAGCCCCGGCGGAGGCATTCGATAATGTTTAACAACAAACTCATTCACTGTGGTGCATTTTTGATCGCAGCTCTCTGGCTGCCCTCCGTCGCCTTCGGCGACCATCACGGTCGTGCCAATGTAGACGATGTCGTTCCCGAAGAGCCCCTGAATGCTCGTAGCGGCTCTCCCACCGAATGGAACGAACCGGTACATGACGACGCGGTATTCAGCCAAATACTGATCGACCGATTCGAATACCGAGATAGCAACGGCGCGCCCAATGCCTGGCTATGGGACGCCCAGGGCTGGATCGGTAACGATATCAACCGATTCTGGTGGAAAAGCGAGGGAGAGGGACCAATCAACGGTGGAAGCCCCGAGAGTAGTGATCTACAGCTACTCTATAGTCGCCTGGTCTCACCTTTCTGGAACTTGCAGGCCGGCGTACGCCAGAGCTTCAACCCTGATCCCGACCGACGCTTCGCGGTCGTGGGCTTCCAGGGTTTGGTGCCGCTGCTGCTGGAAACCGATACTGCGCTATATCTCAGTGACGAAGGTGATGTCAGTGCAAGCGCCGAGTTCGAATACGAGATGCTACTCACTCAGCGATTGATCCTGCAACCACGACTGGAGCTCTCAGCATCTTTCCAGGATGTTCCCGAGTACGACATTGAGCGCGGTTTTAACAGTAGTGAGATCGGTCTTCGTCTGCGCTACGACCTGATGAGGGAGCTAAGCCCATACGTGGGGGTTAGCTACGAACGTAATTACGATGATGATGAGTCAACAACTGCCTTGGTAATGGGTCTGCGCGCCTGGTACTAAAAGTCCAAAGTTATACATTAAGGGAGGATCACGATGTCATCTTTTCCATGGAGGGATACACCTGCTTACTACGGTCGAATCAGCCGCTGGCTACACTGGGGTATTGGTGCTCTGTTGCTATGGCAACTGGGCGGTATGACGGCCAAGGTATTATGGGGGCACTCGCAATGGATACAGGCTTGGCTTTCGACTCATCGGCCACTAGGAACGCTACTGATGGGGCTGATTATGGCTCGAGCGCTTTGGGCTCTAATCAGCCTACCCCACCGCCCGACTCATACCGGTGGACTGGCGCGCACAGCCGTAATGTCTCATCTGCTGCTCTATCTGCTTATGCTGGGAATACCGGCTCTCGGGCTCTACATGACATGGCTCGGCGGCCAGCCATTCACGCCATTTGGCATACCTCTATTCGATGGCAGCAGCCCCGAAAGCGGTCGCATGATGATAGCTCGCCAGTGGCATGTCTGGCTTGGTTGGACCCTGCTGACGCTGATTGTTGTTCATGCTGGCATGGCACTTCTTTGGCACGGGCTAATACGGCGTGACGGGATTCTTGCCCGCATGGCTGGCCGCCGACAAGGCTAAACTTCATCATCTAGGCTGAGAATAGGCTGTACGACATGAATCCGATGGCTTTCATTCAACTTGTGTATATTTTCGATAACGGCGCGTCAGTTTCGACCCACGTCATCGATCACCAAGAGATATCTTATGAGCCCAGAAAAAACCAGGGGTGGCATCGACATCAACCAACAAAACCATATTTTATCGAATGTTAATAAGTGAGCATTGTAGCTCTTTCTTCGGACGTAAGAACAAGGCATTATTGGAGCACAAAGATGCCAAAATAGAAGATGGCTTCCTTACGCAGAACAGATGCAGCAAGCTTACTCTTATCCTTGCTTCTTGCTTATCGTACTCATGGTCCTATTTATGAACACCTAGGACGCACCCAAGTATTCAAGGCAACACAAATAGACAAATGTAAATTCAAGCATGCAATAGTGCAAAAGCAATACTTAGCCCCTATCGAGAACCAGATAACGATACTGATAATTTATGGACGCCAATTCGCATGCCGATGGCAATAACGAGCCTGCTTACTCAATTAAGTCTTTTGGGCTCAACAGGCAGCAGCTAGGAATTTAAGCACTAAAAGGTAGTACACATGATACCACACTGGCCTACGGCTCTTTCCTGGCTTTCTGTTGCACTAGGTATTTTGTGCGTTATCTATATCATCATGGTCGTGCGAAGGTACCCACGCAATATCAGCCTCATGAATCATATCTGGCAAACCTTCTCGTTTTTAGGTCATTTATTAACTATTGTTCTCTACCGAAAAAATGATCCTTTAGCAGCGCGAAAAGCTCCTCTAAGGACAATAGCAAATAACGACAAACCTTCATATGATCGTTATACCTCCTTCCCTCTCAAGGTGGCAAAAGGGACCTTGCAATGTGGCAGTGGCTGCGTGCTCGGCGATATAGCTGCCATAGCCTTGATATCACTTTTTCCATCGATTTCCATTTGGTTAGGCTGGCAAACACTATTTGATAAGGAAATATTTTCAGTATGGATATTGAGTTATTTCTTAGCTTTTTTGCTAGCGATATCATTTCAATACCTCACTATCCAAAAGACGCGTAACTCTTCATTTGGCAATGGTATCATCCAAGCGATAAAAGCTGACTTTTTGCCCCTAACTTTTTGGCAAGTGGGGGTGTATGGGTTCATGGCCTTCGCCCATTTTTACCTCTTTCCTTCAGTCTTGGGCCATCCATTGCGGATTAATACAATTGAATTTTGGTTTATGATACAAGTCGCCATGGCTTTTGGTTTTATCATCTCATATCCGGTCAACTGGTGGCTAATAAAGCTCGAAATCAAAGGATAAATGTAGCCTCCGCATAACAATATTATTTAATCACCAAGCAACAGCGGAGTGAAAAACAAGATAATGATTCAGCTTTTTTTCAGGCTCATCGCACACACTTGTACTGCACCAATCATTTAGGAGTATATCATGAAAAGCAGAATCAAAGTGTTGATCCTAGCAATTGCGGTAGCCGCTACCGCTCCGGTTTTTGCTGCACCGGGACACGAAGAAGCCGAAGGCAAAATACTCAAAGAGGGCGTCTCATCTTCTCAGCAACTGGGAGGTAGCCCAGTCCGCTATCAGATTCCCGTCGCCAGAACAGGACAACTGTATTTGAGCAGTGAACATCTTGCGAGCGAATCAAATCGGACGATGGCCATAGAAGCCTCTTTGTACTCGCCTTCTGGCCAACTTCTTGCTAAAGATTCTGACAGCAAAGGGCACTTCACACTCAATGAAAGTGTGGACCCCGGAACCTATTACTTGGATATAAAAGGATCGTCTCTTGGTAGCGTTAACGATTCTGACAATCGTTACAATATCCACATGGGCATCAAATAGCGTCTAAAAAGTCAAAAGCATTTTCGCCAGGCTCCAGAAGGGTCTGGCATTAAAAATGCCCGGCTTACATTATTGAAAAAACAACCTGCCCTTAGAGAAAACAACACAAATTATTTATGATACAGCACCGGCTTTTCCAAGACGACATATGGAGCAACTATTATATTTGAAATAACCAGCTATCTCGGCCTTTTTTTTACGGCTTTGGGGGCAGCAACACTACTGCCAATGCAATCAGAGGTAGTGCTTATGGCCATGTTATTTTCAAATAAATACCTCACCCCAATTTTGCTACTGGTCGCAACATTAGGAAATGTGCTTGGCTCCGCTATCAATTGGTACATAGGTCGCCACATAGACCAGTATAGCCATAGACGATGGTTCCCATGTAAAAAAGAAAAACTTGATAAGACCCGAGCTGTCTATCTACGCCATGGACGATGGATTCTTGTGCTAAGTTGGCTGCCAGTCATTGGTGATCCCTTAACTATAGTAGCGGGCTTCATGCGTGAACCTCTTTGGAGTTTCCTTTTGATCGTCACATTTGCCAAAGGTCTGCGCTACCTCGTAATCGCAGCTATTGCAACAACGTGACCCCTCCGAAGAGGGGTTGGGTTGAGGTCAATGTGAACGTCAAGCGACCAACTGACGGGCCAGCTCCATCTCGACCGACTCGCCATCGCTATTGAGCGAATCCAGCCCAGACTCGGGGATGTCCCCGGACGTGCTCTGTGCCACGGCGATCTTGCTGGCCATCAGCCGCAGACAGGCGATCTGTGACGTCTCGGCGTAGCCGAAGAACAGCACACGCACCGCCCGGTGCTGACCGATACGCCAGGAACGCCGCGCCGCCTGCTGCAGCGTGTAGACGTTCCAGCCCGTCTGCATGAACGCGATCGTCGGAAAGTCGAGAAGATCCAAGCCGGTCTTTACCAGTTCCGGGTTGGTGATCAGTACATCGATCCCCTTCTCGACCTGATCCGCGATCCAGTCCTCGCGCCGACTGGTATCGACGCTCGAGCGCAGCACGGCCGCCTTCAGCCCCGCCTGCTCGAGCACCCGCTTCAGGCGACTCGTCGTGTCGCGCTTGCCAGTGTAGGTGGAGTAGACCAGCACCTTGCGGTCCTCGGCCTTCTCCGACCGGCATAGTTCAACCAGCTCGTCCTCCTTGGGCATCGTCGACGTCTCGTCAAAGATCGACTTCGCGAAGCTGATCAGCTCCCGCGAGCGCGGGTGCTTGACCGCCTCCGGCCGAAAGCAGCAGTCAGGCCACGCCAGCAACACGTTGAGCACCACGCCCAGCAGTGTGGTGTCCTTGCGTGCCAGCGCCTCTTTCAACGCCTGTGTCAGCTCTCTAGAGAGCCTCTCATAGGCGCTGGCCTGGCCGGACGACATCGGGACTTCCACGAACTCCTCGTCATACGGTGGCAGTACATCGCCACCGATGTCCTTGAGCTTGAGAAAGACGGTGAAGGGCAACACGTAGCGCAGTATGCCCTTGGGGCCGAAGCCTGGTGCTTTCACCGTGCGCACCGAGGTTTTCCGGCCCTTCGCCGTCTTGTGTCCAGCGCCCTCGCGCTCCGAGTAGATGTCCTTGAGAACACCGTGCTCGCGCATGAAGGCCATGGAGGCCGCTCCCAGAGAGTTACGCTGGGGACGGTAGCCGTCCTCGATCATCACCGGCGTCAGGATCCGGAAGAGCAGATAGAACAGGTCGTCGGCGTAGCCGCCCATCAGCGTGCCGGTCAGCAAAAGCGTCTTGCGTGCCTTCGCTGCCAGAACTCCCATGGCCTGGCCTTGGGCCGATCCTGCGTTCTTGTACTCATGCCCCTCGTCGACGATCAGCAGGTCGAAGAACTGATCGGGCAGGTAGCGCTTCACGAATTCGCTCGGCTGGAAACCGCCCTCACCGAAACCGAACTCGATATTCGCCATCGCCCGCTCCATTCTCGTCGCCTGTCGATCGTTGAACACCAGGTCGCCGTTCTCGTCCATCAGGTTGATGAACTCGTGCACGTTGTCGGCAAGCATCGACGAGAGAAACGCCTCGCCGAACTGGTCGATCAGCTTCTCCGATGTCACCTTGCCGATCGTCGGAATGCGCTGCAGCGCCTTGAGCACCGAACGATGGCGGGCATCCCCTTCGGGCTGCCGCTGTCGTATGAGTGTCCAGAGCTGGCCACCGCATCCCGCGCACGACTGCTGACGCTCGGTCTGCTGAAACAACTCGAACCGAATCGGCTCATTGTCGTTGTCGAGGATCATGCGGCCGCAATCCGGACACGCGGCGAGGCGACCGGCAATGGTACGCTTCGGGGTGGCCACCGGTACCCAATGGAACCCCATCCGCATCCGCACGCGACCCAGCACGAAGAACTCCGGCCAGCCATCGTCTGGCGGCCCCAACTGCTCGCGCAGTTTGAGCAGCTTCGCCAGCGTATCCGGTCCGTTGAGTACCCATACCCGAGCTTCGGGCACCGTCTCGAGGATCTCGCGCCGCCACTTGTAGACCAGGTGCGGCGGAGACACGATCAACGATCGACGATAGCCTTCGGTCGCCATCACGGCGGCGACGGCGATCGCCATCATGGTCTTGCCGGTCCCCATCTCGGCGTTGATCACGCCGGCACGCTCGTTCTGATCGAGCAGCAAGGCACAGATCGCCTGGACGACTTCCGCCTGGGCGTCGAATGGCTGTCGCGCCAGGCCGCCCATCACCGCCTGGCGAGCAGGGTTGGCCCGTCCATCGTAGACCGGCGGGTAGGTGTTGTTGAGCGTATCCAGAAGTCCGTCGCCGAACTCATCGATGAAATCGTTGAGCGCGATGACGTTATCCGGTGCTGTGCATGGCATGTTCATGTCCATCTCCAAAGAAAACGGACAGAACACGCCCCTACGGGCGGTATTCTGCCCGTAGGGGTTGGCTCGCCCTGGGGCGAGCTTGTTTGGTTATGCCGTCTCGGCGTCCGAGTCGGTAGATTCAGATTGTGCCGGAGCATCCTGCGCCGGCGTCGAGGTGATCTTGAACAGTCGACCCTTGTCGGGAGAGTCCGGCGTCACGTCCCAGGCCATGATGGCCGGCACGAAACGATCGGTCAGAATCCGACGCTCGCTGATGTTGCCATCGGCGTCTTCGTCGAACTCGACCTTCGAGCACTTCTCCTTGAAGGTGTCGCCCTTCACGACCAGTTGACGTCCCGACCGCGAGGTCACGATGCCCGATATGCCTCCCGCTGCCAGCGACAGCGCGAGGTGCCAGCTCGAAAGCCGGCGCAGCGGACGTCGTTGTGTAACCCCATCGGTCCAGAACGCGAGGTTGAAATCGGGCCATAGCCCGCCCAGCTGATCGATCTCCTGCTCCAGCTGCTCGGGTTCCAGCGACACGCGGTAGCAGTGTGGCGCGCTGCCGATCGCCGGCGGCACGTCATAAAGACCATCACACCAGATCGATGGCAGCGGCTCGGGCTTGAACTCTCCCAGCCCGATTTGCTGCAACATCTTCCTGATCGTTTTGGCCCTATCATTGGCCAGTAGTGCATTGCGCTTCGTGCGAACGCCAAAGATGACGACCTGCTTGAAGGTATCGACCGCGGCCTCGAACGCAGTGACGCGATCGAAGTGTTGGCTGACCCAGCTCGACAGCTCATCGTCGAAGACGTAGTGCGGCACGATCATCACCATGATCCCGCCGTACTGCAGCAGGTGGACACAGCGCTGGTAGAACAGCTTTTCCAGCCGCTGCCGGCCCTTGCCGGCATACCCCTTGCTGCCGCCGGTTTCGCTGACGAGATCGCCGTAGGGTGGGTTGAAGAACATCATGCCGAACGAGCGCGGCGAGATGACGGTGTCCATCAAGTCCGACTGGATGCCGACATCGACCAGGCGCTGCATGTGGCGCGCGCGCTCGAGATCGTACTCGATGCCATAGGCATCAGTTCGTTCCCGGCCCAGCCGGTGAGCGCTTTCCAGAATCGCGTGCCCTTCGCCGGCGCACGGATCCAGAATGCGCACCCGCTGGTCATGCGAGGTGCCCAGTGCCTGGAGGACACGTTCGATCGTGTCCTCGTCGGTTGGGTAGTAGCCGTTCTTGGCGAAGTTGCGCGCCAGTCGCGGAAACATCAGAGCCATGATGGCCTCCCGGGTTCATTGCGTGGCGAGATCGCCGGAGTGGATGAGCTGACCAATAGCGTCCTGGACGTTGGTCAGTGAGAGATCGATCCAGACGCCGGACAGGCGCTCAGACGTTCGATCGAGCATGCGTATCGCACCGTGCTCGAGGAGCAGCTGAACGACCATGGGTCGCCAGTGATCGAGCAGTGGAAACGCGGCGAGATCCCGCAGACGTGACCAGAGCATCGCGCTCTTGTCCTGACGAGAGTCGCGCTCGTTGAAGATGGCGTAGCACTGACGGTTGGCCCGATCGGGATCCTGACAGCGCTGGTCGAACAGCCAGAGGTTCAGCAGGCTGCCGAACCGCGTCTGCCGATAGGTCCGCGTCGTCCGCTTCGCCAGGCGATCGCGATCCAGATGCAGGGCGACCGTCTGATCGTCCCGCTGCAGCGTGATCCCGTTCCAGCCGCCTTCGGCGATCGGCAGGGTCAGCTTTGCCATCAGTTCGTGAATGGCGGTATCTCGCCCCCATAGGGACAGAAAGACCGCGTGGTCGCCATCGGCGACGTAGCTGTCCAGAAAAAGCTCTGGCGCCTCTTCGAGACGCCAGAGCGGAGTTGTAGTTGACATGCTGCCTCCATCAAACAGAATGGGGGCAAGCTACCCCCGAGGGGCAGTCATCGCCCCCGAGGGTTGAGTGTCAGATTCAAGCCGCTGCCGCAGCCGAATAGGTCCAGGTTTGTGACGTGGCATCGAAGGCGTAGCCCATCTGCTTCAGGCGAACGACCTGGGCACGGAAGGTGCCCCGGTCGACCGTGGGATCCAGCTTGACGCTATCGCCCAGCGGCCATTGGTGCCCGAACAGCTCGATGTCCTGATCGTCCGCCTGCGGTCGGCGCTTCGATGTGGCCTTGGCGCTCTCCTCTTGCGGTTGATCCGTCGATGCCGGCGTGCGGTTTTCCTGATGCGTCTGCTTCAGGAATTCCGCTGCCAGACGTGCCGCGCCGGTGGCGCGAAAGATGGCCTTCTTATCCGCCTTCAATACGCCGATCCAACTGGCGATGTAGGCAGCGTCGAATGCCTCGTTGCGAATACCGAAGTGTCCGCACAGAAAGGCCGAGCCCAGCTGCGCGACCAGCTCCTCGAGCGCGTAGCGTTCGGAACCGAACGGCTCGGGGTCAGTGATCCCAATGCGTGCCAGGCGCGATTCGTGCCCGGTGGCATGGGTGAGTTCATGCAGTGCCACGCTGTAGTAGCTATCCCCGTCGTGGAATCGCTCCTTCGCGGGCATCAATACCCTGTCCTGCCGGGGGTAATACCCTGCGATCTCGCGATCCAGCGAGTGCGTGACCTTGATGCCACAGTCGTCGATGAAGTCGTCCAGCGCATCCACGCTGTCGAATCCCTCGACCGACGTCGCCGGCGGATTCGTGATCTCACCGGGCAGACCGTCACACTGGTCCACATTGAAGAGATTGAATCCCCGCAGGATGGCGAAATGCTTCTCCCTAGGATTGCCCTCCTCGTCCAGCACGGGTTCGCCGGCGTCATCGACGATCTCGCGCTTCATGGGTTTGTAGAAGCACGCGAGAGTGCTTTTCTCACCCTTGCGTACTGTGCCCCCGGCCTCTTTCGCTTGGCGAAAGGTGAGCCAGCGGTCCTGTGAAAATCCCCGCTTATCGGCCATGTCCCAGAGCAGAGGCACATTGATGCCGCTGTACTGGCGACCGGAGACGGCGTTACAGGGTATGAGTGGCGTTCGGCGGGACGGATCCCAGGGCTGCCCGATACCGGGCAAGTGCCCCTGCTCAAGACTTTCCAGAATCCGATCAGTGATTGCCTGGTAGATGTCGGCCATCGTCGAAACCTCATGATGACGACCGAGATGCCCCACCGGGAGCGAATCCCGGTCGGGGTGGAAGAGAAAAGCCCATCGAAACGGGCTTATGGGTGGAATAGCGTGTATTCAGGCAGCCAGACGATCACGTCCGGACAGTGAGAACACCAGCGCCTGCTTGCCAAGCTGATGCTCCAGCTCGACATGGACACCGACGAACAGCGGTAGCAGTAAGCCACCAGTGCGATGCGGTGCCGGCATGTCGAGATCGAGCGACCGGCTTCCTGCAGGCGCCTTTATCAGCTCGTCTCGAGCCTGCGCCAGAAACGCATCGAGGCGTTCGATCCAGTGCAGGTCCTCAAGAGCCGGATGCGATGTGCCTGCCGTCTCGAACAGCGCGACCACCTCGTTGATGAGGGGCTGCTCCATCTGCACCATCACGTCGCGACGATCGGGGCAAAGCCCCAGACGTTGCGCCTTGGCGGTGAGATCGATACGGACGTTGGCGTTGTGCGTGTTGCGATTCATGGGGGCTTCTCCTTAAGAACGAAAAAAGGGGAAGCACCTCGCCCCAGGGAGAAGGAAACTTCCCCATGGGTGGATACCGCTTGGTTTATGCCGGCAGAACGTGTGCCTTCCAGGTATGACGGTGCGTGTTCACCTGATGGTGATCCACGACCTTGCCCTGGTCATTGCGAACCGGCTCCTTGACGACGACCGCTTCACGCCCGAGAAACTCGAGCGCCACGGCATCGCCAACAGCCAGCGGGGTCTCTCGCGCCACGCGCTTGAGATCGATCCCCCACACGGTCTTGTCGTCACCACGCTCGGGCCGCAGCGTGATGTAGTAGCTGAGGCGGTTGGCCTCGTCGAACTGATAGGGCGCGCTGCCATGGGCAACGATCTCTCCCTCGTGTGTCGCGCCACGGCGATGAGAGGTCGATCCCGTCTTGACGGAACCTAACGCTTCATTCTCATTGCCGGCCGCACCGCTGCCGAAGCCAAAGCCAAAGCTGATGAGGCCAAGGCGCTTTAGCACCACCAAGGCGACCAGCGTCAGCCAGATCCATCGGAGTGGATCAGGAATGACCTGTGGCAGCATGAGCGGAATCAGAACGGAGAACAGCAGGGCTCGAGAGCCTTGGAAAGGATTCATGGTGCAGCTCCAGTGGATCGGGTCCGGGAGATACACCATTCCCATCCGGGGAAAGTGATTTCCCGGATGGGTGGTTCGGCGCGAGGCCGAGTATTCGGAAGTGGCATCCAGCTCAGATGAGCGCCGTCTTTCGGGATGCGTTAACGGCTTCGGGAATTGCCCGAAGGCAAAAGGCGTCACTGATGACCGTCAGTGACCAGCGGCTTGCATCTTGAGGATAGCCGGACTGGACAAGGAGCTGCAAGAGCCAGTAATCCAGCTAGCTCCGCCCTGCCCTCGCTGGATATCAAGCACGCCCTTTGGCTGAGTCGATAGTCTAAGTGACTGGCACTTGAGCAAACATTTATTTACATTCTTAATATTCGGCAAAGAATATAGGGCTGGTTGGCCATCAGATGCTATGGGCTGACGATCTGCATCAGCTGAGGCCGCTTTCGGCCCAAAGCGGACGTCCGACAAATTGGCAAAGCTGCTGAGAAACAGCTTGCAGCCTTGGGCCCGTCTCTAGCTGTCTTATCTGATGAATTCTTCCGGCCGCATGACGGAACTTGTAGGTGGAATGCTTTCGAATCGACGAAAGCGGTTACACCGGCTTCGACCTGCTGAACCCTGAGCAGCAGTTCCAAAAGGGCGAAAGCCACTGCCATCGACGATGACCAAGCCCGACGCCTGATCGAAGGCGTCGTTCTATTGAGAGAGGACTGCATGGCAAGCATTTATTCGGAGTACCACCGCTTCCTCTCACACCTGGCGCAGCAAGAAGTGCATGACGACGTGCGCCAGCTCGCGCACTTGGTGCTTAACCATCTGCAGTCACTTGCCGAGGTCGGCGCCGCACGTCGCGGGCGGTCAACGCGCCTCGCGCCGCTGGCCGTGGCGCATCTGGCGCAAATGCCTGTTACGTACAACGAAAATGCTCACGGGCTTGAAGCCGGACCAGCTTTCGGACGCCTGCACCAGCTTGTGGTGGGGCCATTTCGCGGGTTCATGCGGCAGGAAACATTCGATCTCAGCCATGACATCACCCTAGTCTACGGTGCCAACGGTACCGGCAAGAGCAGTTTCTGCGAAGCACTGGAAGTGGCGATGCTCGGCTCCATCAGCGAAGCGCAGGTCAAACGGGTGGACCAGCGCACCTACTGTAACAACGCCCGCCTGCGTCGCCATGTCACGCCGATGCTGTCGGCTAGGGGACCAGAAGAAGTCGAGGTCGTGCAGCCGGACGAGTCGGAGTACCGCTTCTGCTTCATCGAAAAAAACCGCCTCGACGATTTCGCTCGCATTGCAGCACGGACCCCGGGCGATCAGCGGCAACTCATCGCAACCTTGTTCGGTGTGGATCAGTTCAGCGAATTCGTACGTGGCTTCAATCCATCGCTCGATCAAAACCTGATGCTTGTCGGGGTCCAAGCGTCACAACTGGCACAGCGTCGCCTACTGCTGGCAAATTCCGAACAGGTGATTGCTGCTTACCAACAAAAGATCACAGGAGTCGAAGGCCAAGAGCGCGATTTAGCACAGCGCATGTCGCCGGGTGCGACGTATCAGGCTTGCGTTGACTGGCTGCTAGGAACTTCGCAACAACAAGGACGGCTGCCGTATGTGCAAGATCAGCTTGATGCGGTTCCGCCTACCATCCACGAAGTGACCCAGGCCCGGCTGCAGGCACCGCTAGCAGAGGCCTACCGCCTTCAGGGCCTGTGGCACGAGTCGTCCGTTCAGCTCGCAGCCCGCGCCGGTGAAGTACAGTACGCCAAGCTTTATGAGGCGGTGTTGGCCTTGGCCGATGGAGCTACGGCGTGTCCTGCCTGCGGGACAGGGCTGGCCGCTGTGGCGCAAGACCCTTTCGCCAAAGCGCGCGCAGGTCTGGAGCAGCTTGAACAACTGGCCGCCCTTCAGCAGCACGAAGCCAGCCTTCGGGTACAGTTAAGCGAGGCAGTGCGATCGCTTTGGGAAGAGATGCGGCGCGTGGTTGCGGCTGCTACCAACGTTTGTTCAGCAGAGTTGCAAGCTGCTGGCCTGCCTCAGCTGCCTCCGGCCTCTGCGGGCGACTGGCTAAACGCGTGGGTCGACGGTGAGCGGCATGCTTGGAACGGTCTACTGCGGATCGCCGAGATCATCGAACGCTTCGATTCGCATGCCCGCGGAGTTCATAATCAGCGCGCAGAGCTGGCCCAAGAGCGAGTCACGCTTGACCAGCATCGGTTAGAGATCGAACGGCTTCGGACAATGCGAACGACAGCCGACCAGGAACTGGCAGCAGCCCAGCAGACCGTTGCTCAGTTCGACGAGGCGAACCACGAACTGATCCAGGCCGTTGAGGCAGAAGAGCCGGTGGTCATGCACCACCAGCGGATCAAGACCGCTTATGAGGGGTTTCTGCCAGAGATTCAGAGCTACCTGGCCGCGCTGCCGGGAATGCTGCTACAGGGGCTGGGGGAACAGGCCCGAGATCTTTACAACTCATTCAATCGCCGTGATCCTCCCGGCGGTCTGCTGCATGCGCTGTGGCTGCCTGTGGCAGAGAACGGCAAGATCGAAGTGGAATTCGTTGGCGAACCGAGCGTGAGGTATGATGCGCTGATCGTCTTCAGTGAAGGACACATCAAGTGCTTGGGCTTGGCGATTCTACTGGCCAAGAACATCGCGCAGGGTTGCCCCGTGGTCATCTTCGATGACGTCGTCAATGCCATCGACGATGAGCACCGTGATGGCATCTGGCGTACTTTCTTTGAGGATGGTCTGCTGGATGGCAAGCAGGTCATTCTGACCTCCCACGCCGAGGAGTTCTTACATCGCATTCAGCAGGAACTGGGTGCGCGGCGCGCGACAGCCATCAAGCGCTACAAGTTCTTGCCGCATTACGGAGAGCATGAACTCCGTGTTGATAGCAACCCGCCGGCAAAGAATTATGTTCTGCTGGCTCAGCAGGCATTGGCATACGACGAGAAGCGCGAGGCGCTGCGTCAGGCACGGCCGGCGTTGGAGAGCCTCACCGATCGTATCTGGACCTGGCTAGGTCGGCGCGCGGATGGCCGCATCGAGCTCAAGCTCGGAGGACCACGCTCGCCGTGGGAACTGAACAACAAATGCGTCAAGCTGAGGTCGGCTATTGGCCGCATCGCAAGTCATCACGACGGCGCTACTGATGTCGTGACCACACTCGACCAACTGCTAGGCGTCGGTGCGGGAAGCATCGAGTGGGGTTACCTCAACAGCGGTGTTCACGACTCGCAGCGTGACCATGAATTCGATCGTGCGACCGTACGGACAATTGTCGAATCTGTCAGGGAGTTGGACACAGCGTTGGAAACGCTAATCAAACGATGATTGGATGGTCTCACTACACTTCATGCGAAAGATACTCTGGAGCATGCCGCTCTATTTCTAACGATTCGAAAACGTCACTGGGATGAACTCTGATCGTAGTCCTCTTGAGGTCGGAAGCGGGCTTCGGCGAGCGACCGCCATTGGCCGAATGTGACCCAAGGCGGACGTCGGGCAGCATGGCATCTCTTGCGGGGAATCAAACTTCTTCGCTATCGGAGTCCATCGTTACATTCGGATGGTTGTGCCAGTCGCACGCACCGCAACTGAGGAAGTAATCGCCATCTGGCGGGATGTCGATATCGAAATAGGTACGGATGTTTCTTGACCGACAGGAAGGGCATTCTTCCATCCTTCCCGTTCTTTGACGTTGCAGAAGTTGAATGAACGTGCGCAGCGTAGCTTCGCAACCGCTTACCGCAATCTCTGTTGCTACCTTGTCCGCGCTTCGGGAATGTGTTAGCCAGTTCACGAGTTGCCATGTTTCCTTGGCTTGACCCTTCAGATACTGGCGCAGGCGTTCGTTACTTCCGCCGCCACATAGAACATTCAGGAGCGTATCCGCCCAGCTTACGAAGTTAGCGACTTGCGGGACTTCCACACCCTGAGGCAGGACAACCCGTCGGTGCACTGCGGTAGTAAGTGAGATTAGGCCCTCGCGTAGAAGCATCCCGACAGCCTGCAAGTCCTCAACTTCGATCGCATGCCCAAAGCTTTCGCTCGCTTGTTCAAATCTTCTCAAAACCTCATCAAAAGGTGTCGGGTCGTTTCCGTCGGGCGAACCCGAGCGGCTACGAACTCTCGCCATTAGCCCAACATGGAACGAAAGTGTGTAGTCCAGACTCGGAAAGTGCTGCTGCGAATAGAGGTTAGTAGGGTTCGTGATGACCCACCACCTGCCTTGGTCAGTAGTCACGTCCCACATCTCGTATGACTCGCCCATCACGACCTCGCGCTTCACGCGCTCTACGTGAGTGACAATCTCGTCACGCGCTTGACTATGGACATAGTCAGCAATGTCTTGCTCGGCGAACGGATCGCGTTCAACCGAGTAGCGACGAAGGATTTCGGCAGGAACCGGATGGTCAGGTGGCAGCACGCAGTCGTCTTCTGCTTCGAAGAGTGCATTTGGCTTAACAACATCGTCTGTCATATGCGCCACCTTGGCTTCGTTGGAGGTCGACTTTTACTAGTTACTCAGTCAAGTTATCTGATATGAGAGCCACTTGCACCGATGTCCGCTTTTGGCCGATAGCTGTCGTTGGGGTAGACCTGCTTCTTTTTGACAGAGAGGGAAAACCGGTCCGGGACGGAGCTACCAGTGTAAGAGCAGCCTTTTGGCCTTTTCCCCGCTCGGCCCTTTCCCTCGTCCAGCCTTTTGGGTTTTCCCCTGGCAAACAGACGGGTAAGCCCCTTCCCCTTACTCCCCCTTCCCTTCCTGCCTTTTTGGCGGGCCCTTTCCCCTTTCCCTCGAGAAAGCGACTTCTAGGGTTGGCTCACTTCATTCACGGCGACAATGCCATCGCTCCAGATCATTTCCAGGTGGGTGGACTGGATGATTGAGCGAACGGGGCGGGGTGTCATGAGTCCCCAACAATGTGCTCCAGCGTGCCTGACGGAGTGATACCTGAGGCCTGGCGCCTGCTTCTGTTTGACCGCAGTGCCCAGCGCACGACTAGCGATGTAATCGTCCGGTGCGAAGATCGGATCGGTCACCGGTAGCTGACAAAGGTCGATAAGCTCGGCTTCCGAGAACTCGCAGACCAGCCCGCGGAAGACGAATCGCTCGTACTGCAAGTCGGGCACATTGCTCCAGTAGGCCTCCTGATGGTAGTGCACTTCGGCGATGGCAGTATCCATGCTATCCGCCAAATACAAGATGCCGAAGCTACCATCGCTGAAGCGCGATCCCTCAGGATTGACGTGAGTAAAAGGGGCAACGGCATACGAGCATCCTGGTATGCCAAACGGGATTTCCTCCCTGGGAACGAGCCGCAGGTCACCGGCTTCGGCCAGCATCCTAGGGTTGGTCAGTGCCTGTAGCTCATGCAGCGCCTCGAACTCCTGCTCGTCCGCGACATCGTCGAAAAGGCTTATCGGAGGAAACTTGGAGCTCACCAACCGATATGCCCGACACACTGCATCGGGGCGGATCGGGAGCGGATCGAGGTTCACCACTGAGCGCCTCGCAAGCCGTCAATCCGCTTGAAGGTTTCATACAATCCAGGAAAACCGCCGCTGATCATGGTGTCGAGCGGCGTACGGCCTTCGAACCATTGATTGTGATTGGGCATGGTCATGAAACCGTAGAGGTTCGCGGGGTTCTCAAAGACGGTTCGTAGCGCCGCATGAATGTTCAAGACCATGCTGATCCGAGTCAGCTGATCGCGGTCGATGGTGGCTTCCCAACCCGGCTCTGATCTCTTCGCGCGATTGTAGGTGCTGCGTGAGATCCGAAGTACTTCTACACCCTGCTCCTGAGTCGCTCCCCAGTTTTCCAGGATACGGATCGCTGCGCGCAGGCCCGCTGTGTCGCGAGTCTTGTTCGCTGCAGGATGTGTTGCGATGGCCATTGGCGATACCCTCCTGAGTCCCAAGACACAATAATAATACTATTGTTTCTTAGGATCCAGACCGGACATCTGGCTCGATCACCCAACAACCCCAGCCTGCAGGGCTCGGATGTAACGCAGCAGATCTTCGCTGCGGCCATCGCTGACCAACTGCTCCGCAGTCTGGTAATCAAAGGTGCTGATAGGCTCGTTTCGGAACAAGAACAGGCATCGTGGCACCATAACGCTAGGGCGACGAGATAGATGCAAGTAAGACACGTGTATAGGCATATAGAAAATTGCACTAGAACAGCGACGGCGCTACTGTAAAGCTATAGCTCCACAACCAAATGGAGGCTCTCATGAGTCTCAAAAACTGGCTCTGGAACGACAACGCACGAGAACTCTTCCGCGCTCGTGAGGCATCTGGCGACAATGCAGACCAGCCGACGTCTGGACGGCGTGGCAAGGTCCAAGCAAGAAAGCTGGCCAAGGGTTCTGCAGCGTTCACGTCTGCCTTACTGTTTGGGACCAACGAGTCTCAGGGGCTGTTGCGGACTCTGGGAGAATCGTCCAAGCACTCTGATGGCAATCATGATCGACCTGCATTTGCTCCACCAGAAGCTAATTTGAACGACAGTCGCACAAACACATACTTCGGTGACTACTACGATTCATTTGGGGTAGAGGTCGAAGATTAAGAGGGCCGTCATTGACGACCCTCTTTCGTATCACGTTGCCTTACTCTGGACCTTATCCGCTGCCTTGCTGCCAGCTTCGCGACCGGGCTTCGTGGCCTGATTCATCCCACTCGATATTGCATTCCCCGCGCCTGCGCCGGCCCATCCCATAACACCTACCCATAGTCCGGGTAGCACTACAAACATCATTCCGTTCACGAACCGTAGCACCATCTTGTCATTGGCGTTCTCCACGCCGGCCAGCCAGCTCATTTTGGCGGCATCACTGCCGTACATGAGATCGATTAGGTGCGAGTCGAGCCATCGGGCCAGTTCCCACCAGAACGTCAGGAAGAACAATCCGAATAGGCCGAACATCGCAAGTCCTGCGACCTTCACCGAATAGCCCGAGGCCACCGAGACGAACGGCAGGCAGATGATGATGGCCATCAGCATGATGCCCTGGATCATCGGCAGTGACTGTCTCAGGCTATCCATACCCGCCTGGAACGGGATGGTTCCGAGGGCATTCCCGACCATGGCGGCAGTTGACGAAACATCATCGGTGATCCCGCCATCGAGACTGCGATAGCCGATCGAGGCCTGCTCAGTGTTGCCGTTGGCCGCGCCCGAGCGTGGACTCACCATCCGACGGATCATGTACTCCTCGGGGGACGATCCCGTCGGGAAGAAACTTTGCATGCGCGACCAGAGCGTGGTGTCGACCTGGTCGACAAGCCGTGCGGCAATCCCCTCAGAGCTATCGCTCCACCATTCCCGGCAACTAGGATAGCCAGGATCCCCAGGACCGGTACTCGGTCGCGCTTCGTCCCGACTCGCCTGGTAGGGAAAGCCTGGCATCGGTCGGGGTGCGTAGAAGCTGTCGTAGTATCCGGCGGTATCGAGGAAGTAGTCCGATCCGATCCAGTCGACGTCCTCGCTTGCCGCTTGATCCAGGCTCGTCCCGCTCTGGAACAGCTTGTTGCGTGCCGGGCCGAAGCACGCCAGTTGGAACTCGCCCACTTCACGCTTTAGCCCGGGGTCGGAGATCGAGGTCAGATCGAGGGCCGTGCGCACGGACTGATAATCCGTCGAGCAGGGGATCTTCGAGACCGCGACATTGGTGATCCCCTTGGAGATCGAATGCGTCAGCGCCCACCACATGGGCACCCTTGCCTGCTGGCCGTCGATCGACGTCATGGTCGACTCGCCCCATTGCCCGGACGACATCATGACCGTGCCGCACTGATCGGCATGCTCCTGGTTCACGTTCACTGGATCCACGTTGAGTGTGAACACCGGCACGCAGGTGAAAGCCAGCACCAGCAGCATGACGTAGAGGCGAGACTCGATCCGGTTGAGCGAGAGCACGCCCTTGTTCCCTTCGTCGTCGCCCTCCTGGCGTGCCCGGAACCATTCGCCGGCGACGAGCGCGATGAACGGCACCACCGCGATGCCGGTAGTGGTCAGGGCATCCCAGATACCATTGTTCACCACCCACCCCAGAGTGAGCATGGTGCCTTCCATATAGTCATTGACCGCAAACGTCGCCATGTCAGACTCCCCACCAGATGAACAGGTTGTATCCCTCAATCAGCACGACGACGATCAGGATCATGCGCTCGAGTTTGCGCAGGAGCAGCCGCCCCTGTTCGCCGCCGTCGCGATCCTCGGCGACGCGCTCGAGGAGGCGTCGGCGACCATAGCGGATCCAGAAATAGGCGAGCGTGCCGTAGAAGGCCAGACGCCAGATCAGCAGCCAGGCGCGATGCTCTCCCAGCGCCACCCGAAATTCCTGAATGCCACCGTAGAGCCGCATGCCCACGGAGACGACCACACCGCCGGCGATGAACGCAGCCACCAATCCGACCAGACCCAGAAGGAGGGGGTGGCGTTTGAGCATCGACATCACCGCTCCCCCTTACTCGGTGTCGACGGGCGCGCCGCGACCGTCCAGCTGGCTACGTGGCGTGCTGAACTCGTCTTGCACCGAGCCGCTTGCCCGATTGGAGGCTCGGCGGAGGGCCGACATCGCGGCGCTGCTGGCCAGCGATTTGCGGATCTCCATCTCGCTCTGCAGCAGTTCGATGTCGCGGTTGAAGGCGTCTACCTTGCGATCCAGCGCAGTAATGCCTTCGGGATTGTTTTCGATGCCAGGATCGCTGGACCCGGCGATCAGCGCGCGCCGCGCCCACATCGACTTGGTCAGTGTTCGGGCCAGTGCCATCTCGCTGGACAAACGCTGAGCCAGCAGCGGTCCCTGCGGGTCGGTACGCAGGGACTCGATCACGCCACGCGACACGGCCAGGCCGTTGCCTGCAGAGACGTCGTTGAGCTTCGACTGGGTAATCTCACCACCATTGATCATCCCGACGAGGGTCTCGTGGATATTGCTCTGCTCCTCCTCGAGTTCGCGGATCAGCCCAGTGCCCGCGATGGTCTCCGATTTCTCGCAGCCATCACAGGAACGCAGCTCGGTGTCGCCGACGATCTTCTTGGTCCACTCGGCGGCATCGCTCGGTGAACCCCAAACGGTACACATGCCGCCCTGACAGTCGTTGCCGCTGCTGTCTGAACCGCCGTTGCCGCCGGCGATACCACCGCCGCCGACCCAATCCCCGCTCGAGGTTGCGGCCGATCCCCAACCATCGCCGCCACCGGATACCGACTCGTCGCTCGTCGGATCGGTGCGGCCATAAAGCAGGTTGTAGCCCGCCTTGGCCGTGTCCTCGACCACGCGCATCGGCTGCTGGCCACTGCCGCCGCGTTTCTGGCCACCCACCCAGGTCCGGCCGGCGTTGCCGGCCTGCGCCTCGGCTTCCTCCTGGGCCGCGACCGCATCGGTGTTGCCGGCCGCGATGTCCCGCCAGTTTTCGGCCATCGCGCCCTGTTGCATCTGGCCGCCGACCGTGGCATCGGCCAGTTGCTCTGACATACGCTGGCAGGAGAGCTTTGACTTGTCGAAATCGAGCCGCCCCTGCATGACACCATTGGTCAACAGATCGTAGAGCGCAGGGTTGGATCGCTGGATGATCATCGCCGGCAGGCTGGCCACCGCACCGGTGGCGTTGGAGACCACGCTGCCCATCATGTTCTGGAATCCGTTGGTGACACCGTTGAGCTGATTGCTCACCGTCGACCCCACGTCGAAATTGCCGCAGGTCGCATTGACGTCCCAGCTGACGCCCATGCCGGTCATGCGCGGACTGTGGCTGAGCCCCGCCGAGGCGCCGAAGGGGGCGGCACCACCGATGTCGTAGTAGAGGCTGTCCGCCGATTGCGCCTGAGCCAGCATCGGTGTCGCCAGGGTCACCGAGAGGGTCAGAGGAAGTAGTGTTCGTTTCATGGCTTACTCTCCGGTGAAGTACAGCAGTTCCTGGCCCCGTTTCTTGCAACAGCGATAGGGTCGCCACAGCGCCCACGCATAGTCGCCCGGATCCTGCAGCTGATCGTTCTCGCCACCATCGGGGAAGGTCGAGCAGGACATGCGCATGTTGGGGGCCAGCTCCTGCCATTCGTGGGTCTCGGGATTGCCTTCCTTGACGGGATCCGGCCCCCAGATGCCGCTGCTGGGAGAATTGCGTGCGACGAGCGGCTGGTAGACGTGGGGCTGACCGCTGCGGGTCACGACATCGGCGGCACGCTGCGCCGCCGATGCGGCGACCTTGTAATCGTGGGTCTGGGAGACGAAGCCGCTACGTGGGTAGATCGGGCTCCACAGATCGCCGACGTCACCCATCTCGCGCATGCCCGGTGTCAGTGCCTCGGGGTAGGCCATCTCCGGCACGCCCGATCGCCAGGCCAGCGCATCGAGCGTGGAGATGAAGTACGGCATGAGCGGCTGCGAGTTGCTTTTACAGAACCAGCCGAAACCGCTGGCGAACTGGTAGAACAGCTCCGAGGGATGGCCGATCACATCCACGTTCTTGAAATGCGTATTCGAGTGCTGCTGCGCGACCGACTCCCGTGCGGACCCGCCGCCCAGGGCGTCGCCCGTCGGTGGTGGCAGCATCGCGATCTCGGTCCAGGGGTTATCGCCGGTGTTTTCGTAGGCGCTCACGACCAGCTCGGGAATGTAGTGCTTGACACGGATCGAAGTGCGCACCGTACAACCCCAGGCCGAGCAGTGAAGCCAGGCGCACATGCCTATGACTTGGTAGTCGAGGCACTGCGTGCTCATCGACGACTGCAGGATCTCAGGCGTGGTGATCGCCTGCACGCGCGGTGCGCTCGTCATGCTGGCCAGCCCAACCAACAGCGCAAAGGCAATGGCCACCGGCAGCGTGGTGAGGGAACGCATCATCGTTGATCTCCCCTCGCCTGCTCGATCTCCTCGAGCGCGCGCTCGACGTCCGGCTCGCCGTACACGACATACCGGCTGTCGACCACGACCGCCGGCACCGTCTCGACGCCTAGCATCCAGGCGCGGGCCACACCCTGATAGAGCTGGCCATAGTCCTGGAGCGTTCGCTGCCACTCGGGATCGTTCATGCGTGCTTGCAGCACCTGCTTCGCGCGTGAGGGATCAGCGGGAAGATTCTGCGACAGCCGAGCGTCGAGACGCGCCGGCGCATCCAGCTCGACCACGGCGGCAGAGCTGGGCACGTTGACGACCGGCTCACCGGCGGTTGTGAACACCTCAACGCCGGCGGAGGCATTGTGGCTCCAGGCCAGCAGGCAGATTGATAGCAACACGGCGCCTGGCCGCAGCTGATGGGCGAAGGACATGCATCGGCTCCCACGGCGGTATCAGCAGACAGGTTTACCGGGCGAGGGGCTGGGAGGCAGTAGAGAATGTTAAGTCAATCGGATAGGGTTTTTGACGTGATACCGACGTCTTCATAACATCACATGAGATTTTTAATAACACGTGGAAAATTACGATGGCAAAAGAAACTTTGGACCTTTTTGATCGAGAGAAATTTATCGAGTCGATATTCCCTTTCTTGAATAACTTCCTAACAACTTCGATACTGTTAGCATTGTCTTTATTCTCTGCAACTCGGCCCTTTCATATTATAGCAACAATCCCAGCAATCATATTTCTATTTTTAACAGTTTGCGCAATGATTCTGAATCACTGGCGATTCATCGATAGCATCATCAAAAACCCAACCCCAGAGTCCATACTTCCTTATCATAAGGCGAGAGGACCAAAGTCATTAGACTGGTTTGGTGGGTTCCTCAAAGCCCTATCTCAAGAAAGGCGATATACGCTGTTGGGTGCATTGATTTTCGCCCTATTCCAGACCGCCATGCTGGTAAACTTTGCGATGGCAGTAATAAACCTAAAAACACTGTTATAAACGAACCGATGGTTGCTTGGATCATTGAATTTCCCTTTTAACCTCCCTAATCAGCTGCTGCGCGGGTACGTAGCCCTCGCCCATCTCGCCATTCGGCAGCACGATCGAGGGCGTTCCCTGCATTCCAAATCGCTGTCCCAACTGAAGCCCGTCATCGACGGCTGACTGACAACTCTTCGACGGTCTGGACGCAAGGGCTTCGCCATGAAACGCACGGGTCATGGCATCGTTGGGTGATTCTGAACAGAGCACCTGAGCCAGCTGATTGGCAGCTGGAGAGTGGCTGCCGGCGCGCGGGAATGGCACATAACGCACGGCGACACCGGCCTGTGTCAGCTGATCAATGTCCTGATGTAGCCTCTGACAATAGGGACAGGTCGTATCGGTGAAGACGGTGATGCGCCCGATCTCTTCGCCCTGGGCGGGATAGTTCACAGTACCACCTTCCGGAATGGCATCCAGTTGGTCCAGCCGATCCTGACGGTCATGCTGCTCGGTGACGTTGACGAGCCCCTCGGGGGCGTTGTCGTAGAGGCTACCCACGACCATGTGACGCCCCTGGGCATCACTGTAGAAGGTGTCGCCGTTGCGCAGTCTCACCTCGTAGATTGGCCCCTCGAGGTCGACGCGACGGATCGACTCCGGAGTGACGGGTTGACCGTTGATCACCAGTTCCTGCAGCGCTGCTGGCGGGGTCGCATCCAAGACGTCAGGGACCGGGATGTCGGTGGCCAGTGCCGGTACCGCCGACACCAGGTTCAGCCCAACGGCACATCCCAGAGTGGTAAATTTCATCTCAGCGCCTCCAGGCATGCGTGGACGGCGTCTCCGCCATAGGTGTCGATGGTCCAGCAGTCATTCAGGGTGATCGCCGGCAGTGAGAGCGATTCGTGGATGTCGAGGTAGCGACACCCGTCCCGCAACGCCTCACTGACATGCGCACGCCGGGTCGGCGAAATCCCCTGCCGCTTGAGTCGGGAGAACCGATTGCGCCCGATCTCAGGCATCGCATGTTCCTCGGTGGCGAACTCGCTGTGGCACCACCAGTTGGCGACATCCATCGACCAGGTGCGGCCCTCCCCCTCGTCGAACGTCAGGTCGAGCCGATGCGTGATCTGGAAATGTCCGGGGGGCAACGCCGATACATCCACTGCCCAGTGGAAGGTGACTTCGCCTGCCTGCTGCCCGTCCGGCAGCGTGATGAAGTGACCCAAATGACAGTCAGCGGATCCTCCCACGAAGTAGAGCCGGTTGGGGTAAGGCTGACGGAGGGTCCAGCCTGTCTGGGGGACAATGGGCTCCTCGAGCCAGCTCACCGATACCGATAGCGCAACGTCCTCGAGCGCGACGCCATCGAAAGGGTCGACCTGCAGGACCGGGAGCAGGTGCAGTGTTCGCTCTCGCGCGTCAAGGCTCATCGCGTTGTCGATCTGGGGTTGGGGCATATAACCGATCCTTCTTCCGAGGTCGTGAGGTAAGTCGCCAGGCGTTCATGAATCTCGTGAGCGTCGTAGCGGCCGCTGGCCGCGAAACGCAGAAGCGGCACCCCCGCCGAGGCAAAGGCCCGGTCCACGAAACGGTCGCGACGCTTGCGATCGCCACGGCGATGACTGCGATCGTCGAGTTCGATCGCGGCGAGGATGCGCCCACCGCGTGGCTCGCATAGCACGAGATCGACGTGCTTGGCGCTGATCAAACGGAAGTAACGCCACCAACGCTGATCGCGTCCGTGACGCTTGCGAAAGCGCACTTGGAGTACGTCGGCGATGCGGACCTTGCAGGCGATCAGCGACGTCGAACCCACGGCGCGCTGAACGGCCCCCAGGAATGCCTGCTCGGCGGGTGTGTTGAGGGAGGTTTGCACTACATAGGGGAGCGAGCGACCACGGCGGACGGACAGTTTCGTGAGAACCGCGCCGATGACCCCGAGTGCCAGTAGCCCCAATACGACCACGCCGACAAGGCTCATCACTTCGTTGATGCCGCTTTGGCTCATACCGCGACGTCCTCGTCCCGCGGAGGCAGGCCACAGGACTCGAACGCGGCTTCGTCGATGAAGCCGCGTTTGGCATCCATTTCCTTGGCGATGTAAATCGCCGCCTCCAGCTCGGAGCAACGATTCTCGAGCATGATGCTGCGCCGCGCCTTCTTCTCGTCCCCTTCGGTACCGGAGAGCGCAAGATACAGGCTCGGCTGGACCACGCGGAACAGCGATTCCACCGTCGAGGAGAGCACCACGCCCTCGGTGTACTTCTTAGAGATCTTCGAGGCTGACAGCAGCAGCTCCTCCTGTGCTGGCGACAGCGACTTGAAGCGCTTGATCTTCTGAACCTCGTCGGGCGGCATCACTAGACAGATCCAGAACTCGATCATGTTGAGCAGTTTCTCGGCGGCGGCGGGAAAATCCTCCACGTTTTGAGTGGCGAACCACAGCCAGTACATGAGCTTGCGGCCCATCTTGCCGACCTTGACGAAGAACGGGCTCAGCAGCGGATTGACCGTCACGACGTGGCTCTCGTCGATGATCTGGACGATGTGGCGACCGTCGTACTGGGTGCGCTCGGCCAGATTGGTGATCATGTTGGTGATCGAGATGACCGACAGGGCCAGTTGCGCGCCGTAGCCCTCGCGGGCATAGGTTGCCAGGTCGACCAGCGTCACGTCGCACTCCGGCCAGGGCTCGCCGGTGGAGTTGAACACCTCGCCATCGAAACCATCGCAGAACAGCCCGATGTTCATGCCCATCTCGTTGGCACGGCGTTGGGTTTCCTCGTGGACGTCGGGGTCGCGGGAGATCGCGAAGAACGCTTCTCGCACGTCTTCGGTCTTGCACGGCCGCCCCTCCTCGAAGGTCAGGCGCGCGGCGCGCATGATGGCATCGCGTACCATGCGCCGGTCGGCACGCCGAAAGCGGCGCTCTTCCTCCTCCTCGCCGCCGGTGACCATCAGCCGCGCGGTAATCTCCATCTCGCCGAGCAGATCGCGCTTGTCCTCGTCGAGGCTCTCCTCCTCGTCTTCGTCCTCGATCGGTGCCGGCAACGCGTCGTCGACGCTTTCTCCTCGGGCACGCGCCTCGGCGTCTTCGGCAGCGCGGCGGCGAGCGTGCTCGTCCTCGAGCAGTCGATGGGCTTCCAGGAACGGGGCCAGTGACACGCCGGATCCGGGCGACAGCTTGACCTTGTTGACGCTCAGGCCATTGCGCTCGAAGTAGTCGGCGAGCAGCCCGAAGCTGTTGCCGACCTCCAGAATGAACAGGCGCGGCCGGCGTACCGCCATGAGCTGAGCGCACATGGCGGTGAGTGACGCCGACTTACCCGCTCCGGTCGGCCCGCTAATGAACGCGTGGGCGTTTTTCTCGCGATCGGCCAGATGGAAGGGATCGAAGGAAAGGGTTTCACCGCCCCGGTTGAACATCGTCAGGCCCGGACGGCCGGTGCCCCGGGCACGCCCGAAAAACGGGCTCAGGTTAGCCAGATGCTGGACGTAGTTGTAGGCCGTATACCAGCGGTTGCGCGCGTCCTTGTCGGGATCGAACGCCATCGGCATCCAGCGCAGATAGGTATTGAGCGAAGCGATCTCGTCTTCCGGCTCCACGGGTTTCAGGCTCGACTGATACAGCTTGGTGCTCAGCGCTTGGCACTTCTGGCGCAGATCCGTTTCGTCTTCTCCACGCACGTAGAACACCAGCGACGACTGGTACAGGTAATGACGCTCGGCCATGAATTCCTTGGCCTTCTCGCAATCGCGGCGCACGCTGACCGCGAGCACGCTGTCGCCGTGGGCCTTGTCCTTGAGCCGGTTGATGTGGTCCTCGAGCGGTTCCTGGGGAGACGCGACGATGGTCAGCACCATGACCGTCCCCTCGGGAAGCACGTCCATCAACGCGTTGGAAACCTTGGATTTGCTCCCCTGGCGTTTGACCTCACCGGTGATATGCCCGATGTCGGGACGCCGGCGCAGCTCATCGACGACCAGGCAGCGGTGCGGCAGGCCATCGAAGTACCAGAGACCCTTGTCCGCGTCGGACTCAGGGGCCTTGAACAGCACGTCACCGCCCAGGTCGTAGTCATACGGCAGGTTATCGTCGCCGGGATACTCCACCAGGTCGTAGAACGCCTGCGGATCCTCGGGCGACATCGCCGGTCGCGGGTTGAGCCACACGACCATCCAACGATGGAAATCGCGTCCGTCGTAGCGGCGCAGCGTCAGGCCCACACCCTCCAGCGCCGAGGCCAGCCGGTCGTAGACCATGTTGGCCTCCTCCTCCGGCGTCAGCGGTTGCCCGCGCCCGGACTGGGCCTGCTTGTTGAGGCGACGATAGAGTACCAGCCGCGTGCGACGTGTCTGGCCCTTCCAATGGGTCTGTGTCACGACGTCGTCGTGGAAGACGCCGCCTTCTTGGGAGATCGACTTTAGATGGCGCTCGAACTGTCCCAGCCACTCCTGGGTGTAGGCCGTCTCCAACAGGCCGCTGGATGTCCGGGTCGACTCCGGGTCCGGACAGTCGATATAGGCTTTCAGGCGCTCCATGATGTCGCGGTAGTCGACCTCATCCTGGGCATATATCTGCGCCACCCAGGGCGAGTTGTCGTGCTGCGGGAGCGCGTCCTGGAACGCCCCCTCGATCAGGTCGCGCTTGGCGGTTAACCATTCCTCGGAGCGCCCTTCCGTCGCCAGCGGCACGATCTCTGCCACGATCCCCACCGAGCGGCAGTCATCCATCAGAAAGCTCTGCGACGACGGCAGGTATTCGATGAATGGCAAATAGTTGGCGAACGACGGCGCACGCTCGTAGAGCTTGTCGACGTCGCGTTCAGTGATCGGCTTTCCGCGCGGCACCGATGTCGAACGCCCGCCGCGTGGTGTGTCGGGATGATCCCCTACCGCTTCGAAGTCAGGCTGGCCGGCATTGCCGAACCAGCGGTTCATGAGCGCATTGAACGACATCAGCGCGTCCTCCCTGCCGGTCGCGCACCCTCCCCGGGCATGGCGTATTGCGGCTTGTTGTAGAGTGGGAACACCGTTGAGTAGCCCGGGACCGGCACCGACTCGCCGCCGGCGAGATGGGGATAGACGAACATCACCAGATCGGGATTGGGCAGGCGCGAAAATTGACTGTAAATCTCGTTGGCCGCATCCCGGGTATAGCGCGTCTGCTCGGCTCGCATCTCGCCGTCTCCGATCGGGCGGCGAAGCGCACCGCGAGCGTCGTCCACCGCACGCTGACCCAGGCTACCGGTATGGTGGCTTTCGCCACCGACCGTGGAACCCTGCTCCCAGAGCTCCTGCATGGTCATGCCGTTGGTCGGCATCAGCTCGGGCTTGGAGGTCGCACAGCCCGACAGCAGCGCGATGCTGATCAATCCCAGCGCGGCGATCGCGACTCGCGCCGTCGCGCGGCGCTCAGTCGAGCCCGACTGTGGTTGCGGTTGACGTGTCATAGCGCACCTTCCTCCCTTCGGTCTCGTAATCGATCGGCAGCTGCTTGTTGATGTGGATGGCCACGTTCTGCCCCGGGGGGACATAGACCGCTGCGAACGCTTCGCCGTAGAGCTTGTTGACCCACTCGCTCATGTCGTTGACGCCCTGGCTCAGGATCTGGCCCACGGCCTGGTTACCGCTCATGGCCTGGGAGATCGAGCCGTCGCTGCCGAACGAAGTGATCGAGGTCGAGTCGTCGTCGGAGAGCATCGTTGCCGCGCCAGCGCCGGCGGCCGTCAGCAGCCCCTGGGTGCCGAGATACTGCTGTGCATTGCTGCGGCGCATGCCGCTGATGCAGGGAAGACCCGCCTGGTCGCTGATCCAGCCGATGGCGTCCCCGCCACCGATGGTCTGGTTCTGGTTGCTGCGGTTGTCGTTACCGCCACCGCCCTGGTTGACGTCTTCCGGTGAGGGCACGGTACGGATCGTGCCGTCCTCGAACACGAAGGTGAGACTGGTGATGTTTCCGCGTACGCAGGAGAGCGTCCAGTCGCCGGTCGCCGTGCCACTGGCGACGGCGGCCTGCACTTCGGGCAGCTCGATGCCGTTGGCCGTGAGGTTGTCCTTACCGATCATCACCTTGAACGGATAGGGATCGTTGACCGTGCCATCGACCGGCACTCGTCCCAGTAGCGCCGTCATCGCCAGCGAGCCCATCAGAGTCGAGTTCTCGGGGATGGTGTAGATCGGCTCGACCGTAGCCTCGTCCGGCTGGCCGGTAGCGCTCGCCTTGATCGCGCTATTGGCACGGGAGGCCGCGTCACCGACATCGCTCGCCGCCGCCTTGAAAGAGGTCGGGAACGCCGGCCCCTCGTCGCGGCGCGAGTTGGCACGCCCGGTATCCTGACGCTGATCCATCGGCTCGACCCACGCCAGGTTGCCGCCCCCGCCATAGCTGCCGGTAGGGCCACCGCCGCCCTCGAGACCGAGCCCGATCGGCATGTCGTCATCACCGCTCTCTTCTTCGTCGCCGGTGAAGCCGTCCTTGAGGTTGCGGATCTGGCCCTGGAGGTTGTTGAGCAAGCTCTGATTCTGTCGACGCTCTTGCGTGAACCCATGCTGCTGGTCGCGCAAGGCACTGCGGATACGCCCATCCACATTATCGTTACGCTCGGCCAGCTCCTGATTCTGTTCGCGCAGCTTGTCGTTGGCATCGAGAATCCGGTTCATGTCCTCGCGCATCGCCCGCGTCTGGCCCACCAGGGTGGCCACGGTGTCCTCCGGCGTGTCCCCCTCGATGCCCAGCGCTTTGAGTTCGTCCTGACTGAGCGTCAGCGAAGGATCCTTCTTGTCGAGCGAACCCTGCTGTGTCGGCCGATCCGAATCCGAACTCGGCCACATCACGACGATGGCCAACGCCAGCGCCAGAAACAGCGGCACGAGTACCTTCAACAGGCCGTTGCCCTGCAGCTTCATGAGTCACCTCCTACCCGGATGCCGTCTTCGAAGGATGTGGACGTGCCACCGTCTGCCGAATCGGAGAGCGGCAGGGCCTGCGCCAAAGGCTGCCCACGCGTCACGATGAACGCGGTCGTGGTATCCCTGACGCTGCCGCGCTGACCGAGCGTCGGGTGCATGAAGGTCGCGCTGTATAGATCGCCCTGCAGCCAGCGCGGATCGAGTTCGAAGGCGCGCGACGGGTCGCGATTCGAGAGTCGGACCGCCGTGACCACCCAGCCGTTGAGCTTCCACGCGGCCATGGGCGTGGGCGTGACCGGCAGCGATGGCAGCAGCGACGGCATACGCTCGGGTAAGCGCATTGCCACGCGATTGATGCCCCGGACGGGCTCGAGGGTGCGGGTCGGCGCGTAAAGCGACTGCGCCGCGTAGCGGGTCAGCACTACCGGTACCGGCGTGTGAGCCTGCGCCGCCTCACCGGCCTGCCGCTCGGCCTTGCCGGACGACGAGGAGGCGGCAGAGGCCCTATCGCTGGCGTCGGCGGATTCGCCACCCGGGAAGACTACCTGGATCTCCTCGTCGCTGGCACCGCTCTCCTTGGCGGTCAAATCGAACAGGACCACCTCATTGGTTTCGACGTCCTGAATGCGCACTCGCTGCGTATCGAACGGCTTGTTGGCCTTGAGATAGATCGCGCCGCCGGCACTCTGCACGCGCAGCGTATCGGCACCGGCGATCTCATGCGGCAGCCCGACCCGGACATTACGATCGAGCACGATGACACGCTCGCTGCCTACAGGCAGGTCGATGGGAAGTGGCTTGCGATCCCAGTGCAGGATCTCGACAGCCTGCGCCTGGGTCGCCACGAGAAGCGCCAACAGGACGATGCCGTGGCGAATGATCGACAGTGGGTTCATGGCTGGGCTACCTCGCTGGATGAATCGGCGTCGCTATCGTCGTCGGCATATCCCAGTCGCTGAGGCACGCCGGCGAAACAGCCTTCACTGGAACCAATCTGCAGACCCCAAGGATTGCTGTCGGGATCGTTGTCCACACGACTCACGTAGACGGGATAGCGGACGTAGGCGTCCCTGACGGACGTGCCGGCATAGGACTCGCTGACGCCCATATCGAGGGTGGCGATCCAGTGATCGCGATCGATCACCCGCACACCGCCGGGTCCGTTGGGCGACGCGTTCTGGAACCCGCGACCCGGGATTTCGTAGATGCCCCTGACTCGCCCCTTGAGTTCGCCACGGGAGCGGCGCTGCTCGTACTCGTTTTGGAGATAGTTCTTGCAGGCCGGTGTCAGGAAGGTGCTGTAGGCGTTGATATTGCGCTTGTAGTCGGCCTCGCCGTTGGCCGGCCAGCGGTTGATGGTCTGCCAGACGTAGACGGCGAAGGTGTAGATGTTGGGCTCGGGAACTTTCCACCACTCGCGCGTGCTGCCCGTGCGCAGATCGGGAGGCGTGTAGACCGTCAGCCGGTCCGGCGCGGTCTTCCAGCCCCAGAAAAGCCCGGCGCAGACCAAGACGAGAATGCCGATCGCGGCGCGCAGCGACGTAATGTGCGCGTCGCGCGCCGACAAGGCATGGCGCTTACGACTCATGATGGCCCCCCTGATGACGCTGGCGACGACGGGATTTCTTCACTACCGGGCGTCGCACCGGATCGCGGCGAATTCGCCAGCGAATCGATTTCTGGATCAACTCACTACCCCCGGGTACCGGAATCCCGAACGTCTCGAGCTGCCATTGAATGCGGCGGTAGACCCAGGAGGTGGGACGGCCCCGTCGCAGGCGGCGCATGAAAGTGCCGCCGAACCACAGGAACAGGGCCGCGCCCAGGAACATGCAGGTCGGAACCATGGCCCCCATGCCCACGATCGCCCAGCCGACGATCCCGACGGGAATGAAGAACACCAGTCCCGACGCGGCACAGATCACCAGCTCCTTGCCGGTCATGCCGCGAAAAACCACGGGCGTGGCGTTCAGACGAGAGGGAATGAACTCGATGGTCATGGTCCGACGTCTCCCTCAGCCGCCCATGATCGGGTCGCCGTAGTTCGCCAGCCAGATGACGACCACGATCATGAGAACGCCGAAGCCGAGCACGGCCCCAAGCACACTCCACTCCCCGCGTTTCTTGGACTCGTTGAAGGCCCAGATGAGGCCGACGATGTAGACGAGGATGGCGAACGCCGCCAAGGCAATGAAGCCCAGGCTGAAGCCTTCCTGCCCCACCCCCTGGATGGTGCCGAAGAGATCGCCGTCGGCACCCTCGGTAATGCTCTCCTGCTGCGGTAGTGCAGCCATGGCCACCGAGGGCAAGGCCATGAGGACGGCAGCGGATGGCGCGAACGCGCCTCGGGCGCGGCGGAAGAGGTTCATGAAGGATTTCATCGCTCGATTCTCCTTGGGTCACTTGCTGGGGTTGCTTGCCATCCGCCCACCATGGCGTGGGTGGCCGGCATTGCCCCGGATGGGGCGTTCTGCTGCGCCCGCTACCGCAGAAGCAGCCAGAAAAGAATCACCACGACCATCACGCCCCGGATGAAGCTCCAGGTCATGATCCACTCGCCGAAGCGGCCGCCCGTCCAGCCGCGCCAGGCGCTGATAGTCAGCCAGGTGAGCCATAGAATGGCGAGCGCGCAGCCGACGCTGGCGATCAGTAGGTAGACGGTATCGGGGCTTGCGCCCGCGCCGGCTTCGAAGGCGGTGCTGGTCGAAACAGCCATTACTGCCCCCGGTCCTCGAGGTAGTCGCCATCTAGCGCCTGGGGCTGGCGTGGCAGCAGACGGTCCGGCGCGAGATAGGCATCGATGCCGCTGGTGATGGCGTGCAAGTCATCGCGCAGACGCGGGATATCGAAGTAGATCCGCGTGGACTCGGGATCCGCGTTTTGCTGCCTCGCATTGATGCGATCGACCATGACCTTGATCTGCTCGATCTGGGTCTGGATGAGCGCCAGATCGCGGCGCTGAATCTCGTCGATGTCATCGGCCTGTACAGGTGCCGACAGGCCGCTGGACAGCACGAGGCTCGTGAACAGAGAGAAGAGGGAAAAACGTTGGCGCACCGTCATGGTTGAGTCCCGTCGTGAGTGGTGACGACATGGCCTCATGGTCGAGGCAACTCACGCAGGGATCAGCCGAAAACGTTAAGCGAAACAGGTGGGTATTCTTGGAAGAAAATTGCAGTGGGCACCCCGGCTGTTAGCCGGGAGAGAGTTCGTAAAACTTCGACTTAGCTAGAGAGAAACTTGGTTGCGGGCATGCTTATGGACTGTTCATTAGCTTGCGATCATCGCCGTCTAAGGAGACGGTCGGTCCACTCTTTCTCCAGAACACTCAACCTTTTTTTATTCACACCCCGTAAGCCTAAGAAAGAGCGGTACTCTGAGTACTTCAAGAAAAAAGCCAGCTTCCAAGCAGCAAGAAAAGATAACGTTCCCCTTAGCCGCATAATCTCAAATTTCAGCCTACTTCTATTTCTTACACCCGTTTGCTTCTTGACATCCGCCGCTTGCTTCATTTCTGCGGGAGGTAGATCTTCAAGCCGGACGGCTTCAGCCCAAAGCAAATCTATTAAAATCAAACACCTTCTTCTCACCCCGTCATGATAAATGAGCCAAGTCTGCAAACTATCTCTTACATTGAGATGCCGCATTTCTTCGTCATCGGGGCCTATTCTCCCGTATCTCCACAGGGAGCTCTCGTTATCAAGCAAGGCCCTGAGAGGTCTACCTTGCCTCAAAACTTCCGTACCAAATATTGGATACACATCGCCAACCTGGACCTGTCCCTGCATTATCTTTAGACAGACGTCGGCTAGCAAATTGCACACGGATTGCAAAGCAAGAACACACTGGGTATCTCTCCTACTCGAAGAATAGCTTTGAACTACGTCATCGATCGCGGTCAACCGAACTTTATCAGCGACTTGGTAGTATTCCCCTCGTTCTCTCCCGATGAACACGACCACCTCCCAACTTCTTTGGGAATCCCGCCACCTATCACCAAAAAACTCTACGAACACCAGACGTTGCTGTTTTCTCTGCGAGGCCATTAGCGCAATTTGCGCTAAACCTACTAAAACAAGTAAGCAGGTAGCTAGCGCAGCCATCAGCGAGTATAGCGACGAATCTTCCATTTCAAGTCCATTTTGTGAAAAATCCTTATATAGGGTGACTAATTAAAGGAAAAAATTCCACATTAAAATCAAGGCTATAGATACTTCTTGAAGCTTGATGTCGCGATGGCGATCATCAGCCCGAACAGCAGCGCGCACGGCAGCAAGAACAAATTCGGGTGGATCGAGAACGGCAATGACAGGTAGATCAGCCAGCCGGCCAAGAAAATCGGTGTCACCATCCGCTTGGCGTGATGGTAGATGAACGCCGACTCGCGCCCCGCGCCAAAGCGGCGCAGATCCCGGCTCACCAGCCCGTCGATGAAGCCGACCAGGGCGGCCAGTATGAACAGCGGTGAGGTCAGGATCAGGATGACGCAACGCGTCAGTGTCATCAGGGTGACGTACATACCCGCCTGCAGATAGGTCTTGATCACGTCGATCCAGCCTTCCGAATCGCTACCCGACTCGGCCCATGCGGCAATCCCCGACTTCACGAACAACCACTGATAGCAGGTGTCCACGATCCGATTGGCAAACTCCATGGGTGCCGAGACCAATAGCGAGCGAGTGAACTGGCTGTCCAGATAGCCCATCTCGGAAAGCATGGTCTGATAGGCGTGGTCCGATCCCGTCTGACTGAACCAGCCGAAGTAGATTCCCACCCACTCGATCACGATCGAGCAGAAGATCGAGACCACGACGATGGCAATAAGCGTGAACGGCAACTTCAGCAGCGTGCCGATGAGGCCACTGCGTTTTTTCTCGGCGCGCTGCGCCGGCGCGTCATCCCTCGCCATCGTTCACCTCCCCGGCCTCGCCATGAGACATGCTGCCACCACCGTGGCGATCGGATGCATCCTGACGGCTCGCCAGCACGCTGAAATCCACGTGGATCGGCGGCGGCATGACCCCTTCCCACCACTGATCGCCCGTCGCGTACTTCGCTCGCATTCGCGCGGCAATGTCCGCCACGTCCTTCGGCACGTCCTCGGTCTTGTCCGGCAACGGCAGCGGCATGCGGATCTTCCACAGCTGCCCGCCTTCAAGCAGCGCGAACGCTTGGCCCTTGGGCAGGTTGATCACGTCGTTGGAGGTCAGCATTTCCACCGACTCGGTACCAATACGATCGCCGGCTGAGGAGCTGAAGTCCTGATCGGAATTGACGTCAGCGTTATCGCTGGCCATCGAGACCATCAGCCGGGTCGCCACGTTGACCTTGGCGAGCTGATCGGTGAGCAGCCGCGCGGTGCGCTCCTCGCGTACACGCAGCATGATCAGGTTATTGAAGTTGCCCACCACCTGACCCGCCTTGGCCGGGGAACCGATACGCGCCTCAATGTCCGACAGCGTCTGGGTGTAGGCCGTTACTTGGATGCCGGCACCGCCGCCCTTGTTGATCAGTGGGATGAACTCGTCGCCCATCAGTTCGTTGAACTCATCACAATGCAGGTTGATGGGCTGTTTATGGCTCCCGCCCTGCCCCGGCAACCCATCCTCGGAGCCAAACTTGTAGATGTGACCGGCCACCGACACGATGTCAGCGAACATGCTATTGCCAACGGCCTGCGCGACTTCGAAGTCGGAGAGCGCGTCGAGCCCGACGTAGACCACCCCCTTCTTGCGAATGATCTGCTGCCAGTCGATGATCGGGCGCTCGTCCTCAATGTCGTTGTAGTCCGGTGACAGCAGCTCCGCGATCTTGCCGCTTGTTAGCTTCTCGAGCAGCGGCAACAGCGAGGCCACAATCTTGTCAAAGTAGGTCTTGTCGTAACGTACCGCCGACAGCAGACCATCCAGGACAGGATCGGTCAGTGTCTCGATGACTTCGGGCTGTTGCAGGTATTGGACGATCGCCACAACCCGCTTGTGACGCCCCACCATATTGCGCGGCATATTGCGGTCATTGAGCTTGCCCTCGATCTCCGTGATCTGTTGGTTCGAGCCTGGCATCTGCTGTTCCAGCGTCTCCTGGACGTACTGCATCAGCAGCGCATCGATGTTCACCACGTCGGCCAGGATCTGACCGTAGCTTGGCCGCTCGCCCAGGGCGTGGCGCGCCCGAGCGACGATGTTGACGAAGCGCCAGGCGAACTGCCGAAACGCAGCAGAGTTGCCTTCGCCGGAGAGTTGGCCTGTCACGCGTGTCGATACCTCGGAGAGCCGCGAGAAACGCCCCACAGCGTTGTAGCGGCATGACACGTCCGGCCAACCCAAATGAAATATATAGAATTCGTCGCCGCGACCAGCCTTCTGCGCCTCGGCATACATGCGTATCATCAGGTCCGCATCGCCCTTGGGGTCGAAGCAGATGGTGATGTCGCCACGGCGAATGTCCTGGGTGATCAGGATCTCGGCCAGGCGCGTCTTGCCCACGCGAGTCGTCCCCTCGACCAGGGTGTGCCCCACCCGCTCGCCCAGCGGCATCCAGACGTCGTGCTCTCTCCACTCGACGGCATGCAGCGCGGGACGCCCGCCCACCGGCGGCAGCGGCCTCACTGGGTTCAGGAAAGAGTCCCACCGCAGCAGCGCCGCGATATGCTGGCCAACAGCGCCGCCTTCCATCGACTGTTCCAGCCGGCGCGCTCGCTGATACCAGGGACTCGGCAGGACGTAGCTCTTGGCCCCGGGCTGCGCTGCTTCATGCAGGCGTTGGGTATGCTGGGCGTCCCATTTGAAACCCTTACCCAGCCAGAGGCTACGGCGGCTCAACGGCACCTTGCGCGCCGGCAGCGCGAAGCGCGGCAGACGGCGCATGTTGCGGCGATAGCGCAGCACGGTCCATGCCTGACGAAAGCGCCAGGCCCCGAACGCCGCAAAACCGCCCGCCATGGTAATGCCCACACTTGGCGCCAGTGCGAGCGACCAGGGCGCCCAGATACACAAGACCGCGCACCCGGCGCAGATCCAGACGGTGTAAAGCTCGACCGCGGGCCGCAGGAGAGATTCGAGGGGATGGTTGCTGCTCATTGCTCGATACCTCGCTGACTGATCAGCGTAGGGTAGTGACGAAGTCCCAGCCGCTCGGCCAGGCCATCGCCGGACACTGGCCGCAGTTCGAGCCCCTGGGCGGCGTTGCGAAGCGCCTGCAAAGCCTGCTCGTCCCGGACCTGCACGACCAACCCCACCGCGTTCATCTCGCGCAGGATGTCACCACGCTGGGCGAGCCACTGCCGGGACAGATCGTCATCGCCAATCAAAAAGATCGGCGTAAATCCGCCGGGCAGATCCAGCTGACGCGGCGCCACGGTGCCGGGGGTCAGCTGCTCGCTCTCGAGCGGCAGCATGTCTTGCTCCCCGTAGGGGCGGGACGGACGTGGTGTTCCGCCTAACTGGGTCGCATAGCCCTCTTCCTCGTCGACCCCCGCGCCCTTGATGGCCACGTAATAGGGTCGCGCGGATTCACCACCGTGGTCGGCAACCACCATCAGTTGAGGCAGCCCCGGCGGTCGCTCGACGGGGGCTTGTGCCATTGCTGCTATCGACATGAGCGTCACTGCGCATCCCGTTAGCAGGCTGAGGCAGAGTGATTTTTTCATCGAGGTCTCCTATCGAATCGCGACTTCAGCCATCCAGGGCCGCTGCTCGGGCGTCACCCAGGTGACGTCGGATTCTGGTGTCCGTGGGCTCGGCGTAACCCACGTCAACGCCTCATCCGTCGCGGCTGCGGTGGTGCTCACGACCGACGATACGGCAGGTCGATGAGCACGCTTCAGGGCGGGTGTCTGGCGCGCAGCCATCAGTGCCGGCGACGCCGCTTCGAGAGACGGAGACGCGCCGAGTCGGGCTAGCTCCTCGCTGACCACGGCCCGATATCGCTCGGCAGGACGACCGCCTGCCGGACGGTGATAGCGCCCCGCCGCGATCAACCAGTCGCCGGCCTCGTCGAAATGGTGACGAATCAGCGCCGCCGCTTCATCGAGATTGGCGTAGGGGTCGAGGCCTTCGCAGGGATCCGCGAAACGCTGGCCGTCACCAAACAGTTGTGGCTGCCAGCGCACGTTCAATTGGGCGATCCCGACGTCGACGATCTTCGTTGTCTCGAGCGCATCGGTGAGCGCCTGGCAAGCCGAGCCCCGATCGCCGAAACGCATCGACTTGCCAGCGACGTTCAACGTCCAGGGCCAGGGACGACGTCCGGCATTGAGGCTGACCACCGACTCGGCGCTGGCCACCGCGTACAGCACCGCCGGCGGCACGCCATGGTCCTCGGCGGCGACCACGTAAGCGGACGGAATGTCGGGTTGCCCGGCGTGCGCGATCCCGACGACCAGCACCGCGACCAGCCCAGTTGTCGCTGCTTTCAACCCCCGAGGGATCATGGGTCAACCCTCGGCGCAACGCGCGGCAGATCGCTGCTGTCGACGTTCAGCGAGCCGCCATGGTTGAGCGTGATCGTGCCGGCGCGAACCTTCGCCGGCGGAATGCCCATCTCGGCCGCCCAGCTGCGGATGCGGTCATCGTTGCCGTTGGAATCCACGACCCAGATGTCCATGGCCGCGCCGGTGCTCAGTAGCCGCTTCACGGTGGTCTCACACTGGCTGCAGCCCTCGGTAGCCACCACCACATTCAGGCGCTGGCTGGACGTTGACGGGTTATTGCCGAATACCGATTGCGGCGCGTCCTCGCCCCCTTTCGTGGTGAACGAGTTGACCGGCATGTCGTTGGGATAGAGCCGCTGCCAGGCGTCGTCGTAGGCGCGCTGGAACGCGAGTTCCGCTTCGACGCGGGCACGCTCGGTCTCGACCAGCTTCTCGGCGTACTTCTGGCGCTCGGCTTGGCTACGCGCTTCCAGGCCCAGCGCGATCAGCGGATCCAGGTTGGGGGACCAGGTTCCACGCGGCCCCTCCATGATTGACTCGTAGCGTTGATACTCCTGCTGGTTCAGGCCCCAGGCTTCGGCAGCCCGCTGGCTGCTCTGCTCGACCCGTGTCTGATCGATCCGAGTCGACTCGCTCTCCTGCCCCTCTTGCGCCCAGACCGGTAAGGCAGCGAACAGCAGGAGCGCAATGCCCAAGCGTCGGTCACGAATCATCATCATGGGTCTCTCCTCAAGGAACCGGGACGACCACGGTCTGGCCGTTGATGGTGAACGCCGCCGAGTGGCTCTCGATCGACGAGAGGTGCCACTGCCCGATGCTCTGCCCTTCACCTATCAGGCGCAGATCGCTCAAGCGCCCTGCGGCCCCAGATGCCACGGCGAGATAGCTGCGCCCACCGCGCAACTCGACGCCCGACACCGAAAATGGCGGTGACGGCGGCTCGGGCTCTCGACGGACCTGACGTTGACGCTTGAGCTGACTCTGCTGGGCACTGGTCTTCTGATTCGCCCGCAGTTTGCGCACCTCCTCGATTGACGCCTCGAGCGACTGCTCCTCCTCCTGCGCGGCACTGAATCGCACGTCCACGGAGCTGGACAGCTCATCGACCCGATCGGAAAGCGCTTGAAGACGCTCGGGCAGCGCCTGCAGCGGAGATGTCTGGCGACGTGCCTCGAGATCGTCCATGCGAGAGTAGATCTCGCCGAGGCGGTTGCTGGTACCCTCGGTCTGACTACGGCGTTCGTCCTGACCGCTCTGCAGTTCCTCGATGCGCACACGCAGCTGATCGATGACCTGCTGCTGTGACTGCAGGCGAGATTCCACAGTCGGACCCTCCGGCTCACTGTCGACAAAGACGACGAGATAGACAACGGCCAAGATGATGACAGCACCCAGCACCAGCAATGCCAGACGCAACGGGCTCCAGCGTCTGCGCCGCTCCACATAGGGCGTGTAGCCTGGCTCCTCGTCAATGGCACCCTCGCGATGGGCGTCCCCGGGGCCCTGCTCACCGACATCATCGTGATGGGAGAATGAGGGCTCACGACGTCCGGCGTCCGAGTCGATCGGCGTTCCCAGGTGGGATTCCTGTTTCGGCTCGCCGGAATCTCCGTGAGTCTGGCGTTCATCCGTCATGGCCGGTCTTCTCCTCGATTAGACGCTGGTCGCGCACCTGGTAGCAGATGGTCCGCGCGATGGGGTCGGTCTGGACCTCGAAAGCACTGCCGGCGAGCACCTGAAGCGCCTCGCGAAGCGGCATCGGACCCAGGCGGAAGTGCGCCGCTGGCAGTGGCCGGCTATAGAGCAATTCTTGGGGTTCTTCCTGAGGAGCGCAGAGGCTGTAGCCGGTATGCTGCAGGGTGTAGCGCAACCCATCCTCAACGGATGGGGTCATCGACGCGGGGATCGAGATATTGACGGTCTGTTCGAGTAGATTGCGCTGTTGCAACGTGGCATTGGCCGTGACCAGGGCATAGCGCCCGCCCCGCATCACCTCGACTCGAGACGCATCGCGATTGCGGTAGACGTCCGGCTCGACCTCGTGCGAGGGCTGATCCAACCCGGTCGCCACCACGCGGGACTGACCCGCCCCATCGCCTCGAGCGATAGTCATCTTGTCGGCGTTGGGATAGTCGGCAGCTAGGCGTTCGCTCTCGCTCGGCTGCGGTGCCTGCTGCTGATGGGCGCACCCAGCGGTGAGCGCAATCAGGAATGCTAAGGGAATGACACGGGTTTTCTGGTAGGGATACATCGAGCTTGGCCTCGCGCGCGGGGAACCTGAATGATCGTAATCACCGTGCCGAAGGCCAACCGCACTCGCGACGGGAAATGTTAATTGCGCTCGTGACGCTTTCGACGGGCCAAAAAAAACGCCCCGTAGGACGTTCAGAATTCAGATCACTGGAAGTATTTGGAGAACGTTGCAACGACCTCTTCGTTGATGGTCACGCCCAGTTGATCGGCAGAAAATGCCAAGGCACTACGACAATCCTTCTTGTCTGCAACCCAGCTGGCTTCCCCGGTAGCCGGATCTCGACTGAATATCGACCACGAGCTAGGCGCAAACGGATCCGGTCGGTAACCGATCTCGAGACAGCTCTCGGGCCTGAATTCGTTGCATACCATCACGTCGATCGAGGTGGGTCCTAAGCCGACGATTTTCATCAGTGGCAAACCCTGTCCGCATGCTGTCATACCGATCGTGTCCAACACTTGGCCATGCCATCGGCTACCACTGGCGAATTGAAGCGCAATCGACTTCATGACTTCAGCATTGGACCGGAACGGACCGTCTTCTCGAGCGATGACGACGTAAACTCCATCCTCGACGTCGAGACACCACCCCTCATGCTCAGGGAAAAAGGTCGGCCATCCGGCATCGGCTAGCGCCGTTGCCAAATTGGCAGCCGTGTCGGAGTCCCACTCCGGACGCGAAAGCTCCGCTCGTACCCGCTTTATCAGAACGTCACGTTCATCCTCGTCGCTTTCATTCGAAGAGCCACCTAAGTTGAGTCGCTCGCGTAACCGATCGACGTTTTCGGCATCCAGGCTCTCGCCGGCAAGCTCTTTTATCTCGTCGGGAATATCCCAATCAGACACGTCTCCCTCGGCGGTGCGTTGAAGCAACCTCAGACCCGCTAAGATGACGCCAATGTCTTCATTGGAAAGCTGATAATCCAGGCAATCACTCATGGGATCGCTCCTCTGTGTATCGGTGTGATCGGAGCCACCCCCTCGGGGCGTGGCCCCGATTGGGTGAGTGGGTTGAGAAGACGCTCAGGTCAGCGTGACCCGCGTCATTGGACGAGTGGTGAAGGCATCGAGCGCCGTCTCCGGTGAGTCACCGGAAAAGGGCCGCCCCAACGTGTCGAACACGATCCAGGGACCGTGGCCGTAGTCACGCTCGATGTCGAAAGCCGGGCGCAAATGCCCCATCGGACACGCTGGCCAGGCTGGATTGCCCTCATAGACACTGTGAGAATCACCGGCGGACCCCGGTTGCAAGCAGTACGGTTTCATGTCGATGGCTCCTTGAAGGAATGGAGCCATCCCACCGGGAAATGGCCCCGGGTGGGAGAAGAAACGTTAAGTCCGTCTGACGACGGAGCTGTTTTGAAGGGTTCCGGGAGGTTTATCCCGCTGGAACGAAAACTGCCTCCCGAAGGAGGCAGCTCATGACATGTAAGGATCGGCCTGTGTCAGCGTTTCCGTCGCGCTTCCAGCTTGCGATGGACGGTATAGGCATAACCACCAGCAACCGTCATCGATACGGTCAGCACGACAAAAATTGTACCCAACAGCAGGTTTGCAGAGTCCATCAGGCATCACCTCCATCGGTTTCGGCCTTGGTTATCAGTGAGTCTAGCATGCCTTTGGCAATCCCAGCGATCAGGGTCAGGACGAGAAAAATCGCACCTGCCACGAAAGCAGTGAGATAGCCGTCGGGCTGTGTCTTGAGTGCTGGACCCAGAAGAGCTGCAACAACGCACGCAGCGGTAATACTGCTGCTGATTCGATCAGCCGCGTCAAATATCGCGCGAGCGATGCGAAGTCGAGAAGAGTAGGACATGACATCTCCAGTCAATGCTGCAAGAGAGATGTCGCCCATGAGGGAGAGATCTCCCTGCGAGCGGGTGGGTTAAACCACACCCCCGGGAAGCTAACGCTTTCCCGGATGGTGAGGTGGTTGAGGTGGAATCAGACGACCGCTTCGGCGGCACCGACCGATCCGCTGACGGCGGGTTGGGCAGGCACACCGGTTCCCTGCGACGCTGTATCGTCAGCCTGGGCACTGATATCGATTGATGGGGTTTCGTCACGCCGTGGCGATTCATAAACCTTGTCGCCATCCACCTTGGCCCAATTGACGAACAGTAGACGCGCCTTGAGGCTCACGGCTGTTTCGCCAGCGCGATCACCCTTGGTCCGCGTGAACAGATCGGGATAGAGGTCGCCGAGCTTGAAGCCGATCAGGATCTTGGGCTCGTTGGTACCCTTCTCCTTGCGATCGGCCACGGTTGCGGCAAATTTCTTGACCAGCTTTTCCGCTTTGGCACCGCTAACGCGGCAGTCGAAACGGCGATATTCAACATCATTGGCAGGACCATTCAACGCGGATATGTCGCAAGCCCAGAAGGCTTCGCCACGCTTGGGCGTGATCTTGCGGATCCGATTGACATAGCCAACGCCAGTAATGTGAAGGTCGAAGAACTGATTATCGGTCGAGTTGGACATGGTGTTACTCCTTGGATCGAGTCGTAGGACTCCAGGAGACACACCATCCCATCCGGGAAAGTGTTCCCCCGGATGGGTGGTTCGGCGCGAGGCCGAGAATTCGGAAGTGGCATCCAGCTCAGGTGAGCGCCGTCTCTCGGGATGCGTTAACGGCTTCGGGAATTGCCCGAAGGCAAAAAGGCGTCACTGATGACCGTCAGTGACCAGCGGCTTACATCGACAGGATTGCGCCACTTTTTCACGGCGTCAACCCCCTATCATCGATCGTCAATCGCAAGCCGAGGCAGCGAACACATCGCCGCCTCGCCTTGGGATTGAGGACCAGAACTGCGCGTCCAGTCGGCTACCGATACCGGTTTGGGTAGCAAGTATGAAATTAGCCATCATGCCGGCCATCGGCCATGCCCCTCGTAGTCATGGTTCGATTGCCACTGCATCCGGTCCCGAATCATGGCGTTGGACCGATACGATTGTGCGCGGATCCCCGCACAAAGGGAGCCCAGGGGTCAGGCGGTGGGCGCCGCCACAGTGAAACAAAGTCCAACCGGCCAGCGAGTCATCCTTTGAAAAAATGACTCGCTGGCCGGTCGAGATGGGCTTGAAGAAGGGGTCGACGACCGGTCGACCTGAAACATAGGGAACCTGGAACCCGCATACACGCCAATGTAGTGCAAGAGAGCCTTGCGAAGGGGTGCGCATTCTCACCAGGTGTTTGCGCTTTGGGTTCGGACCCAAGGAGAGTCCAAAGGGACCAACTGATAACCGTCAGTTGGCAACGGGGTGCCTGACCATTATCAGTTAGTCCTCCCGCTTCATCAAGTCGTGTGCCGAGGCTGGCATGCCTTGTCACGCCGCGGTTAACCTCATTGCTCTTCGCGAACTACCCAACCCTCAACGGTTTCACTGCCATGCTCATCCTTCCAGGCCTTGAGTGCTTTATGATTCCCACCACGGGTCTCGATCACCTCTCCGGTGTTGGGATTCTTGTAGATCTTCAGCTTTCGCTTTCGCCGCCCATTTGCTGTTGACGACTGAGGCACATAACGAGTGTCATCCGGCGATAATAAATCGATAACGTCTTTCGCCTTCTTGTCATACTCCGCCATCAGTGCTTCGAGCTTGCCTTTGAACTCGAGCTCGTTCTTCAAGCGTTGATCGCTTTCCAAGACTTTGAGTTCTTCCGAAAGCTGCTTGAGTAGTTGCTCTTTCTTCGTGTACTCACTCAATAACGACACTGGTCATAACCTCACATTTATCGATTTAAACGACAAGAATTATACCACGGTAAACATCAAATGCTCTGATAGTTGAAAACATGGTATTCATATACAACGTTATTCAATTGGAGTTCCTTTTTCTTTTCACTGTTTGCTTCGTGCCATGACGACGCGTTGTTTTCAAAATTGCCTTTGTTCCATCGCACTCGGGATAGCGGGAGCATGACCAGAAGGGGCCATTGCTGCTCTTGCGCTGGCGCATTTTCGCCTGACACTTGGGACAGGTTTCGCCGGGTGCCTCGGGCAGATTCAACTGAGGCTGCTGGAGCGCGATCTCAATAAGCTTATCGAGCAGCATGCTCTGTCGCTCCATGAAATCATCCAGCGTCATTGTCCCCTCGGCCACCTGGTCCAGCGCCTGTTCCCACAATGCGGTCATCCCAGGGTTGCTGATCTGCGGCGGTAGCGCCGCGATCAGCCCCTGCCCCACCGGGGTCGAAACGATCGTACGCCCCTTCTTGCGAATGAACCCTCGCTTGAGCAGTATCTCGATGATGCCGGCACGAGTCGCCTCTGTGCCAATACCGGCGCTCTCTCGCAGCCTAGCGCGCAGACGTTCGTCAGTGACGAATCGGGCCGCGTTCTTCATCGCCGAGATCAACGTGCCTTCAGCGAATGGCTTCGGCGGCTGGGTCTGGCGATCCTTCACCAGGAGATCCACGACCGTACAGCTTTCCCCCTGACGGAGAGGCGGGAGCGCCTGCGCGCCGGACGCTTCCTCCTCCTCGTCATCACCGTCCTGCCCTTTGCCCTTCCCTCGGGGGAATAGCGCTTTCCAGCCCTCGACCCGCACCTGTCGTCCCGAGGCCACGAACGTCTCACCAACGAGATCCAGACGCGCATCGGTCTGGTCGTACTCATGGGCGGGCAAGAACTGCGCCAGATAATGGCGACGGACGAGATCGTAGACCCGGAACTCTTCTTCGCTCATTCGCTCGATCCGGCAGGGTGCCGTGGTGGGAATGATCCCGTGGTGGGCCGTGATCTTGCTGTCGTTCCAGACTCGGCTTTGGAAATTCTGATCCAGGCGCTCGATAACCGGCGCGAGCTTCTCCTCCGAATACAGGAGCGCCGTCACGACGGTCCCGACCTCGGACAGCATCGACGTCGGCAGGTAGCGGCAGTCGGTACGCGGATAGCTCGTGGCCTTGTGGGTCTCGTAGAGGGACTGGGCGATGTCGAGCACCTGCTGGGCGCCGAAGCCGAAACGCTTCGAGCACTCCTGCTGCAGCGTGCCGAGGTCCATGACCAGTGGCTGGGCCTCACGCTTGCGCGATGTCTCGACGGACGCCACCGTGGCCTGGCCGCTCTGGCACCGGGCCGCGATCGTCCGCGCCGCCTCTTGATTGATGCAACGGCCTTCCTCGTCGAGCCAGTCAGCGTTGGCAGGCAGCCACTTCGCCTGGAACGGACCACCCTGCGCCTGTAGGTTCGCCACCACATCCCAGAACGGCTTGGGCACAAAGCTAGCGATCTCCTGATCCCGTCTCACGACCAGAGCCAGCGTCGGCGTCTGTACGCGGCCCACCGACAACACGCCCTGATGGCCCTGTTGCTGAGCCAGCACCGAAAACGCACGAGTCAGATTCATGCCAACCAGCCAGTCCGCACGGGAACGACCCAGGCCCGCCTGGTACAGCGGCCAGGTCGACTCCCCAGGGCGGATGTTGCTCAGGGCCTTGCGAATCGACGCTTCATCCAGCGCCGACAGCCAGAGGCGGGAGACGCGGCCCTGGTAGCGACAAGCGTCGAGGATCTCGCGCCCGATGGTCTCGCCCTCCCGATCGGCGTCGGTGGAGACGATCACCTCGCTGCACTGCTTGAGCAGCCCCTGAATCACCTTGAACTGCTTGCCGGCATCCTTGCGCACCGTGTTCTTCCACTGCGTCGGCCGGATCGGCAGCGTGTCTAATGACCAGCGCTTGAGCGCCGGATCGTAGGCTTCGGGAGGGACCTGTTCGAGGAGATGACCAAAGGCCCAGGTGACGACGACGCCATCGCCCTGCAGACAGCCATTGGCTTTACGGGTTGCCCCCAGGACCGCACCAATATCGCGCGCCTGAGAGGGTTTTTCGCAGAGGAACAATCGAGACATGACACCGGGCCTCACAGAATGTGTATGGCCTCAGCGTGACGAGCTGGATCAGGGGATTCAGCTGGGAATGTTAATCGAGCTGGAGCAGATAATGCGCGTCGTCGATGATCCAGGCTTCCGCATTGCCATGGGCAGCACCGCGCGTGTTGTCTTCGGCCACACAGGCGATCTCAGAGTGTCGTGTCAGCGCCAGGGCCATTCGCTGAGCCAACGGTCCATTGAACGGAATGTCAGCATCGAGCCAGAACCACTGCGCCGTGGAGGCGTTATCGATGGTGATGACCTCACCGCTGAGCCAGCGCATGGGGATCAGGTAACGCCCCTGACCGGGCTTGAGAATGGTCGGTTTGAGCAACGTGCCATCGGGGGCGAAACGACATGTGACCGCACCGTCGATGACAGCCTGAATGTCCGACTCGATCAGCGGGCGATGTCCCAGGCGCGGGCGAATGAAGAACCGTTGATAGACCGCTGCCTCAGTCTCTTTCATCCTTGAGCATCCCCAGGTCGATCCATTCGACGATCGTATCGGCGCTGATACCGTACTCTCGCATCAGCGCTCTGAGCTGAATACGAAACTCGACGACACGGCCAGTCGCCTGCGTATCGTCGAGTTCCCGGAGCATGTTGCCCAGCTGTTCATCCAGGCTCCAACCATCCTTGATGGTGAAGATGTTGGGCATGAGCAATCAGTCTAACGCGGCCTTGAGACGCTGTGTCAGCGCAGACTCCATGGCATTGCCATCGAATAGAGTTCGCTTGTCAGCCGGTGCCCAACTGTAGTGGATGCGCGAGCCCGCGCCACTCTTCTCGATCTGAACCCGCTGCAGGATCGAGTATCGTGTCCCTCCAACGGTCTGCCGTCCGTAATCACCGAGATTGTAGTAGGCCCCCGGGGTGCGGTCGTGCTTCCAGGCTATATCGCCCATCTGCATTTTTGCAGTGGTGCTCTCCGGACTCTCGAAGTCATTAGGGGATCGGAACCCCATCGCCGACTTGATCCGAGCGTAAGCGGTATCGACGTCGACACGGGAATCGATGTCGACCGATCCGCTCTGGCTACCCAGACTTGTCGCATCGGCCGTTTCTCCCTCGGCATTGGTTGCCACTTCCTGCGGCGTCTCGCTGGGATCGTAGTTCAGCGGCTCACCCGTCACCGGATTATTAAAACAGGTCACGCAGACGCCGTTCGAGTAGTAATGATCCTGCGCCGCGCAGCCTGCCAGTGCCACCATCCCCACTGCCATCACCCAGTGCTTCATCCCAGCACTCCTTGTCTGTTTGATGATAGAGCCTTCCTTCGAGTCAGCGAGCCCGCTCATTCCGAATAGCTCGGATCAGACCCCGCCGGGTTATCCCATTCACCTTCCGGTCCAGCGGCTTTAGGATAAGCTCCCTGTTGCGGAGCCTGGGACGATGAAGGCTGCCGTGGCGCTTGCTGGCCCTGTGCCGGCTCGAGCTGAACCTGGGTGACGCGGAAAGGCAGGATGCCGATGCGTACGGCCTGCACCTTGAACTGCGACCGGTTATTACCTCCTCCGTCCCGCCATTCGTCCAGCACCATTCGGCCCGATACCATGACGCGCAGTCCCTTCTGATACAGCCGAGCCCATTGCTCGACATCGCGATGCCATATCTCGACGTTCGCCCAGAAGCCACCCTTGTCGACGTTGCCGGTATCGGTCGGCACCGGATTATCGAATCGGACGTTCAGTCGCATGACGCCACGCGATGGCTGATTGCCATTGGGGGAAAACATTTTCACTTCTGGATCCGAACCAATGTTCCCCTCGCCCATGAAATGCGTGCTCATCTGAATCTCCTGAATCGAATGTATGCCCGACTACAGTGGCCGGGAGCGGCAAAGGACGTCAGCGAGAAACGTTAAGGCCGGTTGCGAACTATTCCGGACCGTTGCAGATGTCAGACCATGGCCTCGATCTCGCCGAGATCGCTCAGCAGGCGATTTAGGCGATCGACCTGTCGAGTCGCCGCCGCAACTTTGGCATTGAAGATCGCGCGCTCGGTCTCGATCTCGACCAGTTGACGCTTCATCCCCACCGATATATCGCCGAACTGGAGCACGGCTTCGAGCAAGCGTCGTCCCATCTGGGTCTGCGCCTTGTCTCGCCACTGCACTGCGCGAACGCGCCCACCACTGTTGTTGTGAGGCTTCAGCCAGAGACCTGCCTGGACCACGGTTCGGTTGTAATGGTTGGCGAAGTCCGCTGCCTCTTGCCACATCCGCCGACACTCCACGTCTAGCTCGTCCCGAAATCGGATCATCTCCCCCTTACCCTTAAAGGGTTTTAAAAGGCCCTTTGCGTACTGATTCAGTGCAAAGTCCTGACGCTGTTCCAGTGCAGTCATCGCGCTCACGGTCCCATCTTGTATTCGTTGCAGATACTGGCCGCCCCAACACCCTAACCTGCTATTGGCGGAGTGATTACAGTGGAATCACCCTGATCTGCTCTTGGTGGAGTGATTACAGTGGAATCACCCTAACCTGCTCTTGGTGGAGTGATTCCCCCGGCATCACCTTGCAGCATTAGTCCTCGGATTCTCCGAGCTGGGGCAGCAACTGAGCGTCGTCCAGATCCGCGCCTTCGAGCTTGTGATCCTGATCACTGCCGGCCAGCTCGGCTCCCTGGCGTCGGATCGTCGGTGCAAACTCACTGCGGCGCGCCCCTTCAAAGATGTCCTGCGGTAGCTCGCCGTACTTCTCGAGAGCGTTTCGGGCCTTGGCGTTATTGGCTGCGAAGTCATCACGCGTCGCCCCGCTGAACCCCGGAAACTTGACCGGCGCGTAACATAGCGATCGCAGGGCGTGGCCGCCCTGATCGCGAATCATCGCGCCACGCTGCTTGTTGCCCAGCAGTCCAATGTGATGGGCCAGCAGCACATCGCGAACGATGCTGTCGTACTGCATCAGCAGCATGACCGCCTGCCAGCCCATCTGACCTCCGGTGAACACGGGGCTCACGAACGGTTGCTGGCTGACGTTGCGGCTGACATCGAGCCCCTCCGGGATCTGCTTTAGAACCTGGCTCACTCGCTTTTCCAGTTGATGGAGCGATTGTCGGGTCTCGTCGATCTTCTCCTCGAGCATGAGCAGCCAGCTGTCGGCGTAGGGATCGTCCCGGCCTGCTGCCTGATGGACACGTCCGGTGAGCGACAGAAACTGTTTAAGACCGACCACCTGTGGCTTGCCGCTTTCGACACCGCGTCCGTGCCAGGCAAGCACTGCCGGATAGGTATGCAGAGTCATCTCGATTTTGCTGCGTAGCTGCCCTACACGGGGCTCAGCGCTGGCCATAATCACTCCTGAATCGTCGATGCACTGGATGGGATGCCAGCATCAAGGCTCGACGAGCGTCGCCCTATCGAAAACGTTAAACGCGATCGCAAGGGTTTCTAGCGCCGTAGCCCCAGTCGCTTGAACATCTGCTCTCGCGCTTGTTCGGTCTCCGCCGAGATTGGCTGCGGTTCCGGCTCAGCAGTCGATGACGGCGTTGGCATCGGCACGACCGGCGAGGTGACGACCCGGCTCAGTTCGGCACTCGTTTCCACATTGTCACGCCGCTTATCGGCAACGCCGCGTCCGTAGCGCGTCAGCTGAAAATTGTCCGAGGCGGCACGCTTCGCCAGAGTGTGCAGGAACCCCAGGGTGTTCTTCACCTTACCGGCGTCGACCCGACCGGCGGCTTCGTCGATCACCGCCTGCTGCATGTCGGTCGACAACCCCGTTAGCAGGAACGTGACCGATTCACGCTCGTCGGCAGTCAGTTCGAGCGGCCAGCTCCAGATCAGCGAGGCGGCGTCCCGCTCGCGCGCGGTGGTTTTACACACACTGTTTGTATAACTACGTACTGTAGGACCGGATGCATCGGGAACTGTGTCGTAAGTAGCTGATTCACGCATGAGTTTCCGCTGGAAACTGGGGTCGTTGGCCTCGGGAAACTGCCCAAGTTTCCGCTGAAAGCCGGGCGAATTGCCCTGAATTTCCGCCGGAAACTGGGCGGGCGTTGCCTGAGTTTCCGCTGGAAACTCGGCACGGCTCTGCCGCTGGGCACGCTGATCGATAACCTCCAATCGGGACGGCATCTCGAGCACACCGCTTTCGGCCAGCTCGTCTCGCACCAGCTGAGCCACCTCGGCGACGTCGCGGTTGTGGTGACGAGTACAGCGGATGACGTACTCAATGTATTCGGCATCGAGCGACAGCGACTCGGCTGGTGCCAGCGGCTCGTCATGCAGCACGTAGACGTTGCCGATCATGCGGCCGTTGTCGGTGTTGCGCGCTTTCATACCCAGCGTCATCCAGCGGGTCAGTCTGAGGATCGCGATGACCCGCGCCACGGTCTTGCGTGACGCCTTGCGATTCGCGCCGGAGCGCAGCAATGGCTCCAGTTCGTCGTAAGTAGGGAATGCCGTGGTGCGATCGGCATTCGACAGTAGCCGGATCATCTGCCAGCCCAGCACGTCGACCGCGCCCAGCCGCTGATCGAGCAGCAGCGCTCGAGGAACAGTTTCATGGGGATTGCCCATGAACAGTAGGCCGTCCAGAGCGTCTTCCTGAACGCTCGACGCCGAGGCGGCTTGGCCTCGGCGTTGGGTCAGGGATGACGCGGCGCGCCCGATGAGCGCGTCAAAATGTTTCATCACGCCACCCCTTCACGCACCGCGCCCTCGTCCTCGGCAGGTAGGCTCTGCTGACGCGCCTGCTCCGGTAGGGTCCACTGTTTGATCAGCGTCCAGATCACGGCTAGGGGCAGCTCGACCTCCTCTGCTAGTACCAGCATGCCGCGAATGTCTTCCACGGCACCAGGACTGGCCGGATCGTCGGAGATGGTCTGCCAGCGATGATAGGCTTCGTGTTCGACCTTCTCCTCCGGCATGGGCAGTCGCCCCTGTCGGCTCGGCACGCCTAGCAGGGTACGTCGCGCTGAGCAGTCATTCGGGGTCAGGCCAAAGAAGGTAGCCAGCATCTGCACGCTAGCCCCGTGACGAATACAGTGATCGACCAGCCCGTCGCGATCCTGGTCGCGATCGACACGGCGCAATGCCGCCTTGAACGTGTCGTGATCCAGCTCGAACCGGGCCACGCCCGGAAACTCATTGATCAGGGATTCGATCTCGCTGGCCCGCAGGCGACTGAGACTCTGCAGCTCGTCATCGCGAAAACCCAGCGCCCGGGCGCGACGCATGTCACCCTCGCGGATCAGAACCAGCGCCTGGTTGAACAGCGCATGATTGAGTTGCGGTGTTGCCATCACGAATCCCCCTCTGCATCGAGACCGTCACGCAAGACCCGGATTAACCGGGTCAGCCAGAACACACGAACGAAAAGACCATCGGGAAAGCGCACGTCGGTGTCGTTACCGTGACTGCCCACCAGCTCACCCAACAATGAGATATCACTTGGCATCACCGGGTCGATGTTGCCCTCGAGGCCGGCGAGCAGTTGCCAGACGAGCTGAGCACGCCGGCTGGGAGCCCCCTCGAGGGGACCGAGTTCATAGCCGAGACCGTCGCGGGCATTGAGGCGGATTACCTCGCTGGATCCGCTCACCTCGATTCCCGCCCATCTGGCTAGCAGCTGAACCACCTCGCCGATCTGCATGCGCAGATCCTGGGCGTTGCGACGCCAGGTCGGGACGTGCCAGAGATCGGTGATCGGGGCAATGCGGCCGCCGTCCTGGAGCGGCACGCTCTTGAGCGCCGCCGCTTCGAAGTCGATCGCTTCCTCGCCGTGCTCCTTCGCCTGCCAGTGACGCAACTGGCGATGCCCCTCGGTTTCACGGTGAGGCGAGAGTGTCAGATCGGCAGCGATCGTGGCCTGCTCCTCGGGAGAGCGAGTGGGCTGAGGTGTGTGTTCCTGTAGAAGGCCGTCGGTATCCAGCAGTCCGCCGAGGCCATCGTTGTCATCTTCACCAGCGCCAAACCCTTGCGGTGCCGCCGGCGTCCGTTGAGTCTGGGCCTCGAGTGCGGCATTGCGCTGCTCGAGCTGTTCAAGCTGGGCGCGCATCTGCTTCATGGCAACAGACTCACCCGCGCCGCCGGATTCCGGCACGCCGCGTTCGGTGGGCAACGGTGCCGGCGAGGTGTCGAGATCGGTCTGGCCATCGCCGAACATCAGATCATTCGGATCGGAATCACCCTCGCCATCGGCTGACTGACCGGCGCCCTGAGAAGCTTTAGAGGTTGATGGCAGCGAAGGTGAACCCGGCGACTTGCCGGATGACAAGCCACCCTGGGAGGTGTCCGGTTTCGGCGGGTAGAGGTGGCGCTCCTGGGGATGACGCAGGCGTTCCAGTTCGCTGTCGACCGTGGTCCAAATGTCGGCGCGCTCGTCTTCCGTCGCCGCCCGGGCGTACTTGCGCACGGTGAACCAGTTCTTCCAGGCCATGTCGATGGGGTTGAAGTGCAGTCCGGTGTGCTCGTTGAGCATGCCCTTGAGGCGATCCTCGACGATGTTCCAGCGAAACTCGGTTTGGCCCTCGTGATCGAGCTGCGCCATCTCCTCATGCCAGGCCTGGGCGAAGTTGCTGTCGACGACGTTGCTGGCCCACGGCTCGCCCTCGCCGAGATCGTCGGCGTGTTCGACCCAGTAGTCGGCGCACCGGGTCCAGCACTCGTCGCAGAACTGACGATAGGAGATCAGCTTCTCGATCTGAGGACGGCCCATGCCGGCGTCCAGGGTCAGCGGCAGGGTCGGCAGAAAGTGCTCAATGCTATAGAGCATCTTCGAGATATTGCTTTGGCTGATTGTGTAACCCAGTGCGCGCAGCCGCTTGGTCAACTCACGCTGGGAGATGGTCTCGCCAGCGTCCTCCTCGATCATGCGCTTGGCCTCGTAGATGCCACGTGCCCGCTCGATCCAACTGAGCTGGCCCCGGTTATCGTTCTCGGCCAAGTGCCCGGCTAGCACGTTGATCTCGCCCTGCCACGGGATGAAGTGGCAATCCTGGTGGTAGAACTGTTTGTCGTCAGTCTCCTGGTACAGCTCGTTGAGGATCATCAGGCGGGTATTGCCGCCGTCGGAGATCATATAGCGATCATCGCCCGGTCGTTGAGTGACGGTCAGTTTCTGCTTGAGCCCAACGGCACGGATCGAATCCTTGATCTCCTCGTACTTCGGATTGTGGTGAGTACGCGGGTTGCGGTCATAGGGACGCAGCTGATCCAACGTCAACGACATAGCCTGCTCGCGGGTCGGCGCCGGCAGCCGGTCGGTGGGCTGACTCCTGAGCGCCGGTCCTGGCTGGTTCAGCTTCGCCGTGATCTGATCAGGGGTAACGGATGGTTTACTCATGAGGTTCACTCCGGCTGCCGCGAGTCGCAGCCTTCAGAATCGAAGAAATGGTTCAACTGCTCGTTTAAACGACCGATGCTTTGCGTGAGCCCTTGGAGGCTTAGATCGCTGCGAGTCTTCGGCGGATACTGCTGGCACAGCGCCAGCAGACCGCGACGTAGATCAAGCAAGTTGTCGTTGACGATCACCAGCAGCTCGAAATCGCTGAGGTCGAAATACTGGAGCTGCGACCAACGCAGGCTGTGATGCGGCTGCATCTCGAGTCGGCTGGTCTGGTCGCACGCCATGTGGAACACCAGCCAGGTATCGGCGAGCAACGCGCGCAGCGCGTCGTTGCGCTTGTTGTGCGCCTGGAGATGAGCGTCGAACCAGGTGTCCAGCGTTTCTAACCACCCGGCGAACGGATCGAGCAGACCCAGGGCCAGACACTCTCGCCCCTGCAGATACCGCTCCATGCCCTGGCCAGTGGCCTCACGCGCCGGAAAGGAATAGATCTCGGCCATGGGGCAGCTCCTTATATTGATCACGATCGACGCCGCTGTGCAGGCGCGCATTGCGGCCGGCGGCATAACCTCTGGCCATCGCTCGCCGATCGTCACGGCGTTGACCGCGATCGATGGCGTTCATCGCCTCGAGCTGGGGATAGAAGCGCTGTTGGAAGTGCTCGATCCCCACGATGGCCTCCTCTGTCTTCTCCACCGGCACGATGTGTTCGAACGCGCCCGCAACCCATGCCAGGGCATAGGCATCGGCCCGGCGAATCTTGGTGATGCGTTTCGCGCGCTTGTTCATGCCGTTCAGGAAGGCCTTGCGATCGGCGATCAGCTGACGCTGGAGCACCTCGAAGGCATAGGCCGCGATGCGCACCTGACTCGCCTCGCCCAGGAAGGCGAAGTAGCCATGCCAGCCTTCGAACGCCGGCCGGGGCTCGTAGATGGTGGCGGTGCCGAAGGCGGCGTTGACCAAGGTGGCCAGATGGTCGAGCCAGCGCGGTGGCTTGCGTCCGGTCGGCGACTTGACGACCACCCGGTCGATGGTTGACGCCGCTACGTCGATCTCGCTGACGCCGTACTCGTCCATGAGGTGCTGCGCCTGGCGCAGCGCCGTACCAGCTTCGTGCTCATTGGCCGAGCGTGACAGCGCCAGGCAGCGCTCGATCTTGCGAAGAATGCGATCGGGAATCATGCTTCGTCCTCCTCTTGTCGCTCCATCCGGCGCAGCCGTGCCAGCACGTTCTTCTCGGCTCGTGCGTCGCTGGGTGAAAATCCGGTGAACACGGGCGGGCAGCCCGGCTTGATGAAGCGAACGTGGCCGCCACGGGTGCGTTCGACAATCCAGCCATGAGTCACGGCATAACGCACCACGCGCTTCAGGGCGCGCGTCGAGCAGCGAATCGGCAGTGCGTCAGACATGGGCCACCTCCTGGTAGGGAAGATTGAGTTCCATCTGACCGGCCCATTCCGCCGCCCGCGGATTTAGCCACAGACACTCGGTACGCTGCCCAGAACCACGCTGGGCCGATGCCTGCACATGCCGTCGAGCCATGCGCCAACCCCTGAGCACGTCACGATAGAGGTCGGCGTCGTAGCCGGAGAGAATCACGTAGCCCTGAGCGAGCCGGAGGCGCTCTAGCAATTCAATGTGACGCTGGTCGCTCAGCTCATGGCTGTAAACGCGCCGATGCCCCTTCTCTCGGGTCTCCTCGAGATAAGGGGGATCGACGTAGTGAAGCGTGCGCGGGGAGTCATGCTGGGCGATGACGGTCAGGGCGTCGCGGTTCTCGATCAGCACACCCGACAGCCGCTCGGCCACCAGACCAATCACGGTCGGCAACCGCTGCCAGTGATGCTGTGTCGTGCCGTGGGCACGTCGGGTATCGGTGCGGAAGCCGGAATTGCCTCGGGTCGCGCCGGCGGAACCAAAGCCCATGTGGGCACGGATCAGCAGCCGTCGAGCGCGCTCTACCGGATCCGGGGTGTCGTCCCAAGCACGCTCGAACTCGACACGCGCATAGGGGGTGAGCGCGATCTGTTCAATGAGGCACTGGCGCTGCTCGGAACTGCGCAGCACCTCGAACAGATTGACGACATCGCCATCCAGATCGTTGTAGACCTCGGCGTAGTTGCGCGGCTTCTGCAGGAGGACACCTGCAGCGCCACCAAAGGACTCGACGTAGACATCGAAGGCGGAGATTGGAGGAAAGTGCGCCATGATCCACGGGGCCAGACGGAACTTGCCGCCGTGGTAGCGCATCAGAGGAATCCTCACTGTCATGACGCGACCCTCCTGAACTCCACCTCTGCCTCTCGCTGAGAAGCTAGATATTCATAACGCGCCATCCATTGCCCAAAGGCATGATCCATCGACCAGGGCTGGGTGCGCATTGGCAGTGGTACCACCCCTTCTAGGCAATCCCAGGAATCCCCTTCGCACAGCAAGTCCCGGCGTTCCGTTGCGAGCAGGATCAGGTCGATCTTCTTAATGCAGGGATCCATGGCACCGGGGAGCCCGAAACGCTCTGCAATCGCTGCCCAAAACCGACCTTCGATACGCTTGAACTCCGGCATCAGCGCTTTCAGCGGCGACACCATGTCCCCGATATAGGCTTCGGTGGCGTCGTGCATCAAGGCCGTAAGCTGATGTTCGGCAGGCACGAACTGGCTCGCGAGCACACAGTGCTGCGCGACGCTGTAATGCTGACGGGTATGCCCGCCGAATCGGCAGATGCGGCTCAGTGAGCGTCCGATGTCCACGGGGTCGATCATCCGTGGCGTTGGGCTGGCCATGTGAACAGAGTGGCCTGAGTGGGTGGTAATGAAGCTCATGACCGTCCCTCCTGTACCTGCTTCCACGCCAACGACTCGAACCGCGTGCTCGAGCCTACGAACGTCAAATGCACCGCGCCGGTAGGCCCGTTGCGCTGCTTGCCGATGATCAGCTCGGCGAGTCCCTTGTTGTCAGGGTTGTCGGGGTTATAGACCTCGTCGCGATAGACGAACCCGATGACATCGGCATCCTGCTCGATCGCGCCGGAGTCGCGCAGATCGGCCATGCAGGGACGTTTGTTGGGACGGTTCTCCAGCGTGCGGTTGAGTTGCGAAAGCGCCACCACCGGGCAGTTGAGATCCTTGGCAGTAGCCTTGAGGATGCGAGAAATCGCAGAGATTTCGTTGTTGCGGTTCTCGGAGCCTGGCTCCTCAAGCAGCTGCAGATAGTCGATCAGGATCAGGGCGGGCTTGCCGTGGCGGCGCACCAGCCGGCGGGCGCGTGACTTGAGAGAGGTCGCGGAGATGCCGCTGGAGTCATCGACGAACAGACGTTCCTCGAAGCCGAGTATGCGGTTCGTGGCCGAGGTCAGCTTTTCCCAGCCACCGTCATCGAGCTGGCCTGAGCGCAGCTTGCTCAAATCCAGACGCCCCATGCTGGCCATGAGACGCAGCATCAACTGCTCCTCGGGCATCTCGAGCGAGAAGACGAAGATCGGCGCGGTGGCCAGCTCGGTGCGACCGGCCGTGGCGACCAGCGCATTCTCGACGAGGTTCATGCCCAGCGTGGTCTTGCCCATCGAGGGGCGACCGGCGATGACGATCAAGTCGGAGTCCTGCCAGCCGCAAGTGAGTTCGTCGAGATCCTTGTAGCCAGTCGGCGTGCCGGTGATGCCGTCCTTGGCATTGAAAGCGCGGTCGATAGTATCGATCGCCGCCGTCAAGGCGTGACGTATGCCGGTCTCCTTGCCTTGCCGGTTCTCGGCCAACGCGAACAGCTGGTGTTCAGTGGCCTCGATCAATGCCTGGCTGAGTTGCTGTCCATCCAGCGCCCGCTGGCAGAGGTCGCGGCCCATGTTGGCCAACTGACGACGGCGCTGATGCTCTCGTACGATGCCCGCATAGGCGACAACATTCGTCGCTGAAGGCGTGTTGCGAGCCAGCTCGGCCAGATAGGGCAGACCCCCACAGGTCTCGATATGACCATCGCGCTCGAGCAGCTCGGAGAGTGTCACGACATCGAGCGGCTTCTCATCATGGGAAAGCTCTTCCATCGCCTTGAAGATCAGCCGATGCGGATAGTGATAGAACGCTGACGCGTCGACGATCTCGCAGATGTCCTCCCACTTCGTGTTGTCGAGCATCAACGCGCCAAGCGTGGACTGCTCACCCTCGATACTGTGCGGCGGCAGAAGCCCCATGGCTTCTGCCCCGACGGGTGCAGGGGATTGGGTCTCAATGGACATGGCCCACCCCCGATTTCCCGGTGCCGGATTTACCGTTGGAGATGACAGCGCCTACCGCGTGGATGGCGTCGGCCCACTCGGGATAGAGATCAATGGCCACTGCCTTGAGCTGATCGGCGCAGGCCGGCGCCTTGCGACTGTAGGGCTTTCGCGGCTCGACCCGATGGACGGGCAAGCCCTGGAGCGCGGCCGAACGGTAAGCGGAGAGATTGACCAGCGGCGTCTCGAGCACGCTGATGCCGTGATCTTCTACCTCGGCATACATGGTGCGAATGCTGTCGGCGATGTCACGGGCATCACGGAGCTGGTCGGTCATCTTGTTGAGCAGGATGGAGACCGGCGGCACCTCGAAACGGGTATAACGTGCCAGCTCGCGTAGCTCGTTGAGCATGCCCTGAGTGCCGCGCACGAATTCGCGGGCGGTGAGCAGTTCGGGAACGATGGGAGAGATCAGCCGATCGGCGGCCATGACGGCCATCTCGAGAATCACTGAGCGCGCGCCCTGGGTATCGATGAGGATGGCGTCATAGCGATCGGCGAAGCGATCGAGGAGGTCGATCAGGCGGAAGCGACCATTCGGGGCGTTGAGCAACAGCTGCTGCAACTGATTCCGATAGTCGTTGGAGACGATGATGTCGAGATTGGAGACAGCGGTATGAGAGATGATCTGGTCGAGGTCGACCAGCTCTGTCGCGAGTAGCTCGTACACACCGCCGGGGGCCGGCTGTGACAGCTCGTAGTAGGAAGAGAGGGTTGGCTGGGAATCCAGATCTATGAGGAGAACCCGGAGACCGGCATCTGCCAGGAGACCGCCGAGGTTGGCCGTCGTGGTCGTCTTGCCGACGCCGCCCTTGGAGCAAACCGTTGCTGAAACACGCATAACTGCACCTCATCCAGTGGTAAGCGGAATGAGTGCAATAGATGCTGGGCGGGACGATTTTCGAGGCTACATGATGCTGAGGCTTTCGCTGATGCAGGTGCCAAGGTGTTTACCCCGGACCTGCTCATCGCAATTCAGCTATTCCACCATCTCTAAGCTCTGGTGCCGACACCAGGAGTCGAACCCGGGACCTACTGATTACAAGTCAGTTGCTCTACCAACTGAGCTATGTCGGCGAGCATAGAGACGTTAGCGATGGCTGGGGCAGCAGGATTCGAACCTGCGCATACCGCTACCAAAAAGCGGTGCCTTACCACTTGGCGATGCCCCAGCATTGATGGTGGCCAGAGACGGAATCGAACCGCCGACACGGGGATTTTCAATCCCCTGCTCTACCGACTGAGCTATCTGGCCTTCGCCAACGGGGACGCATTTAACCAGCAAGCCGTTTTGGGGTCAAGCCTTTTTATTTCAAAAAGATGAGCTCCCTTCGCGACATCGAAAAATCACTGGCTGGGCGGTACGTAGCCCTCGGCGTGATCGGTTTCTTCGTTGTCGAAAAAACGGTTCATCTGGGCCATCAGATACGCCCGTGATTCCGGGTCCAGCATGTTGAGATGCTTCTCGTTGATCAGCCGGGTCTGTTGGGCCTGCCACTCCTCCCAGGCGCGCTTGGAGACGGTCTGCTGGATTTCCTGGCCCTTGGGGCCGGGCAGCGGCGGGAACGCCAGAGCTTCGAGCTCCTGCTGGTATTTACGGCAGAATACGGTCTGCACCATGTAAACCTCCTGTCATGCGTTGAGTGCGTGGGTCTGGGCCAGTGTCGCCAACAGGGTTTTGACCGGCGCGGCCAGGCCGACGTTGGCGGGCTCGGCGGGGTCGACCCATTGGCGATTCGATTCCGCCACGGCGGTAACGGCGTTCCGATCCGGGAGTCGCGCCGGCCGGGGCGTGATCTCCAGCCGGAAATGGGTGAATGTGTGGGTGAACGGTCGCCAGGCGGATTCGAGGTGTACGCCCCGACAGTGCCGTTCCAGCCACTCGTGCAGCTCATCGTCGCCATCGAACTGCGGAAAGCCCCACAGGCCGCCCCACAGGCCGCTGGGCGGGCGTCTTTCGAGCAGCACCCGTCCCGCGTCGTCCCGCAACAGTAACATCTGAGTCTGGCGCGTCGGCAACTCGCGCTTGGGCTTGGAACCGGGGTAGCGGCGCTCCTCGCCCTGGGCGTGCGCCGCACAGACATCCTCGAACGGGCACAGCAGGCAGCTCGGCTTGCCGCGCGTGCAGATCATGGCGCCGAGATCCATCATCGCCTGGGTGTAATCGGGCAGTCGCTCTTCCGGGGTATAGCGCTCCGCCAGCGCCCATAGCCTTGCCAGAACGTCGCTCCTGCCCGGCCAGCCCTCTACCGCATGCAGGCGGGCCAGCACGCGTTTGACGTTGCCATCGAGAATCGCGGCACGCTGGCCGGTACTGATGCTGACGATCGCGCCAGCCGTGGAGCGCCCGATCCCCGGCAAGGCGGTCATCGCCTCGAGATCGTGGGTCGGGAACTCGCCATCGTGCTCGTCGACGACGACCTTGGCGGCCTTGTGCAGGTTACGCGCCCGGGCGTAGTAACCGAGCCCGGTCCACAGGTGCAGCACATCGTCCTGGGGCGCATCCGCCAGCGTCTGAACGTCCGGGAACCGCGCCATGAAACGTTCGAAATAGGGGATGACGGTAGTGACCTGGGTCTGCTGCAGCATGATTTCCGACACCCAGACCCGATAAGCCGTCTTGTCGTACTGCCACGGCAACGACTTGCGCCCATGAGCGTCGAACCAGTCGAACACGCGCTGACGAAAGGCCTCGGCCGAGAGCGCTATTTCTGCCAAACGACACCTCTTATGAATGATGGGACTCAGCGAAAAATCTGGGTGAGGAAAGCGGATCGAATGAAACGGCGCCGACATTGCGTCGGCGCCGAGACTGGCCTTTGCCCGGGTTTACTGGAATAGATCGCGAATCTTGTTGCCGATCTTGTCGGCCGCGCCCTCTCCCAGCTTGTCGTCGATCTTCTGGCGGGTCTCGTCGTCGAGCTGCTTGTCGAGTTCCTCGTCGACGCGATCACCGGCTTTGCGCTTGGCTTCGTCCTTGGCAAGCTCGCCGAGCGAACTCTGGAACGCCTCGCGGTCGAATCCGCACCATTGGCCCGGCGCATCGTTCAGACTGCCCTGACAGCGGATCGGGAAGTCGACCTTGGCCAGCCGCGGGTTGACCCCGCAGGCCGCCTCGTCGGCGGTATCGGTGAAGCGCGCCGCGGCACGGTAGTCGAGGCGATTGGTCACCAGATTGACGTCGCCCTTGCCGGTCACGTCGATGCCCGGGATGGCGATGTCGAGATCGTCGTTGTGTACCACGCCGTTGTCGATCGTCACGCTGGCCTGCAGGCGGTCGAAGGCGGTGTCCTCGCTCCACTCGCGGGTCGATTCACGGCCTTCCAGGGTCGCCACGGCCGTGCAAAGCTGACGCGACACGTTGACGTCGAGCATCGCGCCGTCGTCGATCCGCAGCGCGGCCTGACCGTCGAGGTTCTGCTTGAGACCTTCGGCAGTATTGGTGCGCGAATCGAAGTCGCCCTGGAGGTTGAGCTTGCCGCGCAGCGGCGACGTCTTGCCGCTGAAGCCCTGATACAGTGGCGCGATATCAACACCGTTCATGCGTTCGGTGAAGGAGAGCTTGATCGGCGGCTGTCGCAGGTCCAGGGCGCTGGAAGCCTGCAGCGAGCCGTCATAGAGGCTGGCGTCGAGGGAATCGATGCGCTGGCGCCCGCCGCTGCCGCTGGTGGTCAGTGCGACGCCGCTCAAGTCGATGCCCTTGACCTTGAGAGAGTCGAGCGTCAGGTGCCCTTCCTGCTTGAGCCCCGCCAGCCAATCGACGGGCAGCAGCTCGGCTCCCTCCGCTGCCGCCAGTGCCGGCGCGATGCCGAGCGTCGAGAGCCAGGCGGTGTCCTTGGCGTCGTCACTCTGCACATCCTCGCCGGCACCCTGCGCCCGCGGCGCCAGATAACGGTCCAGATCGAGCTTGTCTCCGGCAAGGTCGAAATTCAGCGCCTGACCGTCGAACGCGGCGCCCAGCGAGCCACGCAGCTGCGTGTCGTCCAGCGTCATCTGCAGATCGTCGAAATCGATGTGCTGCGCGTCGCCGGAAAACGGCCCGCTCATCGAGAATGCGGTAAGTACCTTGTCGTCGGCGCTGTTCACGTCGACGCCGAATCGGGTCAGCCAGTCTCGAATCGACAGCGGCGCCAGCTCCATTCGTCCCTGGTAGCGAGGCGCGTCGTCCAGCCGCGTGATATTCACGCTGCCGTCGAGATCCAGGCCATCGTCTCCGCTCAGGGAAACGTCGTTGAGCGTGGCGGTTTGGGCCTCGAGATCGGCCACGGCATTGCCCTGCAGATCCAGCGACAGCGGCGTTTCCTGCATGGCGGAGTGGTAGAGCGAAGCACCGAGCTTGATCCCGTCGGCGCGGTACTGCTTCGCCTGGGTATCGGCGACGAGCGTGGCGACCTTCAGGTTGAGCGTCTGCGCCTGCTCGGCCAGCGCCGGCATCTGGGCCTTGCCATCGAGCGTCACGTTCTCGAAAGAGTAACGCTTGGCGCCGAGATCCATGCGCATCTGGCTCTTGAACTGCACATTGCCGTTGAGGTTCGGCTGGCGCCCGTCGACATCGAACGAGAGCTGCACCGGGAACGACGCCTGGGGGCTGACGTTGCGGCTCTGCAGGCCGAGGTTAGACAGGGTGATATCCAGCGACTTCTGGCGGTCGACGTAATTCACCTGGCTGTTGGAGACCTGGATACTGGCGATGTCGAACGCCACCGCCTGATCGTCGCCCTGCTTCAGGCCCGGGCCCTTTTTCTCAGATTTCGCTGGCGCGGATTTCTCCGCCAGCGCCGGCTTTTCCGTCTGGGCTGGCTGTTCCGTCTGTGCTTCGGCGCTCGAGCCGTCAGCGTTGTCGTTCTCGGCCAGCCGATCCAGCAGCGCCTGCCAGTTGCCCTGGCCCTGCGTATCGCGGGCCAGATTGAGGCGCATGCCGTCGAGAATCAGGCCGTCGATGGAGACGTCTCCAGTCAGCAACGGCGTAAAAGCCACGCTGACTTCGGCATTGTCGAAGCCGACGAAGGGCGCGTCGTCCGGGGACTGGGCGGGGAGCCAAGCCTCGGCATCCTTGACGCTGACACCGATGCGCGGATAGAAAGACCAGGATAGCGGCCCGTCGAGTCGCAGCTCGAGGCCGCTTTGATTGCGAACCGCCTCGATCAGGCGCGGCTTGAGGTCATTCGGGTCGAAGAACGTGGTGATATAAACCACCGCCACCACGACAAGAATCCCCAGCACCCCGACTGCCGCCAGCAACGCTCTGAACAGCCCCTTCATTCGAATCCTCCCTGTGCGCGGCCATCGACAGCCACCTGCGGACGGCAAGTGGTGCACGCCAGCATCTTGAAGCGACCATTTAGACCGGACCCGATGGCGATACGATGATGGCCGCTCGATAAACGCTGCCATTGTAGCGGATGCCGGGCCCGATTCACTATAATGGCGGATTCTCGCCAACCGTATCGGGAGACTCCCCCCGCATGTCCGAGCGCATTGCCACGGTGTCACGCAACACCAACGAGACCCAGATCACGGTCACGGTGAACCTGGACGGCAGCGGCCGCCTGGATTGCCAGACCGGCGTTCCCTTCCTCGATCACATGCTGGATCAGGTGGCTCGCCACGGCATGCTCGATCTGACGATCGACGCCAAGGGCGATCTCGAGATCGACGAGCACCATACCGTCGAGGATCTCGGCATCACGCTCGGCCAGGCATTCGCCCAGGCGATCGGCGACAAGCGCGGCATCCGTCGTTACGGCCATGCCTATGTGCCGCTCGACGAAGCGCTGTCCCGCGTGGTGATCGATTTCTCCGGCCGTTCCGGCCTGTTCATGGATGTCGAATTCACCCGGGCGACTATCGGTCGGCTGGATACCCAGCTTTTCTGGGAGTTCTTCCAGGGCTTCGTCAACCACGCCCAAGTCACGCTGCATATCGACAACCTCAAGGGCTTCAACGCTCACCATCAGGCGGAAACCATATTCAAGGCGTTCGGCCGGGCACTGCGCGCCGCCGTCGAGGAAGATCCACGCATGGCCGGCCAGATGCCGTCGACCAAAGGCAGTCTGTGATACCGTCCATCGATACCACCGAATCAGCGAGGGAACCGCAATGACGATCGCCGTGATCGATTACGGAATGGGCAACCTGCACTCCGTGGCCAAGGCGCTCGAGCACGTCACCCATGAAAACGTCATGGTGACCCGCGATCCGCGTTCGATTCGCGGTGCCTCGCGCCTGGTACTGCCCGGACAGGGCGCGATTCGCGACTGTATGGGCGAATTGCAGCGCACCGAACTCGAAGGCCTGGTCAAGGATCTGCTCGAAGAGCAGGCCAAGCCGCTGCTGGGTATCTGCGTCGGTCAGCAGATGCTGTTCGATCGCAGCGAGGAGAACGGCGGTGTCGACTGTCTGAGCTTTCTCCCCGGCAAGGTACGTCGTTTCGGGCATAAGCTGACCACGCCCGAGGGCGAGCGCCTCAAGGTGCCGCACATGGGCTGGAATCGAGTGACGCAGCATCACCAACATCCGCTCTGGAATGGCATCGAGGACGGCGCGCGGTTCTACTTCGTGCACAGCTACTACGTCGAAGCCGACAATGACCAGGATGTCTTCGGGTCGACCGAATACGCCGGCATCGACGCCCATGTGGTCACCGGTCGCGGTACCGTCTTCGCCGTCCAGTTCCATCCGGAGAAGAGCGCCAAGGACGGCCTGCAATTGCTGGAAAATTTCGTCAACTGGGCGCCCTAGGCATCATCCGAAAAGTGGCTGCCGCGCCGGCTTTTCAGACGGCACCTGACTGACTCAAAGGACTCGAAACCATGCTGGTAATTCCCGCCATCGATCTCAAGGACGGCCAGTGCGTGCGCCTCAAGCAGGGCCGCATGGACGACGCCACGTCCTACGGCGACGACCCGGTGGCGATGGCCGCACGCTGGGTCGAGGCCGGCGCGCGTCGGCTACATCTGGTCGATCTCAATGGCGCCTTCGAGGGCAAGCCGGTCAATGGCGAAGCCGTTACCGCCATCGCCCGCGCCTTCCCGGACCTGCCGATCCAGATCGGCGGCGGTATCCGTAGCGCGGAGACCATCGAGCACTATCTCGCCGCCGGCGTCAGCTACGTGATCATCGGCACCAAGGCGGTCAAGGAGCCGGATTTCGTCGGCGAGATGTGTCGCCGGTTTCCCGGCCACGTGATCGTCGGCCTGGATGCCCGCGACGGCTTCGTCGCCACCGACGGCTGGGCCGAGGTCTCGACGGTCAAGGCCGTGGATCTGGCCAGGCGCTTTGCCGACGATGGCGTCTCCTCGATCGTCTACACCGACATTGCCCGCGACGGCATGATGCAGGGCGTCAACGTCGAGGCCACCGCGCAGCTCGCCCGTGACGGCGGCCTGCCGGTGATCGCCTCCGGCGGCGTGACCGACCTGGAGGATATCCGCGCGCTGGCCCAGGTTGCCGACAGCGGCATCATCGGTGCCATCACCGGCCGTGCCATCTACGAAGGCTCGCTCGATGTGGCCGAGGCTCAGGCGCTAAGTGATTCGATTCGGGGCGATTCGGTTCAGGGTGATTCGATCGGGGCCGACCGGATTGGCGCCGCCAAGGGAGATGTCTCATGACACTGGCCAAACGCATCATCCCGTGTCTCGACGTCGACGCCGGCCGCGTGGTCAAGGGCGTCAATTTCGTCGGAATCCGCGACGCCGGCGACCCGGTCGAGATCGCCAAGCGCTACAACCAGCAGGGCGCCGACGAGATCACCTTTCTCGACATTACCGCCAGCCACGAAGACCGCGATACCACCGTCGAGATGGTCGAGCGCATCGCCGGCGAGGTGTTCATCCCGCTGACCGTGGGCGGCGGCATCCGTCGCTGCGAGGATATCCGCACCATGCTCAATGCCGGGGCGGACAAGGTCTCGATCAACACCGCCGCCGTCACCAATCCGGACTTCGTGCGCGAAGCCGCCGAGCGCTTCGGCAGCCAGTGCATTGTGGTGGCGATCGACGCCAAGAAGGTCAGCGCCGAAGGCGAACCGCCGCGCTGGGAGATCTTCACCCACGGCGGGCGACGCCCCACCGGGCTGGATGCGGTGGACTGGGCGCGCAAGATGGTCGAGTACGGCGCCGGCGAGCTGCTGCTGACCAGCATGGACCGCGACGGCACCAAGGTGGGGTTCGATCTCGGCGTGACCCGCGCGATCAGCGATGCGGTCGAGGTGCCGGTGATCGCTTCCGGCGGCGTCGGCAATCTCGACCACCTGGTGGCCGGGGTCAAGGAAGGCGGTGCCGATGCGGTCCTCGCCGCCAGCATCTTCCACTTCGGTGAATACACGATTCCCGACGCCAAGCGCTACATGGCCGAACATGGCATCGAAATGCGGCTATAAAGCCGAATCCGGATGCCCGTAACCAGACCGCCGCGCCCTGTTCAAGGCGCGGCGGTCTCGTTTACGAGTCGGCAATGCCGAAAGTGCTGGCCGCCTGGCGATGGTCATACGTCACGCCAGGTGGGCATCAGGGCAAGTACTGCGGCTTCACGACCCCTTCGAGTTCCGCGTAGGGAATCATCAACGTCGGCTGGCCCACGGCGTATGGCGCCAGATCATAGACCTGATACTTGATCGCCAGACCTTCGTTCAGCGGTGCCGCATTATCGGATGTCGTAAACGGCCACTGCAACTCGGACAATCCGGATGCCTGATCGGTCTGGAGCCAGCGCCGGTGGGCGCGCTCGAGAGCGGCCTCATAGGCCGGACGCTGTCCCGGCAACAGCATGTCATCGAGGTCCACAACCCGCTGTGTATTGCGCTCGATTACCATGTAGGAGGTCAACGGCATGCCGTGAGCGCCACCGCTATACAGGTAGCCATCGAGCTCGATGACCAGCAGATCATCGTGATCCGCCACCACCTCGGCCTTGAGGTCGGCTTCGAAGCCGGGCATCTCCGGGACACTCCGGCGAGCACTGCGCGAGGCCGCGAACACCTGATCGGCAAACACATCGAACGAAGTCGCCTGCCCTATGGCGTTGCCATCGGGACTATCGCTCAGCCCGCTGGCCAGCCCGAACAGGCGTCGCTCGAGTTCGGCGGAAAGTTGCGGCGAATCGGGGAAACGCAGATAAGCGGCATTGACGTTGGCGCAGTTGGCACCTTCGCAGTCGGGCTCGTGCACGCTCTTCACTACCGGCTCGGCGCGCAATGGATCACTCCCCCAGCCCGGCAGGCTCTGACAACCCGCCAACAGCACTGCAGTTCCCAGTGCTAGGGTTCCCAGCGCCAGGGTTCCCCGCATCGTGCTACTCACCCACCAGCGTCTTTGCATGTTGCTCCTCCTTGAACGTTATTCCTGCGCACTGCTCCGTGCCGCAGTCGACCTTTCTCGTCCCTCAGCGTAGCCAATTTATCCACAGCCGGTTGATACGAAGGGTCAGTCGAGACTTAGCCCCAGGTTGCTGACTCCCTGGTTGCGGCCCAACGCACGCAGGGCCGCAAGATCGCCGAGCCTGGGATCGGCCTCGAGCGCTTCGAGCACGGCATCCTGGAAATCGTGCTCATCCTGCGTCAGCCCATGCTCGCGGAACAGTGCATCGAGACGTTCGGCGTCCTCGCCGCCCTCGGTCATCTCGACATAGGCGCGCACCCCATTGCGCGAGACCCGGCTGACCTCCAGCGCCGCCTCCGGGGCCTCACCGCGCAGGGTATCGAGTAGCGTGGTCAGCGCCATGACGCTCTCCGTCGCCCGCCGCGCACCGAAGCTGTCGTCGGCTTCCGGCGGCTCGACCTCGGCCAGCTTCTCGGCTTGCTTGTCGAAGTCGATCTTCGCCGAGGGGACCTTGAGCCGCTCCCATACCAGGTCCAGCACATTGTTCAGTACGGTTGGGTTCCCCTGACCGCTCATACCGGCATAGAGCACATAGTTGGGTACCAGGCGCTCGCTCAGCGCGGCCATGAATGCGATCTGCCGGCGCGTGTCGAGCTGGCGCAGTCTGGCGTTGAAACTAGCCGTGGGCTGGGTCATGAATTCCTCATTCGGGCCACATTAAATGCGTCGGTACGCGACCACTGGCATCGAAAACGATGCCCTCCGCGCGTAATTTTTCGTGCTGGCGCTGGGCGCCGCCGTGGTCCGCGATTCGTCGGCTGGCGCCGATCACCCGGTACCAGGGCAAGTCGTGCCCGGTCGGCAGTTGCCGCATGGCCGTGCCGACCAGACGCGCCGTGGCACCTTCCGTCATCTGGGCAATCCGACCGTAGGTGGTAACACGACCCGGCGGTATCTGCGCCACGATGGTGTAGATCTGCTCGAGGATCTGGGCACGAATGGCCATCGCTAAAACTCCGTTTCACGCTTGTGGAGCGATCCGGTCATCCCCATGGTGAACCCATCATGCATATCTATTTTCTCCAGCATAGCCCGTTGTTTGGCCCGGCCCGCATGGCGGACTGGCTCACCGGCATGGGGCATAGCCACAATCACTGTCGACTGGACGAGGGCGAACTGCCGCCGCCTCTGGCCAATTGCGACGCACTGGTATTGCTCGACGCTTTCGGGCCGCCCGATGCAGGGCTACTCAAGCGTGAACGCAAGCTGACCGACCGCGCCCTGAAGAGCAACAAGCCGGTGCTGGGCATCGGCTTCGGCGCAGGTTTGATCGCCGAGGCGCTCGGCGCCATCGTCTCATCCGCGGTACAGCCGGAGATTGGCTGGCAGCCGCTGACACTGGCCGATGAGAGCCCCTTCGATCTGCCGGAAACCTTCGAGGCGCTGCTCTGGCATCGCGACATCTTCGGTTTGCCGGATGGCTCTCTGCCCTTGGGCAGCACCCCGGCCGGCCCGGTCCAGGGGTTCGCCTGGGATCTGGGGCGTGTCGTTGCGCTTCAGTGCCACCTGGAGCTGACGGCTCGAGATAGCGCAGCGCTTTACGATCACGCTCCGCCACCGGCCGGTGAATCACCCTACGTGCAGAGCCGTGACGAGGTTCTGCGCGACCCGAAACGCTTCGACCGTCAGGCGGCGCTGCTGGACCGAATCATGACCCAGTGGCTCGAAGACCGGTAATTCCGTTTCATCCAGGACCGGCTAGCCGGCGTGCTCGCGCTCCCAGTCCCGGGCCACCGCCAGGCAACTATCCCAGTCGCCGACATGCAGTGTCGGTCGAGACTGGCCCTCGAGCTGGTGACGCTCCAGCTGATGACGATACATCGGGTCGTAGTACTCCTGCAGCAGCGGCGCCAGCCACGCGTCGTGCGCCTGCACGTTGCCCTGGCCCTGAGCCGAGAATGCCCGCTGCTGGGCCTCCATCAGCCGCGCCAGCCGTTCGCCGCCCAGGCGCTTGCCGAGCCGCTTCAAGGCGCCCGAGAGCTGCTTGCGAAACAGCACCTCGCCCAGATGCGAGCCGTAGTCGCGATGGTAGATCGTGCTCAGATCCTCGATGTAATCCTTGCGGATCTGCTCGAGGCGCCATTCCAGCGGCATCTCCACGCGGATACAGGGCGCGGCCTTCATCGACTGCCAGAAAGTGGCCGGGATCGCCAGACGACCGATACGCTGCGATTCATCCTCGACCACGCGCGCCCTGGGCAGGCGCATCAGATCCAGCGTCAGGCCGTGTTCGAAATCGATCTGCGACGGACCGACCATCGGATGCTGACCGAAGGCCGAGCCCTTGTGACGTGCGTGCCCTTCCAGATCGACGCCGGCGTCGAGCGAGTTGATCAGCGCCGTCTTGGCGCAGCCAGTGAGGCCGGCGACCAGCAGCAGGGGCGCCTGACTATGGGCTTCGAGCGCCTCGATCAGCCGGTTGCGCATCGCCTTCCAGCCGCCACGAATTCGCGGCAATGACAAGCCACGCTCGGCGAGCCATTGCTGCGAGATTTTCGAGCGCATGCCGCCCCGGAAACAGTAGATCACGCTATCCGGCGCCGCCGCGATCGCCTGCTCCCAGGCGATCAGACGCGATTCCCGATGATCGCCGGAGACCAGATCGTTGCCGAGCTCGACGGCGGAAGCCTGGCCGGCGTGTTTGTAGCGAATGCCGACTTCCCGGCGCTCGTCGTCGTCCATCAATGGCAGATTGATCGCGCCCGGCAAGGCACCGGCCGCGAACTCGATCGGCGCCCGCACGTCGATCAACGGTCGATCCAGCAGCGCCAGATCGGCGTCGATCAGTTCATGCGGCTCTCTCACATCACCCTGCGCATCGTCCTTCGCACCGCCTTTCGCACCGCTCTTCAGATCGTCTTTCAACCGCGCACCTCGATCAGGCCGGGACCATCGCGTTTGCTGACGCACTCGCCGAAGGCTTCCAGCTTGAGCCGGTGCTGGCGGCCGACGCGTTCGACGTCATCCGCCCACGCGGGATCCACCGCCAGCAGCAGCCCGCCGGAGGTTTGCGGATCGCACAGCCATTGCCAGTGCGCGGCGTCCATTTCCGGCAGCGCCTTGCCGATCGCTTCGCGGTTGCGCCCGGTGCCGCCGGGCACCGCGCCCTGGCGACGATAGGCTTCGGCTTCGGCGAGCTTGGGTAGCTTGGCGAAATCGACCCACGCCTCGACGCCACTGGCGGCGCACACTTCGCTCAGGTGACCGGCCAGACCGAAACCGGTGACGTCGGTCATGGCGTGCACGCCCTGAATCTTGGCCAGTTCGACGCCGATGTCGTTAGCGATCAGCATCGTCTCGCGCGCCAGACCGTGATGCCCGGCTTTCAGCAGCCCCTGTTTTTCGGCCGTGGTCAGCAAGCCGACGCCCAGCGGTTTGGTCAGATACAGCAGGTCGCCCGGCTTGGCGCCGCTATTGAGCTTGAGATCGTCGAGATCGACCAGGCCGTTGACCGAAAGCCCGAAGATCGGCTCCGGCGCGTCGATCGAGTGGCCGCCTGCCAGGGCGACACCCAGCTCGCGACAGACGGCCTGGGCACCGGACATGACGTCGCCGGCGATTTCCGCCGGCAGCTTGTCCAGCGGCCAGCCGAGAATGCCCAGCGCCATGATCGGCTTGCCGCCCATGGCGTAGACGTCGCTGATGGCGTTGGTGGCGGCGATACGGCCGAAGTCGAACGGATCGTCGACGATCGGCATGAAAAAATCGGTGGTGGAGATCAGCCCGCGGCCATCGCCGAGATCGTAGACGGCGGCATCTTCACGGCCCTGGTTGCCGACGATCAGCTGCTTGCTGCTGGTGCCGGGGCCTGCCTTGGCGAGGATCCGATCGAGCACGTCGGGGGCGATCTTGCAGCCGCAGCCGGCCCCATGGCTGTATTGCGTCAGGCGAATGGCACTCATGGTCTGGCTCCTCGTCCCATGGCTGGAGATATTACGGGTGATATCGATCATTGCCGGACAGTTTAACCGACGCGGCGACGAGACTCAGCGCCTGTGATAGCTTGATCGGACTTACCGGATGACAAGAGGCGAGAGCGCTCCGCGGTCATAACGCTTCCAGCGCCTCGGACAGTTTATCGACCGCCACCACCTGCATCCCGGCGGGCGCCTTCTTGGGCGCGTTGCCCCGCGGCACGATGGCGCGCGTGAAACCATGCTTGGCGGCTTCGACGATGCGTTCCTGGCCGCTGGGGACCGGTCGAATCTCGCCGGATAGCCCCACTTCGCCGAACACCACCAGCTCCCGCGGCAGCGGCCGATTCTGAAGACTGGAGACCACGGCCAGCAGCACCGCGAGATCCGCACTGGTCTCAAGCACTTTGACCCCGCCCACGACGTTGAGGAAGACGTCCTGGTCACCGGTAAACAGCCCACCATGCTTGTGCAGCACGGCCAGCAGCATCGCCAGGCGATTGTGGTCGATCCCTACCGCCACGCGGCGCGGATTGCCCAGCGCGGATTCGTCGAGCAGCGCCTGTACCTCGACCAGAATCGGACGCGTGCCTTCCCACACCACCATGACCAGGCTACCGGAGGCGAGCTCTTCGCTCCTCGAGAGGAAGATCGCACTGGGATTCTTGACCTCCTTGAGGCCGAGTTCGACCATCGCGAACACGCCGAGCTCGTTGATCGCGCCGAAGCGGTTTTTCTGGCCGCGCAGAGTGCGGAAGCGGGAGTCGCTGCCGCCCTCGAGCAGCAGCGAGGCATCGATCATGTGCTCGAGCACCTTGGGACCGGCCAGCGAGCCATCTTTGGTGACATGGCCGACCAGCATCAGCACGGTGTTGCTCTGCTTGGCGAAGCGCGTCAGCGCCGCCGCCGATTCCCGCACCTGAGCGACGCCGCCGGGGGCCGAACCGATATCCTCCAGATGCATGGTCTGGATGGAGTCGATGATCAGCACCTCGGGGTGCTCGCGCTCGGACACGGCCAGCAGCGTTTCGATGCTGGTCTCAGCGAGCATCTTGAGACCTTGCGTCGGCAGCTGCAGGCGGTGGGCGCGCATCGCCACCTGGGAGAGCGACTCTTCACCGGTGACATAGAGGACACGCTTGCTCTGGGCCAGACGGCAGGCGGTCTGCAGCAGCAACGTCGACTTGCCGGCCCCGGGATGGCCGCCCAGCAGCACCGCCGAGCCGGGCACCAGGCCGCCGCCGAGTACGCGATCGAACTCCTCGAACGTGGTGCTGAAACGCGGCACCTCGGTGAGATCGACGCCGGAAAGATCGACGACTTCCCGCGAGAGTGCCCCCGAGTAGCCGCCCCGTGACCCGCCGCCGGATGTCGTCGCCGCACCGGGCCGGGCGGCGCCAAGCCGAACTTCGCTAAGGGTGTTCCATTCACGGCAGTTGCTGCACTGCCCCTGCCATTTGCTGTAATCCGCACCGCATTCGGTGCAGACGAAAGCGCTTTTCGCTTTTGCCACGCGCGGCGGTCTCCATCAGGTTCAATAGAAGTCAGCGTGATGCGTATGGTGCCACAGAAGGCTTTTCCACAACGACGGCCGAGCAACGACGACTCTTCAACGTCGGTTTTCCAATGACTGGCCATCAACGCCGGGTCATCAACGACAGACCATCAACGACAGACCATCAACGACGAGTCGCCGTTGATGGCACCCCTTCGACGCTTTTCGCTTTTCCTTTGACAAAAAAAGGCGGCCAGTGGCCGCCTCTCGAGTCATCAGTGAAACGCTTACTGACGGGTCAGACGCAGGGTCTCGCCATTTTCGAAACGGCGGCGCTGCGGATCGATCAGCTCGAGCGTGCTGTCGTCGATCTTCTGGAAGTAGTACACCTGGCCTTCACCGTTCGGTGTCAGCTCGTAGACGGTGGCCTGAGGATCGACGGCAGTCCCCTTCAACGCGTCCCACTGACCTTCATACTGCTCGGGGTCCGGGTTCTGCGGATGGTTCTGGTAGTCGGCCTCGAGGGTGAAGGTGCGCTCCGAAGCCGGCGAGGACTCCTGACCTTTGAGGTTGACGGTCAGGTCGATACCGTCACAGCTACGGCAAGGCAGCGTGCCTTCGTAGGTAACGGCGTTCGACGACATCCCGGCAGAGGAATCGGCGGTGCCGGTCTGCGTTTGGTTGCCACCGCTGGCACAACCGGCCAATACGGCTACCGTGGCGGCGCTGGCCAGCAACGTCCTGATCTGCATATCGGTTCTCCTTTCACTTCTGGGCCATACAGGCCGCCTCGGCGGCCACGTGATTACAGGATAGCGTTAAGTCTCCCTCGTGACACCATCTCGCGTGACATCCCATTCGGACGCCGTCGCTCAGGCTGCCACGGGAAAGCGACTCAATCCAGCGTCGGATAGTCGGTATAACCTTCCGCTCCGCCCCCGTAGAAAGTATCCGGGTTCGGCTCGTTGAGGCCGGCATCCCTGCGGAAGCGCTCGACCAGATCCGGATTGGCGATATACGGGCGACCGAAGGCGGCGGCGTCGCCCAGGCCGTTTTCGATCAACGTCTCCGCGCGCTCAGCCGTATAGTGCCCGCAGTAGATCAGAGTGCCGGTGAAACGCTCGCGCAGATCGCGACGGAAATCATCGCTGAGCTGCGGACCTTCGCCGGTCCAGTCAGGTTCGTTGATATGCAGATAGGCGATCTTGCGGCGACCCAGTTCGTCGGCGAGATAGCGCATCATTTCCTGCGGCTCGTCATCCGACAGCCCGAATATCTCGATGAACGGCGACAGCCGTACGCCGACGCGGCCCTCGCTCATTTCCGCCGTCACGGCGTCGACGACTTCCAGCAGCAGTCGGGCGCGGTTGACCACGCTTCCACCGTAGCGATCGGTACGCTGATTGCTGCCGGTAGCCAAAAACTGCTGCAGCAGATAAGCGTTGGCGGCGTGGACCTCGACCATGTCGAAACCGGCGCGCTTGGAGCGCTTGGCTGCCTGACGGTAATCGTCGATTAGCGCTGGAATCTCGTCGAGCTCCAGCGCACGCGGCGTGCTAGTCGGATGCTGGCCGGAACTGCCGTCTTCGAACTCGACGAAGCAGTTGGCGCCTTCGGCACGCAGCGCGCTGGGCGCGACCGGCGCCTGGCCCTCAGGCTGCACCATCTCGTGCGAGATGCGCCCGACGTGCCACAGCTGAAGGGCAATCTTGCCATTAGCATCGTGAACGGCGTCGACGACCTGTCGCCAGCCGGCTTCCTGGGCGTCGGTCCAGATCCCCGGCGTGTAGACATAGCCCCGCGCGGTCGGCGAGATATTGGTCGCTTCGCTGATAATCAGCCCCGAGTTGGCTCGCTGGGCATAGTATTCGGCCTGCAGGGCACCGGGCACGCTGTCCGGCGTACGGGCACGGGTCAGCGGCGCCATCAGTACGCGATTGGAGAGTTCGACATCCCCGACAGTGATAGGCGAAAGCAGCTTGTCGTAAGCCATGAAAGTCCTTAACGGTAGTCGTGTTGATCGGATACTCCATAGATGGAGACCGTTAGAGCACTAATCAACCCGAAGGCTCAAATCCGACATCGATGTCCGTCAAAAGCGGCCCGTGATCGCTCGAAACGGTCCGTCCCCGGCGTCCTTGCGCGGGACCTGACCAGACGTCACTATGAGAGCTGCCCTGCCACGCGTAACCGCCTTTACAAATAACGTGCCCGCGAGAAATCATGAGTCAATTCTGGAGCCCCGCCGTCCGCGCCCTGACCCCCTATGTACCGGGAGAACAGCCGCGCGAGAAACTGATCAAGCTCAACACCAATGAAAATCCCTATCCACCGTCTCCGGCCGTCGAGCGGGTACTGCAGCAGTTCGCAGTGGATCATCTACGCCGCTATCCGGATCCGGAGTCGTTGGCCCTGCGGGAAGCGCTGGCGAAAACACAGGGTGTCGAGCCGGAGCAGGTCTTCGTCGGTAATGGTTCCGATGAAGTATTGGCGTTGGCTTTCCAGACATTCTTCTGTCAGCCCAAGCCGCTATTGATGCCGGCAATCAGCTACAGTTTCTATCCGGTCTACTGCAAGCTCTACGATATTGCCTACCGCACCGTGGCACTCGATGACCGCTGGCAGATCGCGCTGGATGCGTTCGAGCTCGATAACGGCGGGGTGGTGTTCGCCAATCCCAATGCCCCCACCGGCCACGGCCATCCGCGCCAGGCGATTGCCCGATTGCTCGCGCGAATGACCGACAGTGTCGTGCTGGTCGACGAAGCTTATGTGGATTTTGGCGGTGAGAGTGCCGTACCGCTGATCAACGACCACCCCAATCTTCTGGTCACCGGCACCTTTTCGAAAGGGCGTAGCCTGGCGGGCCTGCGGGTGGGATATGCGATTGGCTCGCGTGAACTCATCGAGGGGTTGGAGCGGGTGAAAAACTCGTTCAACTCCTACCCGATCGACATGCTGGCCAGTGAGGTCGCTATTGCTTCGCTGGAAGACGAGCAACACTTCCAGGCCTGCTGCAGACAGGTCATCGCCACTCGCGAGTGGACGCGCCATCAGCTCGAATCGATGGGCTTCGAAGTCTTGCCGTCGCAGACCAACTTCCTGTTCGTTCGCCACAGCCAATACAGTGGCGCCAGCCTGTTCAGCGGTCTGCGCGAACGCGGCATTCTGGTAAGACATTTCAACAAGGACGGGCTCAGCGACTTTCTGCGTATTTCGATCGGTACCGATGACGAGATGAACAGTTTGATCGAAGCTCTGCAGCTCATGCGGTCAGTATGATGACCACGAGGTCGATACCGTCAAAACGGTATCGGCTCTCCTGCCCAATCCCAGAAACTCCCGCTCTCCTCGGCGCGGCGTTCGTTCATCACCGCCAACAGACGTTCTGCCACGAAATCTGGCGTGAAAAGCTTGCCTTCCGGAACCCTGCTCTGAAAAGGCTGGGACAGGCCGGTATCGGTCGTTCCGGGATGCAGGCTGAGTACGATCGCCTGCCGGTTGTAGCGCGCCAACTCAATGGCGGCCGTACGCAAGAACATGTTGTGTGCCGCCTTGCTGGCCCGATAGCCATACCACCCACCTAGTGCGTTATCGCCGATCGAACCCACCCTGGCCGAGAGGCTGGCAATGATGGCGGGATGGCGACCCTTGAGGGAATTGACTAACGTCTGAATCAGCAGAACCGGCGTAATGGCATTGACGTTGAAGAGTGTCGCCAGTGCCCCGGCATCGAGGTCTTCGAGTCGCTTTTCCGGCGAGATGGCCTCCCGCTCGTCGTGAAGCAGGCCTATGGCGTTGAACAGCAGGTGGGTAGGGGCGCCATCCACTTTGTCCCGCAGCAGCTCGCGACCCTCGTCGGTCGTGACATCGGCTTTCAGATTTTCGACTCGGGGATCCTCATGCTCGAGACTCTGACGGGAAACCGCAATGACACGCCCTGGACGATCGCTCTTCAATAGCCGATTAAGCACGGCTTGACCGATACCGCCGCCGGCACCGGTAATCACGGCGGTGAATCCTTTGGGTAGCGTTTTCAGCACGGCTCGCCCCTCGTCTGAAGATGAGTTCATCGGTACGGCAAGAAGGCTAGCTCATACACCTGGGAATGCGCTGTCGGTTCTGGTTTTCTTTCAGGCATAAAAAAACCCCAGCCTATTGGCTGGGGTTTGGGATAGATGCCTGACGATGACCTACTCTCGCATGGGGAGACCCCACACTACCATCGGCGCTAAGCGGTTTCACTACTGAGTTCGGCATGGATC
>NZ_JBQXYB010000015.1:0-106611 GCF_052645315.1 Salinicola sp. V024
AAAAGCGGACCAAACTTGGTTCAAGGTCAAACGAATCTTGACGAGTCGCTTGCCTCGATATGTCGTGACTGGCTGTCACGCGAGAACAAGCGCCCACATCAATTACCTGATCGATTGTTAAAGAGCGTCCCTACTTGAAGCGCTTTGCTTCTGCCGTCGAACCCAAGTGCTTGTCAGCGCTTGTTTTCTGGGCCGCCGTAAGGAGTGGCGTATTTTAAGGATCTGGGTGAGGATGTCAACGTCTTTCTTGTCGAATCCTGCCTGGCGCCGTTGCTGCTTGTCGGTGCCGATCCTTGAAGAACTGGGAAGCAATCTTACTGGCTTCACCGCCTTGCGTCAACCGATTTCTTCAATCAAATCAAACGCTTGGAATTCTTCTCGCTGTCTCCGAAAACCTCTCTCGGCGGCAGCGGATGCGTACTTTACGGACCCGCCGCCAAGTTGGCAAGCCCTTCATGACAACTTTTTGACCGCCTGGGTTTATGCGGCCCCGCTGACGGCCTCGCCGCCCTTCCTTCAGAAACCCAAACGCCCGCGCAGGGCGGGCGTTTCAGCACTGTTCAGCGAATTGATCGCTTCGTCAGAAGCTAGTCATCCTGGGCGTTCTGACCGCCCGCTTCGCTGCGACGCTTCTCTCTACGCGCCTTGTTCATACGACCCAATGCCAGTACCGGGCCCGAGACGACATAGCAGCCAAACAGCGCCAGCAGCATCACGGAGGGTTCGATAGAAATCAGCACGAACAGCAGCACGATCGCCAACAAGAACACGAACGGCACCGGCCCCTTGAAATCGATTTCCTTGAAGCTGTGGTAGCGCACATTGCTGACCATCAGAACGCCGGCTGCTGCCACTACCACGGTCATCAGTATCTTGAAGCCCAGCGATTCCGCATCGAAGGTATGGAAGACCCAGACGCAGCCGGCAACCACACCCGCCGCCGACGGGCTGGGTAGACCGACGAACCACTTCTTGTCGATGCTGCCGATCTGCACGTTGAAACGTGCCAGGCGCAACGCCGCACCGGCCACGAAGATGAACGCGGCGATCCAGCCAATCTTGCCGATGTCCTGCAGGATCCAGGTAAACGTCACCAGCGCAGGCGCCATGCCAAACGAGACCATGTCGGAAAGGCTGTCGAACTCTTCGCCGAAGGCGCTCTGGGTATTGGTCAGACGCGCGACTCGCCCATCCAGCCCGTCCAGCACCATGGCCACGAAGATGGCGATGGCGGCCTTGGCATAGTCGCCGTTGACGCCCGCGACGATCGAGTAGAAGCCGGCGAACAGCGCGGATAGCGTGAACAGGTTGGGCAACAAGTAGATGCCGCGACGGCGTATCCGCTTGCCGTTCTCGACCGTTTCCTCGATCACCTCGTCTTCGTCATCGTACAATGGAGACGTGGCGCCGATAGTAATGGTCTCGGGCTCTTGCTCGTGGTGGCGGTCATCCTGCGTCATGAAGCGAGTCCTTTATTGGCGAGTGCGCTCGGGCTTGATAGCCGGCTCATTCTACAGCCTAGCGGGAATCACGATAGATGCCCGCGTAAAACCCGATTCCACTGTACCAGCAATACGAAAACGGGGGCACGACCGTCGTCGCACCCCCGTTCCATGCCTGCTGTCGTCGAAAAGCGTTCAGTTCTTGCTCTTGTCGACCAGCTGGTTGGCCGTGATCCACGGCATCATTCCGCGCAGCTTGGCACCGACCACTTCAACCGGATGCTCGGCGGTCTGACGACGACGAGCGTTCAGTGACGCATAGTTGCAGGCGCCCTCGGCGATGAACATCTTGGCGTACTCACCGTCCTGGATACGCTGCAGCGCCTTCTTCATGGCGGCGCGGGATTCGTCGTTGATGATCTCGCGGCCGGTGACGTACTCGCCGTACTCGGCGTTGTTGGAGATCGAATAGTTCATGTTGGCGATGCCGCCTTCGTACATCAGGTCGACGATCAGCTTGAGCTCGTGGAGACACTCGAAGTAGGCCATTTCCGGTGCGTAGCCCGCTTCGGTCAGGGTTTCGAAGCCGGCCTTGACCAGCTCGACCGCGCCACCACAAAGCACCGCCTGCTCGCCGAACAGATCGGTTTCGGTCTCGTCCTTGAAAGTCGTTTCGATGATGCCGCTACGACCACCGCCAATGGCCGCCGCGTAGGAGAGTGCAATCTCCTTGGCCTGGCCCGAGGCATCCTGATGGATGGCGATCAGATCCGGGATACCGCCGCCACGGACGAACTCGGAACGCACGGTGTGACCCGGCGCCTTGGGAGCGATCATGATGACGTCGAGATCGGCACGCGGCTCGACCTGGTTGTAATGGATGTTGAAGCCGTGAGCGAAGGCGACGGTGGCGCCCTCTTTCAGGTTCGGCTCGACATCCTGCTCGTAAATCACTTTCTGATTCTCGTCGGGAGCCAGCATCATGACCACGTCGGCGGTCTTGCACGCTTCGGCAACGCTTGCCACCTTGAGCCCGGCGCTCTCCGCCTTGGCGGCAGAGGAAGAGCCCTTGCGCAGGCCGACGGTCACGTCGACGCCGGATTCTTTCAGGTTATTGGCATGAGCATGCCCCTGGGAGCCGTAACCCACGATGGTGACCTGCTTGGCTTGAATCAGCGAAAGGTCGCAATCCTTGTCGTAATAAACGTGCATGTCGTACTCCGGAAGTGGAATCTGATGGGCGCCGTCTGGTGCGATGCCCTGTGTTATCGCGTAAGGCCACGATAAGTCAGGCAACTTGTTGCGTAAAACGCTATATTTGCAACGCGACATTTCATAAATTGAAACAAGCCGATCGAACGACAATGGACTACCGCCCGCTCACCCAGTTCCTGGCCCTGGCCGAACACCTGCACTTCGGCCGCGCCAGCGATGCCTGCCACGTCAGCCCATCGACGCTGAGCCGTGCGATCCGCCAGCTGGAGGAGACGCTCGGCGTCACCCTGTTCGAGCGCGACAACCGTCATGTCACGCTGACGCGGGAGGGTCAGCTGTTTCACTCCTATGCCCGGGAAACACTGGAACAGTGGCAGGCGATGCAGTCCACGCTGATGGCGGAGACTCGCGAACTGGCGGGCGAGATCAGCATCTACTGCTCGGTCACCGCCAGCTACAGCTTCCTCTACCGGCTGCTGAGCGAATTCCGTCAGCGTCATCCGCGCATCGAGATCAAGCTGCATACCGGCGATCCGGCGGATGCCATCGCTCGCGTCCAGGCCGAAAACGAAGACATCGCCATCACCGCTCGCCCGCGCAGCCTGCCGGACGCACTGGCATTCAAACCACTGACGACGTCGCCGCTGGTGTTCATCGCCCCCCGTGATGGCGCCGACTGGCTACCGGCCACGCCGGAAACGCCGACGCCTTCGCAGTGGAAAGGCGTGCCGATGATTCTGTCCGAATCCGGGCTGTCGCGAGACCACGCCGATACCTGGTTCCGGGCCATGGGCATCAGCCCGCGTATCTACGCCCAGGTCGCCGGCAACGAAGCGATCGTCAGCATGGTCGGGCTGGGGTTCGGGGTCGGCATCGTGCCGCGCATCGTGCTCGACAACAGCCCGCTGCTGGACCGCATCACGATCCTGCCGGTCAAGCCGGAACTGCCCCACTACGACGTCGGCCTGTGCGTGCTCAAGCGCCGCTTGAAAAGTGCGCTGATCGAGGCGCTATGGGCCCAGCTACCCAACTGACCCGGCCCGCCGAAAAGTCTGAAAACGCAAAACGCCCGACAGAATCGCTTCTGCCGGGCGTGGGTCTGGCGATGGATCGTATTTAGAGCGTGAGCAGCTTGTCGCCACGGGCAATGCCCGAAACGCCTGTGCGTGCGACCTCGAGAATGCCGATCGGCGCCATCGCCTGGACGAAGGCGTCGAGCTTGCCGGCGTCGCCGGTGATCTGCACGGTGTAGACGCTCGGGGTGACGTCGACGACCTGCGCCCGGAAGATATCCGCCGTACGCTTGACCTCGTCGCGGGCCGCGCCCAGCGCCTTGACCTTGACCAGCATCAGTTCGCGCTCGATGTGATTGCCCTCGGTCAGGTCGACCAGCTTGACCACGTCGATCAGCTTATTGAGATGCTTGGTGATCTGCTCGATCACCCGGTCATCGCCCACCGTGGTCACGGTCAGCCGCGACAGCGACGGATCTTCGGTCGGCGCCACGTTGAGGGTTTCGATGTTGAAGTTGCGCTGAGAGAACAGCCCCACCACGCGGGACAGAGCGCCGGGTTCGTTTTCCAGCAGAATCGAGATGATATGGCGCATCAGGTCCGCTCCGTCTTCGAAAGCAGCATGTCACGCATGGAGCCCAACGGCACCTGCATCGGATAGACGTGTTCGAATGGATCGACATAGATATCGAGGAACACGAGCTCATTGGTGTCGGCGAAGGCGCGTTCCAGCGCCGGCGCCAGCTCCTCATGCGTCTTCACCGTGATCGCGGTGAAACCGTACGCCTCGATCAGCTTGGCGAAATCCGGCAGTGACTCCATGTAGGAGTGCGCGTGGCGGGACTTGTAGTTCAAGTCCTGCCACTGGCGCACCATGCCCAGCGAGCCGTTGTTGAGGTTGACGATCTTGACGCCGACATCGAACTGCTTACACGTCGACAGCTCCTGCATCATCATCTGGAAACTGCCTTCCCCGGTGAAGCAGACCACGTCGTCCTGCGGATAACCGAGCTTGACGCCCATCGCCGCCGGGAAGCCGAAGCCCATGGTGCCGAGGCCGCCCGAGGTGATGAAACGATTGGGCTTGGCGAACTTGTAGTACTGCGCCGCGAACATCTGGTGCTGGCCCACGTCGGTGGTCACGAACGCCTCACCGCGGGTGGCGCGATAGACCGCCTCGACCACCTCCTGCGGCTTGAGCGCTTCGCCCGGCTTCGAAGGCTCATAGAGCTTGCCTTCGCGCTCGCCACGCCAGCTCTCAATGCTCTTCCACCACTCGCCCAGCGCCTCGGCGTTGGTCGCCTCGCGCTCCTGCACCAGGCTGATCATCTCGTTGATGACACTGCCCGCCGCGCCGACGATCGGCACATCCGCCCGCACGGTCTTGGAGATCGAACTGGGGTCAATGTCGACATGCACGATCTTGGCCGTGGGGCAGAACTTCGAGGTGTTGTTGGTCACGCGGTCGTCGAAGCGCGCGCCGATGGCGACGATCAGATCGGCGTGATGCATCGCCATGTTGGCCTCGTAGCTGCCGTGCATGCCGAGCCAGCCCAGCGACTGCCGGTCGCCCTGGGGATAGCCGCCGATCCCCATCAACGTGGTGGTGATCGGGAAGCCGAGCCGCTGGACCAGGTCGGTCAGTGCCTCGCTGGCGCCGCCGGTGACGACGCCACCGCCGGTGTAGAATACCGGCCGGCGCGCCTTGAGCATCATGTCGACGGCCTTCCTGATCTGGCCGCTATGCCCGCGAGTCACCGGGTTGTAGGAGCGAATCTTGACCTTCTTCGGATAGACGTATTCGTAGCGCTCGGTGGGCGCGGTCATGTCCTTGGGAATATCCACCACCACCGGGCCGGGCCGGCCGGTCGCGGCAAGATAGAAGGCCTTTTTTAGCACTTCCGGAATCTGGCTGGGGTGCCGGATCGAGAAGCTATGCTTCACGATGGGGCGGGTCACGCCGACGATGTCGGTTTCCTGAAAGGCATCCTCGCCGATCAGATGGCTGGCGACCTGGCCGCACAGTACCACCATTGGGATCGAATCCATGTAGGCGGTAGCGATACCGGTGACGGCGTTGGTCGCGCCGGGACCGGAAGTGACCAGCACCACGCCGGGCTTGCCTGAAGCGCGGGCATAGCCATCGGCGGCGTGGGTCGCGGCCTGTTCGTGACGAACGAGAATGTGTTGAACGCTATCCTGACGGAACAGGGCGTCATAGATGTGCAACGCCGCGCCGCCCGGATAGCCATAGATACGCTCGACGCCTTCGTCTTTCAGAAAGCGGGCGATCATATCGGCGCCGGAAAGTAATTCCACTGGTAAGTCTCCCCTGGAAGTTCGAGTGCCGCTTCGTGGTTCCGCTTCCGAAACCGGTCCGTGAGCGCCTGGCGCTATCCACGGAAACGAAGCTCAATCACGGCGGTAAGCCGCTGTCGACCTGCGGTCGACGCCTGATGCCATATCCTGGCGTCCTGGGCCCGGGGTGGGGACCCGCACTCATAGGAACCGCTCGCGCCATGGCGCTGGCAATTCCTGACACGGCAGATAGCCGCATCGGGGTTGGCGGGAACAGGCGTTTGGCCCGCGCCCTAGGTTTCTCAACAACGCTGAGAAAGAGATCCTTCGACAGGCGGGTAGAGGTCACTGGGAATCTACCCTTCACGCAGCGGCCGGGGATCGCCCGTGGATGACTGCGCCCACAATCAGGAACCGCATAGATTCCACCAGCACCCGGGGGCTGTCAACCTTCGACGCTAGCCAGCCGCTCTTCAACGGCAACAATGTCTGAACGCCGCCAGTATCGGCGACTAAAGTTGGATCGTTTTGCGCGGCGCCATCGAGTCATCCCTGCTGTACTGAATTCGACTGCTAACGCATGACTCGCCAATCAATCGGGGTAACGCGCATGTCTCCTATCGTGAAATGGTCCGCATTCGTGGCCATGGCAGGTTTTCTGTTTGGCTTCGATACCGCCGTGATATCCGGTGCGGATAGACCGATCCAGGAGCTGTGGGGGCTGAGCGATCTTCAGCATGGCCTGTTCATCATGTCGATGGCGCTGTGGGGGACGGTACTGGGTGCGATCTTCGGCAACTGGCCGACCGATCGCCTGGGTCGCCGCGCGACGCTGTTCATCATCGGCGTGCTCTACTTCGTTTCCGCCGTCGGTTCGGCGCTCGCCACCGACCCGTTCTGGTTCTCGTTCTTCCGTCTGATCGGCGGCTTCGGGGTGGGGATGTCCTCGGTCGCTGCACCGGCCTACATTTCCGAAATCGCCCCGGCCGAACGGCGCGGCAATCTGGTGGCGCTCTATCAGTTCAACGTGGTGTTCGGCATCTTCATGGCATATGTCTCCAATGCCATTCTCGGCAGCCTGCTCGGCGACGACGCCTGGCGCTGGATGGTCGGCGTCGAAGCCGTGCCGGCGCTGGTCTATACCCTGGCGCTGCTGAAGGTGCCGGAAAGCCCGCGCTGGCTGATCCTCAACCGAGGCGATACGAAAACTGCCGCCGGTGTGCTGAGCCAGATCGATCCGCAAAGTGACCCCGCAAAGCAGATCGAGGAGATCCAGGCCGCCGATCGCGAAGACAACAAGGTCCACTCGCGCTTCTTCTCGCGCCGCTACCGCTTGCCGATCACGCTGGCGTTTCTGATCGCGTTCTTCAACCAGTTCACCGGCATCAACTTCGTGCTCTACTACGCGCCTCGTATCCTCGAATCGGCGCAGCTGGGCGATAACGCCGCCCTGCTCTCCACCGCCGGTATCGGTCTGATCATGGTGCTCTTCACCATGCTCGGCATGGCCTTGATCGACCGTTTCGGCCGCCGCAAGCTCATGTACGTCGGCTCGGTGGGCTACATCATTTCGCTATCGATCATCTCGCATGCGTTCTTCACCGATAATCTCGGCGGCGCACTGATCCCGATTCAGCTGTGCCTGTTCGTGGCCGCTCACGGCATCAGCCAGGGCACCGTAATCTGGGTGTTCATCTCGGAAATCTTCCCCAACCGCGAACGCGCCCGGGGCCAGTCGCTCGGCAGCTTTACCCACTGGTTCTTCGCCGCCGTCATCACTCTGGTCACACCGTGGGTGCTGAGCGTGTTCAACGGCGGCCCGGTGTTCGCCTTCTTCGCCTTCATGATGGTGCTGCAGATCGTCTTCGTCGCCTTCCTGATGCCGGAAACCAAGGGCGTGTCGCTGGAAAAACTGCAGCAGAAGCTGTCGCCGCGCGGGGAATCAGGGGCTTGATGACGGATAACGAAAGGCGGATACGAAGGACAGACACGAAAGACAGACACGAAAGACAGACACGAAAGACAGACATGAAAAACCCGCGACGTTGAACGCCGCGGGGAAAACGGTCAGGACGCGACCGTATGTCGAAATGAATCTCGCCAGTGAACCGGCCCGGCGTCGCAGCCGGGCCGATCGTCTTACTTGTCGAACACCAGATGATCGCCGTCGGCTCGGACGCGAATGGTGTCGCCCGGCACGAATCGACCCGACAGCAGATCCTGGGCCAGCGGATTCTCAATTCGGCTCTGGATCGCCCGCTTGAGCGGACGCGCGCCGAACACCGGATCGAAGCCGACCACTGCCAGCTGCGCCATCGCCTCGTCGCTGATGTCCAGCTTGAGATCGCGCTCGGTAAGACGGCTGCGCAGGCGGTCGAGCTGGATCGAGGCGATCGCCTGGATCTGCTCCTGCCCCAGCGAATGGAACACGACGACCTCGTCGATCCGATTGATCAGTTCCGGCCGGAAGTGGTTGCCCACCACCGTCATCACCGCGTCTCGCATCGCCGAGTAGTCGCTCTCCTCGCCGCCCATGCGCTGGATCACGTCGGAGCCCAGGTTCGACGTCATCACGATCACGGTGTTGCGGAAATCCACCGTGCGGCCTTGACCATCGGTCAGGCGGCCGTCCTCAAGCACCTGCAGCAGGATGTTGAACACATCTGGATGCGCCTTCTCGACCTCGTCGAGCAGCAGTACCGAATAGGGTTTGCGACGTACCGCTTCCGTCAGATAGCCGCCCTCCTCGTAACCCACATAGCCGGGAGGCGCGCCGATCAGACGAGCCACGGAGTGCTTCTCCATGAACTCGGACATATCGATGCGCACCATCGCTTCCTCGGTGTCGAACAGGAAGTTGGCCAGCGACTTGCACAGCTCGGTCTTGCCCACGCCGGTCGGGCCCAGAAACAGAAACGAGCCGTTGGGTCGATTCGGATCGGAAAGACCCGCCCGCGAACGCCGCACCGCGTTGGCCACGGCAGTGACCGCTTCGTCCTGACCGATCACCCGCTCGTGCAGCGCGTCTTCCATGCGCAGCAGCTTGTCGCGCTCGCCCTCGAGCATCTTGGCGACGGGAATCCCGGTCCAGCGCGAGACGACTTCGGCGATCTCCTCCTCGGTGACGTTGGAGCGCAGCAGCTGGTGCGACGACGTATCCGCGCTCTCGTTATCGCTACTTTCGGCAATCTGCTGCTCGAGCTTGGGAATGGTGCCGTACTGGAGTTCGGACATCCGTCCCAGATCGCCCTGCCGGCGGGCCGCCTCGAGATCGATACGCGCCTGTTCGAGTTCGGCCTTGTACTGGGCCGCGCCCTGAATGCTGGCCTTTTCGGCCTTCCAGACTTCCTCGAGATCCGCATATTCGCGCCCGAGTTCGTCGATCTGGACCTCGAGATTGTCGAGCCGCTTGCGGGAGGCTTCATCGGTCTCTTTCTTGAGCGCTTCCCGCTCCATCTTGAGCTGGATCAGACGCCGATCGAGCCGGTCCATCTCTTCCGGCTTGGAGTCGAGCTCCATGCGAATGCGCGAGGCCGCTTCGTCGATCAGATCGATCGCCTTGTCGGGAAGCTGGCGGTCGGAGATGTAGCGGGTCGACAGCTTGGCCGCGGCGATGATCGCCGAGTCGGTGATATCGACACCGTGGTGCACCTCGTAACGCTCCTTGAGGCCACGCAGGATGGCGATGGTGTCCTCCTCGCTCGGCTCGTCCACCAGTACCTTCTGGAAGCGGCGCTCCAGCGCGGCGTCCTTCTCGATATACTGACGATATTCGTCGAGCGTGGTCGCGCCGACGCAGTGCAGCTCGCCCCGAGCCAGGGCCGGCTTGAGCATGTTGCCGGCATCCAGCGCGCCGTCGCCCTTGCCGGCGCCGACCATGGTGTGCAGCTCGTCGATGAACAGGATCACCCGACCCTCTTCCTTGGAGAGCTCGTTGAGCACCGACTTCAGCCGCTCCTCGAACTCGCCGCGGAATTTGGCGCCGGCCAGCAGCGAGCCCATGTCGAGAGACAGCACGCGCTTGTCCTTGAGACCTTCCGGCACTTCGCCGTTGATGATCCGCTGCGCCAGCCCCTCGACGATGGCGGTCTTGCCCACCCCGGGTTCGCCGATCAGGACCGGATTGTTCTTGGTCCGACGCTGCAGCACTTGGATCGTGCGGCGAATCTCGTCGTCGCGGCCGATCACCGGATCGAGCTTGCCCTCCTCGGCACGAGCGGTCAGATCGAGGGTGTACTTCTCCAGCGCCTCGCGCTTCTCCTCGGCGTTGGCATCATCGACGTTGGCCCCGCCGCGTAGCTCGGCGATCGCACTGGCGAGACGCTTGCGATCCAGCCCCGCCTGGGTCAGCACCTTGGTCAGCCCGTTCTTCATGTCCAGCGCGGCGAGCAGCACCAGTTCGATGGCGATGTACTGATCGCCGCGAGTCTGTGCCTCACGGTCGGCGAGATTGAACAGCCGCGCCAGATCCTGGCTCATGCCGACGTTGCCGTCGAACTGTCCCACTTCGGGCAGACCGTCGAGATAGCCGACCAGCCCCTGACGCAGGCGGCTGACGTCGCCGCCGGCCTTCTGAACCAGACCTTTGATGCCGCTATCGCGCATCTCGAACAGCGCCATCAGCAGGTGGCCGGGGTCGAGTTGATTGTGCCCGCGCCCTACCGCCAGCGACTGTGCCTCGGCCAACGCGTTTTGCAGCTTGGTCGTCATGCGATCCATACGCATATCTCTTCCTCCAGAAACCGCAGCAGGTCATGGCCTGGCGGCTCAGTTGTTCATTAGTTCACACTTAAATGGAGGTATGTTGAAGCTTTTCAAGCATGACGCATGAAAAATTCGCTGCGACAGAGCACCACAGACGAATCAGATTCATGAAACCCGACCAACATCGAACAAGCGGCCGAGAGATGAGGTGAGGTGAGGTGAGGTGAGGTGAGGTCAAAAAAGACAGCCGAGAACAACGACCGAGACGTGAGTCAGCGCAACCAGATGACGCTAGCCATTCGCCCCGTATGGCCGTCGTCGCGGCGATGCGAGTAGAAACGCGTGTCGCAGGCGGTACAGAAATGCCCGCCGCTGATCGAGAGAACCCCGATGCGCTCAAGCCTTAGCCGGGCGAGGCGGTAGAGATCCGCCATATAGTGATTCAGGCGGTAGGGGCTGCGCTCGAAAGCGGTCTCGGCTTCGGGCTGCATCGCAACGAAGGCCTCGAAGACCTCGGGACCGACCTCGAACTGGGCATTGGAAATCGCCGGGCCCATCCACACCATCAGCTCTTCGGGGTCGACGCCCAGCGCCGCCACGTTCGCCTCGAGCACCCCGCCGGCAAGCCCTCGCCAACCGGCGTGAGCCAGCCCGACACGCGTTCCCTGACGGTCACAGAAAAAGACCGGAAGGCAGTCCGCGGTCAAGATGACGCAGGCGTGGCCGCGGTCGAACGCCACCGAAGCGTCAGCCTGGGGCGGATGCTGCCGATATCTGCCCTGATAGCTCTGCATGACACGAGCGCCATGTACCTGGTCGAGCCACAACAGCGGCCGTTCGTCGCCGACCTCGGCAACTAGCCGGTCCCGACAGCGAACCACGGATTCGGGATCGTCCCCGACGTGAGCCGCCGGGTTGAAGGCGGCGAAATCTCCACGGCTGGGGCCGGTTTCGCGGGTGGTGACGAACGCCCCCACCGTGCTCGCCGCGGGCCAGTCGGGCAGCAGTAGTGTCGGCGCCTCATCCCGCGTTGACGCGGGAGCGGTTGCCGAGGCCGGCGAACAGGTTTCAGAACTCATCGATCCGACTCCCGATCCTCGCGCAGTTCGTCCAGCAGCATGAACATGTCATCCGGCAAAGGCGCCTTGCATTCGACCGGCGCCCCGCTGACCGGATGCTGGAAGCGCAGTTTATGGGCGTGCAGCGCCTGACGCGGAAATTCTCGCAGCACCGTCTTCAGCGACTCGCTGCTACCGGCCGGCATCTTCAGACGCCCCCCATAGACCGGATCGCCGATCAGCGGATAGCGAACATGGGCCAGGTGCACGCGGATCTGGTGCGTGCGACCGGTCTCCAACCGGCAGCGGACGTGAGTATGCGCACGAAACCGCTCCTGAACCCGATAGTGCGTGACTGCGGGCTTGCCCGCCTCGGTCACCGCCTGACGCTGACGATCCTTGGGATGGCGGCCGATCGGCGCGTCCACCTTGCCGCCAGCCGTCATTGCGCCGACGACGATGGCATCGTACTCCCGCGATACCGTCCGTGCCTGTAGCTGCGTCACCAGCGCGGTCTGCGCCGTCAGCGTCTTCGCCACCATCATCAACCCGGTGGTGTCCTTGTCGAGACGATGGACGATACCGGCACGCGGCACCGCTGCCAACGGCGCATGATGGTGCAGCAACGCATTGAGCAGGGTGCCGTCGGGGTTGCCGGCAGCGGGATGCACGACCAGACCAGCGGGCTTGTCGATGACCATCACGTCGTCGTCCTCGAACACGATCGACAGCGGAATTGCCTGAGGCTCCCAGCGGGTCTCTTCCTGAAGCTGGGTATCGAGCGCTAGCCGCTCGCCGCCGATCACCTTATCCTTGGGTCGCGCCGGCTGGCCGTTGATCGTCAGTTCGCCCTGTTGAATCCACCCTTTCAGGCGTTCTCGCGAGAATTCGGGGAACATTTCGGCGGCGGTCTGGTCGAGACGTCGTCCGGCCAGGTGCTCGGGTATGCGCTCGTCACGCTTTAGGATGTCGGCCATACGTGGGAATGGGTTCCGTTTCGCCGGTGCGTTTCGTCAGCACGTTTCGTGAGTGCGTTTCGTGAGTACAAGTGTTTGCTTTATAGTGAGTCGGATTCGGCGGATTCTAGCACGGCCGCCAAGGAATGGTTGATACGAGGATGATGATGCGATTTTCTGCGCGATGTTCCGCTCTGGCCGCCATGTTGGTGGTAGGCACCCTGCTCGCTGGCTGCGCCAGCAACGAGCCTGCCCCCGACCTGCAGGAACAGGATCTTTACCAGCAGGCCCAGAGCTCCCTCGATGCCGGCCGTTACACGACTGCCGTCAAACAGCTGGAAGCCCTCGATACGCGCTTCCCGTTCGGACGTTATGCCGAACAGGCCCAGCTCGAACTGATCTACGCCTACTACGAGGTCGAGGACTGGGAACAGACTCGCGCTGCCGCCAGCCGTTTCATCCGCCTCCATCCGGATCATCCCCAGGTCGACTACGCCTACTACATGCGCGGTCTCGGGGCCTACCAGGCAGGGCGCTTCAGTCTCGAGAGCCTGGCGCTGATCGATATTTCCAAGCGCGATCTGGGCGCGTCCAGGGATGCCTACGTCGACTTCGGCGAACTGGTGCGTCGCTTCCCCGACAGCGCCTACGCGCCGGATGCCCGTCAGCGCGTCATCTATCTGCGCAACGTTCTGGCGCGCCATGAGCTGCAGGTGGCCGACTTCTATCTACGCAAGGGCGCCTACGTCGCGGCCGTCGAGCGCGGACGCTGGGTCATCGAGCACTACCCGAAGGCCGAGGCAACCCGCGACGCGCTGGCCGTCATGGTCGAAGGCTATCTCGGCCTCAATATGCGCGACCGCGCCCAGACCGTGCTGCAGACGTTGATTCACAACGATCCCGACAATAGCCAGCTCGACGGCGATACCTTCGTGCCCAAGCACGTCAACGTCGATCCGCCGCTGACGCTCAAGGGCTGAAGCTACGAGCTACGAGCTACGAGCTTAAAATCGAAAGCGCCGCTTGCTGACAAGGCAAGCGGCGCTCTTCGTTGGCTCCAACGCAGGAGAAATCTAGCTCCCCGGCTGCCAGCCGTTGACGATGGGATAGCGGCGGTCGCGGCCGAAGCCGCGCAGAGTCACTCTCACGCCGACCGGCGCCTGACGCCGCTTGTACTCGTTGCGATCGACCAGCTTGACCACCTGGTAGACGTCGTCGCGCTCGAAGCCCGCTTCGATGATCGCCTCGGCGCTCATGTCGCCTTCGATATAACGCTCGAGAATCGCGTCCAGCACGTCGTAGCCAGGCAGCGAGTCGCTATCCTGCTGGTCCGGCGCCAGCTCGGCAGAGGGCGGCCGCGTGATCACGCGCTCGGGGATCGCAGGATCCTGGGCGTTGCGCCAGTTGGCCAGCCGATAGACCCAGGTCTTGTAGACATCCTTGAGCGCGTTGTAGCCCCCGACCATATCGCCGTAGAGCGTTGCGTAGCCCACTGCCATCTCGCTCTTGTTGCCGGTGGTCTGAACCATCAGCCCCTTCTTGTTGGAGATCGCCATCAGCAGCACGCCGCGCACCCGCGACTGCAGATTCTCCTCGGTGGTGTCCGCTACCAATCCCTCGAAGCTCTGGGCCAGCGTTGCGGTGAAGGCTTCGACCACCGGCGCAATCGGCATGACCTCGTAACCGACGCCGAGCATCTTGGCCTGCTCGGCGGCATCGGCCTGGGAGATCTCGGCGGTATAGTGATACGGCATCATCACCGCATGGACCCGCTCCGGCCCCAGCGCGTCTACCGCGATGGCCAGCGACAGCGACGAGTCGATACCGCCGGAAAGCCCCATCACCACGCCCTTGAAACCGCTCTTGTTGACGTAGTCGCGCAGCCCGGTCACCAGCGCGCAGTAGAGATTTTCCTCGGCATCGAGCAGCGGCTCGCGCTCGCCGGCGGCGGGAGTCCAGCCGTCCGCCTCACGGGTAAAGCGCACCGGCATTAGCCCGACCTGCCAGAACGGCGCGCGCACGGCGACTTCGCCTGCCGCATCGAGCACCAGTGATCCCCCGTCGAATACCAGTTCGTCCTGGCCGCCGATCGCGTTGACGTAGACCAGCGGCTTGTCCACCTCCCGCGCGCGCTCAGCAAACAGGCGTTCGCGCTCGGCAGGCTTGTCGAGATGAAACGGCGAGGCGTTCAGCGTCACCAGAATATCCGCCCCGGCTTCGGCCGATTGCCGCACCGGCGCCCCATCCCAGAGATCCTCGCAGATCAGGATGCCGAGTCGCGCGCCCTGATGCTCGATCACCAGCGGCTCTTCCCCCGACTCGAAATATCGGTCCTCGTCGAAGACCTGATAGTTGGGTAGGGCCTGTTTGGCGTACTCGCCGCGCCATTGACCGCCCAGCAGTATGCCCGCCAGATTGCGACGCTGACCGTCTCGCATGCCGGGATAACCCACGATGACCAGTGTCTCCGGTGCGATCTTGTCGATCTTGCGCGCCATCTCCGCCAGCGCTTCCTGCAGGCGCGATTCCATCGCGCCGCGCAGCAGCAGATCCTCCGGCGGATAGCCGGTCAGGAACAGCTCGCTGAACACGACCACGTCCGCACCATGTTCGATGCGGGCTTCGCGCACGGCCTCGATCGCCGTGGCGGCGTTACCGGCGATATCCCCCACCATCGGGTCCAGCTGCGCCATCACCAGGGTCAGATCTTGCATGAGTAAACTCGTCTCCAGACAGATGCGGCGCTCGAGCGCCTCGTTGGCTGTCGTCCATTTTCGCGCATGCCATGCGCAGAGGCAAAATCCGACGGCGCTGAACGCACCGCTCGGTTCAGCCTAAGGGTCGGTAGGGTCGAGGATCGACGATAGGCTCGCAGCCGATCAGTTGGTCGACCAGCAGCCGGGTAGCGGCCGGCGCCAGCACCAGACCATTGCGATAGTGGCCGGCGTTGACATAGAGGCGCTCGAAGCCGGGCACGGCACCGATCATCGGTATGCCGTCCGGCGAGCCCGGACGCAGGCCCGCCCAGTGATGCTCTACCGGACACTCGGCCAGCGCCGGGACGATGGAGAGTGCGCTTTCGTGCAACGAGGCGTAAGCCTGCTCGGTCGTCTGCTTGTCGAAGCCCACTTCCTCGAGCGTCGACCCCGCCAGTACCCGACCGTCTCCGCGGGGAATCACGTAACGCCCATCCTTGAGCACGACCCGTTCGACCAGCCCCGGTGGGGCCTTGAACAGGATCATCTGGCCCTTGACCGGCCGAACCGCCAGCTCGACGCCAATCTCTGCCAGCAGCGCTCGTGACCAGGCGCCGGCACAGACAACCGTCTGCCCGGCGCGGATCGCACCCTGTGACGTGGCAACGCCTCGAATGGCATCGCCCTCGCGAATCAGCGCCGAGACTTCGCAATCCTCATGCAGGCTCACATTCGGCATCTGCAACAGTCGCGCCCTAAGCGCCTGCCCCAACCGCGGATTGCGAATGCTGCCGAGCGTCGGCATCCATAGCGCGCCATCGAAACCCGGTGCCGCGTTGGGCTCCTTGGCATAAAGCGTTTCAGCATCGATACGTGCCAGCGGTTTGGCGACCTCTCGCGCCCAGGCGAGCGCGGCATCGACATCCTCGACGCGGAGGTAGAGCAGGCCTTTCTGACGATATTCGGGGTCGATACCGGTTTCCTCGAGCAGCCGGCCGGCCAGCTCAGGGTAGCGGCCCTCGGACCAGCTGGACAACGCCGAGATCGCTTGGGAATACCGCCAAGGGTAGAGCGGCGAGACGATACCGCCACCTGCCCAGGAGGCCTCGCGACCACACTGGCCGCGCTCGACCAGCGCCACCGAATGACCGGCATCGGCCAGTTGCAACGCCGTCATCATGCCGATGACCCCGCCGCCCACGATCAAGAAATCCTGCATGCTGTCGATATCCTGACAAAAGGACGATTCTATCATTCGTCCACAACCCGGGCTCCGCAATGGTTTCTTGCTCTTCAGCTTCGCAAACTGGCACTGATCGCTGCGCTTCGAGACGCCAACCACAGCGAGGCTTCACCTTGATCGAGCTGATGATCTGCGTGGTAGTCATGGGCATCCTGGCGAGCTGGGCCGCACCGGGATTGGCGAACCTGAATGCGCGCATGACGCTGGATAGCGAAGTGGAACGGGTCTGGCAATTGCTCCGGCGGGCGCGCCAAGAAGCCGCCAGCAGCGGGCAGTCGACCTGGCTCTGCCCCTCTCAGGATGGCGCGAGCTGCAGCGACAATGGGCAATGGAATCGTTCGTTGCTGTTGTTCATCGATAGCAATGGCGACAAGACGCTCGACGACAATGAGCGACTGATCGTGGTCAGTCAGCCCAGCGGCAGTCAGGTCAGCGTCGACCCCGGCAGCTTCTCGCAAGGCTTGGGGTACACCCCGCTCGGCTTCACTCGCGACCGCAAGGCAGGCACCTTCATTCTGACCAATCCTGCGTTGACGGCAGGCGGGACCAAGATCGTGGTGCACTTCGCGCGCATCCGTACCGAACCGGTGGATGATACCGACAGTGACGCGGACGACGAGTCGGAAACCTAGCGCCGGACAACCCCTCAAAGCCAGTCGGGACCGGGCTTAATCGCAAATACCCGGCGCGGGTGAACGCTTGCCCTGGCTGTCGAGGCTCATCGCATCACACGCTCCGCTGGTTCTGCCATCTGCGCGACTCGCCTGAAGAATGTAGGCCTGGCCATTATCGTCGATGGTCAGCTTCAGGTCGTACTTCGCATCGCCACTCTCCGGCGACTGGCTGGGCGAGAGATCGCGATCCGACGGTGGGACACCACCGTCCGTGTCCTCTCCGTAGCGATAGGCCTGCGAGTAGCGCCGCTCCAGTGCCAGTGCCAACGACTGTATGGCCGCCTGAGCATCTCGCGCCTGCGCCCGCTCGACGTAACGGAGATAACTCGGGATCGCGATAGCGGCAAGAATGCCGACGATCACCACCGCGATCATCAGCTCGATCAGGGTAAAACCGCGTTGCTTCGAATGGGTCATCAATTACTCCAGAACTCGCCAGGTGACGCGGCCAAGGCGCAGTCGATTGAGCGGGGATTCTGCAACGACCTGCTGGCCTCCCAGTGCATCCACACCGATCTTGAACTCCTTGCTGCCATCATCGCTGACCATCACATGGGGCAGCTGCATCGCTTGGCTGGTCATACGCGCCACCGGCACTCGCCGAAGATCGTCATCGACATACACATCCTTGGCATCAACTTCGCCATCGTCGTTAATGTCGAGAACCGGAAATGCAAAAGCACTACCGAACCACGCATTCATTTCGTAGAGATAGCCGGAATCGATCGCGTCGCAGGTGCCTGACCCGGGGATGAGAGTCGTGAAGAGCACGCGATTTCCTCGAACAGTCACCCCACTGATAGCCCGTTCGGAACCTCCGAAGTCCAGCCACCACCCATTTTCGGGGTAGCTATCCTGAGAGACCGTTTCCAGATATCGAATTGGTACCCCGGTACCGTCCGTGGCCTGCTCGGGTCCCGAGAGAATGCGGGGCGCCCCCAATTGCTTGGGCGTCAGAGTCTCGATGAGCGCCGACGAGGTTAGCGGGTTGTCACGAACGGCATAAAAACTATCGCTGGCGCGAGACGTATCGACCCCGCTCTCCGGTCTGGCGCCCGTGCCAAAGAAGAGCATGACACCGCCCTGAGGATGACGAGCGATCTCGAGCGGGGATGTCAGCACCTGACCTGGATTTGACGTGAAAATCGGTTTGTCCGGTGCACGCCAAACGGTATCGGCGGATAGATCGAAACGCCAGATACTGCCCCGAAAATCGGCGCCATAAGCGTGATCGACGCGACCGTTACCGTCGATATCGACCATCGATACTGCCATCATCCCGTTGCCACCGGCAGTCTGACTGCTCGGCACCAAACGCTCCACATCGCGTTTGGCCTGCCATGGCTCGTCACCGGGGCCTTGCGCGTAAAGCAGGTAGAGACTGGCCTTGCCTGCAGCGTTTTGATAGCCATTGCCGACCACGACAGCGAAGCGACCATTCTCCAGTTGCACGATGTTGGGCTTGTCGTAGATATGCCCAATCTGTGCGGGGCCGCCAAATGCGGCGATATCGTCTTGCGGCCCATACTCCCAGTGCGCGATGGCACCGGCATTGGCTGCCGAAAAGCTGGCCGGATTCGTGACATCAAGCGTGAACAATCCCGCTCCACCGCTCCCCAACCCAATGGCCAAAAGCGACTGCCAATTTCCGCTGTCACCACGAACGTCCAACACTGTCGCACTGCCATCCACATAATACCGATGCTGGTAATCTGAATCGATCAGCTCTGGAAGCTGGGAAAGCAACAGGCCCGGAATGTACCCGAAACGCTCTCGGCCGGTCTTGGCGTCGAAAGCATGCAGCATCCCGTCGTTGCCGCCGACATAAAGCATGGCATTGCGGTTCCGGTATTGCGTTCGGAAATCGGTGTAGGAAACGTCATTGTCTTCAGGCACGTAATAGGTATTCGGTACACCGGCCAAGGCTGGCGTCGAACCCACGATATCTCCCAGTTTCCCCTTGTCATAATGAGCGACTAGCGCAGTGATTTGCGCTCTGTCCAACGTACCGTCGGCCATGAGAGTGGATTCGGAGAATTCGACACCCCGGCCGCCGGTGTTCCGGAAGATCAACTGCCGATCTCCCGGGTTGGCGGACAATCGGTCCTGCGCGGACCAGCCGGAAGTTACCCGGCCGTCATCATCCACCTTGAATTGGCGCACGTCCCCAGCCCATCCCGTATCGTTGTCGTAGTTGTAGAACGTTTGGAACAGGCTGCCGTCGATATCCCCTTCGTATCCCATCGCACCACCTGCGCCCGAGCGGCTACGACTCGCAATCACATCGTCCAGCAGTGCTTGAAGCTGACCGGCCAGATCGCCGATACGATTGACCTCGAAGTAAGCGTCGGCCCCCGCCGCGTTGCCATACTTCGCCGCGTAAAAGAGCGGCGGTCGCAGCGACTGGCCCTGACCGCTGCCACCAATACGATAGGCCGCTGACGACGCATCCCAGCTACTGCATGGCGCCGATCTGGGACACATCGATTCTGGGTAGTCATTCCAGTACTGGTTGATTCCCTGGTGAACGTTGAAGCCATCGCTATCGTTAACCACGATCTGTCCGGCCCGAGACTCGACACCGTATCTGCCGTTGGTCCCACTAAGTACATAGCCCAATCCCAGTGTCTCCGACGCCGCTGCCTGGAGAATCCTCGTCGTCATGTGGAGCCGCTCACCTTCGACGTCGTAATTGATACGCACTTTGACATCGAGGTCGTAGTCCCCGCCGGCTTCCGAATCCTCCCAGGTCGCATCGAAGTAGCCGCTTTGACCATCGGCGGCCTGGCTGACCTGGAAGTCGACGATAGCGCAACGCCCCTTGACGCCTGGCGGGCCCGCACTGCCGCTGGCTGGATCAATCTTCTGCGTATTGACGCACGCCGGAATGATCGAGACCCCCTGGCCCGGAATCGTGACGACGGGCACATTCGACGCTAACTGCACGGCGTAGGTATCGATCTTGCGTCCTGCCCTCCCATCCCCACTCCGGATCACGGTGTGGTCATGAGCGAATTTGGCCAGACCGGCAATGTTGTAACTCCCCTCGAGACCGGGCGCTGTCGGGCAGATGCCTCTGACATTGCTCAAGCCACCGATGGTCTTGGCCGTGCAGTACTTGTCCGTTCCCGTACCCGCGCTCGCGGCGGTCTGGCCAACGAAGTATCGACCGCCGAGCCCTTCTGCGCGTCCAATGGCATCGGTCTCCGACGTAATACCGGAGGCACTGACCAGACTGGCATTGGCTTGATCGAGATCGTCACTGTCATAGGAAATTTCGCTGCCATTGATCAGTAGCATCGAATTGACTGCACACCATTTGTCGTTGGTCGAATTACTCCATTTTGGCGAGGTCAATCCGGCGATGAATTTCTCTTCGACATCACCCTCACCGACGGAAAAATCGTTGGTTGGCAGGGGCTCTCCGGCGATATACCGGAGTGATTCCAGACCGATTTCTGCCAGCGGATTCCCCCAATTGGAGCATTTCCCGTTGGCAAAAGGACCTGTGCGGCCGTAGGGACATTCATCACCCCCGGGGTTGTGATCATAAAAGCCACGCTCGTAGCTGTATCGAGCGATCCTCAGCGCGTCCAGGTTGCTGACGATACCGCTTTGTATCCCGCCATTGTGGTTAACTCCAAAATCGGGGTCGTGATAATTGAAAATACCCGTATCGGCTATCTCGCGGTCAAAATCGGCAAAATTGGCACGTAGTACTCCACCCCTCTTGTTGTTTTGATAAGACCCGGTAAAAAGACCGAACTCTATGTCCCCGGCATACCGATGCAACAGGCCAGTCGGCTTCGCATACGCGGATCCCGGATAACGACGGCAGTCTTCCCGGTCTTCTCCAACCGGATCGTCGCAAACGGCGACCCGGGCCCGATACTCGAAAGACCCGGCATCGTCTCGATAAGGAAAATCGCTCCAGTTGCTCCTTTCGTCACGCCACGGGCATTGCCATGTTTCGGTATTTCCCCATCGAGGCCAGCCAATCTTGTCGCGCGACTCGTTGCCCGTTGCTACGCGAATTAAAGGCGGGGATTTATCGGACGTGACACTACCGGAAAATATGTATTCCCGCGGATGGTAGGTAGTGTTGCAGAACGTCAACGTATCGCCATTGAAGGGCGTGTTGCGATTGATGACGCTCTGGTCTGTCAGTATCTTGCTGAAGCTGTGTTTGTCCATCGGCAGGAAAGCACGTTCGAGAATCGTCGATTCCGTCGTGTTGTCTCGATAACGCTTGCCACCGTAGAGTGCTTTGCGGATCACATCGATGCGAGACATCGTCGCCCAATTCAACAGATTTCCGCTCCACGACTTGTTTCCCGTACAGGCGTAACTCTCGCTGGAAGCGTCGCCGACGCGCTCGAACGCACCACCGGCCAGGCCATCGTCGTATTGGTAGCATCCTTGACTGTCGAAATAGCCGTAGTACTCGATACTCTCCTTGTAGGTCGTATCGATAATGCCGTCACCGTCGATATCGGACCAATCGCTGTAGGCTTTGGCGAACCATTGGTGATCATTGGACATCACGATCATGCTGCGAGGCTTGGCATCGGTCTGCGTACCAGGCGGGATAACGTGGGCAAGCTCGTCGGCGGCCATCGCCGACGGTATCAACAGGCTCAGAGTGAATCCCAACAGCCATGATCTAGAAGACATACCGAGCCTCCAGTCGCTTTCGCATCGTGCCACCAGGACCAAAACCGATACTGAAGACGCGGAAGAAGTAACGAGGCTCCAGAGTAACGGTATTCTTACCGACCTCTGCAGACTCGGAGCCCAGATAGCTATTTACCAGATTGGCATCGATGCACCCGACCAGATATCTCGGCGCGCGCATGAAATCGCCGCTAGCACTGTCATGCAGCGAGAAGCCCACCGCTGCACCGTGAAAAGCCTCTGATTCGGCGGCTTCCAGCGATTTCCAGTGGTCATCGTTGAACAGTTCCGTTTCAGTAGTAATCGCGTAGCGCGAGCTCCCCGTATTACAGAACAGCGCCAGATCATCCGCCTCGGCGATCTCTTGCTCTGCCGCACGCAGCCCAGCTTCAGCGCCTTGAAAGGCGATCTGACTTGCGGCTTCGTTGGTCGCGAGCTGTTGCTGCGTTCGCGTTGCCTGACTGGCGCCGAATGCCAGCAGCGAAATCAACGCAACCAGTATCAGCGTTATCAGTAGCGCTGCGCCGCGTTGATTACCTTGGGGGGGACCGGATCGAGTCACTGGGCGGCCTCCGGCAGATTACGCAACGTTGTCGTCAGACTGACCAGCGAACGAGCCTTGCCGTCGTCGAAGCTGACGGTGGCATCGCCCCACGTGAACTGCTGTTCGAAACGACTGCCGGTGGATTCGCTCGACGCCAGGATCAATTGCATCTGAATGGCCTTGATCGAGTGCCAGTCCTTCACGCTGGATTGTACCTGCCACTGATCCGAGTCATCGAGATAGCGCCATTGCAACGCGTCGACGTCGTTGAGCAGCGGCAGCGAGTTGTGGGGATCTCCTCCATCACTGAAGTAGACCTTGCAGCGCAGGGTATGGCCGTCGAGATAGAGCCGCGTCATGGCGATCGAGTCGTCATCGCCAGTCGCGCTACGCGCAAAGTTCGTACCGTCGCAGTGGGTCAACGGCTGATTCGTCAGCTCGGGCGCCCGGTAGCGCACCCAGACATCATCGTCTTCGGTGGAAGCAACGAGTTGCGCCGTCGCAAAATTCGGCACTTCGCTGTGCGAGCCGTCATAGGCAGGGAAAGTGACATCGAAATCTTCCCAACTGTCGCTGTACCCCGTCATCCACAGCTGCTGCTGAACGACATTGAGCGCGAAGCGGCGGGCATCCTGCACATCCACGTTGGCCATCGAGGTCTGATAGCTCTGGCGGCTCGAAATCAGGTAGCTGGTCACCATCAGTACCAGCATCAGGCCGATGACCATGGCGACCATCAGCTCGATCAAGCTGATACCCGCTTGAGCGCGTGGCAAAGCCCGGACTGTCGGCGAGCCCGTCATAGCGCCGTTTCCACGCGGATACAGCCGCCGCCGTCGATCAGCGTGCCGTCCTGCGGTCTGCATTCGGTCACGGGTGAGTCGCTGGCTACACGCTGCCAGACGATCGACACGGTGGCCATCATCAAGTCATCGGTCTGCCCTTCGATCTGCAACTGCGTGACCACATTGGGCAACTGTTCCTCTGCCTGCGATTGCCAATCTCCGATCAGGTTGCACAGCCACTGATTGGTCGCATCGCAACCGCTGAGCGCGTTGCCGTTGATGGCGAGCTTTTCGACCGCCACCGGGTCGATGCGCAGCTGCTCGATGAGCGTGCCGCTCATGGCGACGGCTATCGAGCGCCAGCGGGCGTCGATCTCCTCTTTCTGCGTGAACAGTTGCAGACTGGCCACGCCCAGCAGCGCAATGCTCAGGACGAGCAGCGCAATCAGGGATTCGATCAATGTGACGCCGCGCTCATGCCTGCCAAAACCGGCACAAGGGATCGACAGACGTTCGCTCGACTTCGATATCAGACGTCGGGATGGGACAGCGGACACGCGAGACCCCGCACCAGGTTCGCAGCCGCAGCAGGAGCGGCCGATAAGGGTTCGTGAACTGGCCGAGACAACCCGACCAGTTACATTCGTTTACCCTATATCGGCTTTAAGCTAAGAAGATTTAGCGGTCGTCATACTTCGCTGGTAATCACGCGTTCACGCAGTTCGCGCGGCATGGAGAAGGTGATGGTTTCGGCGCGCCCGGACAGCTCTTCCGGCACGCTGGCGCCCAATGCCTGCAGTTTGTCGATGACGCCCTTGACCAGCACTTCCGGGGCGCTGGCGCCCGCCGTGATCCCGATGGTCTCGACGCCGTCGAGCCAGCTCGGCTCGATCTGTTCGGCGTCGTCGATCAGGTAGGCCGGCGTACCGATGCGTTCGGAGAGCTCGCGCAGCCGGTTGGAATTGGAGCTGTTGACGCTACCCACCACCAGCACCAGCTGGGAGTCTGCCGCCAGTTCGCGCACGGCATCCTGGCGATTCTGGGTGGCATAGCAGATATCGTCGTTGCGCGGCCCCTGTATCTGGGGAAAGTGCTCGCGCAGCGCAGCGATCACCTTGGCGGTATCGTCCATCGACAGCGTGGTCTGGGTAACGAATGCCAGTCGCGAAGGATCGCGTACCGGTAGCCTGGCGACGTCCTCTTCATCCTCGACCAGATAGATCGAGCCGCCGTGGCTGTCGTCGTAGCGCCCCATGGTGCCCTCGACCTCCGGATGCCCGGCATGACCGATCAGAACACATTCCTGGCCGCGCTTGGCGTAGCGCAGCACTTCCATGTGCACCTTGGTCACCAGCGGGCAGGTGGCATCGAAGATTTTGAGACCGCGATTTTCGGCTTCCAGCTGCACGGCACGGGAAACGCCATGCGCGGAAAAGATCACGATGACGTCGTCAGGTACTTCATGCAGTTCTTCGACGAAGACCGCGCCGCGCTCGCGCAGCGAATCGACCACGAAGCGGTTGTGCACGACTTCGTGGCGGACGTAGATGGGCGGTCCGAAGACGTCGAGCGCACGATTGACGATGTCGATGGCGCGGTCGACGCCGGCACAGAAACCGCGGGGATTGGCCAGCTTGATTTGCATGGGAACCTTTGACATGGCGACCTCGCTTAATACGCTCGAATCTGGTGGTGAAAACGAAGCTGGATTTCAGTGAGTCGTCGCCGGCTTCACTGCCAGAATCTCCACCTCGAAGGTCAGGGTACGCCCTGCCAGCGGATGATTGAAGTCGACCTCGACATGTCGCTCGTCGACGCTGGCGATGACGCCGGGCACTTCGCCGCCGGCAGCGTCGGCGAACGACATCACCGTGCCCGGCTCCACCGCCTCTTCGAAGCTGTCGCGGGAGAGACGCTGCACGTTCTGCGGGTTGTGCTGACCGAAGGCGTGCTCCGGCGTGATCTCGTAGGCCCCGGTATCGCCGGCGACCATACCTTTCAGTGGCGCCTCGAAGCCCGGCGGCAGGTTGCCGTCGCCGAGCTGAAACGTGGCCGGCTGCTTGTCACGGGTCGAATCGACCACTTCGCCGTCCTCGAGTTTCACCGTGAAGTGCAGCGTGACTTCCATGCCGTCGCCGACGCGGTAGTCGTGATCGTCGTGGTGGCCGTTCTCGCTCATGAGTCACCTCGGGTCGAAGAAGAATCCGTCGAAGAAGATTGATCAGCTGAAGAAGAATCAGCCGAAGAAGATTTGTCCTGGCCGGCGGGAGAGGCTTTCGGCCGCCGCGACTCGAACAGCGACTGCAACACCAGACCGACCGCGCCCAGCGTGATCGCGGTGTCGGCCAGATTGAATGCCGGGTAGTACCAATCGCCCCAATGGAACGACAGATAGTCGACCACGTAGCCGTGCACCAGCCGATCATAGAGGTTGCCGATGGCGCCGCCGATGACCAACGTCAGCGAGATCGCGGTGAGCGTCTCGCCGCGCTTCAGTCTCGACAGCCACACCGTCAGGCCGATACTGGCACCGATGGCGATCAGCGCGAACAGCCAGCGCTGCCAGCCCGCGTGCTCGGCCAGAAAGCTGAATGCTGCGCCGGTGTTATGCAGCAGCGTCAGATTGAAGATCGGCAGCACTTCCAGCGGCCGGCCGTAGTCGAGATGGGCCGAGGCCAGCGCCTTGATCCCGAGGTCGAGCACGATGACCGCCAGCGACAGCCACAGCCAGCGTAGCGGTCGATGCATCCGGTCGGAGTGATGAGGCGCGGAATCAGGCAAAGCGGCGTACCTCGCCCGGGCCGTCAGGCAGATTGGCGATCGAGCGCGCCGACAGTGTGGGGTACTCGGAATTCGCACCCACATCAGGACGACGTTCCCAGCTGCGCTCGTCTTTTTCGTACGGACTCATGCGCACCGCGACCTTGAGACCCTCGAGCTCGGTGGCCCTGGCATCGCCCGCTTTCTCCAGCGGCGCGAGCGTCGCCTCCGAGGTGATCAGCACGAAGCGCAGCTCGTCCTCGAACCGGGACAGCAGCGCGTTCAACGAGTCGTCGACGTAGAGCGTGACTTCGCTATCCAGCGCGCCCTTGATGATGCCGGCGTTACGCGCGTCCTCGAGCTGCTTGTTGACCGCCTGCTTGACCGCGATCACCTGCTCCCAGAACTGCCGCCCCATCTCGGCATTTTCAGGCAGTTGGCTCAGCCCGTTGTAATAGGTTTCCAGATGCACGCTCTCGCCGCGCTCGCCGGGAATGTTCTCGTAGATCTCCTCGGCGGTGAACGACAGGATCGGCGCGATCCAGCGCGAGAGCGCCTCGACGATATGATACAGCGCGGTCTGACAGCTTCGCCGCGCCAGCGAGTCAGGCTGGGTGGTGTACTGACGATCCTTGATGATGTCGAGGTAGAAACCGCCCATGTCCCGCGCGCAGAAGTCGTGAACCTGCTGGTAGACATCACGGAAACGATAGTCGCTGTAGGCTTTCTGAATACGCCCCTGCAGCTCGGCGGCGCGATCCACCGCCCAGCGATCCAGCGCCAGCATGTCGTCGAAGGCCACGGCGTCGCGGCTCGGCTCGAAGCCGGTCAGGTTGCCGAGCAGGAAGCGGGAGGTGTTGCGAATCCGGCGGTAAACGTCGGCGGTGCGCTTGAGGATCTCGTCGGAGACGGCCATCTCGCCGGAGTAGTCGGTGGAGGCGACCCACAGCCGCAGGATGTCGGCGCCCAGCTTGTCCATCACCTGCTGCGGCGCGACCACGTTGCCCAATGACTTGGACATCTTGCGGCCCTTCTCGTCGACGGTGAAACCGTGAGTCAGCAGCGATCGGTACGGCGGGTGGCCATCGATGGCGCAGCCGGTCAGCAGCGACGAGTGGAACCAGCCGCGGTGCTGATCCGAACCTTCCAGATACAGATCCGCGACCGGCTCCTGGCCCCGCTCCTGACCCTGCCCTTGAAAAACGGAGCCATGAGAGCCGCGCAACACATGCCAGTGCGTGGTACCCGAGTCGAACCACACGTCGAGCGTGTCGGTGACCTTGTCATAATCGTCGGCCTCGTCGCCCAGTAGCTCGCTCGGATCGAGCTTGAACCAGGCATCGATGCCGTCGCGCTCGACGCGCTGAGCGACGGTTTCCATCAATTCGACCGTGCGCGGATGCAGCTCTCCGCTGGCCTTGTCGAGAAAGAACGGGATCGGCACGCCCCAGTTGCGCTGACGCGAGATGCACCAGTCCGGGCGATTGGCGATCATCGAGTGCAGCCGCGCCTGGCCCCAGGCCGGGATGAAGTCGGTCGCATCGACACCGGCCAGCGCCTTGTCGCGCAACGTCTTGCCATCGGTGCCCTCGAGATCCATGCCCACGAACCACTGGGCGGTGGCGCGATAGATCACCGGTGACTTGTGGCGCCAGCAGTGCATGTAGCTGTGGTTGATCTTCTCGTGGGCCGGCAGCGCGCCGGCGTCGGAAAGCGCCGAGACGATCTGCGGATTGGCCTTCCAGATCATCTGCCCGCCGAACAGCGGCAGATCGGCGGCATAGACGCCGTTGCTCTGCACCGGGTTGAGAATCTCGTCGAAACTCATGCCGTACTGGCGGCAGGTATAAAAGTCGTCTTCGCCATAGGCGGGCGCCGAATGGACGATACCGGTACCGGCACCCAGCTCGACGTAATCCGCGACATAGACCGGCGAAAGCCGATCGAAGCCGGCATCGAGCCCGGCCAGCGGATGGTGGAAGGCGATGTGCTCAAGATTCGCGCCCGGCGCGGTGGCCATGGTCTCGCCGCGCAGGCCGAAGCGTTCGAGGCACGACTCGACCAGCTCTTCGGCCAGCAGCAGCAGGCGATCGCCGGTATCGACCAGCGCATAGACGAATTCGGGATGAACGTTCAGCGCCTGATTGGCCGGGATGGTCCACGGCGTGGTGGTCCAGATCACCGCCGCTGCCGGCTTGGTCAGCGAGTCGAGACCGAACGCCGCCGCCAGCTTGGCATCGTCGGCGCTGGGAAAGGCGACATCGATGGCATCGGACTGCTTGTCCTGATACTCGACCTCCGCTTCGGCCAGCGCCGAGCCGCAGTCGAAGCACCAGTTGACCGGCTTCAGGCCCTTGAACACGTAGCCGCCCTTGACCATCTCGGCCAGCGCGCGGATCTCGCCGGCTTCGTTGGCGAAGTTCATGGTCAGGTAGGGGTTGTCCCAGTCGCCCTGGACGCCGAGACGCACGAAACCTTCCTTCTGCACCTCGACCTGGGCCGCGGCATATTCACGACACAGCGCCCGCGCCTCGTCAGCCGGCAGATGCTTGCCGTGAGTGGTCTCGACCTTGTGTTCGATCGGCAGACCATGGCAGTCCCAGCCCGGCACGTAGGGAGCATCGAAGCCGGCCAGATTCTTCGAGCGGACGATGAAGTCCTTGAGCAGCTTGTTGACCGCGTGACCGATATGAATGCTGCCGTTGGCATACGGAGGGCCGTCGTGAAGGACGAACCGCTCTCGCCCCTGACGCGCTTCCCGCAGCCTGGCGTAGAGATTCATGTCGTTCCACTGCGCAATTCGACCCGGCTCCCGCGCCGGCAGATTGCCGCGCATGGGGAAGTCGGTCGATGGCAGATTCAACGTGTGCTTGTAGTCGCTCATGGATTTTCGGGTCCGCTCAAGGCTGTTTTGGCCCACTCAGGGCTGTGTCCGTCAGGGCCGTTCAAGACTGTATCGTTCGGCTATCTCGTCCGGTTATCTCGTTAGGCCGCGTCATTCGTGCGCATCGGTGGATGTCGGCCCCGGATGTTCGGCGGCGGCGGTATCCAGCGGCAATGGCGCCGAGGCGAGGGGGAACCGCGCCTGCGGCATCGTCGCGGCACAAAGCCCCCCGCTCTCGGCCGCGTCTGTCTCGGCTTCGGTCAAAGATGAGGCGAGAGATTCGGCCGGCCGGCGCGTCGGCGATAGCGCTAGCCGAAAATAGTGCCGGGCACTGTCGAGATCGCGATGGATCTGGGCGACCAGCTCACTGAAATCGTCGAACTTGGTTTCGCCACGCAGTCGTGCACAGGGCACGACGGTCAGCGACTGACCGTAGAGGTCGATTTCACGATCCAGCAGGTGCACTTCGAGCATCGGCCGATCGGCACCGACCGTGGGCCGCCAGCCGATGTTGGCTACACCCGCCACCCATTCGCCGTCCGGCAACCGGGTGGCGCAGGCGAACACGCCACGCAGGGCCAAGGGCCGCGAGGTCAACGGGATATTGGCGGTCGGCACACCAATGGTGCGCCCCAACTGACGATCGCGCACGACCCGCCCCTGGTAGCCATAGGGGCGGCCCAGCAAGCGCGCGGCCTGAAAGAAGTTGCCGCTGGCCAGCAGCGTGCGCACTCGCGTACTCGAAACACGTTCGTCGTCGAGAACGAAGGTGCGCGTATGCTCGACGGCGAAATTCTGCTCGCGCCCGACCGCCTGCAGCAGGGTGAAATCTCCGGCGCGATCACAGCCGAAGCGGAAATCGTCACCGACGACCAGATGCTTGACCTGCAGGCCCTCGATCAACACCCGCTCGATGAACTGTCGCGCGGTCAGACTGCGCAAGGCGTCGTTGAAGGGCAGGCACAGGATCCGATCGGCTCCCTGGGCCTTGAGCAGCGCAACCTTGTCGCGCAGCCGGGTCAATCGCGGCGGTGCCTGGTCGCCCGCGAAGTATTCCCGTGGCTGGGGCTCGAAGATCACCACCGTGACTGGCAGCCCCGCTGCGCGGGACAGCGTGCGCAACTGCTCCAGGATGGCCCGATGACCCAGGTGCACGCCGTCGAAGTTGCCGATGGTGGCCACGCAGCCAGGCAACGCCCGCCGCTGCGCGGCGTCGGCGACAGTCGGCAGATTGTGCAAGCCTCGGATCAGTTCCATAGGGTCTGTTCCCGTTACAGTGCGAACCGCATTGCTGCATAAAAAGGCGTCATTATAACCAGAGGGCGCTTCCCATCACCAAGGAGCGCGTCCCTCCATCAACGAGGGCATCCCACCATCGAAGAGCTCGTCCCGCCATTCAGGCGCTTCGGCTCGTGTCAGCCGTGCAGGCGGAAATCCCGCAACCGAATGCCGCTGAGCGCCAGCCAGCCAAAATAGATAGCGACGCCGCCGACTACCAGAGCCATCAGCATGCCGGCGCGATGCGGTGCGCTCCAGGTGACCCAGGTGTGCCAGTCCGGCGACAGCCACCACAGCCCGGCTCCCATCAGCAGGCAGCCCCCCACGACCTGCACCGCGTAACGCCCCCAGCCCGGCTGGAAACGCAGCACGCCCTGCCGATGAAGGCCCAGCCCCAGCAGACCGGCGTTGAGAAACGCCGAAAGCGCCGTGGCCAGCGCCAGCCCGGCATGAGCCAGCGGCACGATGAGCGCCAGATTCATGACCATGTTGGCGAACATCGCGATGATGCCGATCTTGACCGGCGTCTTGGTGTCCTGCCGCGCGAAGTAGCCCGGCGCTAATACCTTGATCAGCATGAACGCCAACAACCCCAGTGCATAGGCCCGAAGGCTGCGGGATGCCATGACCACGTCGTGGTCGGTCATCGCCCCGTAGTGGAACAGACTGATCAGCAGCGGTTCGGCCAGCAGAATCAGTGCCAGCGCCGACGGCAGCCCGATCAGCAGCACCATTCTCAACGCCCAGTCGAGCATGCGCGCGAAATGGTCCCGGGACTCGTCGGCATGACGCTTGGAGAGCGCCGGCAGGATCACCGTGGCGATGGCGATGCCGAACACCCCAAGCGGTAGCTCCACCAGGCGATCGGAATAGTAGAGCCAGGAGACGCTGCCGGAGACCAGAAAAGAGGCCAGCACGGTATCCAGCAGCAGGTTGATCTGCGAGACCGAGACGCCGAACAGCGCCGGCGTCATCAAACGCAGAATACGCCGCACGCCGGGATGCCTGAAGCGCGCTCGCGGCCGAGGCATCAGGCCCAGGCGGGCCAGGAACGGCAGCTGGAAAAGCAGCTGCGCCGCGCCGGCAATCAGCACGCCCCAGGCGAGACCCAGCGCCGGATCGCGCATCCAGGGTGTCAGCCACAGCGCCGCCCCGATCAGACTGACGTTGAGCAATACCGGGGTGAACGCCGGGATCGCGAAGCGCTCCCAGGTGTTGAGCACGCTGCCGGCGAATGCCGTCAACGAGATCAACAGCAGATACGGAAACGTCAGCCGCAGCATTTCCGTCGTCAGCGCCAACTTGCCCGGATCGGACTGGAAACCCGGCGCAAACAGCCAGGCGAGCCAGGGCGCGGCGGCGATGGCCAGCGCGGTGATCAGCGCCAGCACCACACTGAGACTGCCGGATACCGCATCGAGCAGCTCACGGACCTCGGCCCGCGTCCGCTGCGTCGCGTACTCCGACAGCACCGGCACGAAGGCCTGATTGAAGGCCCCCTCGGCAAACAGCCGGCGCATGAAGTTGGGAATCTTGAATGCCACGAAGAAGGCATCGGCGCCGCTACCGGCCCCCAGCAGCGCCGCGATCACCACGTCTCTCGCCAGACCCAGCACGCGTGACAGCAGCGTCATCGTGCTGACGACCATGCCGGAACGCAGCAGCCCGCCGCGAGAGACGGGCGTTGCCGTATCCGCCGCCATCGCGTCGGCTACCGAATCATCCGGAGGATTGTCCGCAGGTCCGTGCTGGTCGCTCATTGAGAAGCCGTCAGAAAGAGCAGATACAAAAAAACCGGCCGAAGCCGGTTTCTCGTCAAGCGCGTCCGGCTTAGGCAGCCAGCGCCTTGATTCGCTTGTTCAAGCGACTCTTGATGCGCGCAGCCTTCTTCTTAGACATGGCGTCCTTGTCGGCGATGCGATCGATGACCGGCTGAGCGGCCTTGAATTCGCTGTTCGCCTGCGTCTGATCGCCAGCCTGAATGGCCTTGATCACGCGCTTGATGTAGGTCCGCACCATCGAACGCTGACTTGCGTTGTGCTGGCGGCGCTCTTCCGCCTGACGTGCGCGCTTACGCGCCTGCTTGGTATTCGCCACCGTCGCCTCCTTGGAGATATGGGCAGTCAATTCTGTAAGTTAAATCACCCAGGCCAGCCTCGAAACCGCTTCAGGCCAACCCTGAATGATTCGGCCGAATGTTCAGCGACACCCGAAAACGAAACGTCTCGGAGCCACTTTCGACTGCGGTTCAAGCAGTCTTAAACGGGCCATGTCTGAGAGGATGCGGGAGTCTATCACAAGGCTATGGCGCGATACCAGCGCCAACTCCCCATGGGCTCTCGCGCTCGGCCTGTGATCGATTCGAACTCAGATCACGACCAGATTGTCGCGGTGGATCAGCTCCGGCGCTTCCATGTAGCCCAGTATCTCGGCGATGCGCTGGCTGGGCTGCCCGATCAGTTGGACCGCATCGGCACTCGAATAGTTGACCAGCCCCTTTGCCACGCGGGTGCCGCGCTCATCCACGCAGACCACCATGTCGCCGCGCCGGAAAGCGCCTTGCACCTGCTTGACGCCGACCGGCAGCAGACTGGACCCCTGGGATCGCAGCACGTTGACCGCGCCGGCATCCAGCGTCAGCGTGCCGCGCACCTGCAGCTGGCCGGCGAGCCAGCGCTTGCGCGCCGCCAGCGGCGCGTGATCGGGAGACAGCACGGTACCCAGCGACTCGCCCTCGAGCAGCCGCGCCAGCACGCGAGGCTGACGCCCGCTGGCGATCGCCGTGACCGCGCCGGAACGCGCCGCGAGCCGCGCCGCGCGCAGCTTGGTCGCCATGCCGCCGCGACCCAGCACCCCGCCGCCGCCGGCCACGGCATCCAGCACGGGGTCGTCGGCCTGACCTTCGCCGATCAGGCGAGCCTGGGGGTTCTGCCGCGGATCGGCGTCGAACAGCCCTTCCTGGTCGGTCAGAATCAGCAGCGCATCGGCTTCGAGCAGATTGGCGACCAGCGCGCCGAGCGTATCGTTGTCGCCGAAGCGGATCTCGTCGGTGACCACGGTATCGTTTTCGTTGATCACCGGAATCACGTCGAGCTGCACCAGCGTCCGCAGTGCCGAACGCGCATTGAGATAGCGCTTGCGATTGGAAAGGTCGTCGTGAGTCAGCAGGACCTGCGCGCTACGCAGGCCGTGGCGGGCAAAGTGCGTCTCGTAGCATTGCGACAGCCCGCTCTGGCCGACGGCCGCCGCTGCCTGAAGTTCATGCACGGCGGTCGGTCGCGTGTGCCAGCCCAGTCGCACCATGCCCTCGGCGATGGAGCCGGACGAGACCAGCACCACTTCGACCCCGCGCCGGTGCAACTCGGCCATCTGATCGACCCAGCCGCCGATCGCCAACTCATCGAGCCCGCGACCGTCATTGGTCAGCAAGGCGCTACCGATCTTGACTACGACCCGCTTTGCGCCTTTTAGCACCGCTCGCCCCACCTGCCGATCCGCCGTCATCCTCGCCTCCGCCCGGGAGCCGGCCGGGTATGAATTCTCCCGGCCCAACACATTGCCAACGCGTTCGATACGGCAATCAACCCGCCGCAGTCAGCGCGTGTATTCGATCTCGACATCATGATCGTCGTCGTCATCGTCGATCTCTTCCGCCACTTCGCCACGCTTGACGCGCAGCCGAGTCTGATGCGCTTCCACCCGCTCCACCGACTCGGCTTCCATGCGACGACGCATCTCGCGCTCGCGTTCGGCGGCCTCTTCGTCCTCGTTTTCCAGCTGGCGCTGCTCGGTCAGCCAGCGATGCGCCGACTGCACGAGTTCATCGGTGCCGTCGCTGGAAATGGCCGAAATCTGAAAGACCGGCCCCTGCCAATCGAGCCGCGAGACGATCTCCGCGACGCGCGCCTCGCGCTCCTCCTGAGGCAGCAGGTCGAGCTTATTGATCACCAGCCATCGCGGCAGTTCCGCCAGCGTGTGCGAGAACTGCTCCAGTTCCTGGGCGATCGCCTCGACGGCCGCCACCGGGTCGGATTCGTCGAAGGGCGCCGCATCGACGACGTGCAGCAGCAGTCGCGTGCGGGTCAGGTGCTTGAGAAAGCGCAAGCCGAGGCCGGCGCCGTCGGAGGCACCTTCGATCAGGCCGGGTACGTCCGCCATCACGAAGTGCTCGTGGGTACCCAGCTTGACCACCCCGAGGTTGGGCACCAGAGTGGTGAACGGATAGTTGGCGACTTTCGGCTTGGCGGCGGAAACCGCGCGGATCAGCGTCGACTTGCCCGCATTGGGCATGCCCAGCAGCCCGACATCGGCCATTACCTTCATTTCCAGGCGCAGCTTGCGCCGCTCGCCATCGGTGCCCGAAGTGGTCCGACGGGGCGCACGGTTGGTCGAGGATTTGAAGTGGATGTTGCCCAGCCCGCGGCGTCCACCCTGGGCGACCAGCACCACCTGCCCTTCGGCGGTGACATCGGCGATCACCTCGAGCGTTTCCTCGTCGATCACCGTGGTCCCTACCGGCACCTTGACGTGCAGATCGTCGCCGGCCCTGCCGCTCATCTGACGGCCTTGGCCTTGCTGGCCGCTATCAGCCTTGTAGAAGCGCTGAAACTTGAAGTCGATCAGCGTGTTCAGCGACTCGTCGCCGATCAGGTAGACGTTGCCGCCATGGCCGCCGTCGCCACCGTCGGGGCCGCCCTTGGGCACGTACTTCTCACGCCGGAAGCTGAGACAACCGTTGCCGCCCCTGCCGGCTTCGACGGTGATCGAGGTTTCATCGACGAACTGCATGTCACTCTCCCGGCGGCGGGCGCCGCACGCGTGGATGCTGCAAAGCACTACTGCAAAAGCACTGCTGCAAAAGTACTGGTGCAAAAACGAAAAAACCCCGCCTGAGCGGGGCTTTCATACAAGGTTCGTGACGTCTCAGGCGGAGACTACGCTCACGAACTTGCGGTTCTTCGGGCCTTTCTGCTCGAACTTGATGACGCCATCATTCAGTGCAAACAGGGTATGGTCCTTGCCGATACCGACGCCGGTTCCTGCATGGAACCGAGTGCCACGCTGGCGAACGATGATGTTGCCGGCGATCGCTTTCTGTCCACCGTATAGCTTGACACCAAGGCGTTTGGATTCGGAATCGCGACCGTTACGAGTACTACCGGCAGCCTTCTTATGAGCCATGGAGAAACCCTCTCTCTGGGGGAATGTTCCGCTTAAGCGGAGATTCCGGTGATCTTGACTTCAGTGAACCACTGACGGTGGCCCTGACGCTTCATGTGATGCTTCCGGCGACGGAACTTGATGATCTGCACCTTGTCACCACGACCGTGGGAGACGATTTCCGCAGCCACCTTGGCGCCACTCAGCAGCGGCGCACCGACTGAGATGTCGTCGCCGTCGGCAACCAGCAGCACCTGGTCGAACTCCAGGGTGTCGCCGGTCGGCACTTCGAGCTTCTCGAGCTTGAGTGTCTGACCTTCCTGCACGCGGTACTGCTTACCGCCGCTCTTGATAATAGCGTACATAACATTCTCCGGGCTTTTCGAGCCAAGGCTCATCGGTCCAAACTCATCGATACCGAGCGCTCTTTCATCGACCTGCGGCGAGTGGTGCCCCTTCCGGCAACCATCTGACAGGGAGCATGACGAGTTGGGCGGCGGATTATAACGACTACGCTGGCTCCAGGCAAGTCTTTGCCGACCGTCGCCCGCTGCCCCGGGGCGCGGCGGCGTGCATGGCTCGGCACGCCCCGGCTCTCGTCGGTTGACGCACCTGTGGGCGCCACCTAGCATAGCCCTCACATCGCCTCTCTCGGCCACCGGGTCCCGGCCCATGGTCAGCGTCGAGCGGCCCTACTCAAGCCCCATCCGATTCTTTGACAAGCCGACCATGCAATCCAACGCTGCATCCATACATGCATCGGTGGCTGAGGACTTCGCCGCCGTCAATCGTACGATCCTCGATCAACTGGCGTCGCGAATTCCCCTGGTCGAGACCATCGGCCAATACATCATCGAAAGCGGTGGCAAGCGGCTGCGTCCTTTGCTGGTCCTGCTGGCCGCGCGGGCGCTCGGTTATCCCGGAGACAGCAACGACGCCGGCGACAAACACATCGCCCTGGCGACGTTGATCGAGTTCATGCACACCTCCACGCTGCTGCATGACGATGTCGTCGACGAATCCAGCCGCCGCCGCGGCAAGGCCACGGCCAACGACACCTGGGGCAATGCCCCGTCGGTGCTGGTCGGCGACTTCCTCTACTCGCGATCGTTCCAGATGATGGTCGAGGTCGGTTCGATGCGGGTCATGCAGGTGCTCTCCGGCGCCACCTGCGTCATCGCCGAAGGCGAAGTCCAGCAGCTGACCAATATCGGCAACGCCGACATCTCGGAATCGGACTACTTCGACACCATCCAGGGCAAGACCGCGATGCTGTTCGAGGCGGCCTCCCACAGCGGTGCGATTCTCGCCGGCGCCACCGCCGAACAGGAGCAGGCGCTACAGCTTTACGGCCGCTACCTGGGCCTCGCCTTCCAGCTGATCGACGACCTGCTCGACTACCAGGGCGATGCCGAAACCATGGGCAAGAATGTCGGCGACGATCTGGCCGAAGGCAAGCCGACGCTGCCGCTGATCCACGCCATGCGCAACGGCTCCCCGGAGCAGACCGCGCTGATTCGCCAAGCGATCACCGATGGGGGGCTCGAACGGCTGGATGACGTACTGGCTATCGTGCGGGAAACCGGCGCGCTCGAGTACACCCAACGGCGCGCCGAAGAGATGGCCGAGAAGGCTCGGACGCAGCTTCAGGTTCTGGCACCAAGCGCCTACCGCGAGAGCATGGAGACGCTGACGCGAGTGGCCGTGGAGCGCGACGTTTAAAAGGCGTGAGATCGGGCTTGCACCGCGCCCTTTGATGAGTATAATTCACCCCCGTCGAGCTGGCCTCAACGGCTACGCATCGACGATCAGATCGGAATATAGCTCAGCTTGGTAGAGCGCTGCCTTCGGGAGGCAGAGGTCGTAGGTTCGAATCCTGCTATTCCGACCACCGCATTGAAAAACGTCCGTTCAGGCTCTGCCTGGCGGGCGTTTTTTTATGCCCAAACACGGCTCGATGCGCTGGCGCAAGCCTGAGTCCCACTTAAGACTGATGGCAATCACCGGCGTACTTTCTAGAATTGAAAAAGATGCTGCCTGGAATTAAAAGAGATGCTGCCTGAAATCGAAAGAGCTAGTGCTTGGCATCGAGAGAGCTAGTGCGCCGAAGCAGAGCAGTGCCTTTGAAGCCAGCAGCGCCGCTATGGATCCGGCAGCCGCGGGCGAGCGACTGCCGGAACGCCCGCCGCGGGCCCGCCCCTCAGGAGAAAAGCCATGTCGAGATGGTCTCGCTCGCCCACTGCCGCAGTCACCGTCGCGCTCTGCGCCATACTCCTGTTAATCCTCGGCACCGTACGGGCCGGCGCCCAGGATGACGAGGCGCCGCCACCGTGGTCGGCGGAAGCCGTCGAATCGACTCAGGCCCAATGTCACGCCAACATGGCCGCCAGCGGAATCGAAGGCCCTAAGGTCGAACGCTACTGCGAATGCGTCACTACCGCTCTGCAGGCTCGCTTCACCGCCGCAGAGGTGCGCGAAATGAAGCGCGAACATGACCCCGGCGATAGTGAAGCCAGCCGCCCGCCCGCACTGGACAAGACGCTCGACCAGTGCTCGGCGGTACTCGAATCCCAATAAAGACGGCGAAAAGACGGCGAAAAGATCGGCGATCCCCCGCCTCGAGACAACGCCGGCATCCAGTACCGGATTATCGACGTACAAGTCTACGGGCCGCGCCATCGAGGCGGCGCATCAATGCCACAATGACTGGCAGGTTCCACCGCCACTGCCGCCAAGGACACGGGCTCATGACCAACTCCACTGCACGGATCAGGCCGCGCCGCGAACGTCGCCATCGACTTCCCGTGCGTCTCTGGCACTGGGTCAATCTCTGGTGCCTGATCGTGCTGCTGATGAGCGGCTTGCAGATCTTCAACGCACACCCGGCACTCTACTGGGGTAGCGCTTCGAATTTTGACGATCCGTGGCTGGAGATGTACGCCATTCGCGGCGCCGAGGGCGACATAAAGGGCCAGACCGCGCTGGGGCCCTGGGTTTTCGATACCACCGGCATCCTGGGCTACTCCGGCAGCGACGATAACGCCAGCGTGCGCGGGTTCCCCGGCTGGATCACCTTGCCGAGCTATCAGTTTCTGACCATGGGGCGACTCTGGCATTTTTTCTTTGCCTGGCTGTTTGCCGGCGCCGGCGCACTGTTCGCGCTGTATGCGCTGTTCAGCGGTCATCTGAAACGCGATCTGTGGCTACCCGCATCCCAATGGCGCGGCCTGGGTCGCGACATTCTCGATCATCTACGGCTGCGCTTTCACACCGGTCATGGCGGCTACAACGGCTTGCAGAAGCTCAGCTATCTGGGCGTGCTATTCGTAGCATTGCCCGTCATGATTCTGACCGGCCTGTGCATGTCGCCCACCTTCAACGCGGCGGCGCCGTGGCTACTCGATCTGTTCGGCGGTCGCCAGAGTGCGCGCTCGATTCACTTCATCGTCGCCGGTTCGCTGGTGCTGTTCGTGATCGTTCATCTTCTGATGGTGTTGCTGAGCGGGCCGTTACGGCAGGTGCGCGACATGCTGACCGGCGGTAGACGCGACGTGACGCCTGCCGAAAGCCAAGGGAGCACCCAGCATGAAACGCCATGATGCCGCTGGCCGCAGACGCTTCCTGCAACGCGCGGCGCTTGGCGTCGCAACGCTGGGATTGGCCGGTTGCGACCGACTGTCCCGGAACGATCAGGTCGTGAAAACGCTGGATCTGGCCGAACGTCTCAATCTGCGCGCTCAGCGCTTCCTGGCCGGCGAACGAGGTCTGGCGCCGGAATACCCGCCATCGATGATCGACGAGACCTTCCGCCCCAACGGCTCCACCGACCCGCAGGCCTCTCGCTATCGCCAGCTTGCCGCCGATCAGTTTCGTGACTGGCGCCTGGAGATCGACGGACTGGTCGATGGGCCCCTGTCATTGTCGCTCGCCGAGCTGCAGGCGATGCCGGCCAGAACCCAGATCACCCGCCATGACTGCGTCGAAGGCTGGAGTGCCATCGGTCAGTGGCGCGGCCCGGTGCTGGGCGATCTGCTCGAGCGTGCCAGCGTAAGACCCGAGGCGCGTTATGTGGTGTTCCACTGCATGGATCAGCTGGGCGGCGAAGACTATTACTACGAAAGTCTGGATCTGAGCGAAGCGCGGCATCCGCAGACGATCCTCGCCTACTCGCTCAACGATGAACCGCTACCGATCGCCAACGGCGCGCCGCTGCGGCTTCGCGCCGAGCGCCAGTTGGGCTACAAGATGGCGAAATATCTCTCCGCTATCACGCTGGTCACCGATTTCGACGATATCGCCGGCGGCAAAGGCGGTTACTGGGAAGATCGCGGCTACACCTGGTATGCCGGGATATAGCCGGCGGCCGCTACTGGCACCATCACTACGCTTGACAATTCTTCACGATGAACTGAACTCAAATGGTCGGGGCTCTCAGAAAACTTAAGTTAGGTATCAGCCCCTCGCACACATCAGGAGTAACCTTCATGCCAGTCACACATCACGCCATCCGTACGCTTCGTCAGGCGCTGCTCGGCCTCACTATCGGCTGCCTCGCGACCAGCGCCCTGGCAGCTCAGGACATGCCCAAGAACCTGCGCGGCACCATCACCGACGTCAGCGACGACGGCTTCACGGTCGAATCGACCACCGACGGCAGCAGCCATCGAGTGACGATCGGCGACAACACCCGGCTCGCCGCCGTCAGCGAGAGTAGCCTCGACGAGATCGAGAAAGGCACGTTCATCGGCACAGCCAACATGCCCGGCGAAGATGGGCAACCCGCCAAGGCGCTGGAAATGGTGATCTTCCCGGACTCCATGAAGGGAACCGGTGAGGGCGATTATCCGTGGGACATGCCGCGCGGCGCCACCCAGGGTGGCTCAGGGGGCGAAAAACTCGGCGGCAGCGGTAGTGGTTCGACCATGACCAACGGCACCGTCAGCGCCACCGATGCCAGCGACGCCAAGAGCGGCGATACCGGCGGCAAGATGGGCGGCGCCTCCAGCGGTTCGACCATGACCAACGGCACCGTTGACAACGCCGCCGAGGAGGACGGCATGATGACGCTGACCGTCGACTATGGCGATGGCAGCAAGCAGATCCGCGTACCCAGCGACGTGCCCACCGTGAAGGTCAGCAAAGGGTCGAAGGACGATCTCGAGAAAGGCGCCGCGGTATTCGTTGCCGGCGACATCGATCAGGATCCGATTCAGGCCAAGGCAGTGATCGTGGGTCGTGACGGCACCATTCCGCCGATGTAAAGGTCGATCGCTCTCGCACTATCGCCGGCCGGCTCCGTCACGACTGCCGACCGGCGTGCCTCAAACGTCGTCATGCGCCTCGCGCTGGCGGCGTTTTCTGTTGCGCCGATAGCGTCGCATCAGTGCCAGGCAGGCGGCCGTGGCCAGCATGGCAGCGAGCGTCACGCCCTGCCATGGCCTGGCATCGTCGCCCATTACTGTCTCCAGCGTAATGATCAGGATGAACCCCACCGCCTGACTGCCGATCGCGATTCGACGCAGACCGTCTCTCGGCGCTGCCCCCGCCATAATCTCTCCTCGTGACGTGTTTCGACTACCGCGTCCCCATCCGCGACGCCTGCAACGAGTCTACCCCAGAGGTTCGTCCAGCGGCTCGCCGGCGCAGTGTAACGCCGATCCCACAGCACGCTGAACCGTTCAACGCTTAAGGCGGCACGCGGTTTACGCTAGAATGCCTCGCCCATTCGATCCGTTCCCGCAGCGTACACACCACCGAGGCATCATGAGCGAATTCTCTCCCGGCCAGCGATGGATCAGCGACGGCGAAACCGAGCTCGGGCTTGGCACCATTCTCACCGCCGATACGCGCAGCGTCACCGTGCTGTTCAGCGCCAGCCAGGAAACCCGTACCTACAGCGCCCGCCAGTCCCCGCTGACCCGCGTGGTCTTCGGCCCCGGTGATCGTATCGATACCGCCGACGGCGATCAGTTGACCGTCGAGCGAGTCGAGGAGCGCGACGGCTGCGTGATCTATCATGGCCATACCGATGCGGGCGAGCCGGTCTCGCTCAACGAGGCCAAGCTCTCCGACAGCATGCGCTTTCATCAGGCTCAGGATCGCCTGCTGACCGGCCAGGTCGATCGCAACGACTGGTTCGAACTGCGCTATCGCTCGCTGCACCACCATCAGCGCATTGCACGCAGCCCCGCGCTGGGACTGGCGGGGCCGCGCATCGACCTGATCCCTCACCAGCTCTACATTGCCGATGAAGTCTCCCGACGCCATGCCCCGCGCGTGCTACTGGCCGACGAAGTCGGCCTGGGCAAGACCATCGAAGCCGGGCTGATACTGCATCGCCTGCTGCTCACCGGACGTGCCAGCCGAGCGCTGATTCTGGTCCCCGCCAGCCTGACACACCAATGGCTGATCGAGCTGCTGCGCCGCTTCTCGCTGTCGGTCACGCTGCTGGACGAGGCCCAGAGCGAATCTTTCGACGAGGAGAACCCTTTCGAGACGGGCCAGTGCATCCTGGCCAGCCAGCAGTGGCTGTTCGCCAATCCGCAGCGCCAGCGTCAGGCGGAAAGCTGCCAGTGGGACCTGCTGATCGTCGACGAGGCGCATCATCTCGACTGGACGCCGCAGGCGGAAGGCCCCGGCTACGCCTGCATCGAGCGGCTGTCGCGACGAATCGCGGGGCTGCTGCTGTTGACGGCGACCCCAGAACAGATGGGTCTGGAGAGCCACTTCGCCCGGCTGCGCCTGCTCGACCCCGACCGCTATCACGATCTCGAACGCTTCCGCGAGGAAGAGAATGGCTATACCGCGGTCGCCGAAGCGGTCGAAGCGCTGGAGCGGCTGCCCGGCGAGGATGCCGATCGCCAGCGTCTCGCCGCGCTTATCGACGACAGCGACAGCCTGGCGCTGCTCGACACGCTGCTGGATCCGGAAAGCGACGCCGCGCAGCGCGATAGCGTACGCCGCCAGCTGCGCGAACAGCTGCTGGATCGACACGGCACCGGCCGGGTCATGTTCCGCAACAGCCGGCGCCATGTCGGCGGCTTTCCCGAACGTCATCTGCATACCAGCACGCTGGCGATGCCGGCGGCCTATCGCGACCAGTTCGCGGAGCTCCGCGAAGGAAACGACCACTTCGCCGCTCGACTGACCGCCGCCGAACTGAGCACCCACGACGCCCGACTCTATCCCGAGGCGGCCTACCGTGCCCTGCACGATGCCGCTATCCAGCATGACACGCCGTGGTGGCGATTCGACCCGCGCGTCGACTGGCTGATCGGCCAGCTCGAGACTCTCGGCAGCCAGCAGAAAACGCTGGTGATCGCCCACTGGCGTCAGACCGCCGTGGATCTGGCCGAGGCGCTACGCGTGCGTGCCGGCCTCCAGGCTCCGGTCTTCCATGAAGAGATGAGTCTGGTCGAACGGGATCGCGCCGCCGCCGCATTCGCCGACGACGACGGCGGTTGCCAGGTACTGATCTGCTCCGAGATCGGCTCCGAGGGGCGCAACTTCCAGTTCTGCCACCATCTGGTGATGTTCGATCTGCCGTGGCACCCCGATCTGCTCGAACAGCGTATCGGACGCCTCGACCGGATCGGTCAGCTGCATCCGATCGATATTCACGTGCCGGTGATCGAGAAGAGTCCCGGCGCGACGCTGCTGCGCTGGTATCACGAAGGTCTTGCGGCATTCGAAGCGCCGCACGCGGCAGGGGGTGACGTGCTGGCGGCCTTCGGCGACGCGCTGCGGGAAAGCCTGGACGACGATGGTGCCACGGCAAACGGCAGCCTCGACACGCTCATCAGTGAGACTCGCACCTTCAACGATGCCCGCCTGGCCGAACGCGAAGCGGGCCGAAATCGCCTGCTGGAGTGGAATGCCTGCCGTCCCGAGCGGGCCGACGCGGTGATCAGCGCAATCGTGGAGCAGGACAACGACAGCGCCCTGCCCCGCTACGTCGATCAGGCGCTGGATGTGTTCGGGGTCGATAGCCGCGAGCTGGGCAACGGCCAGATCCACCTGTCGCCCGGCGCGCACATGATCGACAGCCTGCCGGGGCTGGCCCAGGGTGACGAAGGTTACACCGTGACCTACTCGCGCACCCGAGCCCTGGCCCGGGACGATATCCAGCGCCTGTCGTGGGAGCATCCGCTGATCACCACAGTGATGGAACGGGTGCTCGACTCGAGCCTGGGCAACACGGCACTCGCCCTGCTCAAGCACCCGAGCATCCCCGGCGGGCGCCTGATGCTGGAGCTGATTTTCCGGACCCACTGCCCGGCGCCGAAACGCCTGCAGCTGGGCCGCTTCCTGCCGGATACCGGGGTGCGGGTGCTGCTCGACGAGAGCGGGGCCAATCTGTCCGACAAGGTCACCTTCAGCGGCCTGTCACGCAACCTTCAGCGGGTCAAAAAAGGCGTTTCGCGGGAGCTGCTCAAGTCCCGCCACGATCAGCTGCGGGAGCTGCTCAAACAGGGCGAGCAGGAAGCCCAGCGCGAGCTGCCGACGCTGATCGAGCGCGCCCAGCAGCAGATGCGCGAGACGCTCGATCTCGAACATTCCCGGCTCAAGGCGCTGGCCCGCCACAATGGCGCGATTCGCGATGACGAGCTGCAGGCGCTGAGCGACGAGCGCCATGCTCTGGACATCGCCATCGAAGGCGCCGCACTACGACTCGATGCGGTACGGGTAATCGTGACCGTCGACAAGGACGCCCGCTAGAGAGACGGCGGGCGTCAGCGCGAGACGATCGCCGCCAGCGCCGCGTCCAACGTGGGATAGCGAAAGGTAAAGCCGGCTTGCTGTAACCGCTCGGGGCGCATGCAGGCCCCGGTCAACAGCAGGCGGGACATCTCCCCCAGACCGAGCTTCAGCAGCGGTGCGGGCACACGAAACGGCGTCGGACGATGCAGATGGCGCCCCATCGCCTGCGTGAATTCGGCGTTGGTCACGGGCTGCGGCGCTGACCCATTGAACGCGCCGCTCAGGCCCTCTTCTTCGAGCAGGAATTCGATCGCGCCGACCAGATCCTCGCGGTGAATCCAGGGCATGTACTGATGTCCATCTCCCAGGCGGCCGCCCACCCCCAGCTTGAACGCCGGCATCATCTTGGCCAAGGTGCCACCACCCGCGTCCAGCACCAGTCCGGTTCGCAGGCAGGCGACGCGCACGCCGAACGCCTCGGCCTTGAGCGCTTCCCGCTCCCAGGCCTGACACAGCCGGTGGGCGAACTCGTCGTGGGGCGGCGTCTGCTCGGTGACATCGTGATCCCCCTGATCGCCGTAATAGCCCATGGCCGAACCGGAGACCAGTACGCGTGGCGCCTGATCGCGCTGCGCCAGCTGTTCGCACAACGCGACCACGTCTCGGGTTGCATGACGGCGTGACTCGACCAGCCGGGTCTTCTGGGGATCGCTCCAGCGCCGGTCGGCGATCGGTTCGCCAGCCAGATTGACGATGGCCTCCGGCAACGCGTCGGCGAAGCCCGTGGCGTCGTCACCGATGCGGACGTTGTGAGGCAGCTTCTGGGCTGCCCGCTCCGGATCCCGGGAGACCACCATCACCTCGTGGCCCGCGACCAACGCGCGCTCGACCAGCCGCCGCCCCACGAATCCCGTACCGCCCGTGATCAATAGACGCATGGTTGATGCCCTCGCTTATTCCCATGTTGTACAATTTTATAGCAGCAACGATTCATCACCGCATCGTCGTTCGTCGACGCTTACGGGTATTGCCGAATCTCGTGCGCAGCATGAACGAACGTGACCGGTGAAGGGTATAAAAATTGTACAGATTGCTTGAACCGTACAATATATTGCCTCATTCTGAGCCCATCGAGACAGTCGTCATCGTCTCGTCACGACTCGTCGAAGTCATTGCCACTGAATCTAGCGTTCTCGAGTCGATCGCCCTTGAATAGGGCGTCACGGTGCGCAATCGAGGCCGACAAGACTTCGAGACAAGCTTGAGGTGGCAATCGATAGCCGCCAGCAAGCGCTGACAATTTCGCAATCCGTGGCAATGACTCGCAATGACATGAACCATCCCATTCGACGAGACGGCGCACGCAGAGACCTCGCAGGAGGACTTGCATGACTAACACGGCTATGGATTCCAGTGCCGCGCCGCTCTACCCGATTCGTGAAGTATCGCGACTCACTGGCGTCAATTCCGTCACACTTCGTGCCTGGGAGCGCCGCTACGGCCTCATCCGGCCCCAGCGCACGCCCAAGGGTCACCGCCTCTATGGCCGTGACGACATCGAACGTGTCGAGCGCATTCTGCAATGGCTCAATCGCGGCGTACCGGTCAGTCAGGTCCGCGAACTGATTGAACAGCCGGAAGCGGTCGAGACGCCCGCCCCGCAGATGGGGGACTGGGCCAGTCAACGCCAGCATCTGATCCAGGCGGTCGAGTCGCTCGACACCGGCCGCTTGGAAGTCCTGTTCAATCAGAGTCTGTCGCTCTACCCGGTCAGCCTGTGCATTGCGGAACTGTGGCAACCCGTTGTCTCGCAGCTCGAGGAGCGTTGGGGCGATCAGTTCGGCGCCACGCTGCAACGGCGAGTGCTGGAGTCATTTCTGCGCACCCGGATCGGCACGCGGGTCTATCACACCAATCAAGTCAGCAACGCCGGCGAGATCCTGGTTGCCCGGCTCCCCGACGACAGCAGCGGCTTCTGGGCCATGCTGATGGGTCTGGCGGCTTCGGCGGCGGGCTATCGGGTTCAATTGATCGATGGCGACATGCCGTTGAGCGAGTTGCCACTGGCTACCGAACGCCTGGGAATCAAGGCGCTGCTGCTTGCCAGTAGCCATGCCGAGCGCAGCGACGTGATCCGTCGACAGCTTCCGCGACTGGCGGAGCAGAGCGAAGTCCCGGTCTGTCTGGTGGGGCCCGTGGCTCGTATACGTGCCACCGATTTCGAGAACACTCCGGTCGCGATCCTGGGGGAAGACATGGGCCAGGCCCTGAGCCGAATGCGTTCGGTGATCGACGCGGCGGCCAATCCCGTCAACGCCATGAGGTGATGGCGCCAACCCTGAGGCGTTGCAGCAAGGGTTTTCCCGGCGCGAGTCGCGAATGCGGATCGAGGCTGAGGGTCGCGCGAGAAGCACCGGAACGGATACACCGACTTCGACGCAGGGACGCGTCGTTCACACATCGGCAACAGGGACGTTTCCATGGCAGCCACGCAACCGGCGTCATCCACCCAGCTCGTGTGGTTCCGCAACGACATCAGGACGCTCGATCACTCCGCCCTGAGCGCGGCGGCCACCAAAGGACCGGTGATCGGCATCTTCCTCGCCTGCCGGGATCAGTGGCGTAGTCACGGTCATGGCGCCAACAAGATCGCGTTTCTGCATCGTGGCGTCGTGGCGCTGCAACGGGAGTTGGCCGAGCTCGGCATTCCGCTGCTCTACCGTGACATCGGCAGCTTCGATGCCGTCCCCAAGGCGCTGCTGACAGCGGCCCGCGACGTTGGCGCGCAGGCGCTGCACTTCAACCGCGAATATCCGCTGGACGAACGTTCTCGCGACGAGAAGGTCGCGGCCGAGTTCACCCGAGCGGACCTCGCGGTGTTCGAATACACCGACCACATCGCGTTCGAGCCTAGTGAACTGCTCACCGGGCAGGACGACTACTACAAAGTTTTTACCCCCTTTGCCAAGGCCTGGCACCAGCGAATCGGCGGCGAACAGCTGGCGCTGCGTGAGACGCCTTCCCGTCAGGCCAGGCCGGATGTCTCCGGCGACGACATTCCCGATCTTCCTAGTCAGGATCGCTCCGAGATCGTCCCGACCGACTCCTCTCGAAACACCGAAAATTCATCAGACGATGAGGCGCGCTGGCCGGTCGGCCAAGAGGCCGCCGCCGATCGGCTGGCGCGATTCCTGCAGCAGCGGGCGCGTCGTTACGATAACGACCGCGACTTTCCAGCCCTTGCCGGCACCAGCGAACTGTCGGCCTATCTCTCGGTCGGCATGATCTCGTATCGCCAGTGCCTGCAGGCGGTCATGGCGAACAACGGCGGCCATCTCGGCGATGGCGACGCCGGGCTGACGAGCTGGACCAACGAGCTGGTATGGCGGGAGTTCTATCAGCATATCGCCGTGGGTTTTCCCCGCGTCTGTCGTTACCGGCCGTTCAAACCCGAGACCGACAAGCTGAGCTGGCGATACAGCGACAAGGAGTTCGAAGCCTGGTGCGAAGGCCGCACCGGCTTTCCGCTGGTCGACGCCGCCATGCACCAGCTGGTCGCCACCGGCTGGATGCACAATCGGCTGCGCATGGTAACCGCCATGTTTCTGAGCAAGCATCTGCTGCTCGACTGGCGTCGCGGCGAGGCCTTCTTCATGCGGCATCTGGTCGACGGCGACTTCGCCTCGAACAACGGCGGCTGGCAGTGGGCCGCGTCGACCGGCACCGACGCAGCGCCCTATTTTCGGATCTTCAACCCGACCACCCAGTCCCGTCGCTTCGATCCGGACGCCGAGTTCATCACCCACTGGCTGCCGGAACTGGCCGCGCTGCCGGTCAAGGCTCGCCATCAGCCCAGCCCGGATCAGCGCCGACAGACGGGCTATCCCCAGGCGATCGTCGATCACCGGCTTGCCAGGGAGCGCGCCCTGGAAGCGTTCAAGAACCTGGGCTGATCTGCCTGCGGCTCCTGCCCGCGGCACTGCCTTCAATCCTTGCCCATGATCCGGGAGGCTACCGCGATGACAGCCGAAATTCCCAGCATCGATTCGGTCACGCATTTCTGTGCCCGGTTTCAGCCGTTGACGACGAGTGAACTGCCGGCACTGGCCGAGTGCTACAGCGACGACGTGGACTTCACCGACCCTCTCCACCATCACGTCGGCCGCGACCGCGTCATGACTTACTACGCCGAACTGCTGGATGGCGTACAGCACTGCCATTTCGATTTCCATGACCGTCAGACGGTCGGCAATACGAGCTTTCTGACCTGGACCATGCATCTGACGCATCCAAGGTTGGGTGGCGGCCGTACCGTCAACGTGGCTGGTTGTTCCCGGCTGCAATGGCGAGGCCAGCGTGTCTGCCGTCACCGTGACTACTTCGATGTCGGCGCCATGCTGTATGAACAGCTGCCGCTGTTGGGCTGGATGATCCGAAGCGTCAAGAAGCGCCTGTAGTCGTCCTTTTCAACGATCGAGCCCGGCCGCCGGCAGCACCGTCGCGTTTTCCAAGGAAAGAGGATGAATCATGGCGAGTCTATCGGGATCCCGACGTATCTGGCTGACGGGAGCGACATCGGGTATCGGCGAAGCGCTGGCCACACGTCTGCTGGCCGATGGCCACCACGTCGCCCTGACTGCGCGCCGTGAACCGGCCTTGCAGGCGTTGGCGACCGGTCATGACAATGCGCTGGTCGTGCCTGCCGACCTTACCGACCGCGACGCCACCCGGCGCGCCGGCAACGCCATCGACGACGCTTTCGGCGGCCTGGATATCGCGCTGCTCAACGCCGGCACCTGCGAGTACCTGGATATCGATCACTTCGATGTCGATCTGGTCGAGCGGGTATTCTCGACCAACTTCCGGGGAACGCTCCACGCCATCGAGGCGGCGCTGCCGTTGCTGCGCCAGTCCAGGGATCGCCAGCATCGTCCGCTGCTGGCGGGCGTCTCGAGCGCAGTCGCTTACCTGCCGTTGCCGCGAGCGGAGGCGTACGGGGCCTCCAAGGCCGCCATCTCGCATTTTCTGGAATCGCTGCGGCTCGATCTCGCCGCCGAGTCGATCGATGTCAGCGTGATTCATCCGGGCTTCGTCAAGACCCCGCTGACGGCGCGCAACGATTTCTCGATGCCGATGCAGATCGATGCCGATCAGGCTGCCAACTACATCATCGACGGTCTCGAGCGGCGCCGGCTCGATATACACTTCCCGAAACGCTTCACCTTCCTGGTCAAGGCGCTGGGCATTCTGCCACCAGCCCTGCGCCAGCGCTTCGGGCTGCGCATTGCCAGCCGGGACCGCGCCGGAGCTTCGTCATGAGGCCGCCGGCTCAGCGGATCGCGGTGATCGGCGGCGGAATCGCCGGGATGACCGCAGCGCACTCTCTTTCTCGTCGGCACACGGTGTCGCTGTTCGAGGCTGACTCACGCCTTGGCGGTCATACCGCAACCATCGATGTCGATACCGGAACCGAGCAACAGGCGATCGACACCGGCTTCATCGTCTACAACGATCGAACCTATCCTCATTTCGAAGCGTTGATGGCGTCGCTGGGTGTGTCGGGCCAGGCGACCGAGATGAGCTTTTCGGTCCACGAGACCGGCCGCGACTTCGAGTACAACGGCCATACGCTGGCCAGCCTGTTCGCCCAGCGCCGCAATCTGTGGCGTCCGCGCTTCTATCGCCTGCTCAACGACATCGTGCGCTTCAACCGGCGAGCCACTCGCGATCATCGATCCGACGCTCTGCCTGCATCGCTGTCGTTGGGCGATTACCTGGCCGGCGGGGGCTACGGCGAGGATTTTCATCGTCGCTATCTGCTACCCATGGGCGGGGCGATCTGGTCCGCCAGCGAAGTCGCCATGCGCGATTTCCCGGCGCGCTTCTTCGTCCGCTTCTTTCATCATCACGGCCTGCTGTCACTGACCGATCGCCCGCAATGGCGGACCATCGAGGGCGGCTCCCGGCGCTATATCGCCCCCCTCGTCGCGCCCTACCGTGAGCGCGTTCATCTCGACACGCCGGTCGTCGGCCTTCGCCGCAATGGCGCAGGCGTGACGCTCGCGACGACTGCCGGGGAACGGCGTTTCGATCAGGTCGTGTTCGCCTGCCACAGCGATCAGGCCCTGCGCATCCTCGGAACGCAGGCCAGCGAGGCCGAGCGAAGCGTACTGGGTGCGATCGGCTATCGCCGCAATAGCGTGGTACTGCATACCGACACTCGCATGCTGCCGAGAAGACGGCGCGCCTGGGCCAGCTGGAACTATCGTCTCGACGGTCGCGACGCCGACGCCTGCGTACCGGTTACCTACAACATGAACATTCTCCAGCAGCTTGAAAGCGACACCACCTTCTGCGTGACGCTCAACGATGACGACAGCATCGACCCCGGCCGCGTGCTGGGACGATTCGAATACGCGCATCCCCAGTTCACCTTTGCCGCGCAGCAGGCGCAGGCTCGCCACGACGAGATATCCGACAGCGCCCGGCGCACCCACTTCTGCGGCGCCTACTGGCGCAATGGCTTTCATGAAGACGGCGTTTGGAGCGCGCTGCGCGTGGCCGGCGCCATCGACGGCAGCCAGCCGCAGGCGGCGGCTAACCCATCGGAGACGGCCGAGCGCCAGGACGAAACGGCATGAGCGATTCCTGCCTCCATAGCCGGCTCGCCGTGGGCCACCTGCGTCATCGCCGCTACCTGCCGCGCTGGCACGCCTTCGACTATCGCGTGTGGATGCTGTGGCTGGATCTCGATGAGCTGCCGGCGCTGCTGGAGCGGACGCCGGGCTTCGGCACCCGCCGCGGCGTCCTGGCCCGCTACCGCCGCGAGGACTATCTGACGCCCCACGAGCTGCCGCTGGCCGACGCCGTTCGTGCGCGCCTGGCGGAGGAGCTGGGCAGCGCGCCGGACGGGCCGGTTCGGATGCTGAGCCAGATCCGGCTGTTCGGGATACTGTTCAACCCGTTGACGCTCTATTACGCCTACGATCGACAGGACAGGCTGCAGGCCGTACTGGCCGAAGTCACCAACACGCCATGGCGCGAGCGTCAGGTCTATGCCTGCCGGGTCGATCCCGAACGGCCCTCCCAACGGGCAGCCTTCGACAAGCGTCTGCATGTGTCGCCGTTCAATCCGATGGAGATGCGCTATCACTGGCGATTCAATACGCCGCGTTTCCACACGCCGGACGGTCGGCTGATGATGCACATGGAGACGTGGCACGAGGACGCCCGTCACTTCGATGCCACGCTGACCCTGACGCTCAAGCCGGCGACTCGCGCCGCGCTGATGGCAGAACTGATCAAGCATCCCGCCATGACGCTCAAGACCATCGTCACCATTCACTGGCAAGCGCTCAGACTCTGGCTCAAGCGCACCCCGATTCACGACCACCCAGAACGGGAGACGCCCTCATCATGACAGCCGCCCGCTCTTCGGCCACTCGAGGGCCCCTGGAATCGCCACGCCTGTCGCGCTGGCTTCGCCCCCGCCTGATCAAGGCACTCGACGCCCTGGAAGGCGGCCGCCTGACACTGCGCGAGGGAAACCAGGTCCTCGAGCTGGGCCAGCCGATGCCCGATGCGCCGCCGATTCATGTCGAACTCACCGTCCATGATGCCGACATGTGGCGCCGCCTGGCCTTCGGCGGCACCGTGGGCGTTGCCGAGGCCTACATGGATGGCGCCTGGGAAGTCGACGATCTGGTCGGGCTGATTCGTCTCTTCGCGCGCAACGTCGAACGGGGCAACGACCGCATGGAAAACGGCACCGCCCGGCTCAGCCGCTGGGGGCTGGCCGCCCTCTACACGCTACAGCGCAACACCGCGCAGCGTTCGAAACGCCACATCGCCGCGCACTATGATCTGGGCAACGAGCTGTTCGCCACGTTTCTGGATCGCCGACACTGGATGTATTCAAGCGCGGTGTTTCCCCACGCCGAGGCCACGCTGGAAGAAGCCTCGACGCACAAGCTCGACATCATTCTCGACAAGCTCGCGCTGGAACCGCATCACCATTTGCTGGAGATCGGCACCGGCTGGGGAGGACTGGCGATTCATGCCGCGAGGACTCGAGGCTGCCGCGTGACCACCACGACCATCTCGGAAGAGCAGTACACCTACACCGCGGCCCGTGTGCGCGAAGCCGGGCTCGAGGATCGCATCACTCTCCTCAGGGACGATTACCGCAATCTCGAAGGTCGTTTCGATCGGCTGGTGTCGATCGAGATGGTCGAGGCGGTTGGCCATCAGTACCTGGGCACCTATCTGGGCTGCGTCGATCGACTACTCACGCCCGATGGCCTGGCACTGCTTCAGTGCATCACCATTCGCGATCAGCGCTTCGAAGCGGCCAAACGCGAGATGGATTTCATCAAACGCTACATCTTCCCCGGCGGCTTTCTGCCTTCCCATACCGCGCTGCTCACCGGGCTGAGTCGACATACCCAGCTCAATCTGCTCGATCTCGACGAAATCGGTCTGCACTATGCGCGCACGCTGCGCGAATGGCGTCTGCGTTTCGAAGCCAGTCTCGATCAGGTGCGAGAGCTTGGCTACGATGAACGCTTCATTCGTATGTGGCGCTACTACCGCTGCTACTGCGAGGGCGCCTTTCTGGAACGCGCGATCGGCACCTGCCATCTGTTGCTGGCCAAGCCCGGCGCTCGCCCCGCGCCACTGATCGGCAGCGTGTGATCGCGGCTCACGCGCGAGATCGCTTCTGGTTGCGATTGCGCGGTCAGGAGTGGGAGTAGACGCTCTCCACCGCCTGTCGCAGCCGTATCTCCACTTCACCGGCCGGCTCCGGCCGGGCATAAAGGTAGCCCTGTACGTGGCGACACCCTCTCGCCAGCAGGAAGTCGCGTTGCTCGATGGTCTCTACGCCTTCGGCGATGACATCCAGATGCAGACCCTGCGCCATCGCCAGTACCGCGGAAGTGATCGCCGCATCGGCGGGGTCGTGCGGCAGGGCACGGATGAATTCCCGATCGAGCTTGAGCTTGTCGATCGGCAGACGCTTGAGATAGGCCATCGACGAGTAACCGGTACCGAAATCGTCGATCGCGATCTGCAGCCCCCTGCTCCGCAGGGATTCCAGTCGCGGAGAGATATCGCCGGCGCGCTCGTCGAGCAGCACCGACTCGGTCAACTCCAGACCCAACAGCCGCGTCGGCACCCGGTACTGATTCAGTGTCGAGATCAGGTGGGATTCCAGATCGCCCTGAATCAGCTGCAGCGCCGAGAGATTGACCCAGATGGGTAGCACGTCGAGCCCCTGGCCTCGCCAGGCTGCCAACTGCGCCACGGCCTGGTCGATGACCCAGCTCCCCAGCGCCGACATCAATCCATGGCGTTCCGCCAACGGGATGAATTCGCTGGGCGGAATCATGCCATGCTCGGGATGATGCCAGCGCAGCAGGGCTTCCATCCCCACCATGCCGCCGTCATCGAGACGATGCTGGGTCTGATAATAGACTTCCAACTGCGAGCCCTGAGCCAGGGCCTGGCGTAGATCGTTGAGAATGATCAGCTGGCGGTCGGTGTCGATATCCAGCGAGGGCCGGAAGCGTCGATCGTGATTCCGACCGTGACGTTTGGCGCTGTAGAGCGCCGATTCCAGTCGCTGAAACAGCACGTTGGGGTCACTGCCATCCTCGGGTGCCCGGCAGCTGCCGATGGTCAGACCCAGTCGTAGCGAGCTTTCATCGATCTCGAAGGGTTCGCTCAGGTGTTCGCGCAGGCTGGCTACCCACTTTTCATGATCGTCGAATGTCGTGGTGCGAATGACCAGAAATTCATCGCCGCCCAGGCGCCCGACGATGCCACCGGCCACCTGCGCGGCCAGACGCTGGCCGAATCGGGACAGCAGGCGATCTCCGCTGTCGACACCCAGGCTGTCATTGATCGACTTGAAAGCATCGATGTCGATCAATGCCAGATCCAGGCCTTCCCCGGCGCGCAGATGGCGCAGCCGCGAGGCCAGCAGATCGTGCAGCCTTCGCCGGTTGGGCAGGCCGGTCAACGGATCCTCGAAACCGATACGGCGCAGATCCTGCTCGCGCGCCTTGTGCCGGCTGATATCGGTGAATATGCCAACGTAATGGGAGACCCGGCCCTTGCCGTCGTGACACGCCTGGATTCGCACCCATTCCGGATACTGGTCGCCGTGCTTGCGCTGGTTCCAGATTTCGCCTTCCCAGTGTCCGGTGGTCCTCAGCGACTGCCAGTAGCGATCATAGAAAGTCTTGTCATGGCGACCGGCGGAGAGCGAGGACGGGTCGAGCCCTCGAATCTCGTCGAGGGTGTAGCCGGTGATCTGTGTGAAGGCGGGATTGATGGTGACGATGCGATTGGCGGCGTTGGTGATCATCACGCCGTCCTGAGAGAGCTCGAGAGCCTGCTCGCTCAGGCGACGACGTTGATGTTCGCGTCGGATCTGGCGCCAGCCATCGGCCACGCCAATGGCCACGAGCGCCAGCGCCGCCATTCGAAGAGGCAGCAACGGCAGTACGCTAGCGGCAGCCAGTGCCGCTACTGCCAACCAGATCAGCGGTCGATTCAGCGTAAAGTAAGGCCACATAGCTCGTCGTTTATCGTCGTTATGGTTAGCCCGGCGGCTATCGCGGAGATCCCTGTCCCGTTCGGGCATCATGCCCCGGCGGCGTTCGCCAGAGCAAGCGTGATACCGATCATTGCGCCCTGCGCTACACGCGACTAGGCTGCAGCCGACGTGCAATCAGTGCCCGCAGCCATTAGACTGGCCGCGCCTCGGAAGCCTCGAGGTAAACTCTTTTTCGATTCTCGGAATGCGCCAGTGACCAGACAGCACTCTTTCAGCCAAGACGATCTGCTGAAATGCAGCCGGGGGGAACTGTTCGGCCCCGGCAACGCCCAGTTGCCCGCTCCCAACATGCTGATGCTCGATCGCATCACGCGGATCAATGAGGATGGTGGCAAATACCACAAGGGCGAGATCATCGCCGAACTGGATATCCACCCCGACCTGTGGTTCTTCCAGTGCCATTTCCCGGGCGATCCGGTCATGCCCGGATGCCTGGGCCTGGATGCCATGTGGCAGTTGGTGGGCTTCCATCTCGGCTGGCTCGGCAATCCCGGCCGCGGACGCGCGCTGGGCTGCGGCGAAGTCAAGTTTTCCGGGCAAATTCTGCCAACCGCCGGCCAGGTTTCGTATCACATCCAGATCAAGCGCGTGATCACTCGTAGCCTCGTGCTGGGCATCGCCGACGGCACGCTATCGGTCGACGGCCAGGATATCTACCAGGCCAATGATCTGCGTGTGGGTCTGTTCACCAATACTGAGAAATTCTGAGCGGGAGGCTTCCATGAAACGAGTGGTAGTCACCGGCCTGGGTATCGTTTCCTGCCTGGGCAACGACGCCCAACAGGTCCTCGATTCCCTGCGCCAGGGGCGCTCCGGTATCCGTTTCAAACCGGAATATGCCGAACTCGGCTTTCGTAGTCAGGTCGCAGGCGTGGTCGACATCGATATCGAAGCGCTGGTCGATCGCAAGCAGCTGCGCTTCATGGGCGATGCGGCAGCCTACGCCTACATCGCCATGCAGCAGGCTATCGACGACGCGGGGCTGGAGGCCAACGACGTCTCCAATCCGCGCACCGGTCTGATCGCCGGCTCCGGCGGCGCTTCCAGCGCCAATCAGGTCGAAGCCGCGGACGTGATGCGCGAGAAAGGCCTGCGTCGCGTCGGCCCTTACCGGGTCACCCGGACCATGGGCAGCACGGTATCGGCCTGCCTGGCAACGCCGTTCAAGATCAAAGGTATCAACTACTCCATCTCTTCCGCCTGCGCCACTTCGGCCCATTGCATCGGCAGCGCCATCGAGCAGATCCAGCTCGGCAAGCAGGATGTGGTGTTCGCCGGCGGCGGCGAGGAAGAGCATTGGACGCTGTCGTGCCTGTTCGACGCGATGGGAGCGCTGACCACCCACTACAACGACACCCCGGAAAAGGCTTCGCGGCCCTATGACGTGGATCGCGACGGTTTCATCATCGCCGGCGGTGGCGGGATGCTGGTGGTCGAAGAGCTCGAACACGCCAGGGCCCGCGGCGCCAAGATCTATGCCGAGATCACCGGCTACGGTGCCACGTCCGACGGCCATGACATGGTCGCGCCCTCCGGCGAAGGCGCGGCACGCTGCATGCGTCAGGCGCTGGCCGGGCTGGAAGGCAAGGTCGACTACGTCAACACCCACGGCACCTCGACGCCGGTGGGCGATGTCGCCGAGCTCAAGGCGATTCGCGAAGTGTTCGGCGACAGCACGCCGGCGATGAGTTCGACCAAGTCGCTGACCGGTCACTCGCTGGGCGCTACCGGCGTGCAGGAGGCGGTCTACTCGCTGTTGATGATGCAGAACCGGTTCATCTGCGCCTCGGCCAATATCGACACGCTCGACGAGCAGGCCAACGGTTTCGATATCGTTCGCCAACGTCGCGATGATGTCGATGTTCGGCGTGTGCTGTCCAACAGCTTCGGTTTTGGCGGTACCAACGCTTGTCTGGTGCTGGATCGCTTCGAGAGCTGAGCCCGAGCGATCATCGTCACCAACTCAAAGGCGCCCCGCGGGGCGCCTTTTTCATGACTATCTCATACCGATCGCGCCCTTCATCGCTCAGGAGGGAAGCTCTGCCGGCGGGGCTTTTTCCGGCAGCGGCGGACGCGGGACTTCGGAGATCTCGTCCAGCGTACGCTCGATCCAGGCCTCCATCTCGGCCATCACCTCCTCAGGCCGGCGCCCCACGGTAGCGATCGGCTCTCCCACGACCACATTGAGCACGCCGGGCTGCTTGACCCAGTGGCGCCCCCAGCGCTCGCCGGCATTGTGGGCGACAGGCAGCACCGGCACACCCGTCCGACACGCGATCACCGCGCCGCTCTTGTTGAAGCGACGGCGCTCTCCCGGCGGCACGCGCGTACCCTCGGGGAAGATCAGTACCGACAGCCCCTCCTCCAGACGCTGTCTGCCGTGGGAAAGGACCTGACGCATCGCGGCCGAAGGCCTCGAACGGTCCAGCGGAATCGGTTTCAGCAGGCGCACGCCCCAGCCGAACAGCGGGATGCTGAGCAGCTCCTTCTTGAGCACGGTACAGATCGGCGTCTTCAGCAACTGCAGGTAGACGGTCTCCCACTCGCTCTGATGGTTGGCCAGTACCACGCACGGCCCCTCGGGCACTCTTTCGCGGCCCTGCACGTGGTAGCGGACGCCGCAGGTCAGCGACAGCCAGCTGACGATAAACCGGTTATGCCAATTGAATAGCTGGAATCGTGAACGCACCGGCAGCGCGAAACCGATCGGCAGCATCAACAGGCCGGAAACCAGGATCGCCAGAAAATAACCGATGTAAAAGATCAAACTGCGAAAGACTTTCATGCGCGGGCCGTTTCTCCCCTGCTAGTGCCTGGACTGCCATTATCGGCCTCTTCCCGATCGGGATAGTGCTGCTGACACCAGGCATCCAGCATCAGGCCCAGCTCTACCCGCCAGGACTTCTGGTGTATCCCGAAGACATCGAGCAGCCGGCGACAATCGAGCACTCGCCGCAACGGCGTATCGTGGTGCTGATTGAGTGCCTGCAATTCGCCAAGTGTCATGGACACGCCCACCCCCTCGAGACGCGTCTCGAGCTGGGTCCGGACCACGGAGCAGAAGGTGAAGACGCTGACCGGCTCGGTGCCGCAGAGATGGTAGGTCCCCCAGGCTCCGGCGCCACTGGCGAGCTGTAGCAGCATCCCCGTCAACGCCCGCGCCACGGCCGTGACCGAGGTCGGGCACAGCACCAGATCCTGAGGCGCGCGCACCGTTTCGCCGTGCATCAATGCCGTCACCAAGTCACTCAACCAGGCATCGTCGCCTTCACTGCCGAACAGCGGCCCCAGACGCAGTATCAGGTGCTGCGGGTATCGGCGCACGCCCTCACCGACGGCAACGAGACGCCGCATCGCGGTGTCGCGCGGCCGCGGCACGACTGCCTCGTCGATCGGCCCTTCCGCGCCATCCTCGTAGACCGCGTCCGAGACGCACCAGACCAGCGGAATTCGTAACGTCTGACACGCCTCGAGCAGCGCCTCGACCCGATTGGCGTGCGCATACACCACCGCCGGCTCGCAGCGGCCGGGGTCCGCCAGCGGCGGCACGATCACCACTTCCGGCTTGATTGACGCCAGCACCTCGACATCGACCGCCTCGGGCGCCGACACATAGGCGATATCACTCCGCTGCGCCGCGGTGTCGCGCAGCGCCAGATTCAGGCAGTGCTCCGCTTGCAACACCAGACACTTCACGATGGCACCTCGACACGCCTCATCGCTCTTGGATCCTTGCTCGTTTCAACAATCCTGTTTCCTTCATCGACACCGCCACTATGCTAACGAAGGCGGTGACAACGGCCTCAATGAACATCACAGTATCAATCCTGTGAGAGACGGATACCAACACCGACCGACACTTCACTAGCCCCGGGAGAGAACCCTCATGCACAAGGACGCAACGGTCGTCTGGAAGATCGGCGCCGAACTCGGCGAGGGCCCCATCTGGTCCGACAGCCTTCGCGCGCTGCTGTTCGTCGACATCCGCCAGGCCAGACTGCACGCCTACTATCCCGACGACGACCAACGCCAGAGCTGGGATCTCGACGAGGCCTGCTGCTGGCTGCTGCCGCGCGAGGGTGGCGGCTTCGTCGCCGGCCTGCTTTCCGGCGTGGCCGAACTCGAACTCGACGATCACGGCCTGCGTATCGGCAAACGCCTGACACCGATCGAATGGCTGCCGGCCGGCGACCGCCTCAACGACGCCGGCAGCGATAGCCACGGCCGGCTGTGGTTCGGCTCCATGGACGACGCCGAGGCCGAAGTGCGTGGTCACCTGTTCCGCCTCGATAGCCGCGGCCTGATCGAGATGGACAGCGAATATCACGTCACCAACGGCCCCGCCATCAGTCCCGACGGTGGCACACTTTATCATAACGACAGCGCACGCCAGATCGTGTTCGCTTTCGATCTCGATGACGACGGCGAACTGACGAATCGGCGCGAGCACATTCGACTGGCGCCAGGCGCCGGCTATCCGGACGGCATGACCTGCGATCGCGAAGGGGGACTGTGGATCGCACTATGGGACGGCGGCCGCATCGCGCGCTATCACGCCGATGGCTCGCTCGACCGGGAGATCGAGTTGCCCGTGTCCCGCCCCACGTCCTGCACCTTTGGCGGCGGGACACTCGAACGCCTGTTCGTCACTTCGGCCGCCACCGGCTGCTCCGACGAACCGCTGGCGGGCGCGCTGTTCGAGATCGACGTCGAGATCGGCGGAATCGCCACCACGCCGGTGATCCTGCCCAACGATTCGACGCTCTGAGCCCGCGGTATTATCCGGTTCTGGGCGATGCCAGCACGCGCCGATAGAAACCGATGCAGACGGCGATGAACACCACCAGCCCCAACCACTGAGCGGTGCCGGCGAAATCGTCGCCGACCAGCGCCAACGGTGCCGGCGCTCCGCTCAGACCAATGACGCCGGCCAGCACCACGCCGACCAGGCTCTCGCCGACGATCAGCCCCGAGGCGAGCAGCACACCGCGGCGGCGCGGCAGCTCCGAGGCACGCTCGACATCGTCGCCTCGCGCCAGCGCGCGGGCTCGCAGGCGGCGGTCGATCAGCCAGCCGAGTACGGCGCCGATCACCAGCGGCATGTTGATGCTCGGCGGCAGATAGATGCCGATCCCCACCGCCAGCACCGGCAACCGGGCGCTACCGCCCCGCTTGCGTAACCACTCGTCGACGCCGATCAAGGCGGCGCCGATCGCCACACCGATGATGATCATCGTCCATTCGAGATCGTGGGAAAACACGCCGCGCACGATGGCCGTCATCAGCGACGCCTGCGGTGCCGCCAATGCCTGGCCGGGATCCATTCCCTCGCGCGGCATCGCGCCGACGAAGCCGTAGGCGTTGTAGAGCAGCGACAGTACCGGCGGAATCACCATGGCACCGATCAGACAGCCGATGATCAGTGCCACCTGCTGACGCCAGGGCGTGGCGCCGACCAGATAACCCGTCTTGAGATCCTGCAGATTGTCATTGGAGATCGCCGCCACGGCGAGAATGACCGAGGTCACGAACAGCGCCAGCGCCGTGGGCAACATGCGGGCGACTTCGGGATCCAAGGCGTCGAAGGCATTGCTGACAGCGGTGAAGCCGAGCAGCAACAGCGACACCAGGATGACCGCGACGATGCCGATCCCCGAAATCGGACTGCTCGACGATCCGACCAGACCCGCCATGTAACCGCAGGCCGCGGCGATCAGAAAGCCGAACACGCCGGCGAAGATCACGCTGCCCAGCGTCAATGCCCAGAATGCGCCACCGGCCAGTTGCGGCGCTGCCTGATGCAGAAAGATCGCGAAGACCCCGGTCAATAGCACCAGCAGCACGCCGGTCAGGGCCAGAATGATGCCTGCCGGCAGGTCGCGGTCGGTACGCGGCTGCTCACGGAAGGCGCCCTGATCTCCGCGCATCGCGCCGAGCGAGGTGCGAATGCCGACCAGCATCGGCTTGAACAGTGTCGCCAGGGTCCAGACCGCCGCGATACCGATGGTGCCGGCACCGATGAAACGAACCTTGTCCGACCACAGTGCCATGCCGGCGTCGGCCAGTGACTGCCCCGCTTCCAACGGCGTGATGCTGGTCAGCCACGGTACCGCGATGCCCCACGCAATCAGCGTGCCGATCAACATCGCCATGCCGCCGACAATGCCCACCAGATAGCCGGCGCCGATCAGCGCCAGCGAAAAGCCGGTGGAAAGCTGAAAGGCCGCTCGGCCAGCCGAGAACCATACGCTGACGCTCTCTCCCAGCACGCGTAGGCCACCGCTGGCGATCGAAAACGCCGCCGCGACGACGCCCCCCAATAGAATCTCTCTGGCACCGGGTTCGCCAGCGATCTGGCTCTCGTCCTGGCGAGTCCGGCTTGGGTCCGCGCTCGCCTGCTGCGGGCTTGTGACGACCGGGCCTGCGACGACAGCGCTTTCGTCATCCGAGCGTTGATCGACGGATTCTTTTTCAGCCGACGTACGGGAACTGCGGCTGCCCACCTCGAGGATTTCCGCGGCTGCGATGCCTTCGGGATAGGGAAGATCGCTTTGCACCACCATCACCCGGCGAAGCGGAATGGTGTAGAGCACCCCGAGAATGCCGCCGATGGCGCAGATCGCCGTCGTCTGCCAGAACGGGAAGCCCTGCCAGTAGCCGATCATCAGCAGTCCCGGCAGCACGAAGATGATCGCCGAGAGCGTCCCCGCCGCCGACGCCTGAGTCTGGACCATGTTGTTCTCGAGCTTGTTGGCCCCTTTCATGCGACGCAGAACGGCCATCGAAATGACTGCGGCCGGAATCGCCGACGCAAAGGTCAAGCCGACCTTGAGCCCCAGATAGACGTTGGAGGCGGTGAACAACAGCGTGATGACGGCACCGAGAATGACGCCCCGCAGCGTCAGCTCGGGCAGGCGTGCTTCATCGGGAATGCGTTGTGACATGGAAACACTCTGGCGTAAAAGGGCTGATGTAAAAGGGCTGACGTAAAGGGAGTAGACGTAAAGGGAGCTGACGTACAGGAACTGACATAAAGGGATTGGCGCATGGGGCGGCGAAAAACGCAGCGCGCCTTCACCTGGGAGAGCGAAGGCGCGAAGCGTCGCATTTTCTGCACGCGCAAATCATTAGATGCCTATCGAGAGCGCTATTCTAGAATCCGCGAGCGCTCTCGTCGAGGCCCGCACAGCGGGCGTGCCGTACGTCATGACGGGCGAGCGCCTTCGCCCTCGGAAGTCCCGACGATGTTGCCCTGCGCATCGTGCCGGAGCGTCATGTGGCGGGAGCGCTGCAGATCGGCGACCTGGTCCGAGCTCACGCCGAAGGAGAGCGCCAGCCGTTCGGAAGTCACCGGTAAAGCCGGCCGGCGACGATCGGCATGCCGAAATCGACGGTAGTTGTAGAACGCCCAGATCAACAGCGCAGCCCCCGCCAAGGCGATGGTGACCGCGTAGATCGTCAGCGAGGACCAACTATGACCATGGTTGTTGATGACGTAGGCGTCGAACCGATGCCCGCCGAAGATCCAGCTGGCGATCGTGGCCAGAGGCAGGAACAGATAGAGCCACAGCAGCCAGCCGATGCCCGCTATCAGCGCGAATACGCTTCTCTGCCCCCGTGTCTGCAGGTCGGGACGATGAATGATTCGAGGCAGCCTGATGGCGCCCCGCTGCCGATGGATATCGTGATGAGACTCTTGCATGGCGCAAGCTCCTGTCAGGGTTGAATCCCGCGGTCCGGGCTTTTCCAGCGCGCCCGCTGTCGGCGCGAGGCCAGCAGTGTCTTGGGCACGGCGACGACCGCGGTCAACGTCGATAATGTCCAGTAGAGCAACGGATACCAGATCACCCAGAAGTAATGACGCAGGAACCCGGCCCGTTCATAGCGCTGGTCGATGCTGAGGCTGACCAGAAACTGGATCAGACAGGTGGCCCCCAGCAGCAGACCATTCCACTGCGGCAACAGCGTCGCGACATGCCAGCGCGCCGGTAACGGCACGAACAAGCCGACGCAGAACAGCACGGCGATGGTCAGCATGACGTAGGCCCACACCAGGCTTGTGAGATACTCGAGCGCGACGCCCCAGAAACGCCGCTGGCGCCAGGACAGCAGCCGCCTGCCGTAGCGCAGCATGACTTCGACGCCACCCTGGGCCCAGCGCAGCCGCTGCTGCCACAGCCCTTTCAGGGTTTCCGGCATATAGATGTAGCAGAGCGCTTCAGGCTCGAAACGGATATCCCAGTGGTTGATCTGCAACCGCCACGAGACGTCGATATCCTCGGTCACCATGTCCGAACGCCAGTAACCGATGCTGTCCAGCGCTGCACGATTGAAGCCCGTGATCACGCCGGAGACGGTGAAGATGCGGCCATAGGTGCGCTGAGCCCGTTTGATCAGGCCGATGATCGAGGAGAACTCGCCTACCTGAATCTTGCCCAGCAGCGTCGAGCGATTGAGAATGCGCGGATTGCCGGTGACCGCGCCGACACGCGGTCCGCCGGTGAGATGCTGCATCATCCAGTAGACCGCGAACGGATGCAGCAGCGCATCGCCGTCGATACACACCAGGTAGTCCGAGGGCGCCGCCAGCGCGCCGGCTCGCAGCGCCACCGCCTTGCCCTGGTTGGTGGCGAAATGAATCACGCGCAGGCGTTCGTACTTGTCCGCCAGACGGTCGAGGATCGGGCCGGTCTCGTCGCTGCTGCCATCGTTGATGGCGATGACATCGAAATCCGGATAGCGTGTGGCCAGCGCATAGCGGATCGTCTGCTCGACCTGCTCCTCTTCGTCGAAGCACGGCACGATGATGCTGACATGAGGCGCCTCCGGCCCCAGCTTCTCGAGCCGCGGGGTCATGTCTCTGCCGCGCTCGCGACGCAGGTAGAACCAGAGCCCGCCGATGATCCACATCCAGGCCATGAATATCGGATAATAGAACGCGAACGCGAACATCGCGTCCCGCCAGTCGATGGACCCGATCCAGGCTTCGATATCGGCAATCATGGCTGGCTCCGGAGGGGGAAGGTCGAGTAGGGAAATTCGTTCAGGCTCATGCCCTCGAACGTCGGCTGGAAGGCCGGTTTGCCGGCGATGAAATCATCCGGATAGTAGGCCAGATTCAGCGCGCCCCGACGTACCAGCTGGTGCATCCACCCCTTGAAGCGCTGTGGCTCGATCCAGCGCTTGCGCGCCCAGTCGTACGCCTGCAGCTCGAATACCGTCCTCTCGAGCCCGTCAGGGTGGCGCATCACCCGATCGACCAGCGTATCCAGCCAGCGGCTGGCGGTAGCACCGTCACGCGCCATGCCCGCCTCATCGAGATAGGGCATCGCCATCAGCGCCACTTCGTCGTAGTTGTCGAGGAACGGCCCCAGCGCCTGGGCGAAACGCGACTCGGCATCGGGGTCGAGCACCACTCGTGGATAGATGTTGCGGGCCACCCGGAAGCGATTGCTGAGATTGACGTATTCCCGCGCGCCGGCGATCGCCTGATGACTGAAATCGATCAGCGCCCGGGTCTTGTCGCGAGCACTCAGGTCACAGTCAGTGATCGCCCGCTGACTGCCGGGCCAGCGCGCCTCGGGGGCACAGGCCTGGGCGTCTTCGTCAGCCGCCAGATAGGCGTCGTCATGGATCAGGATGCCGTTGATACCCGAGGTGTTACGCGCCAGATCGGCATAGATGCCGCGCACGATCGCCAGTGCACGGGGGCGGAACGGGCTCAGCCGTCGATAGTCGCGATCCGCGACCTGACGATCTCCATCGACGCCATGCGTCTGCACGGCCAGCTGCTGCTGGTGCGCGCCATCCGGCAGGTGGAAGGCGAGCAGAGGCAGCCAGGCGTAGACATCGACTCCGGCACGGGTCTTGAGCTGCCAGGCGACGCGATTGAACAGATCGGCGCGCATGGGCAGGTAGTCGTTGGGGAAATAGAGCGCCGACGCGGTGCCGTCGCCATCGGGATCGGCGAAGGCCTGCAGATAGACCGTGCGCACCTGCATCGCCTGGATGCGGTCCAGCAGCGCGCTGAGGTTGGCATTGACCTGTTCGGGGTCGGCATCATAGAGATAGTCGAGATCCACCTGCACGGCACGCTGAATACGCTTGGGCGGCGCGACCGTCTGGGCGATCTGGGATTCGACGGCAACGGGGTCGGGGTCGTCCATGACCAGGAAGCGACCAAAATCCGGGCCGCTGGAGGGCGTCGACAGGCGCTGATCGCCGAGACTGAACGTGAATTGGTAGCCCGCCTTTCTGGCGATCGTCTCGGTCTTGGCATTGGTCGCGCCGTAAGGCCAGACCAGCGTGCGCGGACGAATACCGGTGTTGTGTTCGATGATGTCGGCGCTACGCACCAGATCGTCATGAACCCGCTGGCGATAGTCGTCGTCACTCTCGTACGCACCGCGGGCATCATCATAGCGCCGCGTCAAAGCCGCGGGTTCGACGTTGCCCTGCGGATTGGCCACGATCCCCTTGTGCAGATCATCGGTGTGCGAGGCGACTTCCACCAGACCCGAGGTCTGCATTTCGCGTACCTGATCCCAGTCGACGAACCCGGCACTGCCGCGCTCGCGGCCGTTGTAGCGCACCTCGTTCGCGGTGTCGCTTTCACCACCAATGACCGCGCCTTCCTGGAGCGGTGAGGCGACCGGATCGGTGTCGTCCGCCGTCACGGTCTCGCCGCGTCCGACGCGTTCGATCCAGCCGGTCTCCACCGCGAACAGGGCCGGGTAGTCGAACGCCTGCAGCAGCTGAAACACTCGGGTGTAGAAGCTTTCCAGGCCGTCGTCGAAGCTCAGCAACACCGCGTTGTGCGGCAGCGCGCGCTCGCCGTCACGGGCCGCCTGGACGTCGTCCAGCGAGATGGGATGCCAGTCGTTGGCCGTTAGCCAGTCGAATAGCGCCGCCAACCGTTGGGTATTGATGGCGTAGGGGTCGTGATCCACCGCGGCCTGGGTATCATCGCGTACATCGTGAAAACCCAGCGTCACGAAATGACCGGCAGGGATCTGCAGCGTGGCCGTATTCGGCGCATCCTCACCAGGCTCGTCGCGCTGAATACCCGCCGTCGCATAGGACGGGGCTAAGTCCGGCGCGATAGTGGCCGGCACGCTCGAGGCCGAGTCTTGCGCCACCGCCGCTGGCACCCCGCATCCCGCCAGTGTCGCCGCCAGCAGCGAACGGGCAATGATCGATCGCATCACATGACTCATTACAGCACCCCTTCGAAACCGAACTGACCCAACCAACGCTCCTCGCGTTCGCCCTCGTAATCGTGCTGTCCCCAGCCAACGCCGTAGTTGATCGACCAGGTCCGGGTCAGCTGCCAGGTGTGACCGTAGGTGACGTCGTAGCCGGGCGCGCTGCCGTAACCGGTCTCCCATTCGGACGCTGCTGCCAACGACAGGTTCTGGGTGAGCGAGTGATGGTAGCGCCGCCAGGTGAGCCAATCGTGCTCCAGCGCCAGCCCCACTGCGTGAGTGTCCTCGGGGTTGTAGTAGTCGCTGTCGACCTGGCTGTTGTGCTCGGCGGAGAGCGAGCCGATCAGCCGTGTCTGGTGATGGGCGCTGGCCTGAATGCGCTGGGTCAGATCGGCTGCGGCATCGCTGCGCAGGTTGCCGTCGCTGATATCGAGCGCCCCTAGCGTAAGCGTGGCTTGGCGGGATTCGTTCTGGCGCCAGGTGACCTGGGCCTGATAAAGACGCCCGTCCAGATCGTCACGCTCGGCGCGCAGCGGCGTTTCAGGAGACTGCGTCTGAGTGCGCAGCTGATACTGCCAGTGGTCGTCGAGCCACTGCGACCAGCCCAGCTCGAGGCCGAGATCGTCGCTGAAGTGCTCACCGCTCAGCCCCGCCCACCAGTGTCGACGCAGCCATCGGCGCTCGACGCCGACACCTTCGCGGTCGTGACGCTCGGCGCCCTCTTCGTAATCGCCCCAGCGATAGGAGTGCTCGACATAGGCCCGATAACCGCCCTCGCTCCAGGGCGAGTTGAGACGAAGCTGGTACTCGGCATCCTGGCTACCGTTGACGGCGTTGCCGCCATGAGAGCGGCCCAAACGGCCCTGCCCCTCGACGGAAAAGTGCTGTCGATCCTGCCACTCGAGACGATTGCGCCGGATCGCGCTGTCGGTCGGAAATTGCGCGGCCAGCGGCTCGATGGTGTGTTGCCAGCGTGGGAAGTTCTCGAGGTCCTGGGCGTTTTCGGCAATGTTCAGCCGGGTCGCCTGATCGCTGGGCGCATAGGCAGCCGCCAGCTCGGCGGTCGCCTGGGCCTGTTGGCACCACCCTCTCGATCGCTGGGCGGTGGACAGATCGTTGATCACGTCGGTATTGCGCGGCGCCTGCCGATAGAGACCCCTGGCCTGATTCAAGGCATCCGCTTCATGATGGCGGTAAGTGGCATCGAGTACCTGCAGACGATCGACCTCGCTACGCTCCCAATTGGGCACCGGCGAGGCTTTCGAATTCGGACGAGAACGCCAGGTCGGCGTATCGGCATCCATCTGCTGAAGTAAGTCGGTTGCGGCGGCGTAGTCTTCACTCTCCACCAGCGCGTAGTAGTACCCGGTGCGCACCGACAGCGGCGCCTGAGGACTGGCGTCGATCACTTCACGATAGAGACGTGCCGCGGTTTCGGGCTGGCGACGCGCCAGGTAGGCATCGGCGACGGGGCTCTTGGCGTAGGTCGGCACGCTGGCCGCGTCACGCTGTAGAGCTTCATAGTCATCGATCACCGCCTCGAAGCGATTCAGCTGGCGCAGCACTACCAGCCGGTCGAAGCGCGTCCGAAGGCTGGCCTCGCTAGCCGGCGGAAAACGGGCGAGATTGGCATTCAGCGACTCGAGCGATCGCGTCAACTCGACATCGCTCATCGCATAATAGTGTCGCCGCTCGAGCCGGGTCTGTTCCTGCGTGCCGTTGCGAATCGCCACCGTCACCACATCGGCCTCGAAGCGATCCTGCGTGGCCTGCGGCCAATCCGGCTGATACCGCTCGCGCAGTTGCTCGGCGCGGCGATGCGCGCCCAGATTGGCCAGGCTGGAAATCTGGGTCTGGATGGCCTGAGGGTTGTGCGGGGCGTATCCCAAGACACGCTGGGTAAGACGCAGCGCGGTCGCGGGGTGGCCCTGCTGACGCTGGCGCTCGGCGATGCCGGCCAGATCATCGGCATTGGGCTGCCCGGAAGGCCCGGCACGCACATCATCGCCATAGGCGGACGCTGGCGCGTCAGGCGCCGGCAAACGCCCCTCGGGAAACCGTTCGGCCGCCTGAACTGCAGGCGTCAACGACAATAGACAAAGCGCAAGCGGGACATGAAGAAGACAGGCACGAGCTCGACCTGAGCCAGTCCGCGAGTCCATCGAAAAGACACGACCTTCGACAGCCCTCGCGGTCCGACCGCGTAAGCAGGATATTCGCATTACAGGATTGAACCACCGTTATTTCCGTTAACACTCTGTTGCGAGAGCACTCAATTCCTTTGAGTGAGGCTGCGGGAAGGTAGGTCAACTTAGAAGTCAGAACGAGATCTTACAAATTAGTAAACATTGATATATTGATATATTTACTCGCCAGCATTCATTGAGTGCTCCTGAAAGCGGCTGATCTCTTTGACAGATGACGATCGCTGATCCCGGTTTTTCATAGGCCACTATTTTGTATGGCGTTTTTTAATCACCCGCAGAGGAACGAGAGAATCTTCAACCGCAAACGATGCCAGAACGATGCGCAAAATAAAGTGTAGAAACTTTTTGTTACAGAAGCTTGCGCTCCGATAGCCCTCGATCAATTGATCCATTCCCTGCCCTGTCGTCAGGCCTTCACGAGGCCAGTGACAAGAACGCCCCGCATTGCGGGGCGCCAAAAGTCGACGACAAACGGCTCATCGTTGTGAAGACCTCAGAACGGGATCTCGTCATCGAAGTCATCGAAACTACCCGGATTCGGGGCCCCGTAGTTCGGGTTCTGGTTGGGCTGCGGTGCAGCCTGCCCTGGCTGTGGCGGACGCTGCTGGGGCTGCCCGGACTGCGGCGGGCGCTGCTGGGGCTGTGACTGGCCGCCCTGGCTGCCCTGCGGCGGCTGATCGTAGCCACCCTGCTGGGGCTGCTGGTCGTAGCCGCCCTGGCCGCCGTACTGCCCCTGGGGCTGGGCATAGTCGCCGCCACCCTGGCCGCCACCAGCGCGGGAGTCCAGCATCTGCATGTCGTTGCCGACGATTTCGGTCGAGTAGCGATCCTGGCCGTCCTGTCCCTGCCACTTGCGGGTCTGCAGCCGGCCTTCGATATAGATCCGCGAGCCTTTCTTGACGTACTGCTGAGCGATCTCCGCCAGCTTGTTGAACAGCACCACACTGTGCCATTCCGTGCGCTCCTGACGCTGACCGCTCTGACGGTCGGTCCAGCTATCGGTCGTGGCGATGCGCAGGTTGCACACCGGATTTCCCGAGGGCAGGAAGCGGACTTCCGGATCCTGTCCCAGGTTGCCGATCAGGATGACTTTGTTTACACCTCGGGCCATCGTTGTCTCCTCGCATTCCTGCGTTGCGACGCCTTCAGGCGTCGGTTCGTTGCCATTGATTGCCTGCAATACCGGCCAGCGCGTCGACATCCAGGCGCTGGCGGTCGACCTTGAGATAGGCGACACGCTCTTCGCGTACGACCATGACGTCCTCGACACCGGCCACCGAGGCAAAACGCTCGAGTAGTGTATCGAGCCTGTCCATCGATTGCTCGTCGAGTGCGACGATCTCGCTAGAGAGATGACGCGGAGCCGGCATTTTCCACACCACCGCCAGCCAGATCGCGCCGACGATCGCCGCGCCCAGGAACACGCTCTGGACGCCGAACCCCTGGGACAGTGCCCCGCCCAGCGTACCGCCGAGGAAAGCCCCGAAGAACTGGCTGGTCGAATAGACGCCCATTGCGGTGCCCTTGGCGCCAGCCGGCGCCAATTTGCTGATCATCGACGGCAATGTCGCCTCCAACAGATTGAAGACGACGAAAAAGCCCCAAAGTAGGGTGATCAGAGTGACCCGGTTGTTCGCCAGTTCCCCGAAGCCGAGCAGGATCAGCGTCATCGCCGCGACGGCACCGACGAAGATGGGCTTCATCTTGCGATACTTCTCGGCCACGATGACCAGCGGAATCATGCCGAGAAACGCCAGCGCCATCACCGGCAGATAGACCCAGCCATGATCGGCCGGCGCAAATCCCAGGGCTTCCAGGCGAAACGGCAACGCCGTGAAGCACGCAGTCAGGATCAGATGCAGGGCGAAGATCGAGAAGTCCAGCCGTAGCAGATCGCTCTGGGCGAGCGTCGCGCGTAGTTGACGCCGATCGATGCCGACATCGCGATGCGGCATCCGCTGTGGCGCTTTCGGCACCAGTTTCCACAGAATCAGCAACCCACAGGCAGCCAGCACAGCGGTAAACCAGAATACGCCGGCGAGCCCGCCGATATTGGCCACCAGCGGGCCCACGACCATGGCGATGGCAAAGGCCACGCCGATGGAAAGCCCGATAGTGGCCATCGCCGCGGTACGGATCTCCTCACGGGTCTGGTCGGCCAGCAGCGCCATGATGGCGCCGGCGACCGCACCACTGCCCTGCAGGCAGCGACCGACGATGATACCGGTGATGGATGTGGCGCTGGCGGCAACGATGCTGCCGATGATGAAAAGCACGATGCCGCCGGCGATGACCGCCTTACGGCCAATGCGGTCGGAGAGCAGACCGAAAGGAATTTGCAGGATGGCCTGGGTCAGGCCGTAGCCGCCCAGAGCCATGCCGATGAGCAACGGCGTGGCACCATCGAGATGGTCGGCATAGAGCGCCAGCACCGGCAGGACCATGAACAGGCCCAGCATGCGCGAAGCATAGAGGCTGGCCAGCCCGACGATGGCACGTCGTTCGGTAACGAGAAAGCGAGAAGTCATGGAGGTCACAATATTGGGTGAACTCGGCCAGGCCGAGGGTGGTTCGGAATGAGCGACGCATTTTACCGCCCGCGTTCCGCCAGTGAAAGCAGCCGGCTTTGCCGGGCATTTGATCCGCGACCTATAATGGTCGTTTCCCGCGTCGCAGCACGAGGTAGTCATGGACAGCATTCTGGTCAGGGGCGCACGGACCCATAACCTGAAGAACATTGATGTCGAACTGCCGCGCGACAAGTTGATCGTGGTAACCGGTCTCTCCGGTTCGGGTAAGTCTTCACTCGCATTCGACACGCTTTACGCCGAAGGACAACGACGTTACGTCGAGTCCCTGTCGACCTACGCCCGCCAGTTCCTGTCGATGATGGAAAAGCCCGACGTCGACCATATCGAAGGACTGTCGCCGGCCATCTCCATCGAGCAGAAATCGACTTCGCACAATCCGCGCTCCACCGTGGGCACGATCACCGAGATCTACGACTATCTACGCTTGCTGTTCGCCCGTGCCGGTACGCCGCGGTGTCCCGATCACGACGAGGAGCTCGAGGCCCAGACGGTCTCTCAGATGGTCGATCAGGTGCTGACGCTGCCGGAAGGCAGCCGGCTGATGCTGCTGGCGCCAGTGGTCAAGGGCCGCAAGGGCGAGCATCTCCAGCTGCTGAGCGAGCTGCGCGCCCAGGGGTTCGTGCGCGCGGTGATCGACGGCCATACCCTCGAGCTCGACGATGTGCCGGATCTCGACAAGAAGCGCAAGCACGACATCAGCGTGGTGGTCGATCGCATCAAGGTTCGCCCCGATCTGCAGCAGCGTCTGGCGGAATCGTTCGAGACCGCGCTCAATCTGGCCGACGGCACCGCGATCATCCATTTCATGGACGGCGAGCAGGAAAATCTGGCCTTTTCGTCGCGTTTCGCCTGCCCTATCTGCGGCTATTCGCTCTCCGAGCTCGAGCCGCGGCTGTTCTCGTTCAACAACCCCGCCGGCGCCTGCCCGACCTGCGACGGCCTCGGCGTGCGTCAGTTCTTCGATCCCGACAAGCTGATCAGCCATCCGGAGCTATCGCTGGCCGAAGGGGCGATCAAGGGCTGGGACCGTCGCAGCATCTACTATTTCAGCCAGCTGCAGGCGGTCGCCGAGCATTATCGCTTCACGCTGGACACGCCGTGGAGCGAACTCGCCCGACACGAGCGCGACCTGGTGCTCAACGGCAGCGGTAAGGACGAAGTCGCGTTCAGCTATGTCAACGACCGGGGCCGCAAGGTCACCCGTGAACACCCCTTCGAAGGCGTGTTGCCCAATCTCGAGCGGCGCTATCGGGAAACCGAGTCGTCGATGGTGCGCGACGACCTCTCCAAATATCTGGCGGTGCGTCCCTGCCCGACCTGCGACGGTACTCGCCTCAAGCGCGAAGCTCGTCACGTCTTCATCGACGGCAACAATCTGCCGACTCTGACCCGTATGCCGGTGGGCGAGGCCTGGGAGTATTTCCGCCAGGTCACGTTGCCGGGCCGCAAGGGCGAAATTGCGGTCAAGATCGTTCACGAAATCCACGCGCGTCTGGAATTCCTGGTCAACGTGGGTCTCGACTATCTGACCCTGGAGCGCAGCGCCGACACGCTTTCCGGCGGCGAGGCGCAGCGCATCCGCCTGGCCAGCCAGATCGGGGCTGGCCTGGTCGGGGTGATGTACATCCTCGATGAGCCGTCGATCGGCCTTCACCAGCGTGACAACGAGCGCCTGCTGCAGACGCTGATTCGATTGCGCGATCTGGGCAACACGGTGATCGTGGTCGAGCACGACGAAGACGCCATTCGCGCCGCTGATCATGTGCTGGATATCGGCCCGGGCGCCGGGGTTCATGGCGGCCAGATCGTCGCTCAGGGCACGCCCGCCGATATTGAGGCCACCCCGGACTCGCTGACCGGGCAGTATCTGTCCGGCAAGCGCCGTATCGAAGTGCCGCCGTATCGAATCCCGGGCAATCCGGAGAAGCAGCTTCATCTGCGCGGCGCCAGCGGCAACAACCTGCAGGACGTCGATCTGGCGCTGCCATTGGGACTGTTCGTGTGCGTGACCGGCGTTTCCGGCTCCGGCAAGTCGACGCTGATCAACTCGACGCTGATGCCGATCGCGGCGCGTGAGCTCAATCGCGCGACCACGCTGACGGCGGCCCCCTACCGCAGCATCGAGGGGCTCGATCAGCTCGACAAGATCATCGATATCGACCAGAGCCCGATCGGCCGGACGCCGCGCTCCAACCCGGCCACCTACACCGGCATCTTTACCCCGATCCGCGAACTATTCTCGGGGACGCAGGAAGCCCGCGCCCGCGGCTACAAGCCGGGGCGGTTCAGTTTCAACGTCAAGGGCGGCCGCTGCGAGGCGTGTCAGGGCGAAGGCATGATCAAGGTGGAGATGCATTTTCTGCCGGACATCTACGTGCCCTGCGACGTCTGCAAGGGCAAACGCTACAACCGCGAGACCCTGGAGATTCACTACAAGGGCAAGAGCATCCACGAAGTGCTTGAGATGACCATCGAGGAAGCGCTGGAGTTCTTCAGCCCGGTGCCGGCGATCGCACGGCGCCTGCAGACGCTGATGGACGTGGGGCTCTCCTACGTCCGCCTGGGCCAGAGCGCCACGACGCTCTCCGGTGGCGAAGCGCAACGCGTCAAGCTGGCTCGCGAGCTGGCCAAGCGCGATACCGGGCAGACCCTGTATATCCTCGATGAGCCGACGACGGGCCTGCACTTCGAGGATATTCGTCAGCTGCTGGGCGTTCTTCACCGGCTGCGCGATCATGGCAACACGGTGGTGGTGATCGAACACAACCTGGACGTGATCAAGACTGCCGACTGGGTGATCGATCTCGGCCCGGAAGGTGGCTCAGGTGGCGGCCGCATCATCGCCGAAGGAACGCCCGAGCAGGTGGCCGCGCTCGAGCAATCCCACACCGGGCGCTTCCTGGCACCACTGCTGCCCGAGCCCAAAGTCCGTAAGGCGAAACGCGCCTGACGGCTCATGGGCGGCGCCGAACGGCGCCGCCGTCGATACTGCACTCTCGACCTGATATCGCCGGGCTGCATTAACGGGCCCGGGGTTCAATCAGCATTCAGGCAATACCCTGCCGACTCCAGCCAGCACCTGGCCAAAAAAAACCGGCTGCCCAATTACTTGGGCAGCCGGTTTGTTGTCGTGCGACAAGCTGAGGGCTTATTCTTCCCCGACAGCTTCTTCCACGACCGGACGATCGACCAGCTCGACGTAGGCCATTGGTGCGTTGTCGCCGGTGCGGAAACCGCACTTCAGCACACGGACGTAGCCGCCCGGGCGATTGACATAACGCGGACCAAGCTCGTTGAAGAGCTTGCCAACGGCTTCCTTGGAGCGGGTGCGGCTGAACGCCAGACGGCGATTCGCCACGCTATCCTGCTTTGACAAGGTAATCAGCGGCTCGATATGACGACGCAGCTCCTTGGCTTTGGGCAGGGTAGTCTTGATCACTTCATGCTCGACCAGCGAGATGCACATGTTCTTGAACATGGCGTGCCGGTGCGAGCTGGTCCGATTCAGATGACGACCACTCTTACGATGACGCATGATTGCTATTCCTTACCAAACTGGTGATTCGAGTCGGCACGCTGGAAGACGGCGCCGGAGCCGGAACTCCGGCGCTATCGCCTCTAGGCTGAAGCCTTGTCGTCTTTCAGACTCGCGGGCGGCCAGCTTTCCAGCCGCATGCCCAGCGAAAGACCGCGCGAAGCCAACACGTCCTTGATCTCGTTCAAGGACTTCTTGCCAAGGTTCGGCGTCTTGAGCAGCTCGACTTCCGTGCGCTGAATCAAATCGCCAATGTAGTAAATATTCTCGGCCTTCAAGCAGTTGGCGCTGCGAACCGTGAGTTCGAGATCATCCACGGGACGCAGAAGAATCGGATCGATCTGATCTTCTTCCTCTTCGATTTCCTGCTCTCTGTCGGCTTCGAGGTCGACGAAGGCGCCCAGCTGCTCCTGAAGAATGGTCGCGCTACGGCGAATCGCTTCTTCAGGGTCCAGGGTGCCATCAGTTTCGAGATCGATGACCAGCTTATCGAGGTCGGTGCGCTGTTCGACACGAGCCGCTTCCACCGAGTAGGACACACGGCGAACGGGGCTAAATGTCGCATCCAGCTGCAGACGACCGATGGCGCGAGATTCGTCCTCGTCGGAGAGCCGCGCATCCGCGGGCTCGTAACCGCGACCCTGAACGATCTTCAGCTGCATTTTCAGCTCGCTGCCATCGTTGAGGTGAGCGATTACATGCTCCGGATTGACGATCTCAACGTCATGACCGACGGCAATGTCACCTGCGGTCATTACACCGGGGCCCTGCTTGTTCAAGGTAAGAACGGCTTCGTCGCGGCCGTGCATCCTGATGGCCACGTCCTTGAGATTCAGCAGAATCTCGATGACGTCTTCCTGAACACCCTCGATGGCGCTGTATTCATGCAACACGCCTTCGATTTCCGCTTCGACCACGGCGCAGCCGGGCATCGAAGAGAGCAGGATGCGACGCAGCGCATTCCCCAGGGTATGGCCGAAACCACGTTCGAAGGGTTCCAGCACGATCTTTGCGTGATGTGCACTGACCTCTTCGACCTTGATGTCGCGGGGACGGAGAAACTCTGTCACTGAACGCTGCATATGAACACCTTCCCAGGCTGCCAAACGAAATTCGGTACTCCAGGCTGGAGTCGGGCCGCGCTAGCGACCCGATCCCAGACTTACTTGGAATACAGCTCGACGATCAGGTTTTCGTTGATGTCGGCAGACAGGTCACCGCGTTCCGGGACAGCCTTGAAAGTGCCTTCCATCTTCTTCGAATCGATGTCGATCCACGTCACGTCGCCACGGTTGGCAGCGATGGACAGGGCCTGCTGGATACGGGCCTGGTTCTTGGCCTTCTCGCGAACAGACACGACGTCGCCGGGACGCACCTGATAGGACGCCACGTTGACGGTACGGCCATTGACCATAATCGCCTTGTGGCTGACCAACTGGCGTGATTCGTTACGCGTGGAGCCGAAGCCCATGCGATAGACCACGTTGTCCAGTCGGCATTCCAGCAGCTGCAGCAAGGATTCACCGGTCGCCCCTTTCAGGCGAGCGGCTTCCTTGTAGTAGTTGCGGAACTGTTTCTCGAGTACGCCATAGATGCGACGTACTTTCTGCTTCTCACGAAGCTGCAAGCCGTAGTCGGAAAGACGCTGACGGCGCTGGCCGTGCACACCCGGGATCTGCTCGGATTTGCACTTCTTCTCGAAGGGAGTGACACCGCTCTTGAGAAAGAGGTCGGTACCTTCACGACGAGACAGTTTACACTTGGGACCTAGATAACGAGCCATGAGTCAGTCTCCTTAGACGCGGCGTTTCTTCGGCGGACGGCAACCGTTGTGCGGGATCGGCGTCGCGTCAGTAATGCTCTGTACACGGAAGCCGGCGGCATTGAGTGCTCGCACGGCAGACTCACGGCCAGGACCTGGGCCCTTGACCAGCACGTCGACGTTTTTCACACCATACTCGGCTGCAGCAGTCGCTGCACGTTCACTCGCTACTTGAGCTGCGAACGGGGTGCTCTTGCGAGAACCACGAAAACCCGAACCACCGGCTGTTGCCCAAGAAAGCGCATTGCCCTGGCGGTCTGTGATCGTCACGATCGTATTGTTAAAAGAGGCGTGGATGTGCGCGACGGCGTCCACAACCTGCTTTTTAACCTTTTTACGGTTACTACGCGGGTTAGCCATGTTGATGTATCCTGATCTTAAACGCCGGAACGTTAATTACTTACGAATCGGTTTACGCGGTCCCTTACGGGTACGCGCATTGGTCTTGGTACGCTGACCACGCAGCGGTAGACCACGACGATGGCGCAGACCTCGGTAACAACCCAAGTCCATGAGGCGCTTGATATTCAGCGTCACATCACGGCGAAGGTCGCCTTCTACGGTGTACTTACCCACTTCGGTACGCAGGACGTCGAGCTCTTCGCCAGACAGTTCCTGGACCTTAGTGGTCGGTGCGATACCGGCAGCAACGCAAACTGCTTCTGCGCGCGTGCGGCCAATCCCGTAGATGTAGGTCAGCGAGATCGCCGCATGCTTGTTGTCCGGGATATTGACGCCTGCAATACGGGCCATCAGCTTACTCCGAATGTTGAGCGGCTTGCTCGTTAGTCTTCCACGAAGGGCGCAATAGCATACCCCCTGACCTCTCTCAAGGCAAGGGGTATGCCAATGGCCCGCTTTTTACTCACAGCGTAGGGATCGAATTAACCCTGACGCTGCTTGTGACGAGGTTCGGTGCAAATTACACGAACCGCGCCATTGCGCCGAATGATCTTGCAGTTACGGCACATTTTCTTTACAGAAGCTCGAACTTTCATCGTTCTCTCCAAATGCTCTCTGGCGGAGGCTCAGCGCGTCAGGCCACCGCTACCGTAGCCCTTCAGGTTCGATTTCTTCATCACCGACTCATACTGATGAGACATCAGATGAGACTGAACCTGGGCCATGAAGTCCATGATTACCACCACCACGATCAGCAGCGACGTACCGCCAAAGTAGAACGGCACCTGCCAGGCCACCATCAGGAACTGCGGCATCAACGAGACCAGCGTGATATAGAGCGCCCCGAACAGGGTCAGGCGCGTCATCACCTTGTCGACGTAGCGTGCGGTCTGCTCTCCCGGACGAATCCCCGGCAGAAAGGCACCGGACTTCTTCAGGTTGTCGGCGACATCCTTCGGATTGAACACCAACGCCGTATAGAAGAAGCAGAAGAACAGCACTGCTGCCGCGAACAGGATGATGTACAGCGGCGCACCCGGGGCGAGCTGTTGAGAGGCAACCTGCAGCCACTCGAAGCCATCGCTCTGGCCCAGCCACTGGCCGATCGAACCGGGAAACAGCAGAATGCTGGACGCGAAGATCGGCGGAATGACACCCGCCATGTTGACCTTCAGCGGCAGATAGCTGCTCTGACCGGCATACATCTTGTTGCCGACCTGACGACGCGGATAGTTCACCGTGATACGGCGCTGTCCGCGCTCGATGAACACCACGAAGGCAATCGTCGCGATACCCAGAATCGCCAACGCCAACAGCGGCAGCACGTTCCAGGCGCCGTCGTTCCGCGCCAACTCGAACGACTGACCGATCGCGTTGGGCAGGCCTGCCACGATGCCGGAAAAGATGATCAGCGAAATGCCGTTGCCGATCCCTTTCTCGGTGATCTGCTCGCCCAGCCACATCAGGAATACCGCACCGGCCACGAAGGTCACGACGGCGGTGAAGTAGAAACTGATGTCACCAGAGTAAGCAACGCCCTGACTGACCAGACCAACTGACATACCGGTCGCCTGGATCAGCGCCAGCAACACCGTGCCGTAGCGGGTGTACTGGTTGATCTTGCGACGCCCGGCCTCGCCTTCCTTCTTCAGCGCTTCGAGCTGAGGCGATACCGCGGTCAGAAGCTGCATGATGATCGACGCGGAGATGTACGGCATGATCCCCAGCGCGAAGATACTCATGCGCTGCAGCGCACCCCCCGAGAACATGTTGAACATGCCCAGGATGGTGCCCTGGTTCTCCCGAAACAGGGCAGCCAGCTGGTCAGGATCGATGCCGGGGACGGGGATGTGGGCACCAATGCGGTACACCACGATCGCGATAAAGACGAAACGCAGGCGTGCCCACAGCTCGCTGAGACCACTACCCTTGTTCGCCGGCATGTTTCCTGACTTAGCCATTTAGTCCTCTACTTTGCCACCGGCCGCTTCGATCGCAGCACGCGCACCTTTGGTGACCTTGAGGCCACGCACGGTAACCGCCTTGCTCAACTCGCCGGAAAGAACGACCTTGGCATACTCGGTAGCATTCTTGAGCACGTTGGCCTTCTTCAGACTGGCGAGATCAGCGACGTCGCCTTCTACCTTGCCCAGTTCGGCAAGGCGGACTTCTTCGGACACCAGCGACTTGCGCGAGGTGAAACCGAATTTCGGCAGACGACGCTGCAAGGGCATTTGACCGCCCTCGAAGCCCGGCTTGACCGAGCCACCAGAGCGAGACTTCAAGCCCTTGTGACCACGGCCACCGGTCTTGCCCAGGCCAGAACCGATACCGCGACCAAGACGCTTTTCAGCGTGCTTGGAACCCGGAGCCGGGCTTAAGCTATTGAGTTTCATGGATTACTCTCCCTCGATTCGAACAAGGTAGTTGACCTTGTTGATCATGCCGCGAACGGCGGGGGTGTCTTCCAGCTCGACCGAGTGCCCAATTCGACGCAGACCGAGACCGGTCATTGTCGCCCTGTGCTTCTGCAAAACACCGATAGTGCTGCGGGTCTGAGTGATTTTGATCGTCTGTGCCATGGTCCGTTACCCCGCCAGCTCTTCGACAGACAGGCCACGCTTGGCGGCGATGTCATCCCGAGATTGCATGGATTCGAGCCCCTTGATCGTGGCACGAACCACGTTCACCGGGTTGGTGGAACCGTAGCACTTGGCCAGAACGTCATGCACACCGGCCAGTTCAAGCACGGAGCGCATGGCGCCACCGGCGATGATGCCGGTACCTTCGGAAGCCGGCTGCATGTAGACCTTGGACGCACCGTGACGGGAGCGCACAGGGTACTGCAGCGTGCTGCCGCTGAGGCTGACCTTGACCATGTTGCGGCGAGCCTGGTCCATGGCCTTCTGGATCGCGACCGGCACTTCGCGTGCCTTGCCGCGACCGAAGCCAACCCGGCCATTGCCATCGCCAACGACGGTCAGCGCGGTGAAACCGAAGATACGGCCACCCTTGACCACCTTGGCGACGCGGTTGACCTGCACCAACTTCTCTTGCAGATCTCCGCCCTTCTGTTCGTTATTCGCCATCGTAAAACCCTTTAGAATTGCAGACCGCCTTCGCGTGCGGCATCAGCCAACGCTTTGACACGCCCGTGGTACTGGAACCCGGCGCGGTCAAAAGCAACCTGAGAGATGCCGGCATCCTTGGCGCGCTCGGCAATCAGAGCACCCACCTTGGCAGCCGCGTCAGCGTTGCCCGTGGCACCTTCGCGCAGGCTCTTGTCCAGCGTGGAAGCGCTGGCCAGTACCTGGCCGCCGTCCGGTGAGATGATCTGCGCATACATGTGTCGCGGGGTGCGGTTGACGCACAGGCGAAACACACCCAAGTCGCGGATCTTGGCACGGGCGCGGCGGGCACGACGGAGACGAGATTCTTTCTTCGCGTTCATAACCCTGCCTTACTTCTTCTTGGCTTCTTTGCGGCGGACACGTTCGTCGCTGTACCGCACCCCTTTGCCCTTGTAGGGCTCCGGCGGACGGAACGCACGAATTTCCGCTGCCACCTGACCGAGCTTCTGCTTGTCCGCGCTTTTCAGCACAATCACGGTGTTCTTGGGCGTTTCCGCCGTGACACCTTCGGGCAGCGTGTAGTCGATCGGATGTGAGAAACCGAGTGTTAGGTTCAGCGTCTTGCCACTAGCCTGGGCACGATAGCCGACGCCATTGATTTCCAGCGACCGAGTGAAACCCTCGGAGGCGCCGGTGACCATATTCTGGACCAGGGCACGCGTGGTGCCGACCATGGCCCAAGTTTTCGCCGTTTCGCTCGGGACGAAAACCAGCTGACCGTCTTCCTGAGTGATCTTCACGTCGGGATGCACGGTCAGTTCAAGCGTGCCCTGGCCGCCCTTGACGGACAGCTGGTCGCCGTCGAGCTTCGCTTCGACGCCGCTGGGCAGTTTAACCGGATACTTGGCTACGCGAGACATTTCTCACTCCTAGAATACGGTGCAGATGACTTCACCACCGACACCCGCCTGGCGTGCGGCACGATCGGTCATGACACCCTGAGAGGTGGTGACGATCGCCACACCCAGACCGTCCGCGATCTTGGGCAGTTCACTCTTGCCCTTGTAGATCCGCAGTGACGGCTTGGACATACGCTGGAGGTGCTCGATGACCGGCTTGCCCTCGAAGTACTTGAGGGTCACGGTCAATTCGGGCTTGGCGCCTTCAGTGACCGTAGCGTCGGTGATGTAGCCTTCCTGCTTGAGTACGCGGGCCACTTCAACCTTGAGCTTGGAAGACGGCATGGTAACCGTCTCCTTGGTGGCCATCTGCGCATTACGGATACGAGTACACATATCCGCCAGAGTATCTTGCATGCTCATTACATTGCGCTCCTGAATTCCTCGACGTGGCTTACCAGCTGGACTTCTTCAGTCCAGGGACGTCGCCACGCATCGCAGCTTCGCGCAGCTTGTTACGGGCCAGTCCGAACTTGTTGTAGTAACCGTGCGGACGACCAGTAATGCGGCAGCGGTTGCGCTGACGGACCTGACTGGAGTCCCGCGGCAACTGTTGCAGCTTCAGCTGAGCGTCGAAGCGCTCTTCGTCAGAAGCGTTGACGTCATAAATGACGGTTTTCAGCGCGGTACGCTTGGCGGCGTATTTGTCGACCAGCTTCGCGCGCTTGAGCTCACGCTCAATCATGCTTTTCTTTGCCATGAATCCACCCTTATTGCTTGAACGGGAAGTTCAGCGCGCTGAGCAGCGCACGACCTTCTTCGTCGGTGATGGCGCTGGTCGTAATGGTGACATCCAGACCACGAATCCGGTCGATCTTATCATATTCGATCTCCGGAAAGATGATCTGCTCCCGTACGCCCATGGAGTAGTTGCCACGTCCGTCGAAGGATTTCGGGTTCAGGCCGCGGAAGTCACGTACGCGAGGAATCGCGATGTTGACCAGCCGGTCCAGAAATTCCCACATCCGTTCGCGGCGCAGCGTCACCTTGACGCCAATCGGCCAGCCTTCGCGGACTTTGAAGCCTGCGATGGACTTGCGCGCCTTGGTCACTACCGGCTTCTGCCCGGAGAGCTTCTCCAGGTCGCCGACAGCATTGTCGATCAGCTTTTTGTCGCTGGTCGCTTCGCCGATGCCCATGTTCAGGGTCACTTTGGTGATCCGGGGCACCTGCATAACGTTGGCATAGCTGAACTGCTCTTTGAGCTGAGCCATGACTTCGTTTTGATAACGTTCTTTCAAGTTCGCCATTTTGCTACCCGACTCGCGTTAGGCGTCGATCTGCTTCTGCGTCGACTTGTAGATACGTACCTTGGTACCGTCTTCCTGCAGCTGGAAGCCGACGCGATCCGCTTTGCCGGTCTCCGCATTGAAGATCGCCACGTTAGACGCATGGATCGGAGCCTCACGCTCGACGATACCCCCCGGGTTGCCAACCATAGGATTGGGCTTGGTGTGGCGCTTGATCATGTTCACGCCCGAAACGACATAACGATCGTTTTCGAGGACGCGCTTGATCGTGCCACGCTTGCCCTTGTCCTTGCCGGCGATGACGATAACTTCGTCGTCACGTTTGATCTTGTGCATATCCGCCTCGCTCCTTACAGCACTTCGGGCGCCAAGGAAATGATCTTCATGAACTTTTCGTTACGCAGTTCACGAGTTACCGGTCCGAAGATACGGGTGCCGATCGGCTGTTCGTTGGTGTTGTTCAACAGAACCGCCGCATTTCCGTCGAAGCGGATCAGCGAACCGTCGTTACGACGGACACCGCTGCGCGTACGCACCACCACCGCCTTGAGGACCTGGCCTTTCTTGACCTTGCCCCGCGGGATGGCTTCTTTGACCGTCACTTTAATGACGTCGCCAACGCGAGCGTAACGGCGGTGTGAACCGCCCAGCACCTTGATGCACTGCACCCGGCGCGCGCCGCTGTTGTCCGCGACATCCAGCATTGTCTGCGTCTGAATCATTGGTTTTCTCCAAACCTAATCTGACTGCACTGGTTCAGAAGGCGCCTGTCGGGCTCAGCCCTTGGCCTGCTCGACCACCTCGACCAACGCCCAGGCCTTCTTCTTGGACAGCGGACGGCATTCCTGAATGGATACCAGATCGCCGGCCTTGGCCTGATTCGTCTCGTCGTGGGCGTGCAGCTTGGTGGAGCGCTTCATGTACTTGCCGTAGATCGGATGGCGCTCACGGCGCTCGATCAATACGACAATCGATTTTTCCATCTTGTCGCTCACCACCCTGCCGGTGAGCGTACGTGCTTTGCTTGCTTCAGCCATCATTGGTCACCTGACTTCTGGTTGAGCACAGTCTTGACGCGAGCGATGTCGCGACGAACCTGCTTCAGCAGATGCGTCTGGCTCAGCTGGCCGGTGGCCTTCTGCATGCGCAGGTTGAACTGCTCGCGGAGCAGTTCGAAAAGCTGCTCCTGCAGCGCATCGACTGACTTTTCACGCATTTCGTTGGCTTTCATCACATCACCGTCCGTTTCACAAAGGTGGTGGAGATGGGCATTTTCTGGGCCGCCAGAGAGAAGGCTTCACGCGCCAGCTCTTCGGAGACACCTTCAATTTCGTAAAGCACTCTGCCCGGCTGAATCTGGGCAACCCAGTACTCGACGGAACCCTTACCTTTACCCATACGAACCTCGAGAGGCTTGTTGGTAATCGGCTTGTCCGGGAATACACGGATCCAGATCTTGCCACCACGTTTGACGTGACGGGTAATGGCACGACGACCCGCCTCGATCTGACGTGCGGTGATGCGGCCGCGATCGGTGGCCTTGAGACCGAAGTCCCCGAAACTCACCTTGCTGCCGCGATGCGCCAGGCCGCGGTTACGACCTTTCTGCACCTTGCGAAACTTTGTACGCTTGGGTTGCAACATCGATCAGTCTCCCCTTACCTGGAACCTTTCTTCTTCGATGCGGGTGCCTGAGCCTGTTGCTTCTGCTTGGCACGCACCTCTTCGATGCCCCCGAGGATTTCGCCCTTGAAGACCCAGACCTTGACGCCGATGACGCCGTAGGTTGTGTGGGCTTCGTAAGTGGCGTAATCGATATCGGCACGCAGCGTATGAAGCGGCACGCGACCTTCGCGATACCATTCGGTACGTGCGATTTCGGCACCACCCAGACGACCGGAGAGCTGCACCTTGAAACCGCCGGCGCCCAGACGCATGGCGTTCTGAACGGCTCGTTTCATGGCGCGACGGAACATCACACGACGTTCGAGCTGACCGGCGATGTTCTGCGCGACCAGAGCGGCGTCGAGTTCCGGCTTGCGGACTTCTTCGATGTTGACGTGTACCGGCACACCCATCATGCGGGTGACTTCCTGACGCAGACGATCGACGTCCTCACCCTTCTTGCCAATCACGATGCCCGGACGGGCGGTGTGAATGGTAATACGGGCGTTGTTGGCCGGACGCTCGATGGTGATGCGGCTCACGGAAGCGTTCTTCAAACGCTCCTCGAGGTAGCGACGCACTTCCAGATCGCTGTTCAGCTTGTCGGCATAGGCACCACGCTCGGCATACCATACCGAGGTGTGATCCTTGACGATGCCCAGTCGGATTCCGACTGGATTGACTTTCTGACCCATCTGGTCGACTCCTACTTCTCGGCTACCTTGACGGTGATGTGGCAGGTGCGCTTCAGAATGCGATCCGCACGGCCTTTGGCGCGCGGTTGAATGCGCTTGAGCGTCATGCCCTCATCGACACAGATGGTCGAGACACGCAGCTCGTCGATGTCCATGCCGTTGTTTTCTTCCGCATTGGCGATCGCGGACTGCAACACCTTCTTGACCAACTTGGCGGCCTTCTTCGGTGAGAAGGTCAGCACGTCGAGCGCTTCGGCGACCGGCTTACCGCGCACCTGGTCAGCCACCAAACGGGCCTTCTGGGCGGATAAGCTCGCGCCACGCAACTTAGCAGCGACTTCCATCTCTTATTCCTCTTGGCTTACCGTTTGGCTTTCTTGTCCGCCGCATGACCGCGATAAGTGCGGGTAGCAGCGAACTCGCCCAACTTGTGGCCGACCATTTCCTCGGAGACATGCACCGGGACATGCTGGCGACCGTTATGTACCGCAATGGTGAGCCCGACCATATTCGGCAGGATCATCGAACGACGCGACCAGGTCTTGATCGGTTTGCGATCGTTCTTTTCCGTTGCGACGTCGACCTTCTTCAACAGATGAAGGTCAATGAAAGGACCTTTCTTCAGTGAACGTGGCACAGCCGTTACCTCTTAATGTCTGTTACTTGGACTTGCGGCGACGAACGATGAGCTTGTCGGTACGCTTGTTCTTGCGGGTCTTGTGGCCCTTGGTGGGGATACCCCACGGGCTGACCGGATGACGACCACCGCTGGTGCGGCCTTCACCGCCGCCGTGCGGGTGATCCACCGGGTTCATTGCGACACCGCGAACAGTCGGGCGCACCCCTCTCCAACGTTTCGCACCGGCCTTGCCCAATTGACGCAGGCTGTGCTCAGAGTTACCGACTTCGCCCAATGTCGCACGGCACTCGGACAGTACGCGACGCATCTCGCCGGAGCGAAGACGCAGCGTGGCGTAGTTGCCTTCACGGGCGACCAGCTGAGCGCTGGCACCGGCGCTACGAGCAATCTGCGCACCCTTGCCCGGCTTCAATTCGATGCAGTGCACCGTCGAGCCGACCGGGATGTTACGCAGCGGCAGCGCGTTGCCGCGCTTGATGGCGGCGTTGACACCGGACTCCACCACGTCGCCGACCTTGACGGTCTTGGGCGCGATGATGTAACGACGCTCGCCGTCCATGTACTTCAGCAGCGCGATGTTGGCGCTACGGTTCGGATCGTATTCGATGCGCTCGACGGAGGCCTTGATGCCATCCTTGATGCGCTTGAAATCGATCAAACGATAATGCTGACGATGACCACCGCCCACGTGACGCGTGGTGATGCGGCCATTGTTGTTACGCCCACCCGACTTCGACTGCTTCTCGACCAGCGCACCGTAGGCGCGGCCCTTGAAGAGCTCGTCGTTGACGACTTTGACGACGTGACGACGGCCGGCGGAGGTGGGTTTTGTCTTGACTACTGCCATGATCCGTACTCCTGCCTTACTCGGCGCCAGAGAAGTCTTCGAGCGTTTCGCCCGCAGCCAAGGTTACGTACGCCTTGCGGTAACCCTTGCGCAGACCAGTGCCGAAGCGAGTGCGTTTGGTCTTGCCCTTGACGTTGAGCACCTGGACGCCGGCAACTTTCTTGCCGAACAGCGCCTCGACGGCTTTCTTGATCTCAGGCTTGGTCGCGTCCTGGGCCACCCGGAACACGTACTGATTGTTCTCGGCGGCAAGCGCGGCCTTCTCGGTCATGTGAGGTCCGAGCAGAACCTTGTATACGCGTTCCTGGTTCATCCCAGCTTCTCCTCGAATTTACGCAGAGCGGAGACGGTCATCAGCACCTTGTCGAAGGCAATCAGACTGACCGGATCGGCGGCCGCAGCATCGACGACATCGACGTTGGGGATGTTGCGGGCGGCCAGGTAGAGCTTCTCGTCGATATCTTCGGTGACGATCAGCACTTTCTCGAGCTCAAGATCCTTGAGCTTACCGACCAGCTCTTTGGTTCTGGGTGCTTCGACGGCGAACTCTTCGACCAGCACCAGACGGTCCTGACGGATCAGTTCGGACAGGATCGAACGCATGGCCGCACGATACATCTTGCGGTTGACCTTCTGCGTGTAATCCTGCGGACGAGCGGCGAACGTCACACCACCGCTGCGCCAGATCGGCGAACGGATGGTGCCGGCACGCGCGCGGCCGGTGCCTTTCTGGCGCCACGGCTTCTTGCCGCCGCCACGTACGTCGGAGCGGTTCTTCTGAGCACGGGTGCCCTGGCGGCCAGCCGCCAGATAGGCGGTAACGACCTGGTGCACCAACGCTTCGTTGAAGTCTTTGCCGAAGGTCGCTTCGGACACTTCGACGGTGCCAGCGGCACCTACGAGATTCAGATTCATCGGTCTCAGTCCCCTCAGCGAGCTTTCACGGCACTGCGCACAACGACATCACTGCCGGGTGCACCTGGCACGGCGCCCTTGATCAAAAGCAGATTGCGCTCGGTATCGATGCGCACCACTTCCAGCGTCTGGACGGTGACACGCTCGTTACCCATCTGACCGGCCATCTTCTTGCCTTTGAAAACACGACCTGGGGTCTGGCACTGACCGATGGAACCTGGCGCACGGTGAGAAAGCGAGTTGCCGTGGGTATTGTCCTGGGTACGGAAATTCCAGCGCTTGACGGCGCCCTGAAAGCCCTTGCCCTTGGACGTACCGGTCACATCGACTTTCTGACCAGCTTCAAAGAGGGATACGGTGAAGGAACCACCCACTTCCGGAGTCTCATCGTCTTCTGTCAGACGGAACTCCATCAGCGAACGGCCGGCCTCGATACCTGCCTTGGCGTATTGACCAGCAATCGCCTTGGTGAGGTGTTTGGCCTTGCGGGAGCCGGTCGTGACCTGCACCGCACGATAGCCGTCAGACTCGACGGTCTTGACGCTGGCGATGCGGTTGGGCTCAACCTCGATAACGGTTACGGGCACGGAAGCACCGTCTTCGGTGAAAACACGGGTCATGCCCGCCTTTTTACCGACTAAACCGATAGTCATGTTCAGTCTCCTATAGTGTACGGGGCTGTCACCCGCTATGGCTGCCCTTTCCAGAGCATTCCACTAGCACATTGTATGGCGTCTCACGACGCGGCGGTGCTGTTGAACTCAGCGCCCGCTAGTGACTAGTGTTGGTTTCAGTCGAGTTTAATCTGCACGTCTACACCAGCGGCGAGATCGAGCTTCATCAGCGCATCGACGGTCTTTTCCGTCGGCTCGACGATGTCGAGAACGCGCTTGTGCGTGCGAATCTCATACTGATCGCGCGCATCCTTGTTGACGTGCGGAGAGATCAGGATGGTGTAACGCTCGCGATTCGTCGGCAACGGAATCGGGCCACGCACCTGAGCGCCAGTGCGCTTGGCCGTATCCACGATCTCCTGAGCCGACTGATCGATCAGCCGATGGTCAAACGCTTTCAGCCGAATGCGAATCTTCTGGTTCTGCATTTACCTTATGCTCCACTGGATGCTGACGGCGCGAGCCGTCGACCCACGCGTTCAAAGGACGCGCATTATAGGAGAGCCCCGATCGAGAGTCAAACACCCTCTCTATCGAAGACCGTCAAACCCATACAGAAAAAGGGGCGCGTGAGCGCCCCTTCTTTAACCATCATCGAAACGCTTACTCGATGATCTTGGCTACCACGCCGGCGCCGACGGTACGACCACCTTCGCGAATCGCGAAGCGCAGGCCGTCTTCCATGGCGATCGGAGCGATCAGCGTCACGACCATCTGGACGTTGTCGCCCGGCATGACCATCTCGACGCCTTCCGGCAGTTCACAGGTACCGGTAACGTCGGTGGTACGGAAGTAGAACTGCGGACGGTAGCCCTTGAAGAACGGCGTGTGACGACCGCCTTCTTCCTTGGACAGGACGTAGACTTCGGCTTCGAACTTGGTATGCGGCTTGATGGTGCCCGGCTTGGCCAGAACCTGACCACGCTCGACGTCATCACGCTTGGTACCACGCAGCAGCGCACCCACGTTCTCGCCAGCACGACCTTCGTCGAGAAGCTTACGGAACATTTCGACGCCGGTGACAATCGTCTTGGTGGTGTCATGGATACCGACGATTTCGACTTCGTCGCCAGTCTTGACGATGCCGCGCTCGACACGACCGGTCACAACGGTACCGCGACCCGAGATGGAGAACACGTCTTCGATCGGCATCAGGAACGGCTGATCGATGGCACGCTCCGGCTCCGGAATGTACTCGTCAAGAGACTTGATCAGGTTGGCAACGGCGGTGGTACCCATGCCGTTGTCATCCTTGCCTTCCAGCGCCATCAGTGCAGAACCGATGATGATCGGCGTGTCGTCGCCCGGGAAGTCGTACTCGGCCAGCAGCTCACGAACTTCCATCTCGACCAGCTCGAGCAGCTCTTCGTCATCGACCATGTCGGCCTTGTTCAGGAACACGACGATGTACGGAACACCAACCTGACGCGAAAGCAGGATGTGCTCGCGAGTCTGCGGCATCGGGCCGTCGGCAGCGGAACAGACCAGGATCGCGCCGTCCATCTGGGCAGCACCGGTGATCATGTTCTTGACGTAGTCAGCGTGTCCCGGGCAGTCGACGTGCGCGTAATGGCGAACTTCGGACTGATATTCGACGTGAGCGGTGGCGATGGTGATACCACGCTCGCGCTCTTCCGGAGCGTTGTCGATAGAGTCGAACTGACGCCACTCGCCACCGAAGACTTCGGCGGAAACACGAGTCAGTGCCGCTGTCAGGGTCGTCTTACCATGGTCGACGTGACCGATGGTGCCGACGTTGACGTGCGGTTTGGAGCGTTCAAATTTTTCCTTAGCCACTGCTATAACCTCTTTACGTTAGCTAACGGTTAACCGTTCTGATTGATGACGGCATCAACTACGCTGGATGGCGCCTCTTCGTAATTCGCAAACTCCATGGTGTAGCTTGCGCGTCCCTGGGTCTGAGAACGCAGATCGGTCGCGTAACCGAACATCTCAGCCAACGGAACCGTGGCGCGAATGACCTTGCCAGAAGAGGAGTCATCCATGCCCTGCACAAGGCCACGACGGCGGTTGAGGTCACCCATCACATCACCCATGAAATCCTCAGGGGTAACGACTTCGACCTTCATCACCGGCTCGAGCAACACGGCCTTAGCCTTACGAGCACCTTCTTTGATCGCCATGGAAGAGGCGACCTTGAACGCAGTCTCGTTGGAGTCCACGTCATGATAGGAACCGTCGAACAGCGTCACTTTGACGTCGATCATCGGGTAGCCCGCGATCACGCCGTTCTTGAGCTGTTCGTAAGCCCCTTTTTCGACGGCCGGCACGTACTCTTTCGGTACCGCACCACCGACAATGGCGGACGCGAACTTGAAGGTCATCTCCTCGTCCTCGCCCTTGTCTTCGGCCGTCAGCGGCTCGATGCGCAACCAGACGTGACCGTACTGGCCGCGACCACCTGACTGACGAACGAACTTGCCTTCCTGCTCCACCGACTGGCGGATGGTTTCACGGTAGGCAACCTGCGGCTTGCCGATGTTGGCCTCGACCTTGAACTCGCGACGCATACGGTCGACGAGGATATCGAGGTGCAACTCGCCCATGCCCGAGATGATGGTCTGACCGGTCTCTTCGTCGGTCTGGACACGGAAAGACGGATCTTCCTGTGCCAGCTTACCCAGAGCTACGCCCATCTTTTCCTGGTCCGGCTTGGACTTCGGCTCGACGGCGACGGAGATAACCGGCTCCGGAAACTCCATGCGCTCGAGAACGATCTTGTCGTTCAGGTCGCACAGCGTGTCGCCAGTCGTGACGTCTTTCAGGCCGATACACGCGGCGATGTCGCCGGCGTAGACTTCCTTGATCTCTTCACGCGAGTTGGCGTGCATCTGAACGATACGGCCGACACGCTCTTTCTTCGACTTCACGGAGTTGAAGATGCTGTCGCCGGACTTCAGCACGCCCGAGTAGACGCGCATGAAGGTCAGGGTGCCCACGAACGGGTCGGTCGCGATCTTGAACGCCAGCGCCGAGAACGGTGCACTGTCGTCGGCTTCACGCGTCGCGACGGTACCGTCCTTGTCATCCAGCTCACCTTCGATCGCCTTGACCTCGGTCGGCGACGGCAGGTACTCGATGACGCAGTCCAGGACGGCCTGAACGCCCTTGTTCTTGAACGCCGAACCACAGGTCACGAGAACGATCTCGTTGGCCAGGGTACGCGCCCGCAGACCCGCCTTGATTTCCGCTTCCGAGAGCTCGACCCCTTCGAGGTACTTGTCCATCAGCTCTTCGTTGGCTTCAGCCGCGGCTTCGACCATCTGCTCGCGATACTTCTCGGCGGTTTCCTGCAGGTCGGCCGGAATGTCGACCAACTCGTAGTTCATGCCGAAGTTGTCTTCGTCCCAGAGGATGGCCTTCATCTTGATGAGGTCGACCACGCCCTTGAACTCGTCTTCCGCACCCCAGTTGATCTGGATCGGAACGACGTTGGCACCCAGGCGGTCCTTGAGCTGGTCGATGACCATGAAGTAGTCGGCGCCGGCACGGTCCATCTTGTTGACGAACACCATGCGCGGAACTTCGTACTTGTTGGCCTGACGCCAGACGGTTTCCGTCTGCGGCTGCACACCGGAAGAGCCGCACAGCACGACGACCGCACCATCCAGCACGCGCAGCGAACGCTCGACTTCGATGGTGAAGTCGACGTGTCCCGGCGTATCGATGATGTTGATCCGATGCTCGTCGAACTGCTTGCTCATGCCCTGCCAGAAACAGGTCGTCGCCGCGGAGGTGATCGTGATGCCACGCTCCTGCTCCTGCTCCATCCAGTCCATGACGGCAGCGCCCTCATGAACCTCACCCACCTTGTGGGACAGGCCGGTATAGAACAGAACACGCTCGGTGGTCGTAGTCTTGCCAGCGTCGACGTGGGCAACGATACCGATATTGCGATAACGCTTGAGTGGTGTCTTTCGTGCCACGATGGAAGTCCCCGTTGTTTAGAAGCGGTAGTGGGAGAAGGCCTTGTTGGCATCTGCCATGCGGTGCACGTCTTCACGCTTCTTCACAGCAGCACCCTTGCCTTCTGCGGCGTCCAGCATTTCGCCAGCAAGACGTTGGGCCATGGTCTTTTCGCCGCGGCTACGGGCCGCATCGGCCAGCCAGCGCATGGCCAGCGCGTGACGGCGTGACGGGCGAACTTCCACAGGCACCTGGTAGGTCGCGCCGCCAACGCGGCGAGATTTGACCTCGACCATCGGCTGGATGGCTTCCAGCGCCTTTTCAAAGATGTCCAGCGGCGCTTCGCTACTACGCTCGGCAACCCTGTCCAGCGCACCATAGACGATGCGCTCAGCTACGGACTTCTTGCCGCTGATCATCAGATGGTTCATGAACTTGGCCAGGCGCTCACTTCCGAACTTGGGATCCGGAAGGATCTCGCGCTTAGCGACAACTCTTCTTCTTGGCATGATAAGCCCTCTCGTTAAGGGTCGTTCAGGTAAACCCGGCATGCGCATCGCTGGTTAGCGAAAGCGGCCGACCTTACTCTTATCTGACCGATGATGGATGGTGGTAGCGTCCGAAATCAGGACTTGGGACGCTTGGTGCCGTATTTGGAACGGCCCTGCCGACGATTCTGCACACCGGAGGTGTCGAGGGCGCCGCGGACGGTGTGATAACGCACACCCGGCAAATCCTTGACGCGGCCGCCACGAATCAGGACCACGGAGTGTTCCTGCAGGTTGTGGCCTTCACCGCCGATATAAGAACTGACTTCAAAACCGTTGGTCAGACGCACACGACACACCTTACGCAGGGCCGAGTTCGGCTTCTTGGGCGTAGTGGTGTAGACGCGGGTACAGACCCCACGGCGTTGCGGGCAGGCCTGCAGCGCCGGCACGTCGCTGGTGGCGACGGGGCGCTTGCGCGGCTTGCGCACGAGCTGGTTGATCGTTGCCATAGTGTTTAGCTGACTCCAATGGGTTGCCTTGCCTTATGCCCGGATCTTGGCGCACGGCCTTTGCATCGGCCGGTTGCACTACCCCTGCATAAAGGCTGCGCATTCTAATCAGTTGTCATGAGACCCGTCAAGACCGCTCGCCCCGTGGGACGAGCGGTCCGAGGTCATGACCTAGAGATCGTCGTCATCGGCATCGAGCGCGGTGAGCTGTGCACCCAGCTCCTGCTCGACATCGAATGCCGACGGCTGCAGCGTGCGCCCGGACTCTTCGCGCTTGCGACGCCGCTCGTCGTGATGAGCCAGACCCGTACCCGCCGGAATCAGACGTCCCACCACCACGTTTTCCTTCAGGCCGCGCAGATAATCGCGCTTGCCGGTCACCGCCGCCTCGGTCAGCACCCGCGTCGTCTCCTGGAACGATGCCGCGGAGATGAACGACTCGGTCGCCAACGATGCCTTGGTGATACCCAACAGCAGACGCTCGTACTTGGCCGGGAATTTCTCGGTCGTCTCGAGACGCGCGTTCTCTTCGAGGACGCGTACCAGTTCGACCTGATCGCCGGGGATAAAGGTGGAATCGCCGGAATCGGTGATCTCGACCTTGCGCAGCATCTGACGCACGATGACTTCGATGTGCTTGTCGTTGATGCTCACGCCCTGCAGACGATAGACATCCTGGATCTCGACGGTGATGTACTTGGCCAGCTCCGCCACACCCAGCAGCCGCAGAATATCGTGCGGATTGCTCGGGCCATCGGAGATGACCTCGCCCTTCTCGACCGTCTCGCCTTCGAACACCCCGATCTGACGCCATTTCGGGATCAGCATCTCCAACGGATCACCTTCCTTCGGCGTGATCGTCAGACGACGCTTGCCCTTGGTTTCCTTGCCGAAGCTGATCGTACCGTTGATCTCGGCGAGGATGGACGGCTCCTTCGGCTTGCGCGCCTCGAACAGGTCGGCGACACGCGGCAGACCACCGGTGATGTCCTTGTTACCGGACGCTTCCAGCGGAATACGCGCGATGACCTCACCCACACCGATCTCGGTACCGTTCTCCGCCGCGACGATGGCACGGCCCGGCAGCAGATACTGCACCGGCGTGTTGGAACCCGGCAGGGTCACGTGCTCGCCGTCTTCCCCGACCAGCATGATCATCGGACGCTTGTCACGGCCGGAAGCCGGACGGGCAGCCGCCTCGATCACTTCGATGTTCGACAGGCCGGTCATCTCGTCGACCGTGCGCGTCATGGTCAGACCTTCGGTCATGTCCGTGAACTGCGCCTTGCCCTGTACTTCGGCAACGACCGGGTGGGTGTGCGGATCCCACTTCGCCACCACCTGACCGCCTTCGACGTGATCGCCGTCCTTGACCGACAGCTCGGCACCGTAGGGCAGCTTGTAGTACTCGCGCTCGCGGCCGTGGTCGTCGGCGACGGCCAGGGCGCTCGAGCGAGACACCACGATCAGCTTGCCATCGGCACGTTCGACCGACTTGATGTTGTGCAGTCGGACACTCCCGCCATGCTTGACCTGGACGCTGTCGACCGCCGAAGCACGCGAGGCCGCACCACCGATGTGGAACGTACGCATGGTCAGCTGGGTACCCGGCTCACCGATGGACTGGGCCGCAATGACGCCGACCGCTTCCCCGATGTTGACCTGATGCCCGCGGGCCAGATCGCGGCCGTAGCAGGACGAGCAGACGCCGTGAGACGTTTCACAGCTGATCGGGCTACGCACGATGATCTCGTCGACACCCATGGTGTCGAGTTCCTGACACCAGGCTTCGTCGAGCAGCGTCCCTTTGGCGATCAGCACTTCGTCGGTCTGCGGATCGATGACGTCCTGTGCCACGACTCGGCCCAGTACACGCTGTGCCAGTGACACGATGACGTCGCCGCCTTCGATCACCGGGTGCAGTGTCAGCCCCTTCTCGGTGCCGCAATCCTCTTCGGTGATCACCAGATCCTGGGCCACGTCGACCAGACGACGGGTCAGGTAACCGGAGTTGGCGGTCTTGAGTGCCGTGTCCGCCAGACCCTTACGCGCCCCGTGAGTGGAGATGAAGTACTGGAGTACGTTCAAACCTTCACGGAAGTTGGCGGTGATCGGCGTCTCGATGATCGAGCCGTCCGGCTTCGCCATCAGGCCTCGCATACCAGCCAGCTGACGAATCTGGGCCGCACTACCACGGGCACCGGAGTCGGCCATGATGAAGACGCTGTTGAACGAGTCCTGTTCGACTTCGTTGCCGTCGCGATCGGTCACGGTCTCTTTCGAGATCACGGCCATCATCGCCTTGGCGACCTTGTCGTTGGCCTTGGACCAGATATCGATGACCTTGTTGTACTTCTCGCCCGCGGTCACCAGACCGGAGGAGAACTGGTCTTCGATTTCCTTGACCTCGTCCTCGGCCGCGTCGACGATCTCGGCCTTGGCATCCGGAATGACGAAGTCATTGACGCCGATGGAGGCGCCGGACCACGTCGCCAGACGGAAACCGGTGTACATCAGCTGGTCGGCGAAGATGACCGCGTCTTTCAAACCGGTACGCCGGTAGACCTCGTTGATCAGCCCGGAGATCGCCTTCTTCTTCATCGGACGGTCGACGAGCTCGAACGGCATCCCCTTCGGCAGGATACGGAACAGCAGCGCACGGCCGACGGTGGTGTCCTTGATCGAGGTGGTCTCGGTCAGTTCGGTGACCTCGCCATCCTTCTCGTCAGACAGCCACTCGGTCAGACGCACCCTGACCCGAGCGTGCATCGAGACGTTGTGGGTCGCGAAAGCACGATCCAGCTCGTTGAGGTTGGCAAATACCTTGCCTTCGCCCTTGGCGTTGATGCGCTCGCGGGTCATGTAATAGAGGCCGAGCACGACGTCCTGGGACGGCACGATGATCGGCTCACCGTTGGCCGGCGAAAGCACGTTGTTGGTCGACATCATCAGCGCACGCGCTTCGAGCTGGGATTCCAGCGTCAGCGGCACGTGAACGGCCATCTGGTCACCGTCGAAGTCGGCGTTGTAGGCCGCACAGACCAGCGGGTGCAGCTGAATCGCCTTGCCTTCGATCAGCAGCGGCTCGAACGCCTGGATGCCGAGACGGTGCAGCGTCGGCGCACGGTTGAGCAGGACCGGGTGCTCGCGGATGACGTCGGCGAGGATGTCCCACACTTCCGGCAGCTCACGCTCGACCATCTTCTTGGCGGCCTTGATCGTGGACGCCTGCCCGCTGCCCTGCAGCTTGGAATAGATGAACGGCTTGAACAGCTCGAGTGCCATCTTCTTGGGCAGACCGCACTGATGCAGACGCAGGGTCGGACCGACGGTGATGACGGAACGGCCTGAGTAGTCGACACGCTTGCCCAGCAGGTTCTGACGGAAACGCCCCTGCTTGCCCTTGATCATGTCGGCCAGCGACTTCAGCGGACGCTTGTTGGAGCCGGTGATGGCACGACCGCGACGGCCGTTGTCGAGCAGCGCATCGACCGATTCCTGCAGCATGCGCTTCTCGTTACGCACGATGATATCCGGCGCATTGAGATCGAGCAGGCGCTTGAGGCGGTTGTTGCGGTTGATCACGCGACGATACAGGTCGTTGAGATCCGAGGTCGCGAAACGGCCGCCGTCCAGCGGGACCAGCGGACGCAGATCCGGCGGCAGCACCGGCAGCACTTCCATGACCATCCACGCCGGCGCGTTACCGGACTTGTAGAAGGCTTCCAGCAGCTTGAGGCGCTTGGAAAGCTTCTTGATCTTGGTCTCGGAGTTGGTCTGCGGAATCTCCTCGCGCAGACGATCGATCTCCTCTTCCAGATCGATGTCCTTGAGCAGTGCCTGAACGGCTTCGGCGCCCATGCGGGCATCGAAATCGTCGCCGAACTCTTCGAGCGCCTCGAAATACTGCTCGTCGTTGAGCAGTTGGCCGCGTTCGAGCGTGGTCATGCCCGGATCGATCACGACGAACGATTCGAAATAGAGCACACGCTCGATGTCACGCAGGGTCATGTCCAGGAACATGCCGATGCGTGACGGCAGCGACTTCAGAAACCAGATGTGGGCGACCGGCGAGGCCAGCTCGATATGACCCATGCGCTCGCGGCGAACCGCGGCCTTGGTCACTTCGACGCCGCACTTCTCGCAGATGATGCCGCGATGTTTCATGCGCTTGTACTTGCCGCACAAGCACTCGTAATCCTTGACCGGCCCGAAGATCTTGGCGCAGAAAAGCCCGTCGCGTTCAGGCTTGAACGTACGGTAGTTGATGGTCTCCGGCTTCTTGACTTCGCCGTATGACCAGGAGCGAATCATTTCCGGCGAGGCAAGCGTGATCTTGATCGCCTCGAACTCGTCAGATTGCGCCTGTGACTTGAGGACTTTCACCAAATCTTTCATGGGATCGCTCCGTTGCGGAGTTGTCATGAGCGGGGCCGCGAATCACTCGCTCGCCCCGCAAACCGTCGCTATCGATCGACTGTGCCGGTCTTAGCTTTCCAATTCGATATCGATACCCAGCGAGCGGATTTCCTTCACCAGCACATTGAAGGATTCCGGCATACCGGCCTGCATGGTGTGGTCGCCATCCACGATGCTCTTGTACATCTTGGTACGACCTTCGACGTCATCCGATTTCACGGTGAGCATCTCCTGCAGGGTGTAGGCGGCGCCGTACGCCTCGAGTGCCCACACTTCCATCTCACCGAAGCGCTGACCGCCGAACTGCGCCTTGCCACCCAGCGGCTGCTGCGTGACCAGCGAGTAGGAACCGGTGGAGCGCGCGTGCATCTTGTCGTCGACCAGGTGGTTGAGCTTCAGCATGTACATGTAGCCCACGGTCACCGGACGATCGAACGACTCACCGGTACGCCCGTCGTAGAGCGTCATCTGACCGGATTCCGGCAGATCGGCAAGCTTCAGCAGATGCTTGATCTCGTGCTCCTTGGCACCGTCGAACACCGGCGTCGCGATCGGCACGCCACCGCGCAGGTTTTTGGCCAGGGTGATGATCTCGTCGTCGGTCAGAGAGTCGATATCTTCCTGACGCGCACCCTCAGTGTTGTAGACCTGCTTGAGGAACTCGCGGATCTCGCCGACCTGCTGCTCGCGGGCATCACGCAACATCCGGTCGATCTTGACGCCGAGACCGTGAGCCGCCATGCCCAGGTGAGTCTCGAGAATCTGACCGACGTTCATGCGTGAAGGCACGCCCAACGGGTTGAGCACCACGTCGACCGGCTGACCGTTGTCGTCGAACGGCATGTCCTCGATCGGCATGATCGCGGAGATGACACCCTTGTTACCGTGACGACCGGCCATCTTGTCGCCCGGCTGGATGCGACGCTTGACCGCCAGGTAGACCTTGACGATCTTGAGCACGCCCGGCGCCAGGTCGTCGCCCTGGGTCAGCTTGCGTTTCTTGTCTTCGAAACGCTCGTCCATCTCCTTGCGACGATTTTCCAGCTGTTCGTCGGCCTGGGCCAGCAGCTCGTTGAGGGTCTCGTTCTGCATGCGCAGCTTGAACCACTGCTGACGCGGCAGCTCATCGAGATAGTCCTTGCTCAGCACGTCGCCTTTCTTCAGCGTCGGGCCACCGTTGACAGCTTCGCCTTCCAGCGTGCGCTGGAGACGCTCGAACGTGGCGTCTTCGGCGATACGGTAGGTCTCCTGAAGGTCCTTGCGCACTTCGTCGAGCTGCTGCTGCTCGATGGACAGTGCTCGGGAATCCTTCTCGACGCCGTCGCGGGTGAACACCTGGACGTCGATGACGGTACCGCGCATGCCGGTCGGCGCACGCAGCGAGGTGTCCTTAACGTCGGACGCCTTCTCACCGAAGATCGCACGCAGGAGCTTCTCCTCCGGCGTCAGCTGGGTCTCGCCCTTGGGCGTGACCTTGCCGACCAGAATGTCGCCGGCGCCGACTTCGGCACCGATATAGACAACCCCGGCTTCATCCAGCTTGCCCAGCGCCGACTCGCCCACGTTGGGAATGTCGGAGGTGATTTCCTCCGCGCCCAGCTTGGTGTCACGAGAGACACAGGTCAGTTCCTGGATGTGGATCGTGGTGAAACGATCGTCCTCGACCACGCGCTCGGAGACGAGGATGGAATCCTCGAAGTTGTAGCCGTTCCACGGCATGAACGCGAGACGCATGTTCTGGCCCAGCGCGAGGTCACCCATGTCGACGGACGGGCCGTCGGCGAGGATATCGCCACGCGCGACCTCGTCGCCCGGGCGCACGATCGGACGCTGGTTCTGACAGGTGTTCTGGTTCGAGCGCACGTACTTGGTCAGGTTGTAGATGTCGACCCCGGCTTCACCGCCGATGATCTCATCTTCGCTGACACGCACAACGACACGCTTGGCATCGACCGAGTCGATCACGCCACCACGACGGGCCACGGCGCAGACACCGGAATCACGAGCGACGAAACGCTCCATGCCGGTACCCACCAGCGGCTTGTCGGCGCGCAGGGTCGGCACCGCCTGACGCTGCATGTTCGAGCCCATCAGGGCGCGGTTGGCGTCATCGTGCTCGAGGAACGGAATCAGCGCGGCGGCCACGGAAACGACCTGACGCGGCGACACGTCCATCAACGTGACCTTGTCCGGCGCCATGAAGGTGGTTTCACCCTTGTGACGGACCTGGACGAGATCGTCGATCAGCTTATTGCCTTCATCTACCGTCGCCGAAGCCTGGGCGATGATGAAGTCGCCCTCTTCGATCGCCGACAGATGCACGATCTCGTCGGTCAGCTGACGATCCACGACCTTACGGTACGGCGTCTCGAGGAAACCGTAGCTGTTGGTCTTGGAATAGGTCGCCAACGAGTTGATCAGACCGATGTTCGGACCTTCCGGCGTCTCGATCGGGCACAGGCGACCGTAGTGCGTGGCATGAACGTCGCGCACTTCGAAGCCGGCACGCTCGCGGGTCAGACCACCCGGCCCAAGCGCGGAAACACGACGCTTGTGCGTGACCTCGGAGAGCGGGTTGTTCTGATCCATGAACTGGGACAGCTGCGAAGAACCGAAGAACTCCTTCACCGCCGCCGCCACCGGCTTGGCGTTGATCAGATCCTGCGGCATCAGGCCTTCGCTCTCCGCCATGGAGAGACGCTCCTTAACCGCACGCTCGACGCGCACCAGGCCGACGCGGAACTGGTTCTCGGCCATTTCGCCGACACACCGAATGCGGCGGTTGCCCAGGTGATCGATATCGTCGACTTCACCGAAGCCGTTACGAATGCTGATCAGCTCTTTAAGGACATCGAGAATGTCCTGGTTGGCAAGCACGCCGGATCCGGTATCGCCTTCACGACGCAGACGACGGTTGAACTTCATTCGACCGACGCCCGACAGGTCGTAGCGGTCTTCGGAGAAGAACAGGTTGTGGAACAGCGTCTCGGCCGCTTCCTTGGTCGGCGGCTCGCCGGGACGCATCATGCGATAAATCTCGACCAGCGCTTCCAGTGCGGAGCGCGTGGTGTCCACCTTCAGCGTATCGGAGATGAACGAGCCGGCATCGAGATCGTTGGTGTAGAGCGTTTCCAACTGCGTAACGCCACCCTGTCCCAGCTTCTCGAGCAGTTCCGGCGTCAGTTCGGTGTTGCATTCGCAGATCAGTTCGCCGGTTTTGGTGTCGACCTGATCCTTGGCCAGCGTCTTGCCGAACAGATAGTCCATCGGCACCTGAAGACGCTCGAGCCCGGCTTTTTCCAGCTGGCGAATATGCTTCTGGGTAACACGACGACCTTCTTCGACGATGACGTTACCGTCGCCGTCCTTGATTTCGAACGTCGCGGTCTCACCACGCAGGCGCGACGGCACCAGTTCCACGTAGACGCCATCCGTCTCGATGTGGAACGTGCTGGTTTCGAAGAAGGTCTCGAGGATCTGCTCGGCATTCATGCCGAGCGCGCGCATCAAGACGGTGGCCGGCAACTTGCGGCGACGGTCGATACGCACGAAGACGTTGTCTTTCGGATCGAACTCGAAATCCAGCCAGGAGCCGCGGTAAGGAATGATCCGCGCGGAATAAAGCAGCTTCCCGGAGGAGTGGCTCTTGCCCTTGTCGTGATCGAAGAACACGCCCGGCGAGCGGTGAAGCTGGGAGACGATGACGCGCTCGGTACCGTTGACGACGAAGGTACCGTTCTCGGTCATCAGGGGGATTTCCCCCATGTAGACTTCCTGCTCCTTGATGTCCTTGATGGCCTTGTTCGACGACTCTTTGTCGTAGATGATCAGGCGCACCTTGACGCGCAGCGGTGCCGAGTAGGTCACCCCGCGAAGCTGGCACTCCTTGACGTCGAAGCCCGGCGTGCCAAAGCGATAACTGACATACTCGAGCGCCGCGTTGCCTGAAAAACTCTCGATCGGGAATACGGACTTGAAGGCCGCATTGAGACCGGTCTCGAGACGCTCTTCCGGCGCCCGGTCCTGCTGGAGAAAGTCGTAATAGGAATCAAGCTGGATGGCCAGCAGGTAGGGCACATCCATTACTTGAGGCAGTTTGCCGAAATCCTTGCGGATGCGTTTTTTCTCAGTGTATGAGTAAGCCATCTGTATTCCCCAGCTTGTTCACCATGGGTGACCGGTGCGTGTTCGGCGCTCCCTAGCGGGGCTGACCCCGTTAGGCGCTGACGGCAAGCCTCCCGAATGAGGGAGCTCGCCGTCGGAATTCGTCTAGTGGCTACAATCCTGATCTTGGGGAAGCCCCTCGATCAGGCGTACTAACGCCAGGCTAGCAAAAACAGAAAAAGGCCGGCAGCGGGCATGCCCGCCACCAGCCGTGGCGCTTACACAGCGCGTGAAGCCTTGAGCACGGAGTTACTTGAGCTCCACAGAGGCGCCGGCTTCTTCCAGTTTCTTCTTGGCTTCTTCAGCGTCGTCCTTGGACAGACCTTCCTTGATAGTCGCCGGTGCGCCGTCGACGGCACCCTTGGCTTCTTTCAGGCCCAGACCGGTGATTTCGCGGACGACCTTGATGACGTTGACTTTCTTGTCACCGGCAGCGGTCAGAACCACGGAGAACTCGGTCTGCTCTTCTTCAGCAGCCGCATCACCACCACCCGGGCCAGCGACAACGGCAGCAGCGGCAGAAACGCCGAATTTTTCTTCCATTGCAGAAACCAGTTCCGCAACTTCCATCACGGACATTTCGGCAACAGCGTTGATGATGTCTTCTTGAGAAAGTGCCATGTTTCAGATTCCTAAACTTTGCGGAGCCCCAGCCGGCGTCGGCCAAGTGCTCGTTGATTCAATAGTCGACTCAGTCTGCGCGAGCAGGTCACCTATCAGGCGGCTTCTTCCTGCTTTTGATCGCGAACAGCTGCAAGAGTACGAACCAGCTTGCCGGCAGAAGCTTCCTTCATGACGGACATCAGCTTGGCAATCGCTTCATCGTAAGTCGGCAACGTCGCCAGACGGTCGATATCAGCAGCCGGGATCATCTCCCCTTCGTAAGCCAGCGCCTTGACTTCAAATTCCTTCTGCGACTTACCGAACTCCTTGAACAGCCGCGCCGCAGCGCCGGGATGTTCGTAGGAGAAGGCCAGCAGCGTGGGGCCTGAGAAAGTCTCGTTCAGGCACTCCCATGAAGTCCCTGACAGCGCGCGACGTGCCAGCGTGTTGCGGACAACACGAATCTGGACGCCATTCTCGCGAGCCTGTTTGCGCAAGTTGGTCATTGCGCTAACGGTCACACCGCGAGAGTCGGCAACTACGACGGAAAGAGCGTCCTTAGCGGCTTCACTGACCTCGGCAACAATTGCTTTCTTGCCTTCGAGTGCTAGTGGCACAGTGGTTACTCCTTCATGCCGGGGGCGACAATGTCGCGACCCGGTGGTTACCATCTCTTCCGCCTTGCTTCGGCGAAAGTCTTGGACGATGGCTGCACACCTGAATCGGCGAGCAACACCATCTGCGCAGGCATCCCTTGAGGACGAACCCCAGGAAGATTAAGCCGGCTCGACTGCCGACACCTGCGGTCTTTGACGGTGCCCCGCCCCACCCCGCCGAAGCAGCCCTGGAGCTGTGACAACGGTGCACGGGGACCGCAAAGTTACTGCCTGGTGATCACCGATCACGCGTAAGCGCTGTGATCGACGGTCAGACCCGGGCCCATGGTGCTGGACAGGGTCACTTTCTTGAGATAGATGCCCTTGGAAGTACTCGGCTTGAGGCGCTTGAGGTCGTTGACCAGCGCTTCGAGATTGCCCTTGAGTGCTTCGGCCGGAAAATCCACCTTGCCGATAGAGGCATGAATGATGCCGTTCTTGTCGGTACGGAAACGGACCTGGCCCGCCTTGGCGTTCTTGACCGCAGTCGCCACGTCGGGCGTCACGGTGCCGACTTTCGGGTTCGGCATCAGGCCACGCGGGCCGAGAATCTGACCCAGCTGACCAACGACGCGCATGGCGTCCGGCGCTGCGACGACAACGTCAAAGTTCATGTTGCCTTTCTTGACGTCGTCGGCGAGGTCTTCCATACCCACGATATCGGCGCCAGCTTCTTTGGCCGCTTCCGCTGCGGCGCCCTGGGCAAATACGGCGACGCGGACGTCACGACCGGTACCATTCGGCAGCACGGTAGCGCCACGTACGACCTGATCGGATTTACGCGGATCGACACCCAAGTTGATGGAAACTTCGACAGCTTCCTTGAACTTGACGGTCGACACTTCAGATAGCAGCGCGACGGCTTCTTCCAGCGAGTAGACCTTACCCAGCTCGACCTTCTCGCGAATCATCTGAGCGCGTTTTGTCAGTTTTGCCATGATCAGAGGCCCTCCACGTTGAGGCCCATGCTGCGGGCGCTGCCAGCAATGGTGCGAACGGCGGCGTCAAGATCGGCAGCCGTCAGATCCGGCTCTTTGGCCTTGGCGATATCTTCGAGCTGCTCACGAGTCACGGTGCCGACCTTGGTTTTGTTCGGCACGCCGGAACCGGATTTGATACCCGCGGCTTTCTTCAGCAGCACGGCGGCCGGCGGCGTCTTGGTAACAAAGGTAAAGCTGCGGTCGCTATAAACCGTGATCACGACCGGCGTCGGCAAGCCCGGCTCGATCTCTTGGGTCGCGGCATTGAACGACTTGCAGAATTCCATGATATTGACGCCATGCTGACCCAGCGCAGGGCCCACGGGCGGACTCGGATTGGCCTTACCAGCTGCGACCTGCAGCTTGATGTAGGCCTGAACTTTCTTAGCCATGATTTACTCCCTTCGGGTACGAACGCCTTGCGGCTCCCCGGTTGATTGGCAAATTGCCAACGTTAACATCGCGACACCCTCGGGCGTCGCGGTGACTCGATTCTGGACGACGCTCAGTCCTTGACCACCTGGGCAAACTCGAGCTCGACCGGCGTCGAGCGCCCGAAGATCAGCACACTGACTTGCAAGCGGCTCTTCTCGTAATTGACTTCTTCCACGACGCCGTTGAAATCGGCGAACGGACCGTCGACGACGCGAACGGCTTCGCCCGGCTCGAAGAGAGTCTTGGGACGCGGCTTGTCGGTACCATCCTGCACACGGCGCAGGATCGCATCGGCTTCTTTCTGGGTGATCGCAGCTGGCTTCTCCGGCGTTCCACCGATGAAACCCATCACGCGCGGGGTCTCTTTGACCAAGTGCCAAGTCTGTTCGTTCATTTCCATCTCGACCAGCACGTAGCCGGGATAGAACTTGCGCTCGCTCTTGCGACGCTTGCCGTCACGCATTTCGACGACTTCCTCGGTCGGAACCAGGATGTCACCGAACTGATCTTCGACACCGTATAGCTTGACGCGCTCGAGCAGCGAACGCATCACCTGCTTTTCAAAGCCGGAATAAGCGTGAACGACATACCAACGCTTGGACATGAAAACTCCTAGCCAATGATTCCGGACATCGCCCAACCAAGGACGGTATCGATAAGCCACAGCAACAGACCCACAACCAGAACGGCCGCCAACACGATCAGCGTCGTTTGAATGGTTTCCTGTCGAGTCGGCCAGACGACGCGCTGAATTTCGCGCTTGGATCCGCGCGCGAGCTCCATCAACGCCTGCCCTTTTGCCGTGGTCAACGCGATGGCGGCGGCGATACCACAGAGGACGACGACGCCCAGCACGCGATACAGCAGAGCCTGATCCGCGAACCAAGCGTTACCGCCGATCGCGACTGCCAGCAGCAACACCACGACGATCCACTTGGGGGTATCGTAGCGTGACTCCTGCACCTCGGCGTTGTGCTTCATGAAAACTCCTCAACTCAAGGCGCGGTAACCAAACAAGACAAGATAGCAATACAAGCCAGCCTGGGGAAGACTGGCAGGCCAGGAGGGAATCGAACCCCCAACCTGCGGTTTTGGAGACCGCTGCTCTGCCAATTGAGCTACTGGCCTGCAACTACACATCCGAGAAGCACCCGGAAATTAGGAGGGCGCTATGATAGCGAAGAGATACCGGAAAAAGCAATCCCATCCGGCATTTTTCTTTTACCACCAAAAAAGCGAGCCGACGCTCGCTTTCCACGCATCAAGTTCGATGACTGAAAATGGAGCTCATGGACGGAATTGAACCGTCGACCTCACCCTTACCAAGGGTGTGCTCTACCCCTGAGCTACATGAGCCTGCACATCACCAACATCGATGGAGCGGGTAGTGGGAATCGAACCCACACCATCAGCTTGGAAGGCTGAGGTTCTACCATTGAACTATACCCGCCTACCCGCTCTGACTCCGGCTTGCCGAAGCAGACCGTTACAACTCTTCTTCACGAAAACCGGGGTTTTCATCAAAATCTGGTGGAGAGGGAAGGATTCGAACCTTCGAAGCTTTCGCGGCAGATTTACAGTCTGCTCCCTTTGGCCACTCGGGAACCTCTCCATACCGGCGGCAGATTTTACACTGCCAAACATTGATGTCAAGCCTCTGTTTTTACTCAACTTACAGAACTATCGACCAATGGCCTTGCGCTCAAAGCGGGGCGCATTGTTTCAAAGCAGGCCGGCAAATGCAAGCCAAAAAACAGATTTCCTCCATCGCCTGACCATGTGTACTCCTCGTCAGGCTGGCCATTACGCCGGGCGGACGCTGATTTCGCCGCCCGTCAATGCATGCTCTCCGCTTGCAGTCTCCACTCTCAAATTACCATTCTCGTCCACGTCGTTCGCCCTGGCCGCATAGGAGGTGTTGCCCTGATGGATTCGAATCGATCGCCCGGCATAGGCATGTCGGGCGTTCCATCGATCCCGCCAGGCGCTGAAACCATGCTGTTCGAACAACGGCAGCATCGTTAGTAACGATTCGATCAACGAGGCTGCCAGCGCGTTGCGGGAGACACCTTCGACAACTTCCGAGAGCGCGGCGATAGGTTGCCCTGCCGCCTGGCGAGCGGCTTCATCGAGAAAGACATTCACGCCAATGCCAATGACCACCTCGCAGGGCCCTTCGACATCTCCCGTCACCTCGAGCAGAATGCCTGCGAGCTTACGCCAGTCGCCGTCGACGAGCAGCAGCACGTCATTAGGCCATTTCAGGGCGACTTCACCCCCCATGGCCTCGATGACCTCGGCTAACACCACGCCGACCGCGAGGCTCAGCCCCTCGAGCGCAGCCACGCCCGCCTCGAACCGCCAACCCAGAGAGAGGATCAGGCTTCCGCCCCAGCTGGTGCTCCAGGCCTTTCCTCGTCGCCCTCGTCCTGCCGTCTGGCTTTCGGCCAGACAGACTTCCCCGTGCCCCGCACCGTGCCGAAAGCGATCGCGCAGGAAGGTATTGGTGGAATCCAGCACGTCCTCTACGTAAAGGCGCTTGAGGTGATGGCGGGGCCCGGCAGAGAGCTGTGAGACGATACCCGCCCCATCCAGGGATTCCAGTGCGTTGACCAGCCGATAGCCGCGCCCTTTGACCGCCTCGAGCGGCAGCCCCATCGCTTCCAGCTTCTTGAGCTGCTTCCAGACTGCGGTACGTGTCACACCCAGGTGCTGGCCCAGCTGCTGACCGGAGTGGTAATTGCCGTCGCCGAGCAAACGAATCAGGTCACCGATACTCATCTAGGAACGCCTGCCAATAAAAGCCACATTCTAGCGAAATCCCGCCTGCCTCGTAACTTCGCAAGCTACCGCCACGATCAGCGCCATGAACGCCATACTCTGTTCTACATTACGCCCCGTGTGGCGCATGGCGTAAGGGAGGCCCAGCCGGCGCAATCGAGCGCTTTCTTCAGCCATAAAAAAACCCCAGCCTGTTGGCTGGGGTTTCGGATAGATGCCTGACGATGATTGGGGCGGCCATCCGTGGGCCGGCGCTCCGGGCCTCTCCATGGGGAGACCCCTAAACGCATGGGGAGACCGCTAAATAAGTGAACCCCGACCAATGGCCGGGGTTCGAAATAGATGCCTGACGATGACCTACTCTCGCATGGGGAGACCCCACACTACCATCGGCGCTAAGCGGTTTCACTACTGAGTTCGGCATGGATCAGGTGGTTCCCGCTCGCTATGGTCGTCAGGCAAAA
>NZ_JBQXYB010000016.1:0-84862 GCF_052645315.1 Salinicola sp. V024
AGCGGACCAAACTTGGTTCAAGGTCAAACGAATCTTGACGAGTCGCTTGCCTCGATATGTCGTGACTGGCTGTCACGCGAGAACAAGCGCCCACATCAATTACCTGATCGATTGTTAAAGAGCGTCCTTACTTGAAGCGCTTTGCTTCTGCCGTCAAACCCAAGTGCTTGTCAGCGCTTGTTTTCTGGGCCGCCGTAAGGAGTGGCGTATTTTAAGGATCTGGGTGAGGATGTCAACGTCTTTCTTGTCGAATCCTGCCTGGCACCGTTGCTGCTTAGCGGTGCCGATCCTTGAAGAACTGGGAAGCAATCTTACCGACTTCGCCGCCTTGCGTCAACCGATTTATTCAATCAAATCAAACGCTTGGAATTCTTCTCGCTGTCTCCGAAAACCTCTCTCGGTGGCAGCGGATGCGTACTTTACGGACCCGCCGCCGAGTTGGCAAGCCCCTGAGTCGAAAAAAGTGAAATCGATGGGAGGAGCCTGTCGCGATACATCCCCATCACTCGCCGGACAGGTGTTGATCCTTCAGCTTGACGTAGTTACCCGCGGTATAGCTGAAGAATTCGCGCTCGGCGGCCTTGAGTTCACGCAGCGGCTTGGCGGGATTACCCGCATAGACATAACCGCTTTCCAGCACCTTGCCCGGCGGTACCATGGCGCCAGCGGCAATGATCACTTCTTCCTCGACTACGACACCGTCCAGCACCACGGCGCCCATTCCGATCAGCACTCGGTTGCCGATCCTGCAGCCATGCAGCGTGGCCTGATGGCCAATCGTGACTTCGTCCCCGATCACCAGCGGATGGCCGCCGGGGTTAAAGTCGCTGGCGTGAGTGCAGTGCAGCACGCAGCCATCCTGCACGCTGGTCCGCGCGCCGATACGAATGCGATGAACGTCGCCGCGAATGACCGCCATCGGCCATACCGAGCAATCATCGCCAAGCGCAACGTCTCCCAGCACCACACTGGTGTCATCGATGAACACTCGCTCACCGAGACTGGGCGTGACGCCCTGAAAAGTTCGAACGGCCATCATGGCTACTCCTGTCGCCGGGTTATTCAGTGTGCCGGGAGCTCTCCAGGATTCTGGAAGCCACCCCAAAGCGCGTTGCCTACATCAGGCTCGTCATCAACACGACCACGGTCAGCGGAATCGAGACGTAACGTACCAGCCCTCGCCAGAGACGAAATCCGCCGGGGCTGATACCCATCGCCGCCACGGCAGCTTCCCGGGACATCCGCCACGCCGCGAAGATGGCGATCAGCAAGCCCCCGATCGGCAGAAAGATGTCCGGCGGAATGGTCGACACCAGTGTGAAGAAGTTCATCTCCCCGACCCAATGCACCTCCGACAGCGTCGAGAACGACAATACCGACAACAACCCTACCAGCCATACCAGTGATCCAATCAGAATAGCAGCCCGGCTCCGTCGCCACCCGGCCCCCACCAGCATCGACACCATCGGCTCGGCCAGGTTGATCGACGAGGTCCATGTCGCGACGAGCAGCAGCAGGAAGAATGCCCCCAGCCATATCTGGCCGCCCGGCAGTTCGCTGAAGGCGATCGGCAAGGTGACGAACATCAGCCCCGGCCCCTCGCTGGGATCGAGACCATGAGTGAACACGACCGAAAAGATGGCGATACCGGACAACAGCGCCACGGCGATATCGAGCAGCGCCACGGCGAATACCGCCTTCGGCAGGCTCTGCTCGTCGGGCATATAGGCACCGTAAGCCATCAGCGCACAGGCACCCACCGCCAATGTGAAAAAGGCATGCCCCATGGCACTGAGCACCACGCTCCAGGTGATCGCGGCAACGTTGGGGGTGAACAACCAGTGCAAGGCCGGGCCGAAACCGGGCGTCGTGATGGCGTAACCGCCGAGAACGATCAGGACGCCGTATAACAGCGGCATCATCACGTTGTTGAGCTTCTCGATGCCGTTGGCGACACCGGCTGCCACCACCGACATCGTCAACAGCATGAACAGGGTGTGATTGAAGGTCATACGCAGCGGGTCGGCCAGGAAAGCATCGAAACTCGCGCCGATCTCCTGCGGCGAGCGACCCACGAAGCTGCCGTTAACCGCACTCACCAGATACTCGATCGACCAGCCGGAGACGACCGAATAGAACGACAGGATGAAGAACACGGTGATCGCCCCGAAGAGCCCCAGCCATTTCCAGTGGCGGCTGACATCGGCTTCTTCCGCCAGGAACGCCAGCGCCTGCATCGGGCTGCGGCGGCCGGCGCGCCCGATCATGATCTCCGCCATCATCATCGGCAGCCCCAGCAGCAGCACGAACACGATATAGAGAAGCAGAAACGCCGACCCGCCGTTCTCGCCGGTCATGTACGGAAAACGCCAGATATTGCCCAGACCGACGGCTGCACCGGTAACCGCCAGAATAAAAGCTCGGCGGGACTGCCAGCGCTCCAGAGTTTCACTCATTAGTGAGGACCTTTATCGAACGGGTTGCGGCCGCCGGCGACAAGCGAATTGCCAGGTGCGCGGCTGGCGCGAAAGCGCGGAGAGCCTATCAGGCCGCTGGCGAGGGGCCAATCGAGCGAAGCCTCCCCCGCTGAATCGTTGAAACCGGGATGGCGATCCGGATTGAAACCGGCTTCGGCTCCCCCCATATAGCAAGGCATCGATTTCTTCGTCCGAGGTGACCATGTCGAATAATCCGCTGCTCGAGCATCATACCCTGCCGCCATTCGAAGCGATTCGTGCCGAACACGTCGTTCCGGCCATCGAAAAAATCATTGCCGACAACCGGCAGGCCATCGAGACGCTCGCCCAGCAGCAGGATGTGAGCTGGCAGTCGCTGGCCGCGCCGCTGGAAGCACTCGACGACCGCCTTTCCCAAGCCTGGTCACCGGTTTCCCACCTCAATTCGACGATGAACAGCGATGCGCTGCGCGACGCCTATCAGCATTGTCTCGCCATGCTCTCCGAGTACAGCACCTGGGTCGGTCAGAACACTGCGCTATTCCAGGCTTTCGAGCGACTCCACCAGAGCGACGAATTCAGCGCACTCGATGCGGCGCAGCGCAAGGCAATCGATAATACCCTACGCAACTTCCGTCTGGCGGGCGTCGATCTGCCGGCCGCCGAAAAGAAACGCTATGGGCAGATCCAGGCGCGCCTGTCGGAACTGGGCAACACCTTCTCCAATCAGCTACTCGATGCCACGCAGTCCTGGCACCGCGACTTCGATGATGCCGAACGTCTGACCGGCTTGCCGGAAAGCGCGCTGGAGATGCTGAAGGCCAACGCCGAAGCCAAGGGTGTTTCCGGTTATCGCATCACTCTGGACGTTCCCAGTTTTCTGCCGGTCATGACGTTTGCCGAGGATCGCGAGCTGCGTCGCGAGGTCTACACCGCCTACGTGACGCGCGCCTCCGATCAGGGCCCCAAAGCGGGCGAAAACGACAACGCACCCGTGATCGAGGAGACGCTGGCACTGCGCCAGGAGCTGGCGAAGCTGCTCGGCTTCGACACCTACGCCGACTATTCGCTGGATACCAAGATGGCCGAAAGCCCCGAGCAAGTGCTGGGCTTCCTCGACGATCTCGCCGAACGCGCCCATCCTCAGGCGCAGCAGGAGTTCAACGAACTCGAAGCCTATGCCAAGGAGACGCTCGGTCTCGACGCCCTGAAGCCATGGGACACCGCTTTTGCCAGCGAGAAGCTGCGTCAGGCACGCTACGATATTTCACAGGAACAGCTGCGCCCCTATTTTCCGGCGCCGCGAGCCGTCGAAGGACTGTTCAGCGTCACTGACAAGCTTTACGGGATCCGCATGGCGGAAAACCCGGAAGCGCCAAGCTACCACCCCGATGTCCGCTACTTCGACGTGCTCGACGGCGACCGGCCGATTGCCGGCTTCTACCTCGATCTGTACGCCCGGGAGGGCAAGCGAGGCGGGGCCTGGATGGATGTCTGCCGAACGCGTCTCCAGCGCGAAGACGGCGAACTGCAACTGCCGGTCGCCTATCTGACGTGCAACTTCACCCCACCGGTCGCCGGCAAACCGGCCCTGCTGACTCACGATGAAGTGCTGACACTGTTCCACGAATTCGGCCACGGTCTGCACCACATGCTGACCCGACAGACGGTCGCGGACGTCTCCGGCATCAGCGGTGTCGCCTGGGACGCCGTCGAATTGCCGAGTCAATTCATGGAAAATTTCTGCTGGGAACGCGAGGGTCTCGACCTGATCGCCGGCCATGTCGACACGGGCGAGAAGCTGCCCGACGAACTACTGGACAAACTGCAGGCCGCACGAAATTTCCAGTCGGCGATGCAGATGATGCGCCAGCTGGAGTTCTCGCTGTTCGATTTCCGGCTGCATCACGAATATCGCGAGCCCAGTTCCGCCGACATACAGGCGTTGCTCGACGACGTTCGCGCCAAGGCCTCAGTCGTTCCCACGGTCGATTTCAATCGTTTCCAGAACGGATTTGCCCACATCTTCGCCGGGGGCTATGCCGCCGGCTACTACAGCTACAAATGGGCCGAGGTGCTCTCCGCGGATGCCTACAGCGCCTTCGAGGAAGCCGGGATTTTCGATGCCGAGACGGGTCGTCGTTTCCGCGAAACGGTTCTCGAACAGGGCGGATCGCAGGAAGCGGCAGAGCTGTTCCAGGCCTTCCGAGGCCGCGAGCCGAGCATCGACCCCTTGTTGCGCCATTCCGGCATCGAACCGCGCCGCGTCGCTTAGACACCCGATGCCTCGAGCGGATGCCCACCGGCATCCGCTCATCAATTTTGAGGTAACTCATGCCCCAGACACCCAAGCGTTTCATCGCCGGCGCGATCTGCCCGCGCTGTTCCGCCATGGACCGCATCCGCTCGTGGGAACAGAACGGCATCCGCTATCGCGATTGCGTGAGCTGCGACTTCTTCGAACAGCTGCCGATCGAGGACGATACGATTCCCGAAGTGCCCACCCGGGTCAATCAGCCTCGGGAACGCCAACGACCGGCCAGCGAGGAGATCACGCCGGTACGCATTCTCGATCCCAAGAAGCCGCACTGATCGTGGTATTCATCGTGGCATTCAGCCCGCGTCAGGCAGAGACGACTCGCTCGACCAGTTGAACAAGATGGTCGTCCTGCCAATCCGGCACGCCCTCGATCTTCGGATCCATCGCCTTGCCTGGCCGCGCGATGAAACCGGTGCGCAGGCCGGCGGCATGGGCACCGACGAGATCCCAGCTGTGGGCGGCAATCATCACCATCTCGCGGGAATCCACCGCCCAGTGGTCTGCCGCGTGCTGATAGGGCTCCGGCGACGGTTTGTATCGTTCGACGCTCTCCACGCTGAGAATGGCATCGAAGTAGTCGGTCAATCCGGCATGCGCCAGCTGCTGGTGGGCGGCCTTCAGCGCGCTGTTGGTCAGAGCGGTCAGCGTGTGCCCCTGATCACGTAGTGTCGCCAGCGCCGTCGCGGCATCGCCGTGGGCGGGCATCGTGAGAATACCCTCGATCAACGCCTGCTCGTCGGCGGTCGAGATCGAGACGTCATGTTTGGCCCCGAGCTGGCGCAAGGCGCTCTTTGCCAGCTCGGCGAAGGGCTCGAAACGACCGATCAGGTTGGTCGTCATCCACGCCTCCTGGAGCGTCAGAAACCACTCCGGGCGATGCCCGTCCTGACCGAACCAGCGGCGGAACAGGGGATCGAGTGAACTCGTGTCGAGCAGCGTTTCATTGACGTCGAATACCAGATGCATCAAGACCTCCGGGTCACTGGAGAGAACGTTTCAAAGGCGGAAAGGGCTTCAGTGTAGAGTCCCGTTACGGATCGCGCCCGCCGCTCAGTGCCAGAGTGCCAGGCCCTGAGCAACCACCTGGCGTAGCGCCGTTAACGAGGGCAACCAGCTGAGCAGGTGCGCCGACACCAGCGCCAGCATCAACGCGCTGCCCGGCGCTCGCCAGCTGAAGAGCTTGAGCGCCGTGCCGAACGAGCGTTTGAACCGCGCCCCGGTGAGATCGACGCTGTAGCATTCGTCCAGCGTCAGATGGGTGACGAATCCCAGCGTCAACGCCAGTCCGTGGATCCAGGCCAACCGCTCCGACTGCCCCAGGACGGAAAAGCTGATCGCCGCCGTCGAGAGACCGCTGACGATCGCCGCCAGCAACGAGTGCCAGAGCCCGCGATGGACGGTAAAGCGAGAAAACAGGGCGCCGGCCAGATAGCGCATGCCGAAGTAGGCGCCCCCGCAGGCAGCGAAAAGATAGGCCGGGGTGACCCGATGCTGGAGAATCAGCACCGCCACGATGACGGCGACGACCGCCAGAATATTGAAGATCAGGCGAATGGCCTGGGACTGGTCCGCATCGATGTCCGGCAGAATCCCGCCGAATGCCACGAGCAGGGCCACCGCCAACGCTTGCCAACCGTTCCACTGCCCTGCCTGCCAACCGGCCTGGGCAACCGCTGCTCCCCCGACGCTCGCCACGCCGAAGTGAGTTCGAAAATTGGCCATCGGCCCGAGCGCCCCATAACTGGATAAATAAACAGATTATGGCGCGATAGCCGTTCTTAAAACAATAGCTTACGAATAATGAATCCGAGTGCCGGCTTGGCTCGAGCTAAAAACGGCCCTGCCGATGACAGAGCCGTCCTGGAACACACGAATCTTGCGGGTAGACGTATCAGCTGCCTTCGATAACCCCACAGGCTACGCGGCTGCCGCCGCCGCCAAGCTTGGGTTGGTCGGAGTAGTTATCGCCCCCTTCATGGATCATGAAGGCATGACCGCTCAAGTCAGACTCCTTCAGCCGGGGAGCCAAGACTGGCGTGGTGGCATTGCCGTCCTCGTCGACCATCAGCGCGGGAAGATCGCCGAGGTGGCCTTCATCACTGTAAGGCCCTTGGTGAGTGCCGGTTTCTTCTGGATCGAAATGGCCTCCAGCCGCGCCGGCCGGCGTCACCTCACCGTCACTCTTGCTCGTCTCGCAGCTGGCGTTCTGATGAAGGTGGAATCCGTGAATTCCGGCATTCAGATCGGAGAGATCCGGGGTCAGCAACAAGCCGTGATCGGTATCTTCGGCCATTACGGTGCCAACGCTATCACCGACACCGTCCTTGGAAACCGAATGCATCTCCACGCGGGTCTGCGCCTGGGCTGCAGCGCTCATGGTCATTGCCAGACTGGCGCCGAGCGCCAATAGTGTCTTCTGTCGCATCTCGTTCTCCTGTCCGTGGTGAATCTCGCTGCAAAATAGACTGTCGGCAAGATCCTGCTCAACGCCGATTCCGGCGCTGGCTCCTTTCAACCTAGCCAATAGCCGCCATGAACGCGAACGGGCCAGCGCCTGGAGCGCTGACCCGTTTTCTTTGCCTATCGAGCCCCGCGAGCGGGGACCGGGTCAGGACAGATTGTCGAGCACCCTCAGGGTAGGAGCCGACTGATTGAGCGTGTAGAAATGCAGCCCCGGCGCGCCGCCATCCAGCAGCCGCTGGCAGAGATTAGAGACCACATCGGTGCCGAAATCCTGGATGCTCTCACTATCGTCGCCATAGGACTCGAGCTGTTTGCGAATCCAGCGCGGAATATCGGCGCCGCAAGCATCGGAAAACCGGGCCAGCTTGGTGTAATTGGTGATCGGCATGATGCCCGGCACGATCGGCGTCTCGATCCCCATCCCACGCACACGATCCACGAAATGAAAGTAGGCGTCGGCGGTAAAGAAGTACTGCGTGATCGCCAGATCGGCCCCCGCCCTCGCCTTGCGGGCGAAGTTTTCCAGATCCCGCTCGAAACTCGGCGCCTGAGGGTGGGCTTCCGGGTAGGCTGCCACGGCGATCTCGAAATGGTCGCCGGTTTCGGCTCGGATGAACTCAACGAGCTCGTTGGCGTAGCGCAGCTCGCCGGCACCGCCCATACCCGACGGCAGATCACCGCGCAGCGCTACCAGGCTATCGATCCCCTCTTCACGGTAGGTCTGCAGCAGCTCTCGCAGCGCACTCTTCTCGCTGCCGATACAGGAGAGATGCGGTGCCGTGTTCACGCCGCTGCGCCGAACCTTATTGACGGTGTCGAAAGTGCGCGCCTGGGTGGAACCCCCAGCGCCGTAGGTGACGGAAAAAAAGCGCGGGCTGCGTGCGGCCAGCGCGTCACGCACGCCACCGAGTTTCTCTCGCCCCACATCGGTGTTGGGAGGGAAGAATTCGAAGCTGATGCCCAGCGATGGCTGCGTGCTCATGAGCGATACTCTTTTCGATACTAGCCGGTTTCGATACTAGCCGGCGTGGCGCTACGCCGGCCGAGTGCGCCGTCCCCGATCGGACCCTGCCGGCAACGACCACCAGTGATGAATTGAAGACTGAATAACGTCGATTTTGCCTGCACCGGCCGGCGACAGCCAATGAAACTTTCCCGGCCGATCATGAGTCCCGGTCACCCTGGGGCCGCGGGCGCCCTCTCGCGATCGCTCATTTACGGGTGTGTGGCCATTCACAGGTATATGGCCATTCACAGATATATGGCCACTCACAGGTGCACGATCATTCACAGGTACACGGCCAATTCAGGGATGCACGACCATGCCGTGATTGCACTCCCCGCCGGTCAGGCAGTCCCGCGTTTCGACTTGCAGTGTCGCATGCTGAATGCCGAATCGCGTCTGCAGCACGTCGTAGGCGCGTTCGATCACGCTGTCGTGCAGTTCCGGTGCCTCGATGACCAGATGGACGCTGAGCAGGGGATCCTGCGGGGTCAGCCCCCAGACGTGAATGTCATGCAGGCCCTTGACGCCTTCGACACCGAGCAGAGCGTCACGGATCTGCGCAATATCGACCCCCTCCGGCGTGCCCTCCAGCAGCGTATGAGACGAGCGCCGCAGGATCTTCCACGCCGCGCGCAGGATCAGCGCTGCCGCGAGCATCGACAGCAGCGGATCGATCGGCATCCAGCCGGTGAGCATGATCACGATGGAGGCGACGATCGCCGCCACGGAACCCAATAGGTCGCCGATGACATGAAGGACGGCACCGCGCAGGTTGAGATTTTCCTGATCGCCACCGTGCAGAATCTTGAAGACCACGAGATTGATGAGCAGGCCGAGCACCGCAATGACCAGCATCGGTCCGGCCAACACCTCCGTCGGTTGCGTGAAGCGCTCGATTGCCGCAATCAGGATCCATACCGAAATCGCCACCAGCGTCAGACCGTTGACGAAAGCCGCGAGCACCTGGAAGCGCTGATAGCCGAAGGTACGCAACTTGTCGGGCGCCCTGTCGCCGATATAGAAAGCGAACAGCGCCAGACCCAGCGAGAAGCTATCGCTGAACATGTGCCCGGCGTCGGCCAGCAGCGCCAGGGAGCCGGAGATCCAGCCTCCGATCACCTCGGCCAGCATGAAGCCCGCGGTCAGGATCATCGCCAGCTTGACGCGTTTGGCACTATCCGCGGTCACGGTAGGCGCATGGTCGTGCGAGTGACCGTGGTCAGGGTGAGAGTGATCGTGTTCATGCGAGTGATCATGATGTCGAGAATGATCGTGGTCGGTCATGAGACCTGTCCTGCCTGGAATGTGCTCGAATCTTAGCCCAAGACACCGACGCTATTGTATTACACGGCCCCGCCATCGATATCTCTGGGCCAACTCGCGGCTATCGACTACGTTGAGATCACGACAGTGAAGCGCCGCGGCATCATGTCGATGTTGCGCGGTCTTCTTGGCGCTGCACTTATTGTCATCGCTGCACTTACTTGTCATCACGGAGGAGAAGCATGAGCGAACAGACATTCTTGACCGATATTCAGACAATTCGCGAACGTGCGCGCCAGCACATCGAGAATGGTGCGGTCACCGAAGGTTATACCGCCGATCGCGAAACGGTCATCAAGATCCTCAACGAAGCCCTGGCCACCGAGATTGTCTGCGTGCTGCGCTACAAGCGTCATTATTACATGGCAGACGGGCTCAGTTCGAGCATCGCCAAGGACGAGTTTCTAGAGCATGCCCAGGAAGAGCAGCAGCACGCCGACCAGCTGGCCGAACGGATCACCCAGTTGGGCGGTGCTCCCAACTTCTCACCGGAGGGGCTGCTGAGTCGCTCGCACTCCGAGTACGCTGAAGGAGAAACGCTGGAGGAGATGATCAAGGAAGATCTGATCGCCGAGCGCATCGCCATCGACAGTTACCGCGAGATCATCAACTACCTTGGCGACAAGGACCCGACATCGCGTCGGGTGATGGAAGATATTCTTGCCCAGGAAGAAGAGCATGCCGACGATATGGCGTCACTGCTCGAAGGCGTCAGAACCAGGACCTAGCGTCGATGCCATTCCGGCCCTCCAGCAAGCAATTCACACCCCGCAATGGCGGGGTGTCTCACCGGCTTTCGTCGAAGCGCGACGATCAACCCCCGCGGCCCGGGCGCTGGCGCCAAAGGTCCCAAGCGATACCGGATGCAATCCCGATGCCGATTCCCCAGCCCCATTCGGCCGTTGCCGCCCATACGGCGACACCGACCACAATCCCTATCAACGAACCCTGCATGTCAGTCTCACTCGCGTGATGTCCTGTGACGATGTCAACCTAAGCGTCATTGATGCTACCCGTCATCACGCCCGCATGGCCTCGCCAGACAGGCGAGACGACCCACCAGGTGCTCACGAGGATGATCACGGCGAGGGGACACCCGGTCAAGATGTGCAGAAAGAATGCGCGAAGAGAATACGAAAGACGCTCGTCACCAATGTCAACTACGTCAACTACAGCTAAAAGACCGGATTCGACAGCAACGACTTGCAGGGCGAGACGAAAAAGTCGGGGGAGAAAGCGAGAGGAAGTACAGTAATGAACGCCCACTCCCGCATTCCTTTGCGATGAGAGCCACTTGGCTAAGTGGGCAACTCAAGAATGGACCGTAAACAGCTGTCATCCAAGGTAGTTTTCGTACTTTCCCAATCGATTTTGCTAATGGCAAAACTTAAGTGTTCTTAATCATAAGCTTATAAGTGACTGACGATTCAATAAAAGATGTAACTTTTTGCAATACTTTCAAATCCCACCGGTTGACCGACATCATGCTTGTGCGAGCGTCTCGATCACTGGCAAATCAGATACGCGGCGAACGTCAACTTCTGCCCGGATATGGCGGAAGAGAGTGGGAGTCGAACCCACCAGGGACCGCTGGCAGCCCCTCCAGGAGTTGAAGTCCTGTCGCCCCACCGGGGAACGATTCTCTTCCAGGGCTTCGACTCGTGAAAGTCGAACTCCATCAGTCGAATAGCATATCGCCTCGGATCACCTTGTGACTATCTCCGATTCGCCGGGTGAAGCCCACACGATCGAAAAACTCGAGTATCGCGACGGCCAATTTCCGCCCGCAGCCGATATCGTCACGGAAATTCGAGGCAGTCGCACCGACCGACGAACAGGCATCGAGCTCGCGAACCCGGTCAGCCAGTTCGGCCACGTGAAATGCCAGAAAGAAATGATCGTGGCGCAACTGATAGACCTCCCCCAGCAGTGCCGCGTTATGCAGCAGCCCTCGCGTTTCGCGCTCATCCCACGCGAGCCGTTGCGCAATATCGCGCACCCGCGGCGGCTCGAACGGGGAGGCTGCCAGCTGGGGGCGCACGAGCTCCCAACGCGCCAGATCCGCTTCCGCCATTGTGGCGCGGTGCGTCGTCAGCGCCACGAAAGGGCCGTGTTGCACGATCGCTCCCAGAGCGATCCATCGTTCCAGCAACGGTCGAAATAGATCGGGCGGCAGGCGCGGCGCACTCATTCGACGCAGCCGGTCGATCTCCGCCCCTCGCATGGCGGGCTCCTGATCGTGGATGGCCGTCAGGCAGTTCAGGACCTGGTCGTACAGCGACATCAATGCCGATTCCGGGAAAGCGAAGCGGGTGGCGCGATTCGCGATCACCTGCCATCCGCTACGTTGCGCGGAGGCCTGCAGTGTCTCCGGCGGCAGGTCGAGATTGGCCGCCAGCGCATCGAGATCGATACCCTCTCCATCATCGATATTCGCCCACAGCTCGTCGATCGACGGCGCTTCCGAGGCGCCGGGCAGAATCGATCGCAGCGCACTCAGCCGGCGAAGGCGCGCGGCCTTGCGGGCGCCTCGACGCGGCGGCGCGACATCCAGTACCCGGGCGCCGGCCAGCGTATGGCGAGCACCCTGATCTCGAACGACCACGATATCGCCATGGACCGTCTGAAGCGGCGAATCCAGCACCAGTTGCGCCAGCATCGTGCCATTCGCAGCCAACACCTCGCCCTCCAGCAGCGACAACCGCCCGGTGACATGCGCGCTCACATGATGCAGATGAACCGGCATCCAGTGGGTGAGTGGTGGCGTCTCGGGCAATGCCTTGAGCGTGACGTCCAGGCGGACGCGATTCTCCACATGGGAGCGCTCGGCGACGACCCAGTCACCACGTTCCAGCCGACCACGTTCGATATCGGCCCCGCTGAGATTGATGGCACAGCGATCGCCACGCTTTGCGGTTTCCACATCGCGATTCTGACAGCGCAGGCCACGTACGCGAGCCGTCAGACCCGCCGGTAGCAATTTTACCCTTTCGCCGCTCGACAGCTGGCCACTGCGTACCGTGCCCGTCACCACCACGCCGGCTCCTTGCTTGACGAAGACCCGGTCGACAGCCAGCCGGAAACGACTCGAACCGACAGGCGCCATCGCATCGGACGAATCAGCGCCGCCTTGGGAAAGGTCGCCCGCTGTCGTCCACAGCACATGTCGGAGAGCGTCTATCCCCTCTCCCGTCGTGTTGGAGAGCGGAAAGATCGGTGCCCCGGAAAACGGCGTTGCGGCCAACCACGCCCGCAGTTCCTGCGTTACCTGTGTTACGCGTGCAGGCTCGACGCGATCGGTCTTGGTCAGCGCGACCCACGCCCGAGTCACCCCCAGCAGCTCCAGAATCCGCGCATGCTCGACCGTCTGCGGCATGATGCCGTCATCGGCAGCGACCACCAGCAGCATGGCTTGAATGCCGGCAGCGCCGGACAGCATATTGGCGATGAAGCGCTCGTGACCGGGCACATCGATGAACCCCAGCGTCACGTCACCGTATTGTGGTGGCGGGTCGGGATAGGCGTAGCCCGCTTCGATGGTCAGTCCGCGTGCCTGCTCCTCCTTCAAGCGGTCGGTGGCGATCCCGGTCAGGCCCTGGATCAACGCCGTCTTGCCATGATCGACGTGACCCGCGGTGCCGACGATCATGGCATGCCATCCCACAGGGCCGGGATGTCGTCGAGCTGTGCCACGAATCGACGCTCGTCTGCCTCATCATGCAGACAGCGCAGATCCAGCCACACTGCCCCATCGTGCACCCGCCCGATCACCGGCCGCGGCAGCGCACGAAGTACATGCTCGAGACGGGATAGCTCACGACTTCCTCTGCCTCGGAGCACCAACGCGCGGCTGTCGAGCCGATCCACTGGCAGCGAGCCACTGCCCAGCTGGCTGCGACAATCCCGGCAGCCGACGTCGGCGATGCCGTCGAACGCGGCCTGCATCGGCGGCAACAGGCGCTCCGCCTGCTCGGCAATCGCATCGACACTGCGGGACAGCATCAGCAGAGTGGGGAGGGATCGTGACGGCGCGTCACTGTCCCGGTAGCATCGGAGCGTCGCTTCCAGTGCCGCCAGCGTCAGCTTGTCACAGCGCAAGGCTCGCTTGAGCGGATGCGTCTTCAAGCGATCGATCAGTTCGCGCTTGCCGACCACGATGCCCGCCTGCGGGCCGCCGAGCAGCTTGTCGCCACTGAACGTGACCAGATCGGCACCTGCCGCTATCGCCTCCGCCGGCTGTGACTCGTGCGGCAGGCCCAGCGCTCGAAAATCGGTCAATGCGCCGCTGCCCAGGTCGATCATGAACGGGATGCCGTGGTCGTGGGCGATCGTGGCGAGTTCGTGCTCAGGCACGCTGCGGGTGAATCCGGTAATCGCATAGTTGGACGTGTGTGCCTTGACGATCAGCCCGCTGTCGTCACCGAGCGCCTGGCGAAAATCCCGAGCATGGGTGCGATTGGTGGCGCCGACCTCGACCAGCCGGCAACCGGCGGCGGACATGACGTCGGGGATCCGAAAAGCACCGCCGATTTCGATCATTTCCCCGCGAGAGATCACCGCCTCGCGCCCGGCGGCGAGCGCGGTGAGTGCCAGCAGCACCGCGGCGGCGTTGTTGTTGACCACCGTCGCAGCTTCGGCCCCGGTCAACTCGATCAGCAGGTCTTCCACCAGGCGGTCGCGATCGCCGCGTCGACCCTTTTCCAGATCGTATTCCAGAGCGATGGGATGGCGCGCGGCCTGGACCACCGCCTCGATGGCCGCCTCGGAAAGCGGCGAGCGCCCCAAGTTGGTGTGTATGACCGTGCCGGTGAGATTGAAGACCGGGCGGGTATCGGGCCGGGCCAAAAGCTCGAGTCGAACGATGATTGCTGCGATCAGGCCGCTCTCTTCTGGCCGTTTTGCACCATCGACCGCGTCTTGAACACTGCCTCCAGTCGCCGAGCCCGCGCTCAAGCGCTGGCGATATTGCGCGAGCGTGTCGCGAATGGCACGTATCAGCAGGCGGTCGCCATGTCGCTGCCGCCATGGCTGCAGTTCGGCATGCTCGAGCAGCGTCGTCACCCCCGGTAGCCGGCGGCGAAGATCCGTCGATGAAGCGATCGTATCGGACATGTGTAACTCGAGGTCGCTGGCTGAGAGCTCGATTTAAGCGTCGAAGGGACTGCAAGACAAGAGCCCGTAAAACAAGAGACCCCGAGGCGTCGAAAGCCCCGGGGTCCGAAAGAACAACGGAAATCTCAGGAAGAAGCCGGCTCGCCCAGCACCAGCAGCGGATTGAAAGCGCGCCGCGCCAGATCACGATCGGCGATCATCATGTCGAGCGCCAGGCTGGCGAGGTCGTCGGCCAGCGGATCGGCATCCGCCTCCCACTCGCGGTTGACCCGTTTCAGATAGCTGTGACAGTGATCACAGGTTTCCGCCTGGACCGGCAGCACCCGCTCGCCCTGCCCGTCCTCCAGGCTGACATAGTCGAGCGTCCGACTATCGCCGCACTGAACGCACTTGGCCCGTTCGGCGTACCACTCGCTGGCGCACAGGCCGCACTGCAGGTAGCGCACCCGGGAACGCGCCATGCCGATCTGGATCAGACTGCCGACGGCGGGAGCGCCACAACACGGACACAGATTATCCCCCAGACCCGCCGGTCTGGGCGGCGTGGCGGGCAGAAGCCGCGCCTGACGCGTCCACGCCACCTGCAGCGCCGCCCCCATCAGCGGCGCCATCGCGCGCTGCTCGAGTGCCAACGGCTGGCCTTCGAGCACGGCGCGAGCCAAGCCCGCCCGATCCGCGTACGGCAGCTCGCGCAGGGCCTCGAACCAGACGCGCTGAGGGGTTTCGACACGTGTATCGAGCGCGTCCAGCAGCGCCTCGAGGTCGGCCGGCCAAGACATGTCCCGCCACAAACCGTCGACCGACAGCGGCGGAATGCCATGGGTCATCGCCAGTTCCGCCCCGCCGATCAAGGAGGGCCGCGGCTGTTGCAGGACACGATGCTGGGCTTCGACGATCATCGCCATGAATTGCAGATAAGCCGCCATCGCCGGCACGCGCTCGCCTAGCTTGTTCAAGCGCTGGGCGCGCTCGGCAAACAGCTTGCGTGGCGGCAGTCCAACCACCGGCGGCGCACCCGGCGAAGGCGGTGTCTGACCGAAGGCGTGTTGACCCGTCGCACGCGCCTGGCTGTGATGATCAGAGCTCTCGCTCTCCGGGCTGTGGTCATCAGGACCGTCGTTATCAGGGCTGTCGCTCACGGCGCTGCGCCTCCTCTTGTTCGCGGGCCCACAGGCCGTGATGATGACGCGCCCAGGCGCGGGTTACCCAGCCCCGTGTCATCGCACGGATAGAGCCCTTGACCCAAATGGCGGCGTAGACGTGAACCACGATGGTGACGATGGCCACGAACGCCGACACGGCATGGAGCAGACTGGCGAAGCGGATCAACGGGATCGGGAAGAAGCCGGCAAACCACGGCCGCCACATGATCACGCCGCTGATCAGCAGCAGCGCGATCGACACCACCAGCGCCCAATAGACCAGCTTCTGGCCCGGGTTGTACTTGCCGATGGGCGGCAACTTCTCATCGCGGTTGTCGAGAACGTCATCGATCTGGCGCATCCACTGGACGTCGTTCTCGCCAAGCAGGTTGCGCCGCACGTGGCGCACCGCCATGGCGTAGAAAAGCAGCACCAGCGCCACCCCGAGAAACGGATGCAGGATCCGCGCCCAGACCGGCCCGCCCAGCGTATGACTGAGGAAGAAGAAGGCGGGATGGAAGAATGCCAGCCCGGAAAGCGCCAACAGCACGAAGACCATGGCCATGGTCCAGTGATTGGCACGATCCAGCGGCGAATAACGAATCAGACGATCGCGTGGCATCTTCATCGATTCTCTCCCGGCGGACGACCGCCCGCGCTGTTGTCCCAATCAGGGGCGTGCCGGGGCGGCTGCCGAGTCGCATCGTAACCGAGCGATTCCGGCGGCGTATCGTCGTACCCCCTCGGATCCTCTTCGGGCTCCTCCTTGGGCCCCTTGGTCATGTAGTGGATAACCCCGGCGAATGCGGTGATACCGATGATCGCCGACATGAAGGGCTTGGTCGCGCCCTTCCATGCCCCGACCAACGGCGAGATCCGCGGGTCCTTGGGCAGACCGGCGTAACGATTGGGATCGTTGGCGTGGTGCAGCACATACATGACGTGCGTGCCGCCGACCCCGGCCGGATCGTAGACCCCCGCGTCCCGGAAGCCGAGTTCCTTGAGATCGCCTACCCGCTTTTCCGCCCGAGCCAGCATGTCCGTCTTGGTGCCGAACTCGATGCAGTTGGTCGGGCAAGTCTTGACGCAGGCCGGCTCCATACCGGCATTGACCCGATCGGAACACAGCGTGCACTTGTAGGACTTCTGATCCTTCGGCGAGATTCGCGGAATATCGAACGGGCACCCGGTAATGCAGTAGCCGCAGCCGATGCAGTGGTTGGAGTCGAAATCGACGATGCCGTTGGCGTACTGCACGATCGCGCCGGGCGCCGGGCAGGCCGTCAGACAACCCGGCTCGGCGCAGTGCATGCAGCCATCTTTGCGGATCAGCCACTCGAGGTTGCCCTCCTGCGATTCGTACTCACTGAAACGCATGACCGTCCACGAATTGGCGGTCAGATCGGTGGGGTTGTCGTAGGTGCCGTGGCACTCGCCGACGTCGTCGCGCAGATCGTTCCACTCCATGCACGCCACCTGACACGCCTTGCAGCCGATGCACTTGGAGACATCGATCAGCTTGGCCACTTCCTCGACGTGACCCCGGACCTGGGGGGGCGCCGTGGTCGTGGCGGAGCGGGCGATGATGTTCTGAGAATTATCCATTTTTCGCTCCTCAAGCCTTCTCGACGCGGACGGTGAACGACTTGTATTCCGGCGTCTGGGTGTTGGCATCGCCGACGAACGGCGTCAACGCATTGACCAGGTAGCCCTTCTTGGCCACCCCGGTGAATCCCCAGTGCAGCGGAATCCCCACGTGATGAACCTGCTGGTCGCCGATCATCATCGGTCGCAGGCGCTTGGTCACCACCGCCACGGCCTTGATGAAGCCGCGCTTGGACGACACCTTCACCCAGTCGCCGGCGGCGATGCCGATCTCGTTGGCCAGCGCTTCGCCGATCTCGACGAACTGTTGCGGCTGCACGATGGCGTTGAGCTCGGCATGCTTGGTCCAGAAGTGGAAGTGCTCGGTGAGGCGATAGGTCGTCGCCGCATGCGGGAACTCCTCCGGCGTGCCCAGGTCCTCGCGATCCGCGTCGAAGATGCGCGCCGCCGGATTGTTGCGCGCCTTTTTCTTGCCGGGGTGCAACAGGTTCTGGGGCACCGGAGACTCGAACGGCTCGTAGTGCTCGGGGAACGGGCCGTCGACCATGCTCTGACCGGCAAACAGGTGACCGACGCCCTCCGGTTGCATGATGAACGGCATCTGTCCCTGCGATGGGGCCGAGTTGGTCGGGAAATCGGGCACGTCGGCGCCGACCCAGGCGCCCTGCTCGCTATCCCACCAGACGAACGCCTTGTCGGGCCCCCAGGGCCGGCCTTCCACGTCCGCGCTGGCGCGGTTGTAAAGAATCCGCCGGTTCATCGGCCAGGCCCAGGCCCAGCCCAGCGTGTTGCCGGTGCCGTAGGGATCGGAGTTGTCGCGGTTCGCCATCTGGTTGCCGGCTTCGGTCCAGCAGCCGGAAAATATCCAGCAGCCCGACGCCGTCTTGCCGTCGCTGGTCAGCTCGGCAAAGCCGGCCAGCTGCTCGCCGGCGCGACGCGTCACGTTACCCTGCTCGTCGGTGAGATCCTCGAGCGCACGCCCGTTGAATTCGCGTGCCAGCTCGTCCGCCTTGGGATCGGCCGGAATCCGGTAATCCCAAGTCAGGTTGAGAATTGGATCGGCAAAAACGCCGCCCTCATCCTGATAGAGCTGCTTCAGCTTGAGGAACAGCTCGCCCATGATCCGGGTATCCGGACGCGAATCCCCCGGCGGCGGTGCCGCGGCCCAGTGCCACTGCAGCCAGCGGGCGCTGTTGACGATCGAGCCCTCGTCCTCGGCGAAGCAGCAGGTCGGCAGCCGGAAGACTTCGGTGTCGATCTGGCTGGAGTCGACATCGTTGTACTCGCCGTAGTTTTTCCAGAATTCGCTGGTCTCGGTGTTGAGCGGGTCCATCACCACCAGATACTTCAGCGACGAGAGCGCCTTGGTGACCTTGGACCGATTGGGGAACGAGGCCAGCGGGTTGAAGCCCTGACAGAAGTAGCCATTGAGCTCGCCCTTGGACATGCGTTCGAACGTATCGAGGATGTCGTAGAGCGGCCTTTCGAGCTTGGGCAGCCAGTCGAAACACCAGTTGTTGCCTTCATTGGCGGCGTCGCCGTACCAGGACTTCATCAGGCTGACGTGGAATTTCTCGTAGTTCTTCCAATAGGAGACCTGGCCTTCCACGGTCGGCTGCTTGGTGCGCTTGTCGATATAGGCGTCGTAATCCTGCTCCTTGGCATTGGCCAAGGTCATGTAGCCCGGCAGCAGCTGCGACAGCAGACCCAGATCGGTCAGCCCCTGGATATTGGAATGCCCTCGCAACGCGTTCACGCCACCGCCCGGCATGCCCATATTGCCCAGCAGCAGCTGAACCATTGCCGCCGTACGAATGATCTGCGAGCCGATGGAGTGCTGCGTCCAGCCCAGCGCATAGAGAATGGTCATGGTCTTGTCGGGCACCGCCATCGCCGCGATCTTCTTCCAGATGCGCTGGATGGCATCCAGTGGAATACCGGTGATGCTTGAGACCATGTCAGGGGTATATCGCGCGAAGTGCTCGCGCAGCAGCTGATAGACGCAGCGCGGATCCTGCAGCGACTCGTCGCGGCGAACGAAGCCATCCTCGCCCATCTCGTACATCCACGACTCTTTCTCATAGCTACGGGTCTGCTCGTCGTAACCCGAGAACAGGCCATCCTCGAAGCCGTAGTCCTCGCGCACGATCAGCGCCGCATCGGTGTAGTTCAGCACGTACTCGCGCTGGATCTGATCGGTCTCGATCAGATAGCTGATCAAACCGCCCAAGAAGGCGATATCGGTCCCCGTGCGGATGAACGCCTTGTCCTGCGCCACGGCACCGGTACGGGTGAAGCGCGGGTCGATCGTGATCAACTCGGCTTTATTGTGTTCGATGGCCTCTGTCACCCAGCGGAAGCCCACGGGGTGCGCTTCGGCGGAGTTGCCGCCCATCGACAGAATCAGATTGGCATTGCGGATGTCGACCCAGTGATTGGTCATGGCACCGCGACCGAATGAAGGGGCAAGACCTGCCACCGTCGGTCCGTGTCAGACGCGTGCCTGGTTGTCGAACGCCACCATGCCGAGATTGCGCACCACCTTGTGGGTGATATAGCCGGATTCGTTGGAAGAACCCGACGCCGCCAGGAAGCCGGTCGTCGTCCAGTGGTTGACCGTCTCGCCCTGCGCGGTGCGCTGGACGAAATTGGCGTCCCGATCGTCCTTCATATGGCGAGCGATACGGTTCAGCGCGTCGTCCCAGGTGATACGCGTCCACTCGCTGGAACCCGCTTCACGAACCTGCGGATACTCGAGACGGCCCTTGCTGTGGACGAAATCGAGCAGGCCGGCGCCTTTCGGACATAGCGAGCCGCGAGACACCGGGTGGTCCGGGTCGCCCTCGATATGGAATACGTTCTGTTCGACGTTCTTGGAACCATCGCCCTTGCTGTAAATCAGGATGCCGCAACCTACGGAGCAGTAGGTGCAGGTGTTACGAGTCTCTTTGGCGTGGGTCAGTTTGAACTGGCGAATCGAGGCCTCGGCGGGTTCGGGGGCGAAGCCCATCATTGCCAGGCTCGAACTCGCCAACCCCGCCCCGCCCAGTTTGAAAAACTGGCGCCGAGTGACGTTGATCGACATATGCCTTCCTCATCGGTCGTTGACCAGCACCTCTACTAATGAATGGGTGCATTACATTACTTATAGCAAATCCTGTTCGCGAATGCTCGTGCCCACGCTTAGCCAATCGTCTCCCATCCCTGGGGGCGTTCCGATCGAGGAATACCAACAGAAACGCCCGCTCTCCTGGTCGGAAAGCGGGCGTAACAGCGGGTCAAGACAACGGGCGTCGTGGCGACGCCCAACAGTGCGAAGCTATATCGTCCGGGAGATTTTATGTCGTCCGGGCGGGTCTGATTTCCGGTTTCGCCTTGGCCAGCAGGAACAGCACCACGGTAATCACCGCTCCCACGATGTCGCTGGCAATGCCGGGGAAGATCAGCGCCAGGGCGCCGACCGCGGCCAGAATGCGCCAGAAGGCGTTGAGCGGACGCCGCAGATAGCCCTCGACCGCCACCGCCAGCAGCAGCACACCGACCACGCCGGTGACGATCACCCACAGCGTGTTCCACAGCGTCGCATCGATCATCAGCATGCTGTGCGCGAACACGAACATGTAGGGCACCACGAAACCGGCGATCGCCAGCTTCATCGCCTGGAAGCCGGTGGCATTGGGCGACCCGCCGCTGATCCCGGCACCGGCGTACGCCGCCAGCGCCACCGGCGGCGTCAGGTTGGCGAACAGCCCGAAGTAGAACACGAACATGTGTGCCACGAAGATCGCGGTCTCGTTGCTGCCGGCCAGCTCACGGAACATCGGCAGATTCAGCAGAATCGGCGCAGCCATGGTGCTGGTGATGATGTAGGTCGGAATACTGGGCAGCCCCATGCCCAGCACGATCGACGCGATCATGGTCAGGAACAGGGTGACCAGCAGCTGGATCATCGGAATCGGAATCTGCTGACCCAACGTCACCACCGCATCGGCGGCCTCCAGCGCCACCCCGGTCAGCGTGGCGATCCCGACGATGATCCCCACCGCGCCACAGGCCACGGCCACCGGAATCGCATTGCGTATCCCGTCATGCATGGCATCGCGGCAATCGCCGATGTCCATCTTTTCGGCGATCATGCCGAGCCTGGCACGCAGCGCATTGATCGCCACCGGAATCACGATGATCGCGAACAGCATCCAGCGGCTGGCCGGGAAGTTGGGCAGCGCGTGGCCGCCAATCAGCGCCCGCAGCTGCGGTTCGAAGATCAACAGCGCCAGAATCACGCTGAGTCCGATCGCGACACGGCGTGTGCCGCAGATCAGTACGGTCGCGGCGATCGACCAGAATGCGGCGAAGAACGGCGCCCGCCCTTCGAACAACAGCCACAGCAGCACCGCCATGGGTATCAGCAGGTGGCCGCGCTTGAGCATGACCTCCTTGAGCGGCGTCAGCTGCGAACGGGGAATGCCTTCGAGGCCGTTGCGCATGGCGCGCAGATGCACCTGAAACAGCACGCCGAGATAATAGAGCAGTGCCGGAATGATCCCGGCCAGGATCACCTGGGTATAAGGTACCGCCAGCACCTCGGCCATGATGAACGCCGCCGCGCCCATGATCGGCGGCAGAATCTGTCCGCCGACACTGGCCGCAGCCTCGACCGCCCCGGCGAAGTTCGCCTTGTAGCCGGTCCTCTTCATCAGCGGAATGGTGAAGGCCCCCGTCGTCACCACGTTGGCGATCGCCGAACCGTTGATCGATCCCAGAAACCCGCTGGCGATCACCGCCACCTTGGCCGGGCCGCCACGAGTATGCCCGGCGATCGCCAGCGCCAGATCGTTGAACAGCTGACCCAATCCCGATTTGCCGAGGAAGGCACCGAACAGGATGAACAGGACGATATAGCTCGCCGAGACGCCGATCGCCGTACCCAGCAGTCCCTCGGTGATATATACCAGGTGCGAGACGATCTGCTTGCAGGTGGCCAGAAGGATCGCCTCGTTCACCTGCGGGTAGAACGAGAGCTTGGCGTAGAAACCGTAGATCAGAAACAGCGTGGCCAGAATGGTGAGCCCCCAGCCGGTGACGCGACGAGTGGCATCCAGCACCAGCAGAATCGCCGCGAAGCCGACCACCATGTCGACATTGTTGATGCGTCCTGCCGAGGCGATGACGCGATCCGACACCACCAGCATGTAGACGCCGATGCCGAACGCGATCAGTGCGACCAGCGCATCGCCCCACGGCACGCGATCCCTCGCTCCTTTCCGGGTCAACGGATAGAGGATGAACGCCAGCCCCAGCAGGGTGTAGAGGTGGATGCTGCGCTGGGCGACATCGACCAGCGGCCCCGAAAACGAAGTGTAGAGATGGAACAGCGCCAGCAGTACCGACACCGCGGTAACAAACTGGATCACCGAACGCGGCAACCTGTCTCTTACCAGGCTTTCGCGATCGAATTTCTCCAGCGCCTCCTTGACCGCCGGATCTTCTGAGCCGTCGGCGGAGATCGTGTTCTTCTGTTCGGGCATATGTCTTCCTCGCCAAGCGGGGATCTATGACAACCAGGGTCGCACCAGTGCCGGCAAGACTTGCCACAGCGGCACCCTGAGGATGGAAAAGGTCAGTATTCTGGGAGGATCCCCACGCGCCAAGGGGACGGTGTGGCCCGCATAGATCAAGCGGTAGTGTTCTTCTACCGCCGCCTGTACCGCCAACGGATCGACCACTCTGTCGATGCCGGTCATCACCACCCAGCCATCCTCGAGATGGGTTTCGGTGCCCGCGTGCGAGGGGACGCCGGCACCGAAAGTCTTGAAGCGCGTTCCGGTGATCTCGATGGCATCATCCTCGGTCACCGCAAACCACTCTTCCCAATCTTCTTTCTCGACCGAATGCATCCAGCGCAGCGTGAAAGTCGTTCCCTGCCACCCCGGAAAGGCGAATCGCCACTGTGGCCCGTCACGAATGACCAACCAGGGCAGCGGATACGCAGCGGTGGCGACCACCAGGATCACCACCGCTACGGCACTCAGCCAGATTTTACGTGTCATGGCCGGTGGTCATGACCATTCATCAAGGCCGTGATCCGGATTGACTGGCCACGACCCTCCCACTCAGGACTGCGGATCCTTGTCCTGAGCGTTATCACCGCCACTGGTGTCGCTTCCTTCGGTAGGCTGGGCGTTGTCTTCAGGCGTCTCGGCGCTGGTCTGCTTGGCTGGCTCGGCCTCCGCACCATCGGCTTCGGTCGTCGCCGCCTGCTCGTTGGCCGGCATGGAAGCCGTATCTTCCGACAGATCGCTGTCATCACCCGCATTGGTGACATCGCCGCCATCAGTGGCCGTGCTCTCGGAAGACGACAGTGTTCCGTAGAATGTTTCGGCACCCGGGTGGATCGGCACGACCAGGTTCTTGTCCATGGTGGCGGGATCGAACTGCTTGAGCGCGCCGACGGAGACGTTGCCGGATTCCAGATAGTCGTGGAACCGCTTGGCCAGATCCTCGGCCACATCGTCACGCATGGAAGACGGCACGATCATGATGTTGCGAATCGCCACCGTATCGATGGCATCACCCAGGTCATAGCGTTCTGGCGCGCCGGCCGGAATTTCGTAGTTTTCGTAATACGGATACTTTTCCAGCAGCTTGGAGGCGACCTCGCCCTCGACCGGCACGAAGGTCACATCGGTGCTCTGCATCAATCCGGTAATGCTGGAGTTTGGCACACCAGAGGTGAAGAAGGCGGCATCGAGGTTGCCATTGCTCATTTCGGTCACGCTATCGGCGTAGCCGGTATGGCTGACCTGAGCGAGATCGTCGTAGCTCAGGCCGGCGGATTCCAGCACCTTGGCGGCGCTCTGCTCGACCCCGGAGCCCACCTTACCAACGCCGACGCGCTTGCCTTTCAGATCGGCAATGCTGTGGATGTCGCTATCGCCCGTGGCGACGACCTGCACCACGTTGGGGTACATGCCGGCGATGGCTTCGATATCGGCCGGCTGACCATCGAACTGGTTCTGGCCCTTGACGGCGTCATAGGCGACGTCGCTCATCACGATAGCCACCTGATTCAAGCCATCGTTGATATTGTTGATGTTCTGCACCGAGGCGCCGGTGGAAACGACCTGCACGCCGTCGACCAGATCGCTCTTCTCGAACACGCTCTTCAGCGCCCCGCCGATCGGGTAGTAACTGCCGCCGGTGCCGCCGGTACCGAAGATCAGGTTGACCGGATCACTGCCGCCTTCACCATTACCTTGACTGGCGCTCTCGTCACTACTCTGGCTGTCGGCAGACCCGGAAGAGGCGGTCTGCTGTGAATCGGAGCTGCCGCTGGAGGATTGGGACTCCTGCTGAGACGATGACTGCTCCTGAGTCTCGCTCTTCGCCTGATCGTCGCCGTCGTCACCGCAACCCGCCAGCAGTGCCCCGGAAAGGCCCAGCGCCGCGACCAGCATTCCTGTGCGTAACATCATGGTTCACCCCGTCATTGAAACGTCATCGACCCAGCTGATCGACGAAAAAGAAACCGTACAGTGGCTCAAGAGTAAGGAACGCCCGGCGGCGATACCATGCCTGAACCGCCGCATACCACTAAAGTCTAAGAATTTTTGGCATCCTGGGATAACACGTGTCGAACCACGCCGCCGATGGTCAGCCCCTGAACCAGGATCGAGAACAGCACGATGATGTAGGTCACCATCACGATGGTATTTCGATAATCGCTCTCGGGCAGGCCCAGCGCCAATGCCACCGAGATGCCGCCCCGTAGCCCGCCCCAGGTCAGCACACGCGTGGTGCCGGGACGAAAGTGTACCCACCGGTTCAATACGGCGATGGGCAGACCGATGGTGAGCAGGCGCGTCACCAGAATGACGACGATCACCGGCCCCGCGACGATCAAGTACGACCATTCGAACGGGATCAGCAGCAATTCGAGGCCGATCAGTACGAACAGCACGGCGTTGAGAATCTCGTCGATCAGCTCCCAGAAGCCGTCGACGTAGCGACGGGTGGTATCCGACATGGCATGCTCGCGGCCGCGGTTGCCGATGAACAGCCCGGCGATGACCATCGAGATCGGCCCCGAGACGTGAAGATGCGTTGCCAGCGTGTAACCGCCCAGGACCAGCGCCAGACTGACCAGCACTTCGATCTGATACTGATCGATGCTCTTCATCATCCAGTAGGCGACATATCCCATCACCAGCCCCAGCAGGATGCCGCCACCCGCCTCTTCCAGGAACAGCGTCGCGGAGTGCATGACCGTCAGCGCTTCGGTGGCGGTCGCCGCGCCCAGCAGCATGGTGAACACCACCACGGCTACACCGTCGTTGAACAGCGACTCGCCGACGATCTTGATCTCCATGTCATCGGGCGCACCCGCACTGCGCATGATGCCGAGCACCGCGATGGGGTCGGTCGGCGCGATCAGCGCCCCGAAGACCAGGCAATAAAGATAGGGGACATCAATATGAAAGGTGCGAAAGAGCCACCAGGCGGCGCTGCCGACCGCCAGCGTCGAGATCACCACACCGATGGTGGCGAGAAAACCGATCGAGTAGCGATAGCGCTTGAGCTTGTGGAAATCGACGTGCAAGGCACCGGCGAACAGCAGAAACGACAGCATGCCGTCCATCAGCAAGGCGTTGAAGTTTATCTGCCCCAGCCAGGTTTCGGCCCAGTCGGTAATGGCATCGAACCCGACATGACTCAGGACGATCAACAGCACCGACGCCACCAGCGAGATGAACATCACGCCGATCGTCGCCGGCAGCTTGATGAATCGATAGTTGAACCACGCGAACAGCGCGGTGATCGTGATGAAGACTGCTGCGATTTCCAGCATGGAATCCTTTCCCGTTGCCAGCCCTGGCGGATGGTCGATGTACTCGCGGCGGCGTCATTAACGGCTGCTACGTCATAAACGGCTACTACGTCATCAATGGCTGCTACGCCATTAACGATAGTGGCTCGGGCCGTCGATCACCACGATCGGTGATCTACCCGGTCGCCAGCAGATTCGGAAAACGGTAGCCCTGGTAAGACAAGCTCGAAAAAAAGCGGACCCGGGTCGGGTCCGCTATTGCCTCTCTACAGGTCGGACTTCAACGCCCGGTTCCAAACCGGCCGGGCGTATCAGCCACTGCGGCTTTTACAGACCGGCAGCAGCCTTCAAGTCTTCCGCCCTGTCCGTCTTTTCCCACGGGAACGCGGTGAAGGTCTCTGTCTGGGTTTCGCCGTTGACGTCGGTCCAGGTGTAGCTCGATTCGAACGGCTCGCGGCCGAAGTGACCGTAGGCGGCGGTCAGCTGATACATCGGGTGGAGCAGGTCGAGCATCCGCGTGATCGCATGAGGGCGCAGATCGAAGTGATCGCGCACCAGCTCGATGATCTTGGCTTCGCTGATCCTGGCGGTGCCGAAGGTGTTGATCGAGACCGAGGTCGGCTCGGCGACGCCGATGGCGTAGGAGACCTGAATCTCGCACTTGTCGGCGAGCCCGGCGGCGACGATGTTCTTGGCCACATAGCGTCCGGCATAGGCGGCGCTGCGATCGACCTTGGACGGGTCCTTGCCCGAGAACGCCCCGCCGCCGTGGCGTGCCATGCCACCGTAGGTGTCGACGATGATCTTGCGTCCGGTCAGGCCGCAATCGCCCACCGGGCCACCGATCACGAACTTGCCGGTAGGGTTGATGTGAAAACGCGTCTTGTCGTGAATCCACTCCGCCGGGAGGACATCACGGATGATCAGATCTTCCACCGCCTTGCGCAGATCTTCCTGGGAGATGTCCGGATCGTGCTGGGTCGACAGCACCACAGCGTCGACGCCATTGGGCTTGCCGTCGTCGTCATAGCTGAAGGTGATCTGGCTCTTGGCGTCCGGGCGCAGCCACGAGAGCGTGCCGTTCTTGCGCAGCTCGGCCTGACGTTCGACCAGCCTATGCGAGTAGTGGATCGGCGCCGGCATCAACGAGTCGGTCTCGTTGGTGGCGTAGCCGAACATCAGACCCTGATCGCCGGCGCCCTGATCTTCGGGCTTGCTGCGATCGACGCCCTGGGCGATATCGACGCTCTGCTTGCCGATCAGGTTGATCACGCCGCAGGTTTCACCATCGAAACCGACTTCCGAAGAGGTGTAGCCGATATCCATGATCACCTTGCGCACCAGGTCTTCCAGATCGACCCAGGCGGTGGTGGAAATTTCACCGGCAACGATGGCAACGCCGGTCTTGACCAGCGTTTCGCAGGCCACGCGAGCCTGCTTGTCGCGCGCGATGATGGCGTCGAGGACAGCATCGGAGATCTGGTCGGCAATCTTGTCCGGATGACCTTCGGACACGGATTCGGAGGTAAACAGAGAGTATTCGCTCATGGCGTACGGAGATCCCTTCGTTCACTGGCTGCGGCCCGCCAATGCGACCCGCGAAACAAAAAAACACAGCGCCGCCGGTCGGAAGGACGGTTGAAACGACGCACCACATCGCTGTTCCGAACGCGCCGGGACAGGGTACGAAAGTCTACACACAGAATCGCTAGCTGCCTATTCTTTGCCACCTAAGCCCCCGATTGACCAGCACTATCAGACACGGGTCATACCGTGCACCGTATCGATCAGTCGCTCGATACCCGCCGTCGCGTTCTCGCGCTGCCAGGCGTTACGCCCGAAGATCACCCCGCGCGCACCATTGTCCAGGGCATCGCGGGTAAAGCGCGCCAACGCCTCGTCGTCGTTCATCGCCGCCCCGCCCAGCACCAGCACGGGAACCGGACAACTCTGCACCAGGGTCCGCATGTCCTCGGGATCATCGGTATATTGCGCCTTGATCAGATCGGCACCCAGCTCGGCGGCGATTCTCGCGACTCGCGCGATCCGTTCGGCGTCGAGACGACCCTCCTCGCGGCTCCCCCACACCACCGCTTCGACGATCAGCGGCAACCCGATCGCTTCACACTGACGCGCGGCTTCCGCCACCGCCTCGAGGTTGTCGGCCTCCCGCCTGGGATCGTCGTAACCGGATATCAGGCACATCACCACCGCGTCCGCCCCCATCGCCTGGGCCTGGGCGGGCGTGGCGATCATACGGTGATACTCCTCCCCGGCGAGCATGAAGTCGCCCACCATGGGGTAGTCGATTCGCAGCACCACCCTGGGCGCCCGACTGTCGGCGAACAGGTCCCCGCAGGACTTGAGCACGCCCGGCGACAGCAGTACCGCCTCCGGCCTGGCCGCGACGATGGCCTCGCAGGTCCGACGCGCATCGATCGCGTGCGCGACCGGCCCCGCCAGCAGTGTCCGATCGAACGCCACCATGCAGCTCAACTGCGTGTCGCGGCGGAACAATCGCCCGGTCCGCAACCCACTGGAAGAAAAGACGGTCGTCATGGCGAGTTCTCCTGAAAAGACGACTCTGCCGGTGTCAGCGAGACGCCGTGTGCGTGCATGGCGACGTCTCTAGCCCGTTCGATTTCACTGCCTCGGCGCGCGTCCGACCATCCCAGCGCAGCACCGCAGAGCGCGGCCACCTCGTCGATCACTGCGCCGTCCAGCTGGCCGGAGAGCGCGATCGGCAAGCGCCGGAACAGCACATCGGCCAGATGTTCGACGCGCTCGAAGCGGCAGACGAAATCGATCTCTCCTTCACGATAGTCGACCAGCGAATCCAGCGGGCGCTGACGAGAGAGGCCATCGACATCGATCCGTTCACAGTGACGTGCCACCGCGTCGCCACGTGTTCCATAGCGCGCCAGCAGTACGATCGCGCGGCCACGATCTCCATCACAGAGTTCGGTGACACGGGCCAGCCACATCTCGCGTGCCGCCGCATCCCGGGGGTAATCCTTCCCCCCGCCGATCGCCAGCTGGCGGGTATCGAGCTCGCGACGCCGGCCCAGTCTGGCGAGCACGTCGTCGGCGACCTCCTCGGCGAACCCTCGAAAGGTGGTCCATTTGCCGCCGATCAGCGACAGCACCGGCCAGTCGTGGATGCGGTCCTCGACGATGGCGTGATCGCGGCTGATCTGCCCCGGATCGGCGGCGTCGCTGCGTGGCAGCGGACGCACCCCGCTATAGCGATAGCGGACCTGTTCGGGGCCGATCGGCACGTCGGGGAACAGATAGCGCACCGCCTCGAGCATGTAGTCGCGCTCGTCGTCGTCGCAGACGGCCTGATCGGGATCGGTACAGCGAATATCGGTGGCGCCGACCAGCACGTGACTCATGAACGGATAGATCAGGCAGATGCGCCCGTCCGGGGTGCCGAAGTAGATCATACGGCCGTCGAGTTGATCGCGAACCTGCGGCACGTCGACGATCAGATGCCCGCCCTTGGTGCCACCGATATGCCGAGTCTCGAGACCCAACTGACGGTTAATCTCGTCGATCCAGGCGCCGCCGGCGTTAACGATGATCTGCGGTCGCACCGTGAAAGCGCTGCCCTCTTCATCCTCGAAATTCACCGTTCCCCTGTCGGCGCCGCTTAGATCGACGTGGTTGAGTGCCATCGCCCCGCGATGGGTTCGGCAGCCGTCGTCGATCAGCTCGAACCCGAGGCGCTCGGCCTGACTGATCGCCGCGTCGTAATAGGTGTGCAGCGCGCGAACGTCGCGACGGATATCCGGCAGCGACTGATGCACCCTGCGGCCCAGCGTCAGCGAGTGACGCGGCATGCTGCGAAAATGACGCCCGAAGAAGTCATAAAGCGTCAGCCCCAGCTCACTGATCAGAATGCCACGGTCATCGATCTTCGCCGGACGACGAAAGAAACGCTGAATCGACGGCCAGATCCCGCCGAACCAGCTGTGCGTCGGCATCGCGGTGCGCAGCGGATGCACCACGTGGGGCGCATTGCGCAGCAGCAGATTGCGCTCGCGGGTCGACTGCGCCACCAGCCGGAACTCGCCGGTCTCCAGATACTTGAGGCCACCGTGGATCAGCCGCGACGGCGCGGCGCTGGCGCCGGCACAGAAGTCCTGCTTGTCGACGATCAGGACATCGACCCCCTGCAGCGCCAGGTCGCGAAACAGGCCGGCACCGTTGATGCCGGCACCGATGATCAGTACCGACACCGAGGGATCGGCACGCAGACGTTCCAGCGTTTGCCGACGACTCAACGGTGGTGGATTCAAGGGTTGCGTCATCGGGTGGCTCCCGGTTGCGGCATGGATTCGCTCGAGCTAGCGGACGAATTCGAAGACGTGGCCTCGGCGTCGAGCATCGTCCACAGCGATCGCATCCCCTCGACCAGCCGCTGATAGCGCTCGAAGCCCTGCTGACATTCGGCCTGGCGCTCTTGATCCGGCAGGTAACGATGGCCGACCTCGCAGAGCCGAGTCGCTGACTCGATCGAGGGAAAGACTTCGGCGGCCACGCCCGCGCAGATCGCGGCGCCCCAGGCGGCAGCCTCGTGAATCCGCGACGTCTCCAGCGGCCGCCCCAGCGAATCGGCGAACAGCTGGGCCAGCCGCGGCGAGTGACTGCCGCCGCCGGTGATACGCACGCGGTCGATATTGAATGTCGACGCCAGCGCATCGACATGAACGCGGTGGTTGAATACCACGCCTTCCAGAATGGCGCGCAGCACGTGGCCCCGATCGTGCCAGCCCTGGAGGCCGAACAGCCCGGCGCTGGCGGGTTCGTCGTAGGGCGAGCCGTAAAGGAACGGGTGATAGACCAGTCGTGACGAGCTGCGGAATGCAGCGTCGAGCGCCGCCTCCATGTCGGCGAGAAAGGCGCCGGTGCCGCCATCGCCGGGCCGGCCCCATTGGCGATGGAACCATTCGAGATTGCTCGAGGAAGCCGGCGAGATCGCCATGTTGAGCCACTGACCCGCACGCAGACCGTTGCGCGTCGCCCAGCGCGGATCGGGCTTGGGTGCGTCGGAGAAGACCTCGTTGATACTGAAGGTGCCGGCCGCGATGGTCAGCGTATCCGACGCGATATTACCCAGGCCCACCGCACTGGCCGTGACGTCGTGCAGCCCCGTCGCCACCGGCGTGCCCGCCGTCAGCCCGGTGGTGCGGGCGGCCGCCTTGCACACGCGCCCGGCAATCTCGTCGGACAGGCGAACGTCCGGCAGCGCCTCGAACATGGATTCGATACCCAGCATCGATAGCGCCTCTCGGCTATAGCGTTGGGTATTGACGTCGGTATAACCGGTGCTGGCTTCGGTGAAATCGGTGGCGAGCTCGCCGGTCAGCTTGAATCGTAACCAGTCCTTGCAGGTCAGCACGTGCCCGAGCGCCGCAAACCGTTCGGGCTGATATTGCTGCATCCACGCCAGCAACGTCACCGGCGAGAACGCGAAAGGCATCTGACCGATACGGGCCAGCGCCTCCTCGCGCACCCCCTCGCGGCACCAGCGCTCGACGATACCTGCGGCGCGGCTATCCAGGGAGGTAATGGCATGACCGAGCGGCCGGCCTTCCCGATCGAGCGGATAGAGCCCGTCGCCATGGCCGGTGACACCTACTGCCAAAATATCGCCGCCATTCAGCTCGGCGTTCGTCAGCGCGGCGCGTATCGCCTGGACGGCGCTGGACCAGGCCGCCGTCATGTCGCGCTCGACCCAGTGCGCCTTGGGATGTTCGAGTCGAGAATCCTCCCGTCCGATCCCCACGACGGTGCCCTGGAGATCGAAGATCACCGCCTTGGTGGAGCTGGAACCGCCATCGAGCCCCAGCAGATAACCGCGCGACATGACTGTCTCCTGTTGACGGCGCTGCCCCTGACGCGACCAGCACCTCGCACGGTCATTTCTAACACTTTATTGAGATAAAACGACGTTAGACGTTGGTGTTAAAGATCGCGCAGATACCAATCTATTCTTTCACTTTCAATGAACTAAAAACGCATCACTAAAAGCAGATACCTGCCGCGACCAAAGTCATACGGCGAATCGTCACTTTTTGATGTTATGTCTGAAGGGATCATTTACGCCCTCGACATCACCGGAGCACGCCCGATGCCCGACTCTCACCTTTCTCTACCCAAGGACATGCAGGCCGTGGTCTGCCGCGGACCCGGCGACTATCGCCTCGAGCGCGTGCCGACGCCTTGCCCCGGCCTTAACGAGCTGGTGCTCAGGATTCAGGCCTGCGGCATCTGCTCGAGCGATCTCAAATGTCGCGACGGCGCCGCGATGTACTGGGGTGACGGCGATCGCTTCACGCCTTTCGTCAAGCCGCCGATGATCGTCGGCCACGAGTTCGCCGGCGAGGTGGTCGCCCTCGGCGAAGGCGCCGCCGAACACTTCAACGTCGAGCTGGGCATGCGCGTGGTGCCGGAGCAGATTCTGCCCTGTCGACAGTGCTTTTATTGCCAGCGCGGCCACTACTGGATGTGCGAGGTGCACAACATCTTCGGCTTTCAGGGCGGCGTCGCCAACGGCGGCATGGCGGAATACCTGCGCGTGCCGGCCAACGCGGTGCTGCATCGGGTGGACCCGCGCCTGAGCCTCGAGGACGCCGCCTTTCTCGAGCCGCTGGCCTGCGGCATTCATGCCATCAATCGCGCCGACATCCAGTTCGACGACACCGTGGTGATCGCCGGCGGCGGACCGATCGGCCTGGCGATGGTGCAGCTCGCCAGACTCAAGACCCCCAGACAGCTGATCCTGGTCGACACCCATGACGAGCGTCTGGCACTGGCTCGCGACTATGGCGCCGATCATGGCTTCAACCCCCATCGCGACGATATCGCCGGGGAGATACGCGTCTTGACCGGCGGCTACGGCTGCGAGGTCTATATCGACGCCACCGGCTCGTCGAGCGGGGTGATCCAGGGCCTGGAATCGCTGCGCAAGCTGGGCCGTTTCGTCGAATTCAGCGTATTCAAGGAGCCCACCAGCGTCGACTGGTCGACGATCGGCGACCGCAAGGAGCTGGATATCCGTGGCTCTCACCTGTCGCCGCACACCTACCCGGTGGCGATCGACCTGCTGGCCCGCGGGCTGGTGACGACACGCGGCATCGTCACCCATCACGTGCCGCTGGCCGATTTCGAACGCGGCTTCGAGATCGCCGCCCAGCGTGATTCGATCAAGGTCGTGCTGACGACGGGAGGGTCATGACCTCGCTCGAAACCGTGCCGCCTCGACCCACGACGAGGGGCGCAACAGCACGTCGCCAGGCGATGCTGGATTACATCATTCAGGCCGGCTCGGCCCAGGTCGACGAGCTGGCCGCGCGCTTCGCCGTCAGCCGCATGACGGTGCACCGAGACCTCGATGCGCTTTCCGAACAGGGCATGGTCAACAAACAGCACGGCGGCGTCACCACTCGCTCTTCCAGCGTATTCGAGAGCAATTTCGCGTTGCGCTCGCACATCGCCACTCGAGAAAAGCAGGCGCTGGCGCGCGCGGCGCTGGAGGAGATCGCGCCGGGCGAAGCGGTGATGCTCGATGACTCCACTACCGCCAGCGAGCTGGCCTCGCTGCTACCAGCACTCGAGCCGCTCACCGTCATTGCCAATGGGCTGGAAAGCATCGATCGGCTCAAATACTCCAGCGGCATCAAGCTGATAACGCTAGGCGGCGACTATCAACCGCGCTTCAACGCGACCTTCGGCCTGCTCTGCGAGCAGACCCTCGCCAATCTGCGCGCCAATGTCGCGATCCTGTCTGCCTCGGCGATCCTGGGTACCACCGCCTATGTGCAGGATCCTGCCGTGACCCAGATCAAGCACGCCCAGATGGCGGCCGCCGAACGCCGAATCCTGCTGGTGCATAGCGCCAAGTTCGGCCGCAGCGCGCTGCACCGACTGGCCGATCTTGTGGAATTCGACCTGGTGTTGATCGATGAAGGCCTAGCCGCCGAGCATCGCCGCGAGCTGGACGACGCCGGCATCCGCTACCGCTTGATCAGGATTTTGTAGCGAAGCCCACGAACGGAATCGCCGCGAGCCAGAGGCCCGCGGCGATGTCGTCTCAACAGAACCTGACCTGTTCAGCAGAGCATCACTGCTCCAGCACGAACGGCGACGTGTACTTGTCGACATTGTCCGGGGTGATCAGCAGGCAATCATAGAGCTTCTTCTCGCCGTCGATCCCGGTTTCTCCGGTGTTGATGAACTTGTCAGCCATGCGCACGGCGTCTTCGGAGAAGATCGCCACCGGCTGCAGCACGGTATACGCCAGTTCGCCGGCCTTGATCGCATCGACCGCATCGGGCGAGCCGTCGAAGCCGCCGACGACGATACCATCCAGCTTGCCGGCTTCCTTGAGGGCGGAGATCGCGCCCAGTGCCATCTCGTCGTTGCCGCTCATCACGCCCTGGATATCCGGGTGCGCCTGCAGCAGACTCTGCATCTTGTTGTTGCCCTGAGTCCGATCCCAGTTGGCGACATCCTCACCGACCTTCTTGAGATCCGGATACTGGCTCAATACGGTTTCATAGCCGTTGGAACGCGTCGCGGCGTTGTTGTCCGACGGTGCACCTTTCAGCTCGACGTAGTTGGCCGAATCGCCGACCGTCTGGACCCACTGCTGCGCGCCCATTGCCGCGCCCTGGGCATTGTTGGAAACCAGCTGCGCCTTGGCCAGCCCCTGTTCGTTGATTTCGGCATTGACCAGGAACACCGGAATGCCGGCGTTGACGGCCTTGCGCACCGCCCCGACGGATCCATCGGCGTTGGCCGGATCGAGAATGATCGCCTTGGCCTGATTGGTGATCGCGGTATCGATCTGGCGGCTTTCGGTATTGGTGTCCCCTTTATGGGCGCTGACATTGGCCTCGTAACCCAACTCTTCCGCGGTTTCACGGGCGATCTTGCCCTCCGTGAACCAGTAAGGGTTGGAGGTGTCGTTGACGATGATCGAGATCAGCCCCTTGTCCTGCGCCATGGCAGTGCCGGCGAGTAGTGGCGCACTCACGGCGAGGGCGGCGATCAGCAGGCGTTTTCCTGTCTTGAACATGATGAATCACCCTTCTGTTGCGGTTGTGTTTGTATAGCTGGTGTTGCTCTGGCTCACATTGATTGGAATCGCATCGATCAATGCTGTGTTGCCGGCTTGCCGGCGGTACTTTCCGCCTCGCTCGTCACGCGTGCGGCGTCGGCGTTCGAGGACGGAGAAGAAGGATTGGCGGGCGCCCCGGGATTCGGCGATCCCGGCTCGGAAACCTTGTCGACGCGCTTCTTGCGCCCGCTGTACTGAATGCTGTTGAGCAGAACCGCCAGCACGATCACCGCACCGGTGAACACGGTCTGCCAGTAGGAAGAGACGCCGATGATGACGAGACCGTCGGAAAGAAAGCCGATCACGAAAGCGCCGAGCAGCGTGCCGCGCACGTTACCGCGGCCGCCGGTCAGCGCCGCGCCGCCGATGACCACGCCGGCAATGGCCGTCAGTTCGTAGGTGGTGCCGGCGGTCGGACCGGCGGAAGTCAGCTGGGACGACAGCACCAGGCCGGCGATGGCCGCGCAGATGCCGGAGAGCACGTAGACCGAGACCTGCACTCGCTTGACCGGCACACCGGAGAGTTCGGCCGCCCGTGCGTTACCCCCGGTGGAGTAGACCCAACGCCCGAAAGGCGTACGGGATAGCGCCAGCAGCGCAACGATCGCCACTACCGCCAGGATCAATACCCCCACCGGCACGCCGAACAGGCGATTGAAACCCAACCAGTCGAAACCGGTATTGCCGAGCTCCGCGCTGCCGCCGAGGTTGTTGTAGGTCAAACCGTCGGTCATCAGCAGCGCCACGCCGCGAGCGACATAAAGCAGCCCCAGCGTCGCGACGAAGGCTGGCACCTTGAAGTAGGCGATCAGCACCCCGTTGATGGCGCCAATGAACGCGCCGACCGCGCAGGTCAGGATGACCACCACCCACACCGGCGGATAGAGCGTGACGCCGAACATGTCGAAGCTCACGCCCTGCATCAGAAAGCCCGCGACCACCCCGCACAGCCCCAGCGTCGAGCCCACCGACAGATCGATACCGCCGGTGAGAATGACCAGCAGCATGCCGATCGACAGCAGCCCGAAGATCGCCACGTGGGAGGACATGGTCAGGAAGTTGCTGGTCGAGAAATAGACCGGCGACAGCGACGAGAAAATGATGATGATCGCGATCAGGGCGAAAAAGGCTCGCCCTTCGAGCAGCAGGCGCCCCAGATCGAAGCCACCCCGTTGGCGCTCTGCCGCTTGGCTGTGTTTGGACATATCAAAACTCCGTTCGAGAAAAGGCGCTAACGTGTTCTTTCAGGCGACCACCGCCTCGCCGGAGGCCGCCATGATCTGTTCCTTGGAAGCGTCGGCGCCGAATTCGGCGGCGATACGCCCACGACTCATCACCACGATCCGGTGGGCAATGCTCAGACATTCGCCGACTTCGGAAGTAGAGAAGACCACCGCAAGCCCCTTTTTGGCCGCCCCTTCTGCCAGCAGCTTGAACACCTCGGCCTTGGCACCAATGTCGATGCCGCGACTCGGTTCATCGAGCACCACCACGCGCGGATGCGTCGCCAGCATCTTGCCGATGACCACCTTTTGCTGGTTGCCACCGGAGAGCGAGCCGATCTCGGCACTGGGGCCGTCGGTCTTGATATGGACGTTGGCGATCGACTCGTCGACCACACCGCGCTCGCGGTTTCCCGACGTCAGCAGCCAGCGAGTGAACGCCTTGATGCTTGCCAGCGACAGGTTCTCGCCCACCGACATGGTCTGCACCAGGCCATCGCGCTGGCGATCTTCCGGCACCAGCACCAGCCCCTTGGCGATGCGCTCGGCGATGCTCAGGTGCGAGACGTCCTCGCCTTCCAGCACCACTCGCCCGCCGCTCAGCGGCACGCGACCGGCGACGCACTCGAGCAGCTCGGTTCGCCCGGCGCCCATCAACCCGTAAATGCAGACGATCTCTCCGGCACGGACGTCCAGCGACAGATGATCGACCACCGAGCGATCCGGCACGGCGGTGTCGGCGATGCTGACGTCGTCGAGCGACAGCGCTATCTCGCCCAGGGCATGACCGGTCGGCGGCGAGCCGAGATCGAAGTTCTCGCCAACCATGTTGCGCACGATCCACTCCAGATCGATGTCCGCCCGTCTGGCATAGGCGGTCATCACGCCGTCACGCAGCACCACCGCGTGCTCGGTGATGAGCAGCGCCTCTTCCAGGTGGTGGGAGATATAGACGATCGATACCCCACGGCTCTTGAGGTCGCGAATCACCCGAAACAGGACCTCTACCTCGGTCGCCGACAGCGCCGAGGTCGGCTCGTCCATGATCAGGATGCGGGAATTCACCGATAGCGCACGGGCAATTTCGACGATCTGCTGCTGGCCCAGGCGCAGATCCTCCACTGGCGTCAGCGGATCGATCGGCTCGTCGAGTTCTTCCATCAAGGCGCGGGTCTGACGGGCTTCCTCGGCATAGTCGATGCCCATTGCCCCCTTGATCTCGCGCCCCATGAAGATGTTGTCACGAACGCTGAGATTGGGCGCCAGACTCAGCTCCTGATGGATGATCGAGATCCCCAGGCGCTGCGCATCGGTCGTCGAGGAAAAGCGCACCGGCTCGCCCTCCAGCAGAATCTCGCCGGAGGTCGGCTGCATCACGCCGGAGAGGATTTTCATCAACGTCGACTTGCCGGCGCCATTTTCGCCGAACAGCGTGGTCACCTGACCCCGGTAGACGTCGAAGTTGACCGTTTTGAGCGCCTGCACGCTGCCGAACGACTTGGCGACATCCCGCGCCGACAGCACGATGTCGTCGGCGGGTTCGCTTACAGGCGCGGGCTGGATGGGAGATGAAGGCATCATTCCACCTCCAGACTGACGGGTGTCACCAGCCAGTTCTTGGGATTGATCAGCTTGAACACCCCGGTCACGCTGACGCTCTTGCCGTCGAGGTTGGCCGTGTCCACATCCGCCAGTACAGCCTGTTTCATAGCATCGTTGATCGACGCGCCCGCATTCTGATACTCGATCTGGTTGGTGAACTCGCCGAACGATATATCGCCGGTAGCATCGCGCAGGTCGGTGCCGTTGATCGCCGGGCCGGTCTGCACGCGAATGGTGATGTCGTCTGACACGCCGTCCACGCTGACCGGATAGATGCCGGAACGAGCTTCGCCGAAAGTGCCGGTGAACGTGACCGGCACCACCGGTCCGAAACCTTCGCCAACGCCATATTTCTGCCCCGCCGCGGTGGAGTCATCGAGAACGGCCGACGCCAGCTCACTGGCCTCGACCGCACGCTCCTCGACGCTGGCCTGGATGTCGGGGAAATGCTCGCCACCGTAGGTGTCCGCCGAGAAGCCACCCTCGAGCGCCGCTTCCGAGCCGATCTCGACCACCTTGGTATCCCAGGCCATTACGGCCAGCACTACGACCACGCAGGCACCGATGATCAGACGTCCCTTCAGCTTGTTCGGCGCCGCTGGCCGACTGGCAACTGCTGCACTCATGAAAAGCGTCCTCTTTTGCAAACCTGTCGGCTCAAGGGATCAGCACGATCTTCAAGGACTTCGAACCGCTCTTCATCAGCTCGAACCCTTCCTCGTACTTCTCCAGCGGCAGCTTGTGGGTCACCACGCCGTCGGTGGGATAGTCGCCGTTGCGAATCCCCTCGATCACCAGCGGGTAGCAGTACGGACCCAGGTGCGATCCCAGCACGTCGAGTTCCTTGCGGTCGGAGATGATGCTCCAGTCGACGCTGACCGGATCCTTGAACACGCTGAACTCGACGAAGCGTCCCAGCTTGCGGATCATCGATAGCCCCTGCTCCACCGACTTGGGATGCCCGGTCGCCTCGATATAGACGTCGCAGCCGTAGCCGTCGGTCATCTCCTTGATGATCGAGACCACGTCGTCGCGCTTGGGGTTGAGGGTCAGATCGGCTCCGAACTTCTTGGCCAACTCCAGGCGATCGTCGAACAGGTCCAGCACGATCAATTTCTCGGCACCCGATTTCTTGGCCGCACCGACCATGCCCAGCCCCAGCGTACCGGCGCCGGAAAGCACCACCACATCGCCCAGCTCGATTCTGGCGCGCTGCACCGCATGCAGCGAGCAGGCGTAGGGCTCGATCAGGATCGCCTTCTCCAGCGGCAGTTCCTCGGGGACGTGATAATTGATCGCCTCCTTGGTGAACTTCATGTACTCGGCCATACCGCCGTTGACATTGTTCTGGAAGCCGTACAGGTCGTGCTTTTCGCACATCCAGTACTGACCCCGACCGCAGAAGCGACAGTTCCAGCACGGCACGATCTGTTCGGAGATCACGCGATCGCCAACTGCATAGCCTTCAACCTGAGCTCCGACCTTGACCACCCGCCCGATGAACTCGTGCCCCGGGATCATCGGCGCCTTGATATAGGCCGGCTGGGTCTCGTCACCCCAGAAGCTGGGCGCGCCATCGTAGGACTTGATGTCACCGGCGCAGATGCCACACCCCTCGACCTTGATCAGAATTTCCTTGTCATCGATCTCGGGAACCGGCACTTCCTCATAGCGATAATCGTTGGGCGCATAGGCGACCACCGCCTTCATCGTCCTGGGGATATCGCCAGCGGGAGTCGGCTGCGTGGATGTAACGGTAGATTCGCTCATGGGGCCTCCGGAAAACACATGATCAAACTTCGGTCATATGTTTTTAGCCTTATCTTGACCATGACATCAATAGCTCGCCTTCTAAGACTTTAGCCAAAGTTATTTTTTAATCATATAAAACAGTGATTTATTCTATGGTCTAAAAAGACATGAGACTAAAGTCATTGGTCAAAATTTGATCTAGGCAAAATAAAAATGGATTCAATCCAGTACAAAAAAGAACCGGTATCGATCATATGAACAACTTCAAAAAAAAGGCGCCACATCGGGCGCCCTGACTGCGGAAAGCCTCCTCAGCGATGATCCCGTTCGTAGGCCTCGATTCGATCCACCTTTGGCTGTGACCTACCGCCCTGCTCGAATTCGCTGCTGAGGAACGATTCGGCGATCGTCTTGGCCAGCTCGATACCGATGACGCGAGCGCCCATGGTGACGATCTGGGCATCGTTGCTCTTGCGCGCACGCTCGGCCGAGTAGGTGTCATGGGCCTGTGCGGCGCGGATACCCGGGACCTTGTTGGCGGAAATCGCCACGCCGATGCCCGTACCGCACATCAGAATGCCGCGATCGTAGTGACCCGCCGCAATCGCTTCCGCGACCTTGATCGCCACATCCGGATAGAGCACCGGCTTCGCGTCATGAGTTCCAAAGTCCTCGACCTCGTGCCCCAGGGATCTGACGTGCTCGATCATTGCCTGCTTCATTTCATAGGCCGCTTCATCACATCCCAGCGCCACTCGCCATTTCTGTGCCATTACTCACCCTCCCATGCCGTCAACGGCGTCGATTGCCGATGGGACATCATAGCGGCACGACGATCATATGAACAACACGCATCCATATGAGCAAATAGTAGTACTCCAAAAGAGAAAATCGTGCTCTTGGAAAGCGCCGAACGGCACTATTCAGGCCGACGCCGTGAATGAATTCGCTCCAGCCCACCGCTCACTTGTCCACCAAAGTCGCATATCGCGTGGGATTGCCGTCGCTATGATGATCGCTATCGCCGCGCAAAACCAAATGCGCACAACAAGATCATATTTTCATCAGGCGGTGGCGCCAGGACGATCCTGAGCCGCTCAGCCTGGCATTCACCCAGTTGCCGGGAGCGTCGGCCATGACACGTCTTTACAACGACCCTGTGAATTTCGTCGATGAAGCCACCGAAGGATTCGTCGCCGCGCATGCGCAGCGCGTCTGTCAGATCCCCGGGGGCGTCATCCGCAGCACTCGCAGCGAACCGGGAACCGTTGCCGTCGTCATCGGCGGCGGTTCGGGGCACTACCCCGCCTTCGCCGGTCTGGTAGGCCAAGGCCTGGCTCACGGCGCGGTCATGGGCAACCTGTTCGCCTCACCCTCGGCGCAGCAGGTCTACAACGTCTGCAAGGCCGCCAATAACGGTGCCGGCGTGCTGCTCAGCTTCGGCAATTACGCCGGTGACGTGCTGCATTTCGGTCAGGCGCGGGAACGCTTGATTCGCGAGGGTATTCCCTGCGAGATCGTCGCCGTCATCGACGACGTTTCCAGCGCCAGTCAGGATGAAATTCACAAGCGGCGCGGCATCGCCGGCGACTTGACCGTGTTCAAGATCGCGGCGGCGGCCGCGGAGGCGGGTTATTCGCTCGAAGAGGTCGTGCGCATCTCGCGCGCCGCCAATTTCCGCACGCGCTCGATGGGCGTGGCGTTCGATGGCTGTACCTTGCCGGGGGCGAAGGATGCCCTGTTTCATGTGCCATCGGGCAAGATGGCGGTCGGCCTCGGCATTCACGGCGAGCCGGGCATCAGCGAGCAGGACGTACCCACCGCCGACGCCCTGGCGGAACTGCTCGTCTCGCATCTCCTCGACGAGATCCCCGAGGGGATCGACAGTGCCAAGGGCGCCAGAGTGTCGGTGCTGCTCAACGGTCTGGGTTCGATCAAGTACGAAGAGCTGTTCGTGGTCTATCGCCGGGTTCACCAACTCCTTGGCGATGCGGGGCTCGAAATTGTCGAGCCGGAGGTCGGCGAGCTGGTGACCAGTCTCGACATGGCAGGCGCATCGTTGACGCTGTTCTGGCTCGACGACGAACTGGAGCGACTGTGGAAAGCCCCCGCGGACGCCCCGGCCTATCGCAAGGGCAGTCTCGAAGCGGCGCCGCCGATCGATACATCCCAGCTCGATATTCCCGACGCCGACGCCATTCCGCCGGCGAGCGAGTCATCGATCGCCGCGGCCCGCTGCCTGTATAGCGCCTTGAGCGCGACGCGCAAGATCATCGATCAGAACGTGGAAGAGCTCGGCCGTCTGGACGCCATCGCCGGCGACGGCGACCACGGCATCGGCATGCAGCGCGGCGTGGTGGCGGCCGAACTGGCAGCCGAGGACGCCGTCAGTCGCAACGCGGGCGCCGGTACGCTGCTACGCTTGGCGGCAGAGGCGTGGTCGGATCGCGCGGGCGGCACGTCCGGCGCCATCTGGGGCGTCATGCTCAACGCGCTGAGCGTGACGCTCGGCGATGACGACGAGCCGACACCGGCGCTTTATGCGCAGGGCATCACCAAGGCCAAGGACGACGTCATGGCGTTCGGCAAGGCCAAATTGGGCGACAAGACGCTGGTCGATGCGCTGGTACCGTTCAGTGAAACGCTCGAACGCGCCGTTGCCGAGGGAGAAACACTCCCGGCCGCCTGGGCCAAGGCCGTCGAGGCGGCTGACAATGCCGCCAAGGCCACGGCCGATCTGAAGCCCAAGCTGGGACGAGCTCGACCACTGGCGGAAAAGAGTCTGGGTACCTCGGACCCCGGTGCGGTATCGCTCTCGCTGATCGTCGCTGCCGTCCAGGCCGTCATCGATCAGCGCTGAACGTACCGGCCAGGCGCGAGCCGTCTGACCGCGAACTGTCCAGCCACGAACTGGATAGCCACGAACCGGGCGATGTCACCACCGGTTCGTGGTCAATCAAGAGCGAGTATCCCGAGAACGTCATGGCCAAACTCCCGATCACCTTGGGTATCAGTTTCAAGATGTATTTCGGCTACGCCCAGACAGTCAGTTGGTGTCGCCAGATCGCTGACAAGGTTGCCCCTCACCCGGCCATCCAGGATGGCCGGGTGTCGCTTTTCGTGCTGCCCAGCTTTCCTGCCCTGCCACCGGTGCTCGAGTGTTTTGCCGATACGCCCATCGGCGTCGGCGGCCAAAACCTGTATCAGTCGCCGCACGGTGCTTATACTGGAGAGGTGAGTGGTGCCATGCTGGCCGAAATGGGCTGTCGATATGTCGAGATCGGCCACGCCGAACGGCGGCGTCTGTTCGGAGAAGATGCCCACGTCGTCGCCGCCAAGACCCAGGTGGCACTGGCACACGGTTTGGTTCCGGTGCTGTGTATCGGCGAGGCCGATCATGGCGATCCGTTCGAGGCCATTGCCGACTGTCGCGAACAGATCGATTCGGCGCTGTCCTTGGCGACGCCGGCACAGCGCTCGCAGCCACTGGTGATTGCCTACGAACCGCACTGGGCGATCGGCGCGGCGGAGCCGGCATCACTTGCCCACATTGCAGCGGTCTGTCAGGGCTTGCGCGAACACCTGTCCCGGCATTCATCTGCTACGGTGATCTATGGCGGCAGCGCGGGCTCCGGTCTATTGACCCGGTTGGCAGGACAGGTCGACGGTTTGTTTCTGGGTCGATTTGCCCACGATCCGGCGGCCTTCGAGACCATCGTGAACGAAGCCGCGCTGCTCACATCAAACTAGTCAGTCGCGCTACACTTGAATCAGCTGCGCGGCACTGGTTCATTCAGCTGCGCGGCACTTGTCAGACGTGCAAAACAGGTCAGCGGTATGAGGCCGACCAGCCGCGCTACACTAGGTAGTCGTGTCAAACTGAGAGTCTAGTCGTGTCAAACTGAGAGCCAGATCGCGTCTCGCGCCATTATTTATCCAAGATCTAGGGGATTCGAAAGCCAATGCCATCTCGTCGCCAGCTAGCCAACGCCATCCGTGCGCTTTCCATGGACGCCGTACAGAAGGCCAACTCCGGCCATCCCGGTATGCCGATGGGCATGGCGGATATCGCGGAAGTGCTGTGGAACGATCATCTCAAGCACAACCCGGCCAATCCGGACTGGGAAGATCGCGACCGCTTCATTCTCTCCAACGGTCACGGCTCGATGCTGCACTACTCGCTGCTCCATCTGACCGGTTACGACCTGCCGATGAAGGAGCTCGAGAACTTCCGTCAGCTGGGTTCGAAGACCCCCGGTCACCCGGAACACGGCTACACACCCGGCATCGAGACCACCACCGGTCCGCTGGGTCAGGGCCTCGCCAACGGTGTCGGCATGGCCATCGCCGAGCGCACGCTGGCCGCGCAGTTCAACCGTGACGGTCACGAGATCGTCGACCACCGCGTCTGGGTATTCGCCGGCGACGGCTGCCTGATGGAAGGCATCAGCCACGAAGCCTGCTCGCTGGCCGGTACGCTTGGCCTCGGCAACCTGGTCGTGTTCTACGACGACAACGGCATCTCGATCGACGGCGAAGTCGAGGGCTGGTTCACCGACGATACCGGCAAGCGCTTCGAGGCCTACCACTGGCATGTGATCCGCGATGTCGACGGCCACGATGCCGAACAGATCAGTGCCGCCATCGAAGAAGCCAAGAGCGTCACCGACAAGCCCTCGCTGATCATCTGCAAGACCGTGATCGGCTTCGGCTCGCCCAACAAGGCCGGCAAGGAAGAGAGCCACGGTGCCGCGCTGGGTGAAGACGAAGTCGCCGCCGCGCGCAAACAGCTTGGCTGGGAATATCCGGCGTTCGAGATCCCGGACGAGTACTACCAGGCGTGGGACGCGCGCGACGAGGGCAAGAAGCGCGAAGCCGAGTACGACGAGAAACTGGCCGCCTACGAGAAGGCCCATCCGGAACTCGCCAAGGAGCTCAAGCGCCGCTACAACGGCGAGCTGCCGGCCAGCTTCGACGGCGATGCCCTGATCAAGGCAGCGCAGGAAAAGTCCGAGACCACCGCTTCCCGCAAGGCGTCGCTGGGCGTGCTCAACGAACTGGGGCCGGATCTGCCCGAACTGTTCGGCGGCAGTGCCGACCTGGCGCCGTCCAACCTGACGCTGTGGAAAGGCGCCAAGGCGATCACCAAGGACGACTTCAACGGCGGCTATCTGCACTATGGCGTGCGCGAATTCGGCATGGGCGCGATCGCCAACGGTATCGCCACCCATGGCGGCTTCATTCCCTATGACGCCACCTTCCTGGTGTTCATGGAGTACATGCACAACGCCGTGCGCATGTCGTCGCTGTCGCACACCCGGATCCTCCACGTCTTCACTCACGACTCCATCGGCCTGGGCGAAGACGGTCCCACGCACCAGCCGATCGAACAGCTGGCCGACCTGCGCAATCTGCCGGGCCTGGCCACCTGGCGCCCCTGCGATGCCACCGAAACCACGGCAGCCTGGGTCGAGGGTCTGAAGCGTGAAAAAGGTCCGACCGCGCTGATCTTCTCGCGTCAGGATCTGCCGGCACAGTCGCGTGACGAGGCTCAGTTGAAGAACATCCGTCGCGGTGGCTACGTGTTGAAGGATGCCGAAGGCGGCAAGCCGGAACTCATCCTGATCGCCACCGGTTCCGAAGTGGGCCTGGCAATGGACGCCGCCAAGGAACTCGAAGGCAAGGGCAAGAAGGTTCGCGTGGTTTCCATGCCGTGCACCAGCGCTTTCGACGAGCAGGATGATAGCTATCGCGAGTCCGTGCTGCCCAAAGCGGTCCGCTCGCGTCTGGCGGTGGAAGCGGCCATTCCGTCGACCTGGTACAAGTACGTCGGTCTCGACGGCGATGTCATCGGCATGACGACCTACGGCGAATCCGGCAAGGCCGGCGACCTGTTCAAGCACTTCGGCTTCACCGTCGACAACGTCGTCACGCGTGCCGAGAAGCTGCTGGGTTAATTTTCAGCGTCTGAAAGCTCGAAACGAAGCGCCCGGCCTGTTCGAATCGAATGGCCGGGCGTTTTTCGTTGCGGGGGTCATAAAACGTTCAATCGGGCTTGTCGTCGATTCGTGTCGCTTCGTCCAGACGCAGAATGGTGTGAGCGTTGGTGACGCTGGTCGCCAGCGTATCGATGACACCCGTGCGCAGCGCACCGAGAATGCCGGCCGCCTTGGTATTCTCGGCGGCGATGGCGATGACGTCGGGAATCCGCGCCAGGTCGGTGATCGTCAGGCCGATGACGCGGCCCTGCATCGGCGTCATCGACGGGCGGCCGTAGATGTCGATGAAGTCGTAGCCCATCATGTCGCCGACCGTGCCGGAGAGGCGTGCCTCGGCCGTCTCCTGGGGCGTGAACCAGCCCATCCGCACCATGTTGCTGTTTTCGCTGAGATCGCCGATGCCGATCAGGGCGAGATCGGCGCGCCGGGCACGGTCCAGCGTCTGGCGGATGGTCGGGTTTTCGTACATCGCGTCGCGCAGCTCGAGGTTCTGCACCAGCGCCGGCGCGTAGAGCGTCTCGCTGTCGCCGCCGAACTTGATCGCCAGCCGGCGACAGATGTGGTCGGGGTTCATGTACTCCCCCGCCCGCACCGAGCCGCCGATGGCGCAGACGAACGAGCACTGACGCTGACCCTGTTCGAACACGTTGTCCGCCACCGCACCCACGTTGCGGCCCATGCCGACGGCGACGATCGCCCCCTCGCTCAGCTGGCGGGAAAGATGATCGGCCACCAGGCTCGCCACGTTGGCGCGCTGGCCATCGGAATCGGCGTGATCGAGCGCGATCAAGGCGCGCTTGATCCCGAAACGTCGCTTGAGCGCCTGTTCGATTTCCGCGCTGACGGCGGGATGCTGACGCACCCTGACATCGACGATCCCCTCCGCCTGGGCGCGCTTGAGCAATCGCCCCGCCTTGACCCGAGAGATCCCCAGCCGATTGGCGATGACCTCCTGCGTTTCCCCCTCGGTGTAATAGAGGGTGGCAATTTCCGTCATCAGGGCAATATCGGCGTTCTCGTTGCGCTCGTTCATGCACGCTTCCATGATTTGAAAAAGATCGAGTCGGTTTGAAAAGGTCGAATTCGGCTCGGCTTGGCTGCCCAACGATACCACACGCGCCACCGACTCCGGCTTTCTCAGGAGCCAGGAACGGCGTAGACTATCGGCGGATTGCGGTTCGCCGCAGTCGGTTCTCAGGGCGGGGTGAAAGTCCCCACCGGCGGTAATGATGCGGCGTGAAAAGACGCCAGCATCTCAGCCCGCGAGCGCTTGATGGCGTCGCCATCAAGGTCAGCAGATTCGGTGAGATTCCGAAGCCGACGGTGATAGTCCGGATGAAAGAGAACGGTTCCCCTTGCTAGGATTTGAAAACCTAATGACGATCCGGCCGGTTCATCCGTCGCTATCGATGTTTCACCATTGATCGACGCTGTTACCCGCCAGCTCCGACCCCAAGCGGATCCGCAGCCCTGATTCTGGTTAACCAACGTTCAGGAAACGACCATGAATCAGTCCTATCCGCCGCAGCTCTCCTCCCAGACGCTGTCGCAACGCATCGCCTTCATCCGCGCCGACTGGCACGGAGATATCGTCGGTAACTGCCACACCGCCTTTCTGGAAACCGTCGCCGAACGCGGCTTTGCCGTCGATCAGGTCGATACCTTCACCGTGCCCGGCGTGTTTGAGATTCCGCTGCAGGCCAAGCTGCTGGCCAAGAGCGGTCGTTACGCCGCGATCGTCGCCTCCGGATTCGTCGTCGACGGCGGCATCTACCGTCATGACTTCGTTTCCACCGCCGTGATCGATGCGCTGATGGCGCTGCAGGTCGAGCAGGAAGTGCCGGTGCTCTCCGCGGTGCTGACGCCGCATCACTTCCACGAACACGAAGCGCACACCACCTTCTTCCAACAGCACTTCCTGACCAAGGGTCGCGAAGCCGCCGAGGCGTGCCTGACGACGATGGAAAATCTCAACCAGGTGCGCAAACTGAGCGCCGATTGAGTCTCTATCGTCCCGACGCAAAGCGCCCATGCCATCCTCGATGACATGGGCGCTTTTTCGTGACAGGAGCGTCAGCTTTCGACGGTCGGCTGCCGGCGATTGCGCACCCGCAGATAGATCGCGAATGCCACGGAGACCGCGATCAACACCCACAGGAACATCGCGATCGGGCTCTTGGTGAAGAAGATCGAGAGATTGCCGTAGGACTCGATGCTCTTGACGAAGTAGACCTCCGCCGACTTGCCCAGAATGAAGCCGATGATCAGCGGTACCGTCTCCAGCCCGATCTTGTGAGCGACCCAGCCGAAGATACCGAACAGCAGCAGTGTCCAGACATCGAACATGATCCCGTAGTTGATGGCGTAAGCGCCCACCACACACATCATGATGATCAGCGGGTAGAGGATGTACTTGGGTACCTCGATCACCTTGGCGATATGGCGGATCGCGAAGTACATGATCCCGAACATCATCACGTTGGCCGCCAGCAGCGCGATGATCATCAGATACCAGGTATCGATGTTGTTGCCGATGAACAGCGGCCCGACCTGAATACCCTGCAGCGTGAAGGCACCGATCAGGATCGCGGTGGTGGAATCCCCCGGGATGCCCAGCGAAAGCAATGGCACCAGTGCGCCACCGGTCAACGCGTTGTTGGACGATTCCGAAGAGACGATCCCCTGCGGCGCGCCCTTGCCCATCTGGGAAGAGTCCCGCGAGAAGTTCTTCTCCTGGCTGTAAGCCAGCACCGAAGCGGCGCTACCGCCGACCCCCGGCAGAATTCCGATGAAGGTACCGATGCTCGAGGAGCGCACCAGGTTGGTCAGTTGGCCCTTGAACACGCTGAACTTGAACTTGGCGCCGCCCTTGAGCGATATCGGCCCCTGGCCGGTCTCGTCCTTGAACCCTTTCTCGGCATCCAGCAGCACGGTGGTCAGACCGAAGATGCCGATCAGTACCGGCAGCAGCGAGAACCCATCGATCAGGTAGTACTGCATGAAATCGAACATCAACCGCGGCTCGCCATTACCGCCCTCGGTAATCGAGTAGGTGCCGATCAGGCTCAACCAGACGCCCAGCACGCCGCTGAAGATCCCCATCAGCATGTTGGAGCAGAGTGAAGCAATGACCGTCAACGCCAGCAGGATGATCAGGAACTTCTCGACATAGGAGAACTTGATCGCGAAGTCCGCCAGCACCGGGGCGAAGAAGAACAGTACCGCGGCGCTGAACAGCCCGCCGAAGACCGAGGCGACGATACCGATCTTGAGCGCGCGCTCGCCTTCGCCGCGCCTGGCCATCGGGTAGCCGTCGAACGTGGTGGTGATCGACGATGGCGTACCGGGAATGTTGATCAGTACCGCGGGCACCATGCCGCCCGAGATACCGCCGACGTAGAGCCCCAGCAGCAGCGCGATGCCGTTCTGGAGCCCGAAGGCGTAGGTCAGTGGCAGACACACGGCCACCGCCATGGTGGCGGTCATGCCGGGGATCGCGCCAAAAATGATGCCGATCAACGTTCCCGCGGCGATCAGCCCGAAGAACATCGGCGTGAGATGAGACAGGATATCCATGAGACGAGTCTCCGACGGACAGGGCTAAGAAATCAGGGCAAGGTGATGCGGAACAGCTGCGCCAGCACGTACCACGCCAGCGTCGGCGCAATCAGCGCGTTCAGCACGAGAATGACGAACAGGCGCTGCGTCAGATGATCGACGTACAGCAGCGACAACAGAAACACGAACGCCACCGACATGATCAGGAAGCTGTAGCCGGTGTTGGGAAACACGTCGCTCAGCACGCTCATCAGATAGAAGTAGGCCGCCGTCAGGGCCAGCGTGCCGAAGAAACGTTTGTGATCGAACTCGCCCTCGCGCCCGGCCAGTACGCGGCCCGCGCGCTTGAGCCCCGGTACCAGCAAGCGATAGCGGGTGACCACGATCATCGCCAGCAGGATGACCAGGATCCAGGTGATGATACGGGGGAAAAAGAGATGCGATTGGTCGAAGTCGATAGTCACATCGAGCATCGACAGCCATTGGCTTTCCATGGAAAGCGGCTCCTGCGCCGGGTCATCGCCGGCAGTCTCAGTGGTGGAAACGAAGTCGTGCCGGTCGACGACCCTGGTCGACCGGCACGCGGCAGGATCAGCCTTTCAGATTGCTGATGATGGTCTTGTACTCGTCGTTCTTCTCTTTCAGGTAGCTAGCGGCTTCTTCGGAAGGCTTGTAATCAGGCACGAAGAACGAACGTTTCAGCTGATCCTTGAACTCGTCGTCCTTGTAGACCTCAGCGAGCGCATTATCGATGCACTTGATGGCAGCGGGGTCCATATCCTTGTTGTAGAGAAGGAAAAATTCCTTATCGAAAGTGAAGTCCTCGTCTTCACTCATCGGCACGCTGGACTTCGGCGTCACGTACTGCAGCAACTGCTCCCGCGTGGTGCCACCCATGCCTTCTTCGTTGGTCTCGGCGATGGTCTTTTCCCGCGCCGTGATCCAGACGAAGCGCATGGCTTTCTGGTCGTCCTCGGGCAGCTGGGTGTACTGCTCGTTGGCCTGGACCGAGCCGTTGATCACATCCACCGCACCGTCGAACAGCAGCTGGTTCTTGTCGGCCTGAGAGCCGGTGTTGACCGCAACGAGGTTGCTCTCCTTGCCCGGATACTTCGCGCGCACAGCGTTCTTCATTGCCGTCAGGCCGATCTCGGACACGCCGCCCGGCTGGATGGCGACCTTCACTTTCTTGCCTTCACCCGCCGCTTCGATGATGTCGCTCATCGACTGATAGGGTGAATTCTTGGGTACCAGGTAGGCATTACCCGGATTGATCGCCACCGTCGGCCCCACGACGAACTTGTCGAAGATGTTCGGATAGCCGTTCACGCCGTAGAGGTTGCCCAGGTAGGCGCCATCGTGAAAGATCATGATCGTGTTGCCGTGGCGACTACGCTCCAACGCCTGGAAGCCGGGCATGACGCCGACGGCGTCGACCTTGGCGTTGATATCGAGCTGGTCGGCTAGCTTGTCGACCACCATGCTGGAGGCCTGATAGGTATCCCCGCCGGTCGACGTCGAACCGATCACCACCCGCAGGTTGCCCGGAATCGGGCAGTCGTCGGCGGCCTGGGCGGAGGCCGATACGCCGATGGCGGCGGTAGCCAGCACGGCCAGGCAGGTCTTGCTCAGAATCGCTTTCATGATGCGTCTCCCTCATACCGTTGTCTCACGGCCGGAGCACGAACCACTGCTCCGCTCTTCCGCAAGATTTAAATGACAGTCCGCAAGATCCAAATGACCGTTCGCAAGATCTCGATGACAGTCCGTAAGATCTAGATGATAGCGTTATCATCGAACACGTCTTGCAAGGTAGAGAAAGCGACTTTGTCAGACAATTCAACTTAAGTCGCCCGACCAAAGTTGCATCCAACGAGCTTTAGCAACTACCTGATATCGAGGCGAAAAAAAGCCCGGCCAAGGCCGGGCTCTTGCGACTGACAACCAACGTCTAACGTCGGACGGTCACGATCAAGCGATCGTCACGTCCTTGGAGAGATAGACGTCCTGAACCGCGTTGAGCAGTTCGATACCTTCCTTCAGCGGCTTCTGGAACGCCTTGCGCCCCGAAATCAGCCCCATGCCACCAGCGCGCTTGTTGATGACCGCCGTACGCACCGCCTCGCCCAGATCGGAATGGCCCTTGGCGCCGCCACCGGAGTTGATCAGCCCGGCGCGCCCCATGAACGAGTTGGCCACCTGATAGCGGGCCAGATCGATCGGATGATCGCTGGTCAGTTCGCTGTAGACCTTGTCGTGGGTATGGCCGAAACCGATCGCCTTGTAGCCGCCGTTGTTCTCCGGCAGCTTCTGCTTGACGATATCCGCCTTGATGGTCGCCGCCAGGTGCACCGCCTGGCTGGTGAGGTCGGAGGAGACGTGATAGTCGGTGCCGTCCTTCTTGAACTCCGGATTGCGCAGATACGACCACAGCACCGTGACCATGCCCAGCTCGTGCGCGCGCTCGAAGGCTTCGCTGACTTCCTGAATCTGCCGGCGGCTATCTTCTGAGCCGAAATAGATGGTGGCACCGACCGCGATGCAGCCCATGTTATGGGCCTGCTCGATCTGCGCGAACATCGTCTGTTCGTACATCGCCGGCAACGTCAGGCTCTCGTTGTGATTGAGCTTGAGCATCATCGGGATCTTGTGGGCATAGCGCCGCGCCACGGACGACAGCACGCCCAGGGTCGAACAGACGCAGTTGCAACCGCCCTGCAGCGCCAGCTCGACGATGTTCTTGGGATCGAAATACATCGGATTGGGCGCAAAAGAGGCCCCGGCCGAGTGCTCGATCCCCTGATCGACCGGCAGGATGCTGAGATAGCCGGTGCCACCGAGACGACCGGTATTGAACAGGGTCTGCAGGTTACGCATCACGTGCGGGCTGCGATCGTTGTCGGAGAACACACGATCGACGAAGTCGGGTCCCGGCAGGTACAGGTCCTCTTTCTTGAAACCCGTGCAGGTATAGCCGAGAAGGCTTTCCGCTTCCTTGCCCAGCAGCTTGGCGATATCGGTCATGTTGCTTTTCCTCTGTACTCAAGATGGGGCATGCGGGGCTCGACCTCGACCGCTTCCCGCCCACCAGCGATGGTTACCCGTTCTACCAAAGAGGGCAAACCGGTAATGGCTGCCCTGGCGTCGCTTTACCGCGTATCGTCACGAGAGGCTGGCATCAGCCTCAGGCATCACCAGCCCACCCGATCCGACCACGCGCTTGTCCGTTGCACAAATCCATCGAACAAATCCATTGAACAAGTTCATCGCACAAATTTATCGAACAAAATCCGCTGCCGTTTCATGCCGCGTCGCTCGGCTTCAGGCCTCCGCTCTCGCAGCAATCCTCGATCAGCGGCCATATCTGCGCCAAGAATAAGCGACAATGCGTCGCAGTTCACGCCCATGCACCATTTCTGCACTGCCTGTTCCCGTCGCCGGACGCCCTGGCGGGGCTTTGCTAGATTGTCACGTTTCGTATCCGGGCATCGGCTGAAAATCGTCATGGGAAAGTGTTGAGCGCCCGTCATGGGCAGATGTCGTCCAGAACCGCACGACGCATTTGGTATGATGCTCGTCTTTCAGCGATCCGAGATTTCTGCGATGTCCGTTCTGCGTGGTTTCCTGTGGCTGCTCGTCTTTCTGATGCTGGGCCAGGCCCTCGTGCGGCTGTTTTATATCCCCATGCCCAGCGGCGTGATCGGCATGCTGCTGCTGACGCTATGGTTCGGCTACCGCGGCGGGATGAATGCGGACGTCGTTCGAATCAGTCAGCCGCTGATCGCCATGCTGGCGCTACTGATCATGCCCGGTGTCGTCGAGATATTCTTTGTCGCCGATCAATTTGCCGATCAATGGACCGCAATTCTCACCGCGTTGATCGTCGGCACGCTGCTCAGCGTGTTGTCGAGTCTACTGCTGATGCGTCGCTACCTGCCCCAGAGTACCGCCGAGAGCGACTTGAGGAGCGCCGACCATGAGTGACTGGCTCGGACGACTTGCCCAGCTACCGCAGCAGTGGTTCGAGTCGCCCATCGCCGCCATCACGCTCACCCTTGGCGCCTATATCATCGGCATTCGCCTGTTCAAGCTGATGCGCAGGCCCAGCTGGTGCCCGCCGATGCTGATCGCGGCGATCATGATTGCCGTGGTCATCGCCCTGTTGCCGATCGGCGTGGAGGACTACAACCGGGGGGCTAGCTGGCTGATGCTGCTGCTGGGGCCTGCCACCGTCGCGCTGGCCGTGCCGCTCTATCAGCAGTTGCCGCAGATTCGCGCCCTGTGGAAGCCGATCCTAATGACGCTGCCGCTGTCGGCGACGCTGGCCGCCTGCTACGCGGTGATCATCGCCGCCGTCATGGGAGCGCCGGAGAACGTGCTCGCCTCGCTGGCGCCGAAATCGGTGACTTCCCCCATCGCGTTGAGCCTGGCCGAAGAACTCGGCGGCTCCAGGGCACTACTGATGGGTGCGCTACTGACCACGGGCGTGACGGCCATTTTTGGCGTGGAGTGGTTGAGCCGGATTCTGCAGATTCGCGACCCGAGACTGATCGGCCTGGCGCTGGGCATCAACGGCCATGCCCTGGGCACGGTCCGCGCCTTCGAGATCAATAGCGTCGCCGGCGCTTTCGCCTCCCTGGGCATGAGCCTGACCGGCGCCTTCACCGCCGTCGTGCTGCCCCTCGTCTGGCATCTCTTCTACTGAACGCCGCGACCGGTCGTCGTTTCGAATGGCGCCAAAGCCTGACAGCGGTCCAGATCCCGCTACGCTGTGAGCAGTTCGTCGAATGTTTCGACGTCTCAGTCAGATCCTCAAGGAGAGCCTCGATGACGATAGCCAGTGATAGCGGTCAGGGAGACCCGACGCTGGTGCTGATGCACTTTTTCGGCAGTTCCCATCATGAGTGGGAAGCGGTCCTGCCGCTTCTCGACGAGCGATACCGGGTCGTCACGCTGGACATGCCGGGATTCGGCCGCGCCAGCGAAGTGGCGGGATTCGACGTCGCCTCGATGACCCGACATGTCGAGCAGTGCATCGAAGCCGCCGGACTCGACAACGTCATCCTGGTCGGACACTCGTTTTCCGGTCGCATCGCCATGACCGTCGCCGCCGATCGGCCGGCGTGGCTGCGCGCGCTGGTCCTGATCGCACCCTCGCCGCCGGGGCCGCAGTCGATCGGCGACGAGGAGCATCGATTCCAGCTCGACTTCGATTTCAGCGAAGCCCAGGCTCGTCAGTTCATCGACGGCGCCAGCGAAGTCTCGCTCGCTCCCACGCTTTACCAGCAGGCGGTGGAGGACGCGATCAACGCCAACCCGGCGGCGTGGCGCGCCTGGCCGACGACGACCTACGCCGAGGATTGGCGCGAGGCCGTCGGCAAACTCCCCTACCCGGCCTGGGTGCTGGTCGGCGACAAGGATCCATCGCTGCCTCCCGACACTCAGCGCGCGGAAGTGATGCCGCACCTGCCCCAGGGCAAGCTCGAGGTGTTCCCCGGCTACGGCCATCTACTGCCGATGGAGATGCCGGAAACGCTGGCGGAACAGCTCAACGCGATCGCCGCCCAATGGAGCGCCAGCCGCTGAGCGACGAGAACGTGGCTGTGGAGAGCATGGCTGTTCAGAACATGGCCGTGGAGAACATGGCTATGGAGAACATGGCTATAGGGAACGTGGCGGGATCAGTGGACGAATGGCGCCGGCGCCCGCCCGGTCAACGCGACACATAGTGCGAGCGGCCATGGCAAAGGCGTGCGCTCCAGCACCGTCTCTGCGCTGGCAACGGGCGATGCACCGAGCTTCCGGCAAAGCTCGATGAGTCGTTCCGTCGCCTCCGTCGACGCAGCCAGCGAGTCGCCGGTCGTTTCCACTGACGGAACGGTCGTGTCGAGGCGCGTCTCGACAGCCGTCGGCACGCAGACATGCCCGCCCCACTCGACCAGACGCTCGGCAAAGACCAGTCCAGCCGCCCCCGTGTATAGGCAGCCATCGATGTGTACGCGAGTCACATCGAGCAGTTCGACTGCGCCCTGCAGTCGCGCCAGTCGCACCACGATGCGCATGGCGATCTGGGCTGCCGGGCCTGCGTCACCGGCAAGACAGCGCCGATCCGCCGGCGACAGGGCAAAGCCGTCATTCGCCGCCGTCGTTGGCGCTGGCTCGTGCCCGAGCGCCCCACCGGCCGTCACGCTGGCCAGGCCCGCCAGACGCGGGCCGCTGATCACCAGCTGCCGGCCACGATGGAGGGTGATGAGATGCGCCGACTGCGCCAGGGCAAAGCGCGCGGGGTCCAGCACGATGACCGGTACCGTCAGTGACAGTGCCTCTTCGGCGACGATGGCCGCCAGAACGCTGACCTCGTCGATCCGATCGAGCACGATCAACGCCGGCGCCTGTCCGGCATGAATCGCCTCCAACAGCATCACGCTGCCGGCAGTCCCGCCTCCATGGGGGATGACCAGCGCCCGCCCGGCGACACATTCGCCAGACAGCGGGTGCTGGCGATCGATCACCGCGCCCTGCCGCTCCACCCCGCCGCACATGCTCAGCGGCTCCGAACTCGCCATGACTACCCCACTGCCCTCGCCTTCGACCGGACATTCGGTGGCGGAGAGATGGAATGCCAGAGACTCGAGACGGCGCATCATGGCGATGTCGTCCGAACGTTTATCGACAAGACCGCGGGTGAAACAGAACGAACAGAAGGTACAGAAAGAACAGAAAGTGAAACAGAAAAGGCATTGGCATCAGCCATCGCGGAAGAGCCTCTGGCATGAGAGAGATCGTTTCAAGCTACGAGGCAGCCCCCGTTTCGTCCAGTGCTTTAGGCTGACATCCGCCTCATCCTCGGCTCATCGGGAACGGATGCGCTAAGATGGTCGACTTCGACACCGTCCTCAACGCTGGGTTACCCGATCGCCCATGACCTACCGCGTCGCCATCAACGGCTACGGCCGCATCGGCCAGAGCGTGCTGCGTGCGCTGATCGAACGGCCCGATATGCCGCTGGAGATCGTTGCCATCAACGAGCTCTCCGATCTCGAGACGATCGCCTATCTGACTCGCTACGACACGACTCACGGACGCTTCCCCGGCCGTGTCGAAGCGCGAGACGGCTGCCTGATCGTCAATGGCTGCGCCATTCGCGTGCTCAGCGCAGCCGAACCGGAAGCGCTACCGTGGGACGCGCTCGGCATCGATCTGCTGCTGGAGTGTTCCGGCAGTTTCAAGGATCGCGCCAGCGCCGAGCGCCACCTTCAGGCCGGCGCGCCACGGCTGCTGTTTTCCCAGCCGGCGGAAGCCGACGTCGATGCCACGATCGTCTATGGCGTCAATCAGGATGAGATCGCCAGCGACATGCGCATTGTCTCGGCGGCGTCGTGCACCACCAACTGTCTGGTGCCGATTCTCAACGTGCTGGAAGCCAGTTTCGGCGTCTCCCATGGCGTCACCACGACCATCCACTCGGCCATGAACGATCAGCCGGTGATCGACGCCTACCACAATAGCGACCTGCGCCTGACCCGTTCGGCCATGCACTCGATCATTCCGGTGGATTCCGGCCTGGCCCGCGGTATCGGCCGGCTGATGCCGCATCTGGCCGGGCGTTTCGAATGTCTCCACGTCCGCGTGCCGACCATCAACGTCTCGGCCATGGATCTGTCGATCTCGCTGGAGCGCGAAACCGATGCCGCCGCGGTCAACGCCTGCCTGGCCGCCGCCAGCCGCGAACGCTATCTGGGCCTGCTCGGCGTGACCTACGAGCCGATGGCCTCGGTCGACTTCAACCACGATCCGCGCTCGGGTATCGTGGATGCCACTCAGACACGCGTGGCCGGTGGCCGCCTGCTCAAGCTGCTGTGCTGGTTCGACAACGAATGGGGCTTCGCCAACCGGATGCTCGACGTCGCACACCACTGGCTCGGACTGTCATCTTCCATCTCCGAACCCGTCACTTCTCTTCAGCGTAAGGAAAGGATTTCATGACCGTACTCAAGATGTCTGAACTGGATCTCTCCGGAAAACGCGTCCTGATTCGAGAGGATCTCAACGTGCCCGTCAAGGGCGGCAAGGTCACCAGCGACGCCCGGATCCGCGCCTGTCTGCCGACCATCCAGGCCGCGCTCGATGCCGGCGCCAGCGTCATGCTGATGAGCCACCTGGGGCGGCCGACCGAAGGCGAGCCGGCAGACGAGTTCACCCTCGCCCCGGTGGCCGAGCATCTCTCCGACCTGCTGGGCAAACCGGTCCGGCTGGAAAAAGACTATCTAGAAGGCAAGGTCGAGATCGCCGAAGGCGAGGTCGTGTTGCTCGAGAACGTGCGCTACAACAAGGGCGAGAAGAAGGATGACGAAGCGCTGGCCAAGGCCTATGCGGCGCTCTGCGATATCTACGTGATGGACGCCTTCGGTACCGCCCACCGCGCCCAGGCTTCCACCCATGGCGTGATCCGGTTCGCGCCACAGTCCTGCGCCGGGCCGCTGCTGGCCAACGAACTCGACGCCCTGGAAAAGGCGCTCAGCGCACCCAAGCGCCCGATGGCCGCCATCGTCGGTGGCTCCAAGGTGTCGACCAAGCTCGACGTGCTCTATTCGCTATCGGAGAAATGCGATCAGTTGATCGTCGGTGGCGGCATTGCCAACACCTTCATCGCCGCGGCCGGTTACGGCGTGGGCAAATCGCTCTATGAGGCGGATCTGGTCGACAAGGCCAAGGAGCTGATGGCCAAGGTCAAGATTCCGCTACCCACCGACGTCGTCGTCGCCACCGAGTTTTCCGAATCCGCCACGGCAACGGTCAAACCGGTGGATCAGGTCGGCGATGACGAGATGATCCTGGATATCGGCCCGGACACCGCCAAGCATCTGGCCAGCCTGCTGGAAAACGCCGGCACGATCCTGTGGAACGGCCCGGTAGGCGTATTCGAGATCGATCAGTTCGGCAAGGGCACCGAAGTGCTGTCGAAGGCGATTGCCGCAAGCCCGGGATTCTCCATCGCCGGCGGCGGCGATACCCTGGCCGCGATCGAAAAGTACGGCATCGCCGATCAGGTCTCCTATATCTCCACCGGCGGCGGCGCCTTCCTCGAATATGTCGAGGGCAAGACCCTGCCCGCCGTAGCGGCACTGGAAAAAGCGGGATCGGACAAAGCCGCTGGCTGATCAGGCCAACGGCTTGAGTTCACGTTCAAGGAGCCCGCGTATCAAGGGAGGCGCGCCGTCACCCAGGTCCTCGAATCCCGATCATGCCGGCCCCGTCTCTTCGGCGTGGCCGGCATTGGGTATTCTGCTGGCCGGCGCCCTCTGGGGCTTCTACTGGTTTCCCATTCGCCGGCTCGAAGCGCTCCAGCTCGGGGGCGTCTGGGGGTCGTTGATCATCGCCGCCACGGCGTGCGTGTTGCTCTCTCCCTGGGCCATTGCCCACCGCCGCCGTCTCGCCCGCTCATCCGGGCTGGGGATCGCCTCGGTCACCCTGGGCGGCGCAGCCTTCATGCTCTATTCCGTCGGCCTGGTTCACGGCCAGGTCGCCGTGGTCATTCTGCTGTTCTACCTGACGCCGATCTGGAGCACGCTGATCGAACGGCTGTGGTGGCGCTGGCCGCTGACCGGACGGCGTATCGCGGTCATCATTGTCGGTGTAGCCGGGCTGGGACTGGTGCTTGGCGCCAACGGTTCACCACTGCCCCATGGCATCGGCGACTGGCTGGGGCTGGCTTCCGGCCTGCTGTGGGCAATTGCCTCCAGCGGCATGCGTTCCCATAACACGCTCGGGCCCGGGGAAGGCAGTTTCCTGTTCGCCGTCGGCGCCCTGGTCGCCGCTGCACTACTGGCGCCGTTCCTCTCGGCCTGGCCCGGACTCCCGCCGGCGGAGAACGGGTGGCAGGTTATCGCCTGGATCCTGGCCGCCGCCGGCCTGTGGTGGTCAGCATCGTTGGCGATTCTGGTATGGGCAGCGAGGTATCTGTCGCCGGCGCGTCTCGGTATCCTGATGATGAGCGAGGTGCTGGTTGGCGTCTTCTCCGCGGCGCTGCTGGCTGACGAACCGCTGGCGCCAATTCAGATTGTCGGTGCCGTTCTGGTGATTGCCGCCGCGGTCCTGGAAGTGCTGCCGGCGAGAGCAAGCGGCTGAACGCCTCCATTGCGGGTCGTCCAGCAACGAAAAAGCCGGCCCCATGGGGCCGGCTGATTCATCATTCGTGGCGGAGAGGGAGGGATTTGAACCCTCGATACCCGCGAAGGTATGCCGCATTTCGAGTGCGGTGCATTCGACCACTCTGCCACCTCTCCTTGGCGAGACTCGCGCCGAACCGAATGACCTGCGCTCGAGGCGCCGGATTCCGGTTCACGATCATCCCGCGGCGCAAAAATAGCAGAAAAAAATCGGAACGTTAACGTTACGGGCTAAATATTCGATCTCTGCAATGTTTGCGAGTCAATCCGCCGCCTGCGTCTCGTCCTGACCGCTTTCCGCCAACGCGTGCTTCACTACCCCCTGCTGCTTCATACGGGTGAGGAAGTTCTCGATGTAGCGCTTGACGGCTTCCGAGGCCTGCGCGACAGGCACCGCCATACACTGCTCGATGGCGGTAAAGCGCCCCGACAGGACGCGATAGCCCGGATGCTCGGCCGCGTAGCTCGTCAACGGTTGACGCACACCGGCGGCTGCGTCCAGTTGGCGTTCGACGAACAGCTCGATCGCCGCCGCGGACGTGGCGGCTCGCACCAGGCTTGCATGCTTCAGCGCCCGTGTCAGGTAAAGATCGTAGGCCGCGCCCTTGCCCACCGCGATGCGGATATCGCCCCGATCCAGCTCGTCGACTGCCTCAAACGGTGCGGCTTTAGGCACCAGATAGGTGCCTTCGATGACCACGTAGGGGTCGGTGAAGTGGATCTTCTCGGCCCGCACCGGGTCGCGGGCGAGAAAGCCGATTCGCCAGGCGTCATCGTCGATGGCCGCGAACACATCTCCGGCGCCGTCGAAGGTAGCGAATTCGACCCCGACCCCGAGCTCCGCCGCCAACGCCCGCGCCAGCACCGCCGAGACCCCGGCCGGCTCGCCGTTCTCTCCCCGCTGGGCCAAGACGGTATTGCCGTAGTTGATGGCGACGCGCAGTTGCCCGTCCGGCGCCAGCGCCTCGATCAGCGCAGATTTTTCATCGCTCATGAATCTCTCCCATTGAGTCTCACCGCCAGACATCTATATCGCACTATAGCCAGAGAACCGCTGGCGGCGTGCAGACGCTGAACACGATCACGCGCTTTTATCCAACGACGACGGCCCCGCCGTAGCGGGGCCGTCGAATACTTGCAGCACTATCCCGGGTATCGGTATCAGGAGGCCTTGGCCGGCAGAAGCTTCGCCTTGAGCTTGCCCGCGAACATCGGCACCAGTACCACCAACGCCGCGGCGATCCAGAGCCCGATCGACAGGCTCGACTGGAACAGGATCGCGACATCGCCGCCGCTGATCGATAGCGCCCGGCGCAGGTTCTCTTCCATCAGTCCGCCCAGCACGAAGCCAAGGACCACCGGCGCCAGCGAGAAGCCGAACTTGCGCAGCAGATAGCCGAACACGCCGATGACCAGCATCAGGTAGATCGCCATCAGGTCGGAGTGCAGTTGATAGACGCCGACGAAGGCGAGGATCGCCACGCTCGGCACCAGGATCCAGCGCGGTACCTGCAGCACGCGGGCGAACACGCCGGCCAGCGGCAGGTTCAACAGCAGCAGCATGACGTTGCCGATATAGAGCGAGGCGATCAGACCGCCCACCACCACCGGTTGTTCGCGGAACATCATCGGGCCGGGGTTGATGTTGTAGAGCATCAGCGCGCCCAACAGGATCGCCGTGGTGCCCGAGCCGGGAATGCCCAGGGTCAGCATCGGCACGAAAGAGCCGGCGGCGGAGGCGTTGTTGGCGGCTTCCGGCGCGGCCAGACCGCGCATGTCCCCGGTGCCGAACGTATTGTCGCGGTCACTGATACGCTTTTCAGTGGTGTAGGCCACGGCGCTGGCGACCGAGGCGCCGGTGCCCGGCAGCACGCCGATGACGAAGCCGATCACGCTGGAACGCAGGATCGCCCACTTGCAGTACATCACTTCACTCATCTTGACCATGACGCGACCGATCGGCGCCATTTCACCGTCCTGGTCATGGCGGAAGGCGTGCTCGAGCATCAGCAGTATCTCGCTGACCGCGAACAGGCCGATGATCATCACCACGAAATCGATGCCGTCGTAGAGCTCGGGCATGTCGAAGGTGAAGCGCAGCACGCCGGTGCCGGAGTCGACGCCGACCGTCGAAATCAGCACCCCGAGCACGGCGCCGATCAGGGTCTTGAGCGGATCCTTGCCCATCATCGCGGACATCGAGGCGAAGGCGAAGATCATCAGCGCGAAGAATTCGGCGGGCCCGAACTTGACCGCGACGACCGCCAGCAGCGGCGCGAACAGGGTCAAACCGACGATCGCCACTGTGGCACCGATGAACGAGCTGACCGCCGACAGACCCAGCGCCGGCCCGGCCAGGCCCTTCTTGGCCAGCGGATGGCCGTCCAGCGTGGTCATCACCGCGCCGGCATCACCGGGCACGTTGAGCAGGATGCTCGACATCCGCCCGCCGTACTCGGAGCCAGTGTAGATACCCGCCAGCAGGATGAGCGCAGATTCGGCCGGCAGACCCAGCGTGTAGGCCAGCGGCATCAGAATGGCGATGCCGTTGATCGGCCCGATGCCCGGCAGCGCGCCGAACAGCGTCCCCAGCAGCGCGCCCAGGAATGCCAGCCCCAGATTGAGAGGCGTCAGGGCGACACCGAAGCCCTGGATCAGAAAATCGAACATTCAGTCGCTCCCCAGCAGCGGCTCGATCCAGCTACCGGTCGGCAGCGAGATTCCCAGTCCGTAGGTAAATAGCAGGTAACTGCCCAACGCCAGCAGCAGACCACCGACGACCGCCTTCACCGGCGTGGCGCCAAACAGCCAGGCGATGACGATGCTGACCAGCGCGGTCGTCACCAGGAAACCGAGATTGATGAACAGCGCCGCGTAGGCGCCTAGTACCGCCATGGTGAAGACCAGACGAAGCAGCAGCGCCCCCGTCGGCCAATCGCCGCTGGCACCGGGGCGAACGAACAGCACGATCGCCAGCACCGCCAGCAGGCCCGACAGAATCAGTGGAACGGCTTTCGGCCCCAGCGGGTCGTAGCTGAAAGGCACCTGCAGCTGCCAGGCCTGGACGGCGACGAACGCCGCCAGACCGAGCAACAGCAAACTCAGGACACGGTCGGCGGCGAGTTTCATTGGGTCAGACCCACTTCCTTGGCGAGCTGCTCGAAGTCAGCGACCTGCTTCTTGACGTACTGGTGGAAGTCGTCACCGAACTTGGCCATCGGGAACAGGCCCCGGCCTTCGCGCAGCTTCTTGAAGCTGTCGGTATCGTTCAGTTCGCGCAGACGGTCGGCCCACTGCTGATAGGCTTCGTCGCTGACGTTCGGGCCCATGTAGTAACCGCGCCAGATCGGCCATTCGACGTCGTAACCCTGCTCCTTGGCGGTGGGGATATCGGCATAGGGCCCGCCCATGCGCTCTTCGGACAGCGCCGCCAGAATGCGGATCTCGCCGCTGTCGAGTTGCGGCTTGAGCTCGGCCAGATCACCGGTGAAGACCTGAATGTGCTCGCCCAGCAGTGCCGCCAGCGCTTCGCCGCCACCTTCGAAGGAGACGTAACGCAGCTTGCGCGGATCGACGTCATCGGACTTGGCCATCAGCGCTGCTTTCATCCAGTCCTGGCTACCAACCGTGCCGCCAGCGCCGATCACCACGCTGGAAGGATCTTTCTTCAGCGCTTTCATCAACTCGTCGAGGTTGTTCCAGGGCGCGTCCTTGCGAACCACCACGGCGCCGTAATCGACGCCCAGCGCGCCCAGCCAGCGCACGTCGTCGACCTTGTGCTTGATGCCGAACTTGCCCAGCGCCAGATTCAACGCGGCGCCGGTGCTGGCGGCCACGATCAGGTTGGGATCGTCGTCGCGCACGCCGGTGACATGGTTATAGGCGACGGCACCGATGCCGCCCGGCATATAGCTGACCATCATCGGCTCGTCGATCAGCTTGGCTTCCTGCAGGCCGTTGGCAGCCAGACGGCAGGTCAGATCGTAGCCACCGCCCGGCTTGGCCGGTGCGATACATTCGGGGGGCTTGGCCTGGGCCTGGACGGCGCCGGCCAGCAGCGCGCCGCCGGTCACGACGGCAACCAGCCAGCGAGGAATGATTCGAGAGTTTGGCATGCTGTGCGTCTCCTACCTGGGTTGTTATGCTCGCAAAGCTCATGGCGGGCACCGGACTCGGGCCGGCTTTGCCTACCGACAGCGCGATGCTAGAGCGCTAACCTTTCATCAACCTGTCATCTAAACCTTTGTCGTATAAGACATTAGTCGCATAGGACATTAGTCGCATACGACAAGAGCTCGATGACGCCGAGACACCGCCATGCACCTGCTCGTGATCGAGGATGACCCACTGCTGTCGCGCTCGCTGACCCAGGCGATGATCCGCCACGGCTACACGGTCGATGCCCTGACCCGCATTGACGAGGCTAACCGGGCGCTGCACCAGGGGCGGTTCGATCTGGTTCTGCTCGACCTGGGCCTGCCCGACGGCAGCGGTCTCGGCGTGCTCGAATGGTTACGTGCCCATGCCGATCCCACGCCGGTGATGATTCTGACCGCGCGGGACGCCCTCGAGGACCGGGTGCGAGGTCTGGACCTCGGCGCCGACGACTATCTTGCCAAGCCGTTCTCGATCACCGAGCTGGAAGCGCGAGTTCGCGCCCTGCTGCGCCGCAGCCAGCAACGGCTCGACAACAGTGTGCGCTTCGGTGCGCTGGTGCTGGATACCCGCTCGGCCAGCGCCTGGTTGAACGACGCCTCGCTGGACCTGCCAAGGCGAGAATTCAGCCTGCTCGAAGCGTTGATGCTCAATGCCGGGCGAATCGTTCAGCGCGAGGCACTGGAAAACCGCCTGTTCGGCTTCGAAGCGGTGGGCGCCAACGCCCTGGACGTCTATGTCAGCCGGCTGCGCAAGCGTCTGGCGGGGTCCGGCCTGTCGATCCGCACGCTGCGCGGACTGGGCTATCGGCTCGAAGCCTCGCGGGAGACGTTCGACGAGGCGCGGCGAGAGTGATTTCACCGCGCACCTCGCTCAAGCGACGCCTGACGCTCTGGCTGATCGTGATCGTCGCCGGCCTCGGCACGCTGTTGTTGATCGAGGCCTACACTAGCGCCCGCAAGGCCGCCGACCGGGCCATGGACGGCCAACTGGAGGCCGCCAGCCTGACCATCGCCGAGTCGCTGCAGTGGCCGGAAGGGAAGCCGACCCTGGAAATGCCGGCGTCGGCGCTGCAGATTCTCGCTACCCGCTGGCAGGAACGGGTGTTCTACTGGCTACAGGCGGATAACGGAGTCTCGATTACACAAAACGCCGATCTGCCCATCACCGCCGCCATGCAGGAGCAGGCCCGCCATCAGCCGGTCTATCTCGATGCCGTCTACGATGGCCGGCCGATTCGTCTCAGTGGCCGCGAAGTGGATTCCGCCGGCTGGGACACCCAGGAGCCAGTGCAGCTGTGGGTGGGTCATACCCGGCGCGGCCGCGACCTGCTGGCACAGGAACTGTTTCGCAAGAGTGCCACCCGCTTCGCCGCGATGGTGCTGATCACCGCGGCGCTGGTGGCCATCGCCATGCGCACCATGCTGGCGCCGCTGCGTCGTCTCCGTCAGGCGCTGCGTAGCCGGCGCGCCGATGACATCAGCCCGTTGACCCTCGGCGTGCCCCGCGAGATGCAGGAGCTGGTCGAAACCCTCAACCGGCTATTCGCCGATCAGCGCGATCAGCGCGATGCCCTGCTGCGCTTCATCGCCGATGCCTCGCATCAGCTCAAGACGCCGCTGGCGGGACTCCAGAGCACCAGTGAGCTGGCGCTGACCAGCCGTGACCCGGACAGCTGGTATCAGGCGTTGAATACCGTCCACGACAGCGCCGAGCGCACCAGCCGTCTCGCCGGCCAGATGTTGAGCCTGACCCGGCTGCAGCACCTGGGGCCGGGACACGAACGCCAGCCGCTGGCGCTGGATCGGCTGATGCGCGAGGTCGCTACCGACTGGGCCGACCGTCAGGACAGCCGCGATCACGATCTCGGCCTGGTCATCGACATGCCCACGCCGGTATGGGTCGAAGGAGAACGCTGGGCTCTGCACGAACTGCTCAACAACCTGCTCGACAATGCCTGTCGCTACACGCCGCCCGGCAGCGAAATCACGCTGGGACTCGCCCACGACGACGGCGACGACGAGCGGGTCACGCTCTCCATCGAGGACGACGGCCCCGGCGTCGATGCCGAATCGCTCGGCCGCCTGACCCAGCCGTTCGAACGCGGCCGGCGCCAGGATACGCGCGGCTCCGGGCTGGGGCTCGCCATCGCCGAGTCCATCGCCTTGCGCCACGGCGGTCAGCTAGCGGTCTCCAACCGGCAGCCGCGAGGACTCCGGGTCACCCTGACGCTGGCCCGCTGTCGGCCACCTGAGGAGCACAGGGCATGAAACGACGCCTGCAGGTGATGCTCGGCCTTGCTCTGTGGCTGATTCTTGTCGGCACTGGCACCGCCCGAGCCGGCGAAAAGCTGATCATCGAAGCCGCGCTGGACCGCCCCATCGTCGAGCCGATACTCGACGCCTTTGCCGCCGAGAATCCGCAGATCGATCTCGACTATCGAGACCGCTCGACGCTGGAGGCCGACCGACGTGCCCGGGACCGTGAATCGCCGCCGGACGTGGTCATCAGCTCGGCCATGCCGTGGCAACTGGCGCTCAGCAACGAAGGCATGGCCCAGCCCCTCGACGCGCCGGAAGTCGACCAGTGGCCGGCGTGGGCGAAATGGCGCAACGAAGTCTTCGGCTTCACATTCGAGCCGGTGGTGATGGCCTATCGCCTCGAACTGGCCTCGCACATGCCGCCACCAGAAACCCACCGCGACCTGCTCGACCTGCTGACCCACTATCGTCACTGGCTCGACGGCCGCGTGGTCAGCTATTCGCCGCGCGACAGCGGGGTCGGCTACACCCTGCTTCAACAGGACGCCCGCTACACGCCGCGAATGTGGGATCTGATCGCCGCCATGGGCGCCGCCGACGTGCAGCTCGAAACCACCACCCAGCGCATGCTGGAAGGCTTGAGCGACGGCCGCTACTGGCTCGGCTACAACCTGCTGGGTTCCTATGCGATGCTCTGGGCGCAGACCCACCCCGACATCATCGTCCAGGTTCCCAACGACTACTCGCTGGTGCTGATGCGAATGGCGTTCGTCCACCGTGACGCACCGCACCCCGCGGCGGCCAAGCGTTTCGTCAGCTTTCTGCTGAGCCGGCGCGGCCAGCACATCCTGGCCGGCCAGACACCGCTGTTCAGCGTGCGCGATGATGTCATCGGCCCCTACACCGCCCAGCGGCTGCGCGATCAGGTCGGCGACCATCTCTACCCGATCCCGATCAATGCCACGCTGCTGGCGTTCGTCGATCCGCTGCGCCGCCAGGCGTTCCTGCGCCGCTGGTATCGCGAAATCCGGATTCTTTCAGAATGAGGGATGTCGGAATGGGCGATACCGATATGGCGACGGCTCCCGAATTGCCCCTGTGCCCGTCGTCGCAATGCCGTAAGATACGGCGCCGCCACATCGATGCAGTGCCCGAAGCACGCACCTCGATGTACAGATACCGATGACCGAGAATCCCCAATGAGCGTAGATGCGACGACCATTGCCCCTGCCCAGTCGACAAGCCAGGCCAAACGCGCCGCCATCGGCAGCTTCGTCGGTGCCGTCGTCGACTGGTACGACTTTCTGCTTTACGGCATCGTTGCCGCGCTGGTCTTCAATTCGCAGTTCTTCCCCAACGTCAGCCCCGCCGCCGGCACGCTGGCCGCGCTGGCCACCTTTGGCGTCGGCTTCCTGTTTCGCCCGCTGGGCGGCCTGGTCTTTGGCCACTTCGGCGATCGCCTAGGACGCAAGCGCATGCTGATCCTGACCGTGATCCTCATGGGTGGCGCGACGGCACTGATCGGGCTGCTGCCGACCTACGCCCAGATCGGCGTGTGGGCACCGATTCTGCTGGTTACGCTGCGTGCGATCCAGGGTTTCGCGGTGGGCGGCGAATGGGGCGGTGCGGCGCTGATGGCGGTGGAGAGCGCACCGCCTGGCCGTCGCGCGTTCTACTCCAGCGGCGTGCAGGTGGGCTACGGCGTGGGCCTGATCCTGGCCACCGGTAGCGTCTCGCTGCTCAGCTACGGATTGAGCGACGCCGATTTCACGGCCTGGGGCTGGCGCCTGCCGTTTCTGTTCAGCGTGGTGCTGGTACTGGTTGCGCTGAAGATCCGCTCGAGCCTCGAAGAGTCGCCGGAATTCGTCGAAGCGGTCGAGCGAAACGACCAGAAGCCTGCCAGACCGCCGATCCTCGAAGCGCTCAAACGCCACCCCGGCGCCTTCGTGACGATCATCGCCATGCGCCTGGCCGAGCTGTTCACGATGTATATCGTGACCACCTTCGCGCTGAGCTACTCCACCGGCTATCTCGATCTATCGCGGGACCTGTTTCTGCATATCGGTCTGCTGGTCGGCGCGATCAGCTGCGTCACCATCCCGTTGTTCGCGTTCCTGGCCGACACGCTGGGACGTCGGCGTGTCTACATCACCGGAGCCATCGTCGGCGTGCTGGCCGCCTTCCCGTTCTTCATGGCTCTGCAGGCGGGTTCGATCCTGTGGATCGTGATCTTCGCCGTGGCACTGGCCAATCTCGCCCACGACATGGTGGTCAGCGTGCAGCAGCCGATCTTCGCCGAGCTGTTCGGCGCCGCCTATCGTTACAGCGGCGCCGGGGTCGGCTATCAGGTCGCCAGCGTGATCGGCGGCGGCTTCACCCCGTTCATCGCCGCCGCCCTGGTCGACCTCTACGACGGCAGCTGGGTACCGGTGGCGATCTATCTGGCCGCCGGCTGTCTGCTCTCCGCCCTGGGTGCCGCCTGGATGCTGCGGAAGCGGTAACGGGCACCGTGATCGACAGCTAGTGCTCTACCCTTTTCTCCAAGAGATCTGCGACCAATGTCGCAGATCTTCGTCGTAGACGAAGCCTCGCTTTCCGAACCGATAATGGCCATCCATCGCCACGGATAGCTATAGTCTCCTCGCTCGCCGCCGCTGGCATATTCTGGCCGTCTTTTGCCTGAATTCGCATCGCCACCGCGCACGTCACCGAGGTGCTTTAATGAAGAAAAGAATCAGTGAACCGGTCAAGAAACCGCTGGTCTGGATCGGCTTCGTCATTCTCTTTGCCCTGATCAATCCCTGGTATTTTCCCGATGGTTCCTGGTCGCCACTGTTTTTCGGCGTTCCCTACTGGGCGCTGATCATCCTGATCGCCTCGCTCGCATTGTCGATCTTCATCACCTGGGTGGTGATGACACAGTGGGAAACCGGCGCTGACGAAGACGAGGAGCCGTGACGATGGAAGTGGAACTGGCCTTCAGCGGGTGGTCCGGCATTCTGGTGCTGATGCTCTACGGCGGTCTGATGCTGGCCGTGGGCGTCTACGCTTTCTTGCGCAATCGAGGCGTTCGCGAGAGCCTCGACGAGTACTATCTGGGCGGGCGTGGCCTCGGGGTGATGGTGCTGTTCTTCACCTTTTTCGCCACTCAATATAGCGGCAATACCGTGGTCGGCTACCCGCCCACGGCCTACCGACTCGGCTACCAATATCTGGTTTCGGTGCCGTTCTTCATCATGATCATCATGGTCTATCTGCTGTTCGCACCCAGGCTCTATACGTTGGGCCGACGCTTCAACCTGCTGACGCCGGTGGACTGGATCGACCTTCGATTTCGCTCGAAAAAGGTCACGATTCTGGCAGCGATTCTGATGCTTTACGGGCTGGGCAACTATCTGCTCGAGCAGTTCGTCGCCATCGGCCAGGGCGTCTCCGGTCTCACCGGCGGCACGATTCCCTATCAGGTCGGCGTGGTGTTCTTCATCGTGATCATGGTCGCCTACAGTTGGCTGGGCGGGATGCGCTCGGTGGCCTACACCGACACCATTCAGGGGCTGGCGCTGCTATTCGGCGTGTTCACGCTGCTGATCGGCTCGCTGATCTATCTCGGCGGGCTACCCACGGCGGCCGAGACGATGATCGCCGAGGCACCAGAGAAACTTGGCGCCCCGACAGGGGGAAGCCTCACCACCTGGTTCTGTCTGCTGGTGCTGGTCGGCATCGGCGCGGCGATCTATCCGCATGCCTTTCAGCGGATTTTCGCGGCACGTAGCGAGCGCACGCTCAAGCGTTCCTTTATCCGCATGGCCTACATGCCGTTTCTGACTGCTGGCGTGGTGTTCATGGTCGGGATCATCGGCATCTCCGCCTTCCCCGACCTGACCACCGCAGAATCCGAACAGCTGGTGGGAATGATGGCTAATGCGCTGGCCAACCAGAATGCCTTCTTCTACTGGGCGATGGTACTGCTGTTCGGCGGCGTGATCGCGGCCATCGTCTCGACCGCCGACTCGGTACTGCTGACCTTCTCGTCGATCGTCTCCAACGATCTCTATGGGCGGTATATCGCGCCGAACGCCGATGAATCACGCAAGATTCTGGTGGGCAAACTGGTGGGGGTCGCCGCCGTCGTCGTGCTGGTGCTGATCGCCTGGTATCCGCCGGGTACGCTGTATCAGATCTTCGTGCTCAAGTTCGAAGTCTTGATCCAGACCGCGCCGGCGCTGATTCTCGGACTCTACTGGAGCCGGCTCAATACGCAGGCCGTCTTCGTCGGCATGCTCGCGGGCACCGTACTGGCCGCCGTCTTCACGTTCGCCGGTTACCGCCCGCTGGGCGTCTACAGCGGATTGTGGGGGCTGCTGCTCAATCTGGCGCTATGCGTGGGCGGAAGCCTGCTCAGCCAGGCCACGGAAGCTAACCGGCAGCAAGCGCTGGAGGTGATCGGTTGGCAGCGTCCATGACGGCGCTCACCCCCACCGCGCCGCAGCCGTAGACCATCAGGCTGCTGCCGAACGCCGGCTTGAGACGATTGGGGACCGAGCCGCTCCCGGTCTGAACGCCGCAGCCCAATGGGTAAAAGACAGAACGACATGGCCCCCGGCTCGGTCAATGTCAGAGTCTCCACCAAGAAAGGCGTCCTTGTCTCGCGTCACAGCCGCTTTGATTTGCATGGAAAGATCCTCACGATGTTGCGGTGAATGCCCCCGGGCCATACCAAGGCCCGGGGTATCGTTCCCGCCTGCGGGTTAGAACGGATACTGACGCGGTTCATGCTGCAGCGTGATCCAATGCTCCGTGGTGAACTCATCGATCGCCCAGTCGCCGTTGAAGCGGCCCAGGCCGGAGTTCTTTTCACCGCCGAACGGCGCATGCGGCTCGTCGTTGACGGGGATGTCGTTGACATGGGTCATGCCCGCCTTGATGCCCTGCGCGAAGCGAACGCCACGTTCCAGGTTGCTCGTGAAGACCGCGCTCGACAGACCGAACTCGGTGCGGTTGGCCAGCTCCAGCGCATGCGCTTCGTCGCGTGCGGATTGAATGCCCACCAGCGGCCCGAAAATCTCCTCGTCGGCCAGTTCCATGTCTGCCGTGACATCGCCGAACACGTGCGGCGGCAAGACATTGCCCTCGGGATCACCCCCGGTCAGCAACGTGGCGCCCTCGGCATGCGCCTTGGCGATCTTGGTCTGGAGTCCCTCAAGCTGCCTGGCGTTGATGATCGGCCCCACGGCGGTCTCGGGATCGGCAGGATCCCCCAGACGCAATGCCTTGACGCGTTCGACAAAGCGGGCGGTGAAGGCTTCACGCAGCGGCTCTTCGACGATGATGCGATTGATCGCCATGCAGATCTGGCCCTGATGGAGGAACTTGCCGGCCACCGCCGCATCGACCGCCTGCTCGACATCGGCATCCGCCAGCACCACAAAGGGACTGTTGCCGCCGAGTTCCAGGGCGACGTGCTTGAGATGCCTGCCGCCGCTCGCCAGGCGACCGATATTCAGCCCCACGGGGGTGGAACCGGTGAAGGTGATCAACGAAGGCACGGGGTGCTCGACGAAGGCATCGCCGATCTCTGAACCGGCACCGACGACGACGCTCAACACGCCCGGCGGCAGCCCTGCCTCTTCGAAGATGCGTGCCAGCAGCAGTCCGCCGGTCACCGGTGTATCGCTGGCGGGTTTGACGACCACCGCGTTGCCCAGCGCCAGCGCCGGCGACACCGAGCGAGCGCTCAGGTTGAGCGGGAAGTTCCACGGGCTGATCACGCCCACCACGCCCAGCGGCGACCGATAAACGCGACTTTCCTTGCCGGGAATGTCCGAAGGCAGGATGCGGCCGTGGGCCCGGGTCGGCATGCTGGCCGCTTCCTGGGTTATCGCCCGCGCCGCGCTCCACTCGATCTGCGCCTTGATCCGCGTACTGCCCGACTCGCGAATGATCCAGTCGATGATCTCGTCACGGCGCTCATCGAAGATCGCCACCGCGCGTCGCATGACATCGCCACGCGCGTTCGGCCCAAGCGCTGCCCACTCGGCCTGGGCCGCCTGGGCGTGACGGTAGGCATCGTCCAGGTCATGCCGGTCGGCCATCGCCAGCTCGAGCAGCGTCTCCCCGGAATACGGATTGGTCACGGTCAGGCGGCGCTCGGCACTTCCTTGGCGCCAGCCTCCCGCGATCGGCTGGGTATCTTGGCCGACAAACAGCGATGCTTGTGTCATGTATCTCACCTCAATCGACGTACGAAGACGCGCCCAGCAGGGCCGCGTCGTGGTCATGCGAGCCTAGCCGGATAATTAATACGCAGACTAATAGTAATGATCAATCAGCTTGATACATGGCCTAAGACTCATGTCTTAGGATTCCAACGGCTCATAGGGCAAGCCGACGTAGTTCTCGGCGATGGTCGTCAGGCCTGCCTCGGAGCCGGTGACATAGTCCAGCTCGGCTTGTTGCATGCGGGCGCCGAAATCCTCGTCCTCGGAAAACTTGTGGAGGATCGAGGTCATCCACCAGGAAAACCGCTCGGCCTTCCAGACACGCTTGAGACAGGTCTGCGAATAACGCGGCACCAGGTCGGTGCGGCCCTCGTGATAGACCTTGACCATCAGGCGATACAGCGTGTTGACGTCGCTGGCCGCCAGGTTGAGCCCCTTGGCGCCGGTCGGCGGCACGATGTGCGCGGCATCGCCGACCAGGAACAGCCGCCCGTGCTGCATCGGCTCGGCCACGAAGCTGCGCAACGGCGCGATGCTCTTCTCGAGCGAGGGACCGGTCACCAGATTGGCCGCGACGTCCTCGGGCAGGCGGCGCTTGAGTTCCTCCCAGAAGCGCGCATCGGACCAGTCCTCGACCTTCTCGTCCAGCGGCACCTGCACGTAGTAGCGGCTGCGGGTCTGGGAACGCATGCTGCAAAGTGCGAAGCCCCGCTCGTGGCGCGCATAGATCAACTCGTCGGAGACCGGCGGCGTGTCGGAGAGCAGCCCCAGCCAGCCGAAGGGATACACCCGCTCGAACGTCTTCAGCCGGTCGGCGGGAATCGACTGGCGCGAGACGCCATGATATCCATCGCAGCCGGCGACATAGTCGCAGTCGAGCCGCTGCGTTTCGCCGTTGTGCTCGAAGGTGATGTACGGGGCGTCGGTTTCCAGATCGTGGGGCTGCACCTTGTCCACTTCATAGAGCGTCTGGCCGCCCTCGGCGGCGCGTGCCTCCATCAGATCCCGAGTCACCTCGGTCTGGCCGTAGACCATGACCTGCTTGCCGCCGGTCAACGCCGCGAGGTCGATGCGCACCCGACGGTTGTCGAAGGCCAGCTCGACGCCGTCGTGCGGCAGGCCTTCGGCATCCATGCGGCGGTCGACACCGGCTTCGCGCAACAGATCGACCATGCCCTGCTCCAGCACGCCGGCACGAATGCGGCTCAAGACGTATTCGCCGCTGCGACGCTCGAGGATGACGTTGTCGATCCCCGCGCGTTGCAGCAACTGCCCCAGCAGCAGCCCGGAGGGGCCGGCACCGATGATCGCGACTTGGGTTTTCATGGCAATCTCCTCTTATTCGGGTCTGGCAGCACGGCCAGTCATCGAGTTGCATTTTTCACCGATGAAAACCCGCGAATAAGACAAAATCCCCCGCGTGAATTTATACTTTCCCAAGATCCGACCATAACTTTGGTCGAAGCCTCGACTTTCGTCGCACAGGAGATTGCCATGTCGGCATCGCCCAATCGCACCATTCCCGTCTTTCAGCTGTATGGCGAAACGCACCAATGGCCGACCCCCGACCTGCTGCATTGCGAGTCCATCGCCGAGCGCAGCCGACTGCACGATTGGCATATACGGCCGCACCGCCACGCCGATCTCGTGCATGTGTTGCATATCGCGCACGGCGACGTGAACCTGACCTTCGAGGAGGGTGCGCAGCGTCTGACGGGGCCGCTGCTCATCGTGGTGCCGGCCATGACGGTGCACGCCTTTCGCTTCTCGCGCGATGTCGACGGGCATATCGTGACGCTGGCCATGCCGCTGGCGCGACATATCGCCGACACCCTGCATCCCCAGGGGCAGATCCTGGCACGCGCGGCGTTTTACCCGCTTGCCGACCAGCCGGAACGCGCCCCCATCGCCACCCTCGTCGACCAGCTCGATGCCGAGTACCGCCATCCCGCCGACGGGCGCGACGCCTTGCTCGAAGCCTTGCTCAACAGCTTGCTGGTGCTCGCTTCACGGCGCGCGACCCGACGCCAGGCGCGTCCCGCGTCACGCCAGCATGAGCGGGGCGAGGCGCATCTGGCCCGCTTTCAGCAGCTCATCGAAGCCCACTACCATCAACAGCCCAGCATCCCCGAGTTCGCCGAACGCCTGGGCATCAGCAGCGCGCATCTCAGTGCGGTCTGCCAACGCCTCGCCGGCCGCAGCGCCCAGCAGCTACTGCACGAGCGCGTCCTCCTCGAGGCCAAGCGCCACCTGACCTATACCAACATGACCATCGGCCAGGTCGCCGAGCGGCTCGGCTTCAAGGAACCGGCCTATTTCACGCGCTTTTTCAAACGCAGCATCAAGCTGACGCCGAGCGCCTTTCGTCAACGTGGAGGGCGATGAAGTTCGCATAGAAAACAAAAGTACAATTTACGCACATACGTGAATCGAACAAAGTGGGAACTTCACAATCACGAAGACACGACATCATGCTCAAGCAAATCTTGCCGATTGCAGCCGCGGCCTCACTGGGTTTCTCCTCACTCGCCGCCGCCGAGCCACTGCCCCCTTTGCCATCAGCCACTTGTATAGCCCCGTCCGGGCCCGGCGGCGGCTGGGACTTTACCTGTCGCAGCGTAGGTAGAACGCTGAACCAGCTCGAACTAATCGAAAATCCGGTACAGACCGTCAACATGCCAGGCGCTGGAGGTGGTGTAGCCTATGCCCATATTGCCAGCAAACGGGATACCGATCCGACCTTGTTTGCTGCCGCCAGCACCGCGACACCTACACGTCTGGCCCAGAACCAGTTTCCCGGAATGGACGTAAGCCAGATGCACTGGATTGGTGCAGTGGGAGCTGATTACGGAATCATTGCCGTGCGTGCCGAATCTCCATACTCGGATCTCAAGACGTTAATGCAAGCCATCAAAGAAGATCCTCGCAGCGTAAGTTTTGCCGGAGGCAGCGCGGCAGGGGGTTGGGATCATCTGAAGATATTAATGACTGCGGAGAAAGCCGGAGTCACAGCACCAGAAGCGCTAAAATATCTTTCCTACAACAACGCTGGAGACGCTGCGACACAAGTGGCAGGAGGACACGTCGATGCTTTTTCCGGCAACATCTCCCAAGCCCTGGGTTTCTATAAATCTGGTGACTTTCGCATCTTGGCAGTTCTTGCCGAGGAACGTTTGCCCGGCAACCTAGACGATATTCCCACCGCCCAGGAGCAGGGAATCGATGCCGTAGCCCCCACTTGGCGCGGTTTTTATGCCCCTGGGGGGATCAGCGACGAGCAACGTGATTGGTGGGTTGCGGCACTCGACCAGCTCAACCACAGCGCAGAGTGGCAAGCGGTGATGGCGCAGAACGGCTTGATGCCCTTTGCCAAGACAGGAGAGGATTTTGAAGCGTTCGTACGCCAGCAGATTGGAGAAATTAGCCGACTCTCTCGTCAGGTCGGACTGATGTAGACATCTATCTCTAGGTGTGATCACGGTAGGTTTTTCATACGGAGCCTACCCGAAAAACTGGGGGTGCGAACCCAACCAACCCCCAGTAGGCCCGGATGAACACCCAATAAGAATGCCCGTCTCACTTTGCACGGTCGAGCCCTGGTGGCAGGACGTGTCATCCACGAAGGCCTACGCCTCAGAGAGGTGGCACAGGCCCAGGGCATCAGCGTGAGGACGGTTTACAAGTGGGTTCGTCGCTTCCGCGAAGAAAACCACGCAGGCCTCCAAGACCGTACATCACGCCCAGCCCGAAGCCCTTTTGCGACAGATGCAGCCACTGTGGAGCAGATACTCCAGCGTCGTCAGCAGCGCCAGATCTATCCCGGATCGCCCAAGCGTTGGGAATCGGCCAGAACACAGTGGCACGGATTCTCAAGCGCAAGGGGCTGAGCCGACTGGCAGTGCTGTCACCGGCAAGACCAGACAATCGTTATGAGCACGATGCACCAAGGGGTTTCCTGCATCTGGATATCAAAAAGCTGGGGCGTTTCGAGTGGCCGGGGAATCGCGTGACAGGCGATCACCAGCAGAATACCGCAGGCGCTGGATGGGAGTATGTCCATGTTGCCATCGACGACCACTCGCGACTGGCCTACGCCTTCACCCGGATGAGACGGGTTGGAGCGCTTGCTTGGCCCTGCTCAGGACCGTGCGCTATTACGCCAGCCTGGGCATCTGCTTTAACCGGGTGCTCACCGATAACGGCGCCTGCTCGCCTGCTATCGGTCCCACCGCTTCCAGCGCCTGTGCCGGCGGTTAAAGCTGAAAGACCACCGAACCCAACCGTATAGCCCACGCACCAACGACAAAGCGGAGCGGTTCATTCAGACAGCGCTACGTGAGTGGGCTTACGCTCGCACCTATGCCAGCTCGGAAGAGCGCGGCGAGCACCTGCTTGCCTGGCTTCATTAGTACAACTGGCACCGGCCGCAATGCCAGCCTGGCTTACCATCCTCCGGTCAGCCGATTGGGCCTTTCCGTGAACAACCTGATGGGTTTACACAGCTAGCATGGCCACGATCAGCGGCGGCATCCGGCGCAGAAAGCGTGCCGACAGGAAGAAGGCCAGGATCATAATCGTCGCCAGCAATGGCGTGTTCCAGCGGCGCGACCCTGTCGAGGCCGAACTTGAGCAGCACGCCGCAGTACTGCTAGATGATGGTCGAGAACTCGGGGGGCGGTGAAGGTGAAAATGCTGCGATGCACGCGGAAGGTGCCAGCCTCGGCACCGTCGACGACGGCACCATGGATGTGTTGTTCGAGACGATCGAACTTACTCGTCATGATCAGGCTCCTCACGGATGGTGGAGGTTCAGAGAGGCCCGCCGGCGCTCCGACCTTGGCCGTGCCCGCCTGCTGGCTGGCCTGGTTTTGTTCGTCTTCCTTGGCCTGCGGACGCTTGTGGCGCACCTGCAGCTCGGCGGCATCGGTCGGCGACAGCGCAACGTCGAACATCACCTCGGTGAAGGACCCCTCGAAGCCGCGTGCCTCGATAGCAGCGGCGTCCTCGACCCGATGCCCCTCGACCACCAATTCCTCGCGCGTGGCGAAGGCGAAGTCGTCGAAAGTGTAGGGATCGCCGGCGAGGTTGATCTGGGTGGTCAGGTGCTGGTGCCCCGGCGCCGAGATGAAGTAGTGGATGTGCGCCAGGCGCTGGCCGTGACGGCCGAGCAGATCGAGTACCTGCTGGGTCGGACTGTCCGGCAGGCAGCCATAGGCCGGAGAGTAACTCGCGATCAGGATCGCAAGCGTTCTTTCATCGCGCAGCCTCGCTTTGCCGCATTTCAGCGCGCTGGATCTATCCGGGACCAGGCAACCACGCCTGACCACAGGATTCGCGATGGCCAAAGCCTTTAGCACGGCGGGCAACTCAACACTTCCTCAGATTCATATCCACGTGGCTAAAGTCGAATGCCTAGCGCACTTGCATTGTATCGACTCAAATACTTAGATATAAAACTATACTGACAGTATCCGCAATCCGAGAAGGGATTTCCCATGCTGATCACGCTTGGCGCACATCTGTCTGTGCAGATGCCCAACGACCCAGTACGCCGCTGTGCGCTCTGCGCTGCTTCCCAGGAAAACCAGACCTCCGAACCCCGCGAAGGCTCTAGTCCATGGGTACGGAAAGCGAGACGAAGCATCGAGATCTCGCCCCTCCGAGTCCGAGCGTCGGGACGTCATCATGGCATGCCTCTCGCGTGTCTGTTCGAGCAAATAGGCGATCGACTGACCGAAAGTGAATCGACCATATGGAGATGGAAATGACAGAATCTCGCCTGCAACTCGGAATCGCCGGATTGGGCCGCGGCTTCATGTTGCTACTACCCACGCTCGCGGCACATCCTGGGATTCGCCTGGTCGCAGCGGCTGACCCTCGCGATGAGGCACGCCGGCAGTTCGAGACTGATTTCGGCGGCATCGCTTATGACGAGGTCGCCGAGCTGTGCGCCGACCCCAACGTCGAAGCCCTCTATATCGCCACACCACACCAGTTTCATCGCGAACACGTCGAGCTGGCAGCAAGACACGGCAAACACGTTCTGGTCGAAAAGCCGATGGCATTATCGCTTGTGGACTGCCAGGCCATGATTACAGCGATGCGCCAAGCCAAGCGCTGGCTGATGGTGGGCCACAGTCATAGCTTCGATGTCCCCTACCTACGCACTCGCGAAATGATCGATAGTGGAGAATTTGGTGCGGTGCGCATGATACAGGCACTCAACTTCACTGATTTTCTCTACCGTCCTCGGCGTCCCGAGGAGCTCGACACCACACGCGGTGGCGGCGTGGTATTCAGTCAAGCGGCACATCAAGTCGACATCGTTCGCCTGCTTGCCGGCGGACGGACGAAGTCTGTTCGCGCCATCACTGGCAGTTGGGACGCCGCCCGCCCCACCGAGGGCGCCTATAGCGCATTACTTAGCTTCGACAACGGCGCCTTCGCCAATCTGACTTACAGCGGTTTTGCACACTTCGATAGCGACGAGCTCTGCGGCTGGACCAGCGAATTGGGGAAGCCTCGCGATCCTAGTCAGTATGGCCATGCCCGGGCGCATCTCGCTCAAGTGCATAGTGCCGAAGAGGAAGCCGCACTAAAGAACACTCGAACCTATGGCGCAGGCCTCTCTCTCGCCAACAGTAGCCTAAAGGGTGTCACGCATAACCATTTCGGCTTCATCATGGTCTCCTGTGACCACGCCGACCTGCGCCCCTCTCCCGCCGGCGTGCAAGTCTACGCCGATACGCGGCGGTATCTGGAGTCTCTGCCATCGCCGGCAGTGCCTCGCCGCGAGGTTCTCGACGAGTTGATCGACGCCGTGCGTCACGATCTCGCGCCCGTTCATTCCGGAGAATGGGGCCTTGCCACCATGGAAGTCTGCTTGGGTATTCTCGAGTCCGCGACCACCGGTCGCGACATGACGCTTTGTCACCAAGTGGGGCTGCCCTGTCCCGCCACATCGAGGTAAACTGTGGCTATCAGTCAGTTGGTTAGGATACAGATATGTCGCGAAGCAACGAGCGAGAGGCGAGAACGGTCCTTCAGCACTGGCAGGAAGACATTCCCGACGATCGCTTGGCACACCTGGTTCGCGATGCGGGGCGCCTGTTTGCCAAGAGCCTGCAAACGAAGTTGACAGAACACTCCGTCAGCTTCGGCCACTGGTCATTTCTACGCATTCTATGGGTAAACGAAGGTCTCACCCAACGTGAACTCAGTGAACAGGCCGGCCTCATGGAGCCCACAACCTATAGCGCATTGAAGGCCATGGAAGCCAATGGATTGATCGAGCGGCGCCAACTCAACGGCAATCGCAAGAATATCCACATCTACCTGACACCCAAAGGTCGTGATCTCAAGCAAACCCTGACCCCTTTGGCCGAAGCGGTTAACGAGAATGCGGTACGTGGCATCGACCCGGAAGATCTGAAGGCGACCCGGCGAACCCTCCTCGCCATCATCATGAATTTGGCGGAAACTACCGAGTAGCGTCGGTGTCGACTCCGCAATGCGCCGGATGCGCGAAAGCGGCCACATTGTAGGCACCCGCCTAGCGGCTTTTGCCGGTAGCCCACGACAATGATGAATCTCCCCCTTCTCTCCCTCAAGAGACCATAACCGTCGCTGAGAAATTGACCGCCCCCTGTTTCCGGCAACGATGCCACCCTGCTCGTTCCATCCTTCATGTCCAGCGATCTATGAAATCATCACGCGTCCATGAGCCAAAGCCACCGAATGGCTTGGCCCGTCGCCTTGTGAGATTCTCCGCGCACTAGCCGCCCGGCCATTTCCGCTGGCTTCTTCTTGTTGTTTCTCTTTGTATGCAAGCCCCCTAGGGGCGGACTCAGTGTCAAGTACGACTATTGGCGAGTTTGATGTCACGTTCGCTTGGGCTACCTTTGTCGTATAATTTTAGATATCTAAGCATTTGACAAAATACAACGCTTACACATCTTCCTGACCGGAGACTATTCATTATGCTGACCCAAGCAAAAAACAGCCTTCTTACACCATATCGGGGGGAAACTCCGAAGAGTTAGATCATGCATCGCGATTGGATATCTGATTGTCTTTCCAAAGAAATCGTATCCAATCAACCGACATGACGGCGAAATACCATGACCGTTTCATCCTTGAAAGAAGGTAAAATAATGAAAGCATTTATCAAAAAATCCGTGCTGGCTGCCATCCTTGTCATTCCAGGTCTGCTGATGATGATGAATGAAGCCCCTGCAGCCGAACGCTATAACCTGACCGTGGCAGGTGCCTCGCCGGGGGGGCTCTGGTCGTTGCTCGGAGCCGGTCTCGACTCGGCCCTCAAGGCAAGCTATCCCGGCTCCACCGTGACCTACCAGACCTCGGGAGGCGGCATCCCCAACGTCGCCGTGCTCGCACGCGGCAGCGCGGATATGGCGCTGATCGAGGATTCCGTGCTGCAAATGGCACGAGAAGGTAAGCCACCGTTTCGCGAGCCCATCGGAAACATCCAGGTCCTGTCCTCTCTCTATACATGGGCCCCGATGCAAGCGTTAATGCGCAAGGGGTTTGCCGAAGAGTATGGCATCGAGACCTTCGCGGATATCGCCAAGGTCAAGCCACCCATTACCATCGCCATCAACAAACGCGGCAACATCGCTTCGAACGTTGCCGCCGACATGCTCGACGCGATCGGGGCTACTCCCGAGCAGATCGAAAGCTGGGGTGGTGAGATCATTTATGCCGCTTCCGGCGAACAGTCGGAGCTGATCCAGGATCGGCGTGCCGACATGTTCATCAACAGTCTATTCATCAACCAGAGCTCGATCATGCAGGCTGCCTCCAATGTCGATCTCAAGCTGCTCCCACTCTCTCAGGAGACCATCTCCCAGGTAAACGAGGAGGCTGGAACGCACACATTCGTCATCCCTGGAGGGTCCTACGAGTGGGCACCCCGCGAAATACCGACCATCTCGATCAGTACCACCCTAGCGGTACGTGACGACATGGACGAAGAGACTGCCTACAACCTGACGAAGGCCTTCTACGAAAACTACGAGCAGATCGCCAAGGTCCATCCGGCGATGTATCGGTTGAAGCCCAATATCATGGCCTCCGTGGAAGGCGTGCCTTTCCACCCCGGAGCCCTGCGCTACCTGAAAGAAGCAGGTCTTCGTTAATCGATATAGCGATTCATCAAGAGGTTTCCCATGAAATCGACTCTCGCGCTATTAATGGAGACCGGTACCAAGCGGTCTCTCACTGGCAAGCTGGGCGCGCTCGTATATGGCTGCGCGGCCCTGATAGCCTTGGCCGTGGTCTATACGACCACCATGGTCTATATCGACCTGTATGTCATGACCGTCGTATTCCTTTCGGCCATGCTCGCCCTGCTATTCCTGACGGTAAGCGCAGGCCCCAGAGGGCGCATGGATCGCCCCAGTTTGCTCGATTGGCTGTTCGTGGCGGCCAGCATCGCCGTCGGAATCTATTTCTCCGTGGAAAGCGGTCGAATCGCGGAGCGGATTACGTTGCTCTATCCCCTAAGCATGCCGGACCTGATCGCGGCCAGCGTGCTACTTGCTATGACGATCGAGGCTACACGGCGTACCGTGGGGTTTGGTCTGACCAGTATTGTCCTGCTCTTTCTGGTCTACAATCTGTTCGGACACTCCCTCCCGGGAGCGCTCGGCTTTCGGGAAGTGGGCTACAATCATTTCCTCGATATCATGATGTTCACCTCGGACGGGCTGTTCGGTGTACCACTGCGCGTCGCCGCGACCTATGCCTTTCTATTCGTGATGTTCGGCACTTTCTTGGCCAAAGCAGGTGGTGCTGACTTCTTTTACGATCTTGCATCGGCAATTGCCGGACGCCGGGTGGGCGGACCGGCCAAGATCGCTGTCATTTCGTCGGGACTGTACGGCACGATGTCGGGTAGCCCGACATCGGACGTGGTCACGACAGGCTCCGTCACCATTCCCATCATGCAGCGTCTGGGGTATAGCAAGCCTTTGTCCGGTAGCGTCGAAGTAGCGGCCTCCACTGGCGGCAGTCTTCTCCCTCCGGTCATGGGGTCGGCCGCCTTTATCATGGCCGAATACACCGGCATCGAATATCGTGATATCGCGATAGCCGGCTTGGTGCCCGCCCTCCTTTATTATCTCTGCGTCTATGCCCAGGTCCATCTACGCTCGCAAAAATTGGGATTGCGCGGGCTAAGCAAGGAAGAGATAGCCCCCCTGGGCCAGACGCTAAGGAATGGCGGCTTGTTCATTCTTCCTCTGGTAGCCTTGTCGTCGGCCTTGCTCATGGGCTATTCGCCGACCTATGTCGCTGCCATCGCCACGGTAGTGGTACTAGCAGTGTCGGTGGTGCGACGATCGACACGCATGGGACTTCGTGCGATATGGAACACCTTGGCCGAGACCTCGCTACGCATGGTCTCGGTCGTCGCCGCCTGCGCCGCGGCCGGCTTGGTGATTGGGGGCATCTCGATGACTGGACTCGGCAGCAAATTCTCGGATCTCGTCTTCCTGTTGGCCGGGAACAGCGCCTTCCTTGCACTGGTCATTTCGGCGGTGCTGGCGATCATCCTCGGCATGGGCATGCCGACGCCGTCGGCGTTCATTCTCGCTGCGGTTCTGGTCGGCCCCACATTGACGGCGATGGACTTCAGTCCTCTACAAACCAATATGTTCATTCTTTACTTTGCCGTTCTCTCGGCAATGACGCCGCCCGTAGCAGTCGCCGCCTTTGCCGCATCCGCCATTGCCGAAGCCAAACCGCTGGAGATCGCGGCCGGTGCCGTGAAACTCGCTATCACCGCCTTCATCGTGCCGTTCGCTTTCGTCTATGGTGAGGGCCTGCTGCTAAAGGGCAACGTCATGACTATCGTCGTCTCATGCGTCACCGCCGTGATGGGTGTGATCCTGCTAAGCTTCGCTGTGGAAGGCTACTGGCGGCAACCCTTGTCCGCGCTTCCTAGGCTCGGCTTTGGTATCGCCGGCCTCCTCTTCATCGTACCCAACGTATGGGCGATCATCCTGGGCTTGGCCTTCGCCGCTTTCGCTATCGTTACTACCCCTCATCTGCGGCTCCAACGTCCACTATCCGCTCGTGTGGCGCATGTCGGTCGGTCGAACGTAGCGCGTCGCTCTGGCGAATAATCCACGTCAAGGTAGTGTAATACCGGCGGCCATTAGGCCGCCGGTATTATTTTCCAGTGGGTGTAATGACCCCCTGGTTTCTGCACACCCTACGCAGCTAATGCGGGGTGTGCCCTGGGTGCCACATAGTCCAGCGACTGATGTGGCCGCTCTTCATTGTAGTATCGGATCCAACGGTCGATCACAGCTCTTGCCTGACCCAATGACTCGAAGCGATGGAGCCAGATGCACTCCTCCTTCAAGGATCGGAAGAAGCGCTCCACGAGCCCGTTCTGTTCCGGTGTATACGGCGTCGTGAACTCCTGGATGAGGCCATAGGCCTTCACCGTGCCCTTGTAGTGCCGGCTGCTGAAGACCAGGCCGTTGTCGGAGCGTAGTGCCAGCGGTTGCTGAACACGTCCCAGTGCCCCCAATCGATAGATCAGCGCTTCCTCCAGCGCGGCCTCAGCGGTCTTGCTGCTGCCATTGTTCGATAATCGCCAGCCGAGGATCTCTCGCGTACAGCAATCGATGATCACCGCCAGGCTGGCCCGCCGATCCTTGCCGTACCACACGTGCGTAAGATCCGTTGCCCAGCGTTCATCAGGCCGTGACGCGACAGACGGAAGGCTCTTGGCACGCGGGCGGAAGCCCTGTGGCCGCTTGCGCACCTGCCAGCCTTTCAACTGCAGGATGCGCTGTATTGGCTTGCGGTTCTCACCCAGAACACACGCCAGGCGGCGATAGCCATAGGTGGGGAACCGCTCCAGGGTCAGCTTCACCCGTGCCGCCAGATCGGCATTGATGACACGCTGCCGCAGCTTGGGCCGGTAATACAGGCTCCGCCGGGGGAACCCCAGCCAGCGGCAGAGCTTGACGAGCGATACCACATGGCCTTCCTCGGCCAGTTGCGCCTGCAGCGACCTTATGAGTTCTCGTCCTCGTCGAGCAGGCGCTTGAATTTTTTTAGCGCATAGATCTGCAGATGGGCTTCGCCCAGTGCCTCCTTGGTCTCTCGGAGCTCGGACTCGTACTGCTCACGGATGTCCTTGGGGCGGGCCTTGGACCCGTTCTCCATGCTGCGCTGGGCTTCAACGATCCAGCCCTCGACCTCGGAGACAGTGAGATCGTACTGGCGAGCCACCTCAGCAGCCGTGGTCTTGCCCTTGAAGATATCCACGACCACGGCGGCCTTGCGCTTAGCGGTCCATCGCTTGATGGGGTTGTCGTCGCTCATCCTGTCCTCCTGATGGCTGCACTATACCCTGTGCTGTTCTGGAGGGGGTCACTTTGTAGTGGTCCAATGACACCGGACATCAGCATAGGTGGTAATCTTGCCACCATTAGCGAGGTGTCTGATGAGCAGGAAACGACGATCTTTTACGCCGGAATTCAAGCAGGAAGCAGCCTGTGTGGTG
>NZ_JBQXYB010000017.1:0-71165 GCF_052645315.1 Salinicola sp. V024
CGCCGTAAGGAGTGGCGTATTTTAAGGATCTGGGTGAGGATGTCAACGTCTTTCTTGTCGAATCCTGCCTGGCACCGTTGCTGCTTAGCGGTGCCGATCCTTGAAGAACTGGGAAGCAATCTTACCGGCCTCACCGCCTTGCGTCAACCGATTTCTTCAATCAAATCAAACGCTTGGAGTTCTTCTCACTGTCCCCGAAAACCTCTCTCGGCGGCAGCGGATGCGTACTTTACGTTTCTACTCGGCGGTTGGCAACCCCCGAAAGAACAAAAAAACTAAAGACTAGAGTAGATCGCCACTATACCGCCCTCTCGGGAACCGCCCTCTCGGGAACCGCCCTCTCGGGCGGGATTCGTCTCGGGCTATATAGCCCAGAGCTCCATGAAAGCATCGACCGGCATCGATTCGAGCTGGGCCGTGTCTTCATACAGAGCAAAGATCTGCTCACAGCGCTGCGCAGGAAAGCGCGTTGCCAGGTTGGACCGAAACTTTTCCTTGAGCTGCGGCACGCCTTCCTCCCGGCGGCGCCGATGGCCCAGTGGGTACTCTACGGCCACTTGCTCGGTCTGGGTCCCGTCCTTGAAAAAGATCTGAACCGCATTGGCGATGGAGCGCTTGTCCGCTTGATGATATTCCCGGCTATATCGCTCGTCTTCGACGATCTCCATCTTGTCACGCAGGAAATCGATGACCGGATGCGTCAGGTGGAAATCGTCTTCGTAATGCTCAGCGGTCAGACTACCGAATGCCAACGGCACGGCGATCATGTATTGCAGACAGTGATCCCGGTCGGCCGGGTTAGCGAGCGCACCCACCTTGGAAATGATGCGAATGGCCGATTCATGGGTCGTCACCACGATGCGATCGATCTCTTCCAGACGATCGCGCACCTGGGGGTGTAACGTGACCGCGGCTTCCGCTGCAGTCTGAGCATGGAATTCCGCCGGAAAGCTGATCTTGAACAGCACGTTCTCCATCACGTAAGTGCCGTAGGATTGAGAAATCCGAAACCGGCGATCCGCTTCAGGCTTGATCGCCTGATCCTTGTTGGTCTTGCTGAACGACACATCATAGAATCCCCACTGGGGCGCGGAGAGCACGCCGGGAATTCCCATCTCGCCGCGCATGGCAATGTCGGCCAGCCTCACCGCCCGCGAAGTTGCGTCTCCTGCCGCCCAGCTCTTGCGTGACCCCGCATTGGGTGCATGGCGATAGGTACGTAGACTCTGGCCGTCGACGAAGGCATGCGACAGTGCCGAAAGCATCTGGTCGCGATCGGCGCCCATCAACTTCGCGACTACCGCCGTCGATGCCACCTTGACCAGCATGACGTGATCAAGGCCTACCCGGTTGAACGAATTCTCCAGTGCCAGCACGCCTTGAATCTCGTGCGCCATGATCATGGCTTCGAGCACGTCGCGCATGATCAGCGGCTTCTCACCCTTCGACAGGCGTCGTTGCGAGAGATGATCGGCGATTGCCAGAATGCCGCCGAGATTATCCGAGGGGTGTCCCCACTCCGCTGCCAGCCAGGTGTCGTTGTAGTCCAGCCAACGAACGATGCAGCCGATATCCCAGGCGGCCTTCACCGGGTCCAGGCGCAACTGCGTACCGGGTACTCGAGCACCGTGGGGGACCGTCGTGCCTTCCACCAGCGGCCCCAGATGCTTGGTACATTCCGGAAAGCGCAGCGCGAGCAAACCGCAACCCAGCGTATCCATCAGGCAATGACGCGCCGTTTCCAGCGCCTCCTGACTCTCGATTCGATTCTTGAAGGAAAAGCCGAGCACGTAATCCGCGATGGCCTGAAGTTCCGGGTCGTAATCGGGGCGCTGATTGAGATCGACGTTGGCACTCATGAAATGGCGTCCTTGGCTGTGACGGTAAGGCTCCCTCGCCGCTCCCATCAGCGACGGAAAGACGTGGGACTATCGATTGGTGAATTATCGACTGATGAATTATCGACTGATGAATTGTTGTCGATTGGCGAACTGTCATCGTCATGGCTACCGCTGTTCGATCGGTACCCAGTCGCGCTTTTCCGGTCCGACATAATCCGCACTCGGACGAATGATGCGGTTATTGGCACGCTGCTCGAAGACGTGAGCGCACCACCCGGTCAGCCGAGAGCAGACGAAGATCGGGGTGAACAGTTTCGTCGGTATACCCATGAAGTGATAGGCGCTGGCGTGATAGAAGTCGGCGTTGGGGAACAGCCCCTTTTCGCGCGCCATCACCGCATCGACACGTTCGGAGACGGCATAGAGGTGGGTGTCACCCACATCGTCTGCCAGCTGCTTGGCCCAATGCTGAATGATTGCACTGCGCGGATCCGACTCCCGGTAGATCGCATGGCCGAAGCCCATGATCTTGTCCTTGCGCTCGAGCATTTCGAGCAGTCGACGCTCCGCCTCGTCGGGATTCGACCAGTGACTGATCATTTCCATCGCGGCTTCGTTGGCGCCGCCGTGCAGCGGCCCGCGTAACGAACCGATCGCCCCGGTCACGCAGCTGTGCAGGTCCGACAGCGTCGACCCGCAGACACGGGCGGTAAAAGTGGAGGCGTTGAACTCATGCTCCGCATACAGGATCAGCGAGACATTCATCACCCGCGCGTGAAGGTCGGAGGCGGGCTTGCCATGGAGGAGGTGGAGAAAGTGCCCGCCGATGGAGACATCATCCGTTTCGGTCTCGATGCGCTCACCGTAGCGGGAATGCCGATACCAGTAGTTGAGGATGGACGGCATGACCGCCAACAGCCGATCGGCGTGGCGCTGTTGATCCTCCATGCGCTGCTCGGTTTCCAGGTTGCCCAGCATGGAAGTTCCGGTGCGCAGCACGTCCATGGGATGGGCATCGGAGGGAATCTGTTCCAGCACTTTCTTCAGCGGCGCCGGTAGCGAGCGCGAACGCTGGAGCTGCGCGATGTAGTCGTCCAGCTGCTGTTGATTGGGCAACGCTCCCTTCAGCAGCAGATAGGCGACCTCCTCGAAGCGTGCGTTTTCCGCCAGCGCCTGGATATCGTAACCGCGGTAGGTGAGGCCCGAGCCGCTCTTGCCCACCGTGCACAGCTCCGTGGTGCCCGCGCTCTGCCCCCGCAATCCGGTGCCTTGGGTCATTTCCGCCATGATCGTCTCCTCCGATAATCTCGTTGCTGGCAACGACTCAGCCTCGCCCTTTTTCCAAGGACTCACTCTCGAAAAGCGTATCCAGCTTGCGTTCAAAGGCGTGGTAGTCGAGAAATTCGTAAAGCTCGTCTCGCGTCTGCATCAAATCCACCACATCCCGTTGGTGCCCCTTGGCGTGGATGTCCTGATAGACCTTGAGCGCCGCCGCATTCATTGCCCGAAACGCGGAGAGCGGATACAGCACCATGCGGCAACCGACTTCCGCCAGCTCCTGCTGAGTGAACAACGGTGTCGCCCCGAATTCGGTGATATTGGCAAGGATCGGCGCATCGACGCCCTCACAGAACGCCCGGTAATCATCCAGGGTATGTACTGCTTCAGCGAAGATGGCATCCGCACCGGCCTCGACACAGGCGTTGGCGCGTTCGACGGCGGCAGCAAGTCCTTCCTTCTGGAACGCATCGGTGCGCGCGATCAGATAGAACTCCGGGTCGCGGCGAGCGTCGGATGCCGCCTTGATGCGATCGACCATCTCAGACTGGGACACGATCTCCTTGTTGGGACGATGACCGCAGCGCTTCTGCGCCACCTGGTCCTCGAGATGGACTGCCGCGACGCCCGCCCGCTCCATCTCCTTGACCGTGCGCGCAATATTGAAGGCGCCACCCCAGCCGGTGTCTATATCCACCAGCAACGGCAAATCGCAGGCCGCGGTAATCCGGCGCGCATCTTCCGTCACATCGTTGAGCGTGGTCATGCCCAGATCCGGCAGGCCGTAGGACGCATTGGCCACACCGCCGCCGGAAAGGTAGATAGCCTGATGCCCCACCGACTGGGCCATCATCGCGCTGTAGGCGTTGATGGCACCGACGATGGGCAACGGGCGGTGATTGGCGAGTGCGGCGCGAAAACGCGCACCGGGGCTGGACTGCGTCATGATTCGATCCTCGTGATGTCGGAAGCGGGTTGATCGCCCAGCGTGCGCGCATAGTGGGCGGCGACGTTCTCGCGGGAAGCGCTGACGTGACGACGCATCAGCAGCTCCGCCAGTTCGGCATCGCCGGCCTCGATGGCATCGACAATCCGATGGTGCTCGACGAAGGCTCGCTGCGGTCGAGAACCATTGGCACTGAACTGGGTGCGGTAGAGCCGTACCAGGTAATAGAGGTCATCGCACAGCAGCGTCATCAGCATGCGATTGTGGCTGCCCTGCACGATGCGGTAGTGGAAATCGAGATCGCCCTCCCGCTGGTAATACGCCTCACCGCTGGCCAGATCTTCCTGGCGCTCGTGAAAAGCGAGAACGTCACGTAGCCCGGCAATCTCCTCAGCGGTCATCGATTGGGCAGCGAGACGCGCGGCCATGCTTTCGAGCGCCTCGCGAACATCGAACAGCTCCAGCAGTTCATCCATCGACAGCTTGACCACCCGAGCGCCGACGTGAGGAACACGCTCGATTAGCCGATAGGTCTCCAGACGTCGCATGGCTTCCCGCAACGGGCCTCGAGAGATGCCGTAATGGGCGGAGAGTTCCGGCTCGGTGATACGAGTGCCTGGAGGCAATTCGCCGCGAACGATGGCGCGTTGAAGCTGATGGAATACCCGCTCGGCCAACGTGCGAACCACGGGGAGTTCAGTATCGGCGTGCTGCGTGTCTAGAATTGACTGAGGCATGAAGTTGTTAACAATTGGAGAGCGAAGACCTCATCATAGGCGCCACGTTTTTCTCGGGCAATGGGAAAAACGTCGCGGACATCGCACTTTAGTCGAGAGTTGAAAATGCCGTCGCTCGGCATTGTCGACAACATTGTCGTCAACAATGCTTTTTCTGCCAATCAGACAGACGCCAAGCGGCCACTTTGAGCAGGCCGCAGCCATCCTGTCGGCGCTTCAAAGGCCTCGCTCCTTTCCATGACTCTCGATAAACTCGCCCCGGCGTCGAGCGACGAGATCCAATGATGACGATCGTCGCCGCCGCGTTGCCGTTTCATTGGTCAGGGAAAGCATTCATGGCTGACGCGAGAGCGTGGCTCGAGATAACCGACGTCCCCTATGCTCCCGATCCGGCAGCGTCATTCGAGCGCCTGCGTCATCGACCCGGTGCCGTGTTGCTGGATAGCGGCCGACCGGATGCCCCGGGTGGACGCTTCGACATTCTCACCAGCGACCCCTTGGTCACGTTGACCATCGCCGATGGTCACCCGGTCTGCGACCCCGCCCTGCCATTGCCGTCCGAACCCTTCGCCGCTCAGCAGGCGCTGCTCGATCATGCCCAGGCTGCGCTCCTCCCGTCGTTATCGGCAGCATTGGCGGAACGGGCAACGGAACTTCCTTTCCTCGGCGGGCTGCTTGGTTACTGGGGCTATCCGCAGTCGGCGACCCACGATACTCGTCGACCGGCAGATCGCCGGCCGGGGCCAACGCTACCCGATGCCAGACTGGGGCTCTACGACTGGGCACTGATCCAGGATCACCAATGCCAGCGCGCCTTTCTGGTCGCCACCGCACAGCGGCGCCGCCAGGTTCTAGCGTGGCTGCAGGCCGATCCGCCCCGGCGAGAGATCGATTTCCGGCTGACCCGGCCCTTCACCGCGGATATCGACCGCGATGGCTATGCCCGGCGTTTCCAGCAGGTCATGGATTATCTCCACGCCGGCGACTGTTACCAGATCAATCTCGCGCAGCGTTTTACCGCTCATTTCGAGGGCAGCACCTGGCAAGCCTATCGGCGCCTGAGACGTGCCACCCCGACGCCCTTCGGCGGCTATCTCGCGTGGGATGAAAAGGCCATTCTGTCGCTGTCGCCCGAGCGTTTCATTCGCGTGGTCGACTCGCAGGTCGAGACCCGGCCAATCAAGGGCACCCGCCCTCGCGGCTCGACCACCGATGAAGATCGACGACTGGCCACCGAGCTCGAGCAGAGTGCCAAGGACCGCGCCGAGAACATCATGATCGTCGATCTGCTGCGCAACGACCTGGGCCGTGTCTGCCGTTCGGGCAGTGTCACGGTGCCACAGCTCTGCGGACTGGAGAGCTACGCCAATGTCCATCATCTGGTCAGCATCGTGCGTGGCGAACTGGCGGTAAACGCGAGCCCCCTCGACCTGCTGGCCTCGGCATTTCCCGGCGGCTCGATCACCGGCGCGCCCAAGCACCGGGCCATGCAGATCATCGACGAGCTGGAACCCAGCCGACGTAGCGTCTATTGCGGCAGCCTGGGCTATCTGGATCGACGCGGCCGGCTGGACACGTCAATTGCTATACGCACCGTCGTCGCCGACGACGACACCCTGCACATCTGGGGCGGCGGCGGTCTGGTCGCCGATTCGGAAGAAGCGTCCGAGTATCGGGAAACACTCGCCAAGATCGAGCGCCTGATGCAGGCGCTCGAAGCATCCGACGGCTACGAGAACGATTCCCAGTAACATCTCATTGGTTTACGCTGCGTGACGCCATCGCCAAACAACGACCCATGACTTGAAAGCCACGACTTTTTCGCCCTCTTCGGCCGACTCGACGTCTACCGTCGCCCGCTATCATGCGCGCCAGCGCCGCCAGCGCTGGCTGATCGCTGCGACCGCCCTGGCGACTCTGATGTCGCTGCTGCTCGATATCGCCACCGGACCCGGGGCCTACGCCTTGAGCGACGTCACCAAAGCGTTGCTGGCGCCCTCCGAGGTCTCCCGCGTCCTGCAGGTGGTGGTGTGGGATATCCGGCTACCGGTGGCCTTGATGGCCATCGTGGTCGGGGCCAGCCTCGCCATCGCCGGGGCGCAGATGCAGACCTTGCTCAACAACCCGCTCGCCGATCCGTTCACCCTGGGTATTTCCTCCGCTGCCAGCTTCGGTGCCGCCCTGGCGATCGTACTGGGTTTCGGCGTGCTGCCGGTCGCCGGCACTCTGCTGTTGACCGGCAACGCTTTCGTGCTGGCCATGCTCGCCTCATTGATGATCTGGGGACTGAGCCGACTGCGGGGCGTCAGCGTGCAGACCATGGTGCTGGTGGGCATCGCCATCATGTTTTTCTTCAACGCGTTGCTGGGGATGCTGCAGTACGTGGCCTCCGCCGAATCGCTGCAACAACTGGTGTTCTGGTCGCTGGGAAGCCTGAGCAAGGCGAGCTGGGGCAAAATCGGTCTGGCGGGGATGGCACTGGTGGTGACGATCCCCGTCTTCGTCCGCGCCCGCTGGCAGCTGACGTCACTGCGCCTGGGTGACGTTCAGGCCCAGGCGATGGGTATCGATGTCGGCAGGCTTCGGCTTCGCATGCTGCTGTGCTGTGCGCTGCTTTCGGCGACGGCGGTGGCCTTCGTCGGGACCATCGGTTTCGTCGGACTGGTCGGCCCGCACATCGCCCGGCTGCTGGTTGGCGAGGATCAGCGCGCGTTCCTGCCGATGTCGGCGCTGACCGGAGCGCTGATCCTGTCGCTGACCTCGATTCTGTCGAAGACGCTGATTCCCGGCATTCTGTTGCCGATCGGCATCCTGACCGCGTTGATCGGGCTGCCGTTTTTCGTCTCGCTGATTCTGCGCTCGCGCAAGGAAATCTGGCGATGAGCCTGATAATCGACCAACTCAGCTGCTCGCTGGGAAAGCGTCGGGTCCTGCATGACCTGGCAAGGATGGAAGCCCGACCGGGCGAGATCACCGCGTTGATCGGCCCCAACGGGGCCGGCAAATCGACGCTGCTGAGAGCGATTGCCGGAATCACGATGGCCAGCGGCCATATGACACTCGATGGTCTGTCTCTCGAGACTCAGTCTCTCGGACAACGCACCCGCAAGCTCTATTACCTGCCTCAGGACACCAGTACCCAGGCGGCGCTGAGCGTCTTCGAAGCGGTTCTGCTCGCGCGCCGGACGCAGGTCGCCGAACCCAATCGCCATGCGCTGGCCGCCGTCGCGCAGGCACTTCAATCGCTGGAGCTCGATCCGCTGGCCGAGCGCGAACTCGCCGCGCTGTCCGGCGGGCAGCGCCAGCGTGTCGCCATTGCCCAGGCCATCGTACGGCGGCCGAGGCTGTTGATGCTCGACGAACCCACCAGCGCACTGGATCTGCACCATCAGCTGCAAGTGCTCGATTATCTCCACCGCCTGGCACGCCAGGATGACGTGATCATCGTCATCGCGATTCACGACCTCAATCTGGCCGCGCGGTTCGCCGACCACCTGTGGGTGGTCAAGGAGGGGCGGCACATCGTCAGCGGCCGCCCCGGCGACGTGTTGACACCGCAGCGCCTGCGGGAGATCTATGCCATCGAGGCCGACGTGGAATGGCCGCCGGGCTCTTCCCCCCGGATCACGCCGCGGTCGGCAACACGCCAGCTGGGCAGCTGACAATCGCCGCGTCGGTCTTCCAGGCCAGGTAGAGAGCCGGCTCATATAACCATCTAACCAAAGGGTATTGGTCGACGTTCCGAGAGGATTGCTAGAGTGGCCGTCATTCCAAGCCCCGCCGGTTTCCGCCCCTCGCGGCGTGACCGTTCCGAAGGAGTCCGCCATGGCGTTCGATCTCGACGCTCTCAACCGTGACATCGGCCACGATCCGCTGGCCATTACCGAGTTCGCTCTGAGTCTGGATCAGAAGGCGATCTGCACGACCAACTTTCGTCCGTTCGAGGCGGTGATCCTGCACCTGGTCACCCGGGTGCGCCCGGACATCCCGGTCATCTGGATGGACAGCGGCTATAACACCCCGGAAACCTACCGTTTCGCAGAAGAGCTGACGCAGCGGCTCGATCTGAACCTGACGATCTATCATCCCCGACGTTCGCGCGCCCATCGAGAAGCCGTCGAGGGTCCGACGCCGGAAATCAGTGACCCGCGCCACGCCGCGTTCACCGAAGAGGTCAAGCTCGAGCCCTTCCGCCGCGCGCTATCCGAAACGGCGCCGGACGTCTGGTTCACGGCACTTCGCGCCGAAGACACCCCGGAACGCTCGCGCATGCTACCGCTATCCCGCAACGCCGATGGCCTATTGAAGGTAGCCCCGGTTCTGCACTGGAGCGCCAAGCAAATGTATCAGTACCTTCAACAACACGATCTGCCCAACAATTTCGACTACTTCGATCCCACCAAGGTGGAAGACAAGCGAGAATGCGGCCTACATCTGCAACACTGAGCCAGCGCCGGTATTAACCCGGTAGCCCTAACGCATGAGCCCCGCCAATGGCGGGGCTCATGCGTTTACGGATCATCGACGACTGCCACCAAGCACTCGTTCGTCAGCGCGCGGGGCATGCCAAGGCCCGTTACAGCACCGGCAGCTGGATCCCCTTGAACAGCTCGGCTTCGTGCCGCGGCCCGGCCGCCAGTGCCGCTTCGACGGTATCCCGGTCCAGGTGCGGTGCCAGACGTTTGACGAAATCATACATGTAGGTGCGCATGAAGGTGCCGCGGCGGATCCCGATCTTGGTGGTGGAACTCTCGAACAGATGAGAGGCGTCCACCGCCACGAGATCGCTGTCCGCCACCGGATCGACGGCCATATGCGCAACGATGCCAATACCCAGACCTAGCCGGACATAGGTCTTGATCACATCGGAGTCGGCGGCCGTCAGCACCACATTGGGCGTCAGATCGCGGGATTTAAAGGCATCGTCGAGTTGCGAGCGCCCCGTGAAACCGAAGACGTAGGTGACCAGCGGATGCTCGGCGACACGCTCGAGCGTCAGCTCTCCGCTCGCCAGCGGATGCCCCTTGGGAACCAGCACGCAGCGGTTCCAGCGGTAGCACGGCAGCAGCACCAGATCGTTGAACAGTTCGAGCGACTCCGTGCAGATGGCGAAATCCGCCGTGCCGTCGCTGACCATCTGCGCAATCTGCTTGGGGGTTCCCTGCTGCATGTGCAACGCGACATCCGGATACTTCTGACGGAATTCACCGATTACCCCCGGCAGCACGTAGCGCGCCTGGGTGTGGGTCGTGGCAATGGCCAGACTGCCGCGACGCTCGTCGCTGTGTTCCTGCGCCACGTGCTTGATGTCGTCGACCGTTCGCAGCACCTTGCCGGCCAATTCGACGATCGCCTCTCCAGCGGGTGTCACGCGGGTCAGGTGCTTGCCGCTGCGCGCGAATATCTCGACGCCCAGCTCGTCTTCCAGCAGCCGAATCTGCTTGGAGATCCCGGGCTGCGACGTGAACAGACTCTGTGCCGTCGCGGAAACATTGAGCTGATGCCGCGTCACTTCCCATACGTAGCGCAACTGTTGGAGCTTCATAGGCAACCTCGTGACTTCCGGACTCGACAAAAAAGCATAAAAAACGGCGCGCAGATTACTTTACGCAATATGCGGCGGAGCGTGAAGGCAAAAATGCCAATCAACAGATATGAGGAAACGCTCTTTAATAACCTGGGGCTATCGTTGCGATATGCCACGATATTTGCCAGCGCAAGGTGCAAGGGCTAACATCGCGTCCATAAGCTCGATAAGAGCGCAATATCCCCAGGAGTTAACGTCATGTCCAACAATGTCGATGTCACCACTGCCAACTTCGAGCAGGAAGTGCTGAATGCGGACAAGCCCGTGCTGCTGAAATTCTGGGCACCGTGGTGCGGCCCCTGCAAGATGATGGCGCCGGTGGTTGACGAAGTCGCCGACGAGAAAGCCGACGACATCAAGGTCGTCAGTGTCAACGTCGATGACGCGCCGGAAATCGCTTCCGAGCAAGGTGTCCGTGGTGTTCCTACCGTGATGCTGTTCAAGTCCGGCGCCAAGGTGGCCTCGTTGGTCGGTGCGCAATCCAAGTCCCAGTTGACGCAGTTCCTCGAACAGAACGGCTGATTCGCCATTGGTGGAATCGCCCGGCCGCACTCGATAGAGTGCGGCTTTTTTATATGCAACTTTCGCTATCTTGCTGTGCTCGTTCCTTACCGGCCCCATCGTCTCTTACTGCTCGATCTCTTCCTCGAGTTCGTCGAGGGCCTTCTGTGCCTTACGTTGACGCCGCCGGCGACGCTCCGAGGGGCTCAGCATCTTGGCGATCCAGCGCGTCTCGGGATGACTGTCCAGCGCGATCTTAAGCGTCATGGTCAGCGGCACCGAAAGCAGCATTCCCACCGGCCCCAGAATCCAGCCCCAGACGACCAGTGACAGAAACGCCACCAGAGTCGACAGCCCCATCGTCCGGCCCATGATGCGCGGTTCGATGATGTTACCGAGCACGAAGTTGATGGTGAGATAGGCCCCTGCCAGGGTCATTGCCTTGGCCGCCCCGCCATCCGGCATCGCCAGCGTCAGCAATACGGGGGGAACCGCGGCCAGCACTGAGCCGATGTTGGGGATATAGTTGAGAATGAAAGCCAACGCGCCCCATAGCAATGCAAACTGTACCCCGACGAGCCAGGCCGAAATGGTGACCAGAACACCGGTAATGAGACTGATCGCCGTCTTGACCGCCATGTAGCGCTTGAGGTTGTAGCTGAACTCGGTGAACCGCTCCAGACTCGGACCGGGATTGGTCAGCGCTCGGGCCACTTTCTGACGAAAGTCCAGAGTCTCGAATAGCATGAAGTTGACCATCAACAGTATTACCAGGCTCTGGGACAGCACCAGGCCGAGCCCACTGATGAACCCGGAAATCCAGTTCTGATCGCCGGAATCATCGACCATGTCTGACAACTCCTGCGGCGAGACGGAGAATCCTTGATTCGCCAGCCACTGCAACAGGGTGAGATAGTGACCTTCCAGCTGTTTCTGCATCTCCGGCCAGCTGTCCATGAACATCGTGAAGCTGTTGGCCAGCAGCGTGCCGAACAGGGCCAGCAAACCACCCAGGATCAGCAGCGTGATCAATACCGCTGCCAGGGAGCCCATGCCACGCCGGTAGAGCCAGTGGACCGGCGAGGTGCAGATCACGGCGACGAACAGCGATAGCAGTATCGGAATGATGAGACTTTCGGCAGCACGTATCCCGGCAATGACGATGACCAACGACGCAAGGGTCAGAATCAGATTGACGGGGGTGGTCCGAAACGAGGGTTCCTGCCCGGGCGACATAGTGGTAATCCTAGTGACACATCCTGTGAAGCGAGACAGTAGCACGATCCCCGCGCGGGTTCGTTGCTGTCGTGCAAAGTGTCGAAAATATCGTCGCTGAGGGTTATCGAAGGACAAAAACACGGATGCCCCCGAGCCGTGGCTCGGAGGCATCCGGTTGCGACGAATCGATCGGGTTTCGCGAGGTCAGGCCAGCGGCTCGTATATCCCCGCCTCGCCCTTCCGGCCCGGCGACACGGTTAGCCGTAACGACCGGTAATGTAATCCTCGGTCCGCGATTCGCTCGGCTGGGTAAATATCTTGGTCGTGTTGTCACACTCGATCAGGCTACCCAGATACATGAAGGCGGTGATATCCGAAATACGCGCCGCCTGCTGCATGTTGTGGGTCACGATGACGATCGTGTAATCCTGCTTGAGCTCGTTGATCAGGTCTTCAATATAGCCGGTCGAGATCGGATCCAGCGCCGAAGTCGGCTCGTCGAGCAGGATCACCTCCGGTTTCACCGCAATGGTACGCGCGATACACAGGCGTTGCTGCTGACCGCCGGACAGCGCCTGCCCGCTCTGCTTGAGCTTGTCCTTGACCTCGTTCCAGAGTGCCGCCTTTTTCAGCGCCCACTCGACCCGCTCTTCTAGCTCTCGGGCCGACAGCTTTTCGTACAGGCGAATCCCGAAGGCGACGTTATCGAAGACCGACATCGGGAACGGCGTCGGCTTCTGAAAAACCATGCCGACGCGCGAACGTAGCAGATTGAGATCGACGCCCGACTGATAGATGTCGTAATCGTCGAGCAATATCTGTCCTTCCGTGCGGATCCCCTCGTAGAGGTCGTGAATTCGATTGAAGCAGCGGATCAACGTCGACTTGCCGCAACCCGATGGCCCGATGAACGCCGTCACCTGACGCTCGGGAATTTCCATGGAGACGTTCTTGATCGCCTGGAATTTGCCATAGTAGAGATTCAGATCGTCGACGCGCAATTTGGTGGCGATCTGCGGCGCTGGCACCTCACCGGGACCGCCGGCGTCGCGTTTCTGCTTGAGTTGAAGTTCGGCTGTCATGGCAGTCTCGCAGCTGGAAATCAGGAACGCTGGCGCGAGAAATAGCGCGCCGCAATGTTCAGAATCAGAATGGCAGCGGTCAGGATCAACGCCCCGCCCCAAGCCAGCGCCACCAGGTCGGGAATGAAGGCGTTGATCGTCATGTTCTGGTAGATGGTCATTGGCAGGTTGGCCATCTCGCTACCCAGGTCGAAGAAGTTCCACTGGTTGGAGTTCAGCGAGGTGAACAACAGCGGTGCCGTCTCGCCACTGATCCGCGCGAAACCCAGCAGAATCCCGGTCAGGATGCCCGCGCGCGCCCCGCTGTAGCACACTCGTACGATGATCCAATAGCGGTGGGCGCCGAGCGCCGCCGCGGCTTCACGCAACGAATTGGGAATCAGGCGCAGCATGTCCTCGGTGGAACGGATCACCACCGGCACGATGATCACCGTCAGTGCCAGTACGCCGGCCCAACCGGAGAAATTGCCCATCGGCACCACCACCATGGCATAGATGAAAAGGCCGATGATGATCGACGGCGCCGACAGCAGAATGTCGTTAATGAAGCGGATCACCTTGGCCATCATCCCCTTGCCACTGTACTCCGCCAGCCAGGTACCCGCCGCCACGCCGATGACCGTCCCGATCACCGTCGCCGCGCAGGTCATGATGAATGTCCCCCAGATCGCGTTGCCCAGGCCACCACCGGTCATCCGCGTACGCTCGACGAAGGTCGCAGGCGAGATCGCCCCCAACCCTTTGGTCACCAGGGTAAACAGAATCGCGAACAGAAAGGCGAACCCGATCAGGGTCGCCACCTGACACAGCACCATCACTAACTGACTGAGCCGTTTGCGGCGGCGATAAAGCGGCGTTTGACTGATATTCATGTTTCTCTCCTGCCGCTCAGGCATGTCGACCGGTGCTGTTGCGCAGCAGATAGCGCGCGAAAGCCAGTACCGCGAAGGTGATCAGGAACAGAATCAGACCCAATGCCAGCAGCGCCGAGCGCTGAGAGCCGTCAGATTCGGAAAACTGATTGGCGATCAGGGCCGCGATCGAGGTGCCCTGCCCGGTCAAGGTGGTGTTGAGGAACAGGTTATTACCGATGACGAACGTCACGGCCATGGTTTCGCCCAGCGCACGCCCGAGTCCCAGCACGACCCCACCTACCAGGCCAGTCTTCACTGACGGCAGGATAACGCTGCGGGTGACTTCCCAGGTAGTGCAGCCCAGACCATAGGCGGACTCCCGCATGACCGCGGGCACGGTATTGATCACGTCCCGGCTCACGGCGGTAATGAACGGAATGATCATCACCGCCAGAATGATACCCGCCGTCGTCAGACCGGTGCCGGCAGGAAAGACCGTGGGGAACCAGGTGCGCAGCAGTGGCGCCAGCACCTCCATGCCCCACATGCCATAGATGATCGAAGGTATACCCGCCAGCAGCTCGATCAAGGTACTCAGCGGCTGGCGCAGAAATCCGGGGCATTGCTCGGTCAGAAAGATGGCAATGCCAAAAGAGATGGGTACCGCTATGACGATCGCGATGAACGACGTCAGCAGCGTACCGTAGATTGCCGGCAGCGCGCCGAAGACTTCGACGTTGGCCGCCCAGCGATTTTCCGTAAAGAAGTCCAGGCCATAACGTTGGATCGCCGGCCAGCTGGACACCATCAGTGACGCGATAATTGCCCCGAGCAACAGCAGCACCGCAAAAGCGAAGGCGAACAACATGCGCTCGAACCACACATCGATGCGGGCCTTGCGCTGAAGCCGCTTCTGGGTGGCATCGCTGAGATGGCCCAGGCCGCTGGCTTGAATCGCGTTGGAGGTGGACATCTTCATTCCTCATCGACTAGCCATCATGCCGCCAACCGGCGGCATTCGATACAGCGCCGCGACGGGGGCGGTTGCCCGCCCGCCGTCGCGGCATGTCATTCAGAGATTACTTGGTCCAGACAGCGTTGCCATCCGAATCCTTGATCTCGCTCCAGCTGTCACGAACCATGTCGGCAACATTCTCCGGCATCGGCACGTAGTCCAGCTTTTTGGCCATGTCGCCGCCATTGCTGTAGGCCCAGTCGAAGAACTCGAGTGCCTGACGAGCAGCGTCGGCGTCCTGGACTTCCTTGTGCATCAGGATGAACGAGGCACCGGTGATCGGCCAGCTCTTGTCGCCCGGCTGATTGGTCAGCACCAGGTACATGCCCGGCGCCTTTTTCCAGTCGGCATTGGCGGCAGCGGCCATGAACGAATCCATGTCCGGCGCGACGACCTTGCCGGCCTGGTTCTTCAGGTGCACCAGGCTCAGATCATTCTGTTCCGCGTAGGCATACTCGACATAGCCAATTGCGCCGTTGGTGTTGGAAACTTGGCTAGCCACACCGGCGTTCGCCTTGGCGCCTACACCGGCAGGCCAGGCAACGGATTTACCTTCACCCACGGTGTTGGCGAAATCTTCGCTGACCTGCGCCAGATAATGGGTAAACAGGAAGTTGGTGCCAGAGCCGTCAGCACGGTAGACCGGCGTGATCTGGGTATCCGGCAGATCCATATCCGGGTTCAACTTGGCGATGGCCTCGTCGTCCCAGTTGGTGATCTTGCCCTGATAGATATCGGCCAGTGTCGGGCCATCCAGATTGAGCGAGTCGCCCTCGATGCCCTCGACATGGAACGCGGCGACCACGCCACCCATGACCATCGGCCACTGCATCAGGCCATTCTTGTCGAGCTCTTCCTTGGTCATCGGCGCGTCACTGGCGCCGAAGGTGACGGTCTTGGCAACGATCTGCTGGATGCCGCCGCCGGAACCGATCGCCTGGTAGTTGAGACCGATGCCGGACTCGTCCTGGTAGGCGTCTGCCCACTGCGAATAGACCGGATACGGGAAGGTTGCACCGGCACCGGTAATGGAGTCCTGGGCCTGGACACCGGCGGCGCCGAGAACCATGGAGCCGGAGATGAGCGCTGCGAAGACATGTTTAAGCATAGCGATATCCTGTTTCCACCTTGAATGCGTGAGCGATAACGACGTTGCGAAGGTTGCCAACACTCTCAGCGCACACCGTACTTCAGTGTCGTGACAGTTTTATGACACCCATGCAACTACGTTAGCGAAGGTCTCGAGATCGTGCTCGTCTCTAGCGAAAAAGCCACCGCGATCGCCTGAAGCTTCAGGCTCGCCAATGAGCATCAATATGGCTTGAGGCTTGAGTACTGCAACCTTCGCGCAGCCACGATGACAAGATTTGATGACAACAGGATGACAATCGTCAGGCCGGGTAACGGTGATGCGGGTTCAGGTAACGGCTCAGGCAGTGCTTTCGTCCTGCCCCACTCGCTGTTTGAGTGCGCGACCCGCCAGGACCCTGACCCCGACATTGGCCAGCAACGTGGCTCCCAGCATCGTCAGCACCGTTGGCCAGGCGCTGGCCAGCTCGAATGCCCCGACCAACGCGCCGGAAACGGCGCCGCAGGTGAACTGGAGACATCCCTGCAGAGCGGTGGCGGTGGCGCTCATGTGAGGGAAATGATCGAGCATCGAGGACATGGCATTGGGGCTGATCAGCCCCTGCATGCCGACGAAGACCACCATCAGTGGCGCCACCGTATAGATGGAATCCAGCCCGGTTGCGACCATGGTGACCAGCAGTAGACCGGCGGTGAGCTGGACGCCCAAGCCCAACAGCAGGTTCTGCTGGGGCGTACGGATCTTCAGCAAGCGGATGTTGAGCCGGCTGGAGGAGGCCATGATCAGAATATTGGCGCCGAAGACGAACGGATACAGCCTGGTCGAGAGACCGTAGTGCTCCATATAGAGATACGGCGAGCCGGTAATGAAGGCGAACATGCCGGCGAACGACATTGATACCGCACCGATATACCCCATCGCTTCGCGATGGCGCAGTACGCTCCTGTAATTACCCAGAATCTGGCGTACCGACGGCGCCTGCGGGTCGCGGCCATGAGTTTCGGGAAGATGCCGACCGAGCAGCCAAAGTACGAACGCGGCGTAGACCGCCAGAAACAGAAAGATTAGCCACCAATTCGCCAGATGCAGCAGCGCGCTGCCAATGGCTGGCGCGATCAGCGGCGCCATCATCAGAATCATCATCATGGTGGACATGACCTTGGCGGCCTCGCGCCCACTGAAGCGGTCACGCACGATCGCCGCAGAATTGACCACGCAAGCGCCGCCCCCCAGGGCCTGAACGAAGCGCCAGCTCCATAGCGAGGCCAAAGAGCCTACCTGCGTCAGCGCTAAGCTTGCGATCAGAAACACCACCAGGCCGGTCATCAGCACCGGCTTGCGTCCGTAACGATCGGACAGTGGCCCACAGACCAGCTGTCCGAACGCGAACCCGAGCAGAAACACGCTGAGCGATAGTTCCGTGTGATGCACGCTGGCACCGATCGAAGCCGCCAGCGATGGCATCGCCGGCAGGTAGGCATCGATCGCCAATGGCGCCAGTGCCGTGTTGGCAGCAACCAGCAGAGCCAGACGGCGGGCGGTCAAGGTCGTCACACTATCTCCTTCAGAACGAACCGGACATCATCGATAACGCGCCGGCAAACCAACGAAAGCCATGCAACCAGCGCAAAAAACGCCTCACCGGGGCGGCAAGGCGTGACGGGGATCAAGGGATCGCTGGCAACGTGGCAGTAATGACACCGCCCAGGCATGAACGCCTAGCGCCCTCAGCTGTGCGAAGAAGCCTTGGTCCGCTGTGATTCGAGCAGCTCGACGAACGGCTGAAATTCATGTCGATTGTGCTCGCTCATGTGCATGAGGATCCGGTGGGCTTCGAGAATCCGCCGCTGTATGGCGCTCTCATCGGCTTCGACGTGCGGCAACACATCCAGCTCCGAGGGCTCGGTCAGCGGCGCCTCGAGCAGAGTGAAATAGCGGGCAAACCCCATCACATCCAGCATGCGGCGCACATCGGGATGTTCGGCGATGATCGTCGGCGGATCGTCGAGCCGCCCCTGCACCGCCATCGCCACCTTGGCCAGAAACCCCAACGCGGTCGAGTCGACGTTGGTCGCCTGGCGCAAATCCACCATCACTGCCCGCAAGCCGGGCAGCTCGGCCAGACGTTGCGCCTCCGCATCCAGCGTGGCGCACAGTGTCAGCCGCACGTCACCGCACAGCTTGAGCACGAATACGCCCGACTCGAATGCCGCCTTGATCCGCCCTTCATTCATGGTCGAAACCGCTCAGTGTCATCATACTGAGATCATCCGGCAGTTGATCTCCCAGCGCCAACCCGTCCCTCAGGTCATCGACGCCGGTACAATGTGTCGTGCGGTGCTCGAGTTCCTTGAGCCGCGCGCTTAATGAATTCTCCGGCAGACATTCCAGTACGCCGTCGGAGCAGAACCAGAGCCGAAAGGACTCGGGCAGTGGACAGCCATAGATGGGGTATTCGACATCCGGAAACAAGCCCACCGGCGGGCCTTTTCCACCCAGATAGGCACTCCCTCCCTCGGCCTGAAGAATCGGCATCGGCAACTGTGCGCCGAGCGCATAGTGCAGAAAACGGCGCTCATGGTCCAGCACGCCGGCAAAGACCGTGGCGTGCTTGCCGATGCCGGTTTCCAGCAGCTCTCGATTGAGCTCGCCCAGCCACCGTGACGGGAAGGCTTCCGGCAGCAACGTGCGCCACTGGGCCAGCCAGCGATTGCACAGATATTTCAACAGCACGGTGACGAATGCCGACGACGCTCCGTGCCCGGCGACGTCGGCGAAATAGAAGAAGCTGTAACGCTCGTCGCAGCGTTGAAAATCTAGAAAATCACCCGACAGATAGAGCGAGGGGGCAAACCAGTAATCGCAGCGGACGCCGAGATGGCGGATGCCGGACGGCGGCAGCAGCTTGCGCTGCACGTGCCCGCCCGCGCGCTGATCCTCGCGAAGCATCTCGAGATGTTTCTCGAGCCGGTCGTTCAGAGCCTCGAGCTCTTTCCGACTCTGGCTATGTTCTCGCGACAGACGATCCTGCTCCAACGCCCGTTCCACCAGCCGTCGCAGAATATCCGCATGTTTCAGCGGCTCGACCAGATAATCGATCAAACCGGCATCGATCGCCTTGTGCAGATCGCCGTCGCGCTGACTTTCGCTGATGACAATGGTGGGTTGCCCCATCGCCAGCTGCTGCCAACCGTCGTGAGACACCGCGCGCACATGCGCCACGACCAGATCGCAGTGTACCGGCAAGGCCGCGATCGACGCCGCGGCGTTCAATACCACGTCGAGACGCGACAGCGCCTCGATCAGCCGCTCGCGATCCGGCCCGGGCAGGTCGATCAAACCGATCACGGGCAACTCATCCAGCGGCATATTGGACACGGGGCTACTCGGCGAAGTCGTCTTCACTGTATTCGAAATCGTCACCGAAACCGCCGCTGGCGAACGGATCTTTGCCCGCGGCTCCGTTGGTGACCTCGAACTGACGACGCTGCAGATAGGCATCGCGAATGAAGCTGTAGCGGTCTCCCTGGATCAGCTTCTCCTGCTCGAGCAGGCCGGCTCGCAGATCCACGAAGCGCAGGAACGTGAGACCGTAGCGCCACTTGTCGTCCTCGACATAAGTGACCGGGTACGTGTAGGCGTCGACCGGCAAGCCGCTGGTGTCGCGAACCGTACTGGGCCCCAGCAGCGGCAGTACCAGATAGGGGCCTGAATCGAAGCCCCAGACACCCAGAGTCTGACCGAAATCTTCCGTGTTCTCATTCAGGCCCATTCTCGTTGCCGGGTCGAGCACGCCGCCCACGCCCAGCACGGTATTGACCAGGAAACGGCCGGATGCGACGCCGGCATTGCCCCACTGCCACTGCAGGACGCTGTTGAACACCGTGCGAATCTCGCCCAGGTTGGAGAAGAAGTTACCCACGCCGTCCTGCACCGGATCGGGCGTGACGGTGTCGTAGCCCTGCGCGACCGGCTTCAGCGCATAGCGATCAAGGGTATCGTTGAACTGATAGACGCCCCGGTTGAAGCCTTCCCATGGATCTTGAGGATTGGAATCTTCCCCGGTCGAGGCGCAGCCGCTCAGCGCCGCTGCCATGCAGACGCCGCCCAGCCAATGGATCGATTTCATTAACACGCATTCCCTTTACGCAGTATCACACTGCCCGCACTGTAGCCCGCACCGAAGGAACACACCACCCCTACATCGCCCTCCTGCAGATCGTCGCGATGGAGGTGGAACGCGATGATCGATCCAGCGGAACTGGTATTGGCATAGCGGTCCAGAATTATCGGCGCCTCAGCCAGTGAAGGCTCGCGCCCCAGCACGCGCTGGGCGATCATGTCATTCATGTGACGATTGGCCTGATGCAGCCACAATTTCTTGACGGAATCTCCCGTCAGTGACTGACTTTCCAGATGTTCGAGAATCAACGCCGCCACCAGCGGGCAGACCTCCTTGAACACTTTGCGCCCTTCCTGGACGAAAAGCTTGTCCAGCGCCCCCTCATCTTGATCCGCCAGACGATTCAGAAAGCCGAAATTATTGCGAATGGCATTGGAGAACCGAGTGGTCAGACGCGTGCCGAGCACCGTGAAATGTTCCCGATCCTGAGCGAGATGATCGGCTTCCAGCACGATGGCGGTGCAAGCGTCACCGAAGATGAAATGGCTATCCCGATCACGAAAGTTGAGATGCGCGGAACAGATCTCGGGATTGACCACCAGCACCCGCTCCAGGCTGCCGGCGCGAATGGCATTGGTCGCCATGTCGATGGCAAACGTCGCGCTGGAACAGGCCACGTTCATGTCAAAGGCGTAGCCGCCGGCACCGAGCGCCGCCTGCAGCTCGACGGCCACGGCCGGGTAAGGACGCTGCAGGTTGGAACAGGCGACGATGATCAGGTCGAGCTGATCGGCACGGACTCCGGCCTCGTCCAGCGCCTGCCGGGCCGCTTCCATGCCCATTTCGGCCTGCACCGACAGCGTATCGTTGGCCCGTTCGGGAATCCGCGGGCGCATGCGTTCGGGGTCCAGAATGCCGCTGGCTTCCATCACGTAGCGACTTTCGATACCCGACGCCTTGACGATGAAGGCTTCACTGGAGTGCGCCAACGATTCGCGCTCGCCGCGTGCGATGGCTTCCGCCTGACGGGTATTTTCCGCATCGACCCAGGCATTGAAGCTGGCGACCAGCTCGGCGTTGCCAATCGAATCCGGCGGCGTGAACAGGCCAGTCGCGGTAATCACGGCTTGCGTCATTGACTCTCATCTCCCGCGGCCTCTGCCGCTATTACGGTTTACGTGTTCCCACTTGCGGTGGATGCACTGAAGCGAATCCGGCCGCTCACACGGTCTGCCCGGTGATCTCCTGCCAGCGGCGTGCCAGACGTTTTTCCGATACGGTTTCGAGCGTGCCCAACTGCTGCGCGAATAGCGAGACGCGCCACTCCTGCAGCCACCAGCCGAATTCGACCAGCTCGGCATCGACGATACCGTCGCGGTGCGTACTCTGGCGGCGGGCGTCGACCCGGGCTTCCCAGGCCTGGACCTGCTGCATCGACAACTGATCGCGACGCAGATCGCGGGGCGCCTTCTCGAGCCGGAGCTCCGCCGCCTCCAGATAGCGCGGATAGTGCGACAACCACGCACCGGCATCACGTACGAAACCGGGATAGACGAGACGCTGCATCTGCGCCTTGAGGTCACTGTAGGTGAGGGCGAGCGATAGCGTGACATTGCCTTTCAACGCCTTGGTCACCGCCAGATGCGCCTTGAGCGCCTTGTCGATATCGCCCAACAGCGCTTCGGCGTAGGCCACCAGCTCACCGCGCCAGGCCTCGAGACGAATCTCGAAAGCCTCGCGGGAGCGTGGCAGCGGATCGGCGGCCACCGTCTGCGCCAGACACGCATCGATCAGGTCACGGGCAAGCTGTTCCCGAGTCCCGACCTTGGCGAACAGCAGCGCGCACTGCTTGATCGCGGGCAATTCACGCTGGATGTAGCGCAGGGTATCGGGGAGCCGACGACGCGCCAGCTGAACGATACCATCGCGATGGGCGGCCTCGGCGCGTTGCGCATGATCGAACCAGGCGATCTGCAGCCCATCCCCTTCTGCCACCATGGCCGGATAGACCTCGACCTGAATGCCGGCCTGGCTGGTGGTGCGTGATGCCGGCAGCGCCTTCTCGGGAAAGTCTTCGAGGCGTTCAGCGGTCTCTTTCGGGGTTTCCGCCATCGCCCTGGCCCCTTCCGCAGCTGCCTCGCCAAAACGCGTCTGCAGCGCGCGCAGGTCGCGCCCCTCGCCCAGCACCTTGCCATTGTGATCGACCACGCGCAGGTTCATCACCAGATGCGGATCGAGCTGATCGTGGCGCCAGGACGATGCCTCCAGGCGTGTGCCGGTCTTGATTCGCAGAAACTCCCCCAGCGCCTCCTCGACCGGACGCTGATCCGGCACCAGGGTCGCCAGCGCGGCATCGACCCAGTCCGGAATCGGCACCACCTGCCGGCGCATCGCCTTGGGCAGTGCCTTGAGCAGTGCAATGCACTTTTCCCGCAACAGGCCTGGCACCAGCCAGGACAAGCGGCCTTCCGGTAATTGGGCGAGCATCACCGCGGGCACGGTCAGGGTGACGCCGTCATCGCTGGCCCCGGGCGCGAAGTGGTAACTCAACGGGTAACGGACGCCGTTGAACGTCAGCTCATCGGGATACTGCTCGACGCTGACGTCGTCGGCCTCTCGCGCCATCAGCGCGGCCTTGTCCAGCTTCAGAATGTCCGGCGACTCGCGCTCGGCGAGCTTGCGCCAGTTCTCGAAGCTGCGCCCGCCAGCGATCTCCGCCTGCACCCGCTCGTCGTAAAACGCGAAGAGCGTTTCCTCGTCGATCAGGATGTCGCGCTTGCGGGCCCGGTCCTCGAGATTCTCGACCTCGGCGACCATCGCCCGGTTGTGCTCAAAAAACGCGGCCTGGGTCTGGTAGTCCCCTTCCACCAGCGCGCGGCGCAGGAATATCTCGCGCGCTTCCTGTGGATTCACCTTGGCATAGTCGACCCGGCGACCGGTGACGATCGGCAGTCCGAACAGCGTGACCTGCTCCAGCGCCACGACCTGGGCGCGCTTGCGCTCCCAATGCGGTTCGCTGTAGGTACGCTTGATCAGATGCGCCGCCTGCGGCTCGATCCACTCCGGCTTGATTCTCGCCGCATCGCGAGCGTAAAGGCGGCTGGTTTCCACCATCTCCCCGGCCATGACCCATTTGGGCGGCTTGCGTGACAGCCCGGATGCCGGATGAATCAGAAAGCGTCGATTCTGCGCGCCCAGAAACTCGCGACTCTCCGGCTGCAACTGCCCCAGGTTGGAGAGCAGACCGGCGAGCAGCGCCTGGTGCAGGCGCTGGGTATCGACCTTGGGCAGGCCCTCGGGCTCGCCGTTCGCGGTGGCGCCAGCAGTCTCCGCGACACCGTCCGACGTCGTCGGATCGCCCTCGGGCGGGGACGCCGGTGCGGCCTCGCGAGGTTGCATGGCGGATGACAGCTCGAGTTTCATCTCGCGGGTCAGTTGACGCAGCTGGCGGTAGGTATCGTGCCACTCGCGCAGACGCAGATAGTTGAGATACTGGTCGCGACACCAGCGTCGCAGCTGGCTGCCGGAGAGCGTCTCGCGCATGGCATCGAAGCCGTGCCACAGATTGAGCCAGGCTACGAAATCGGAGTTGGGATCCTCCCACTGCTTGTGGCGCTGATCGGCGGCCTGGCGCTTGTCCGCCGGCCGCTCGCGAGGATCCTGGGCCGCCAGCGCGCTGACCACGATCAGTACCTCGCGCAGACAGCCGAACTGTTCTCCCGCCAGCACCATCCGCGCCAGACGCGGGTCGATCGGCAGCCGCGCCAGCTGTCGCCCCAGGTCGGTGATACGTTCACCACCATCGACCGCCCCCAGCTCGAACAGCAGCCGATAGCCATCCTTGACGAAACGCGCATCCGGCGCATCGACGAACGGGAAGTCGAATACATCGCCGAGCCTGAGCGACAGCATCGACAGGATCACCGAGGCCAGATTGGTGCGCTGAATCTCGGGTTCGGTGAACTCGGGGCGCGAGAGAAAGTCCTCTTCGCTGTAGAGTCGCAGGCAGACGCCCTCGGCCACGCGCCCGCAGCGACCCTTGCGCTGATTGGCACTAGCCTGGCTGACCGGCTCGATCGGCAGCCGCTGGACCTTGGCGCGCGCACTGTAACGGCTCATGCGGACCAGGCCCGGGTCGATGACGTAGCGTATCCCCGGTACCGTCAGCGACGTCTCGGCGACGTTGGTGGACAGTACGATGCGCCGCCCCGCGTGGGACTGGAACACCCGGTTCTGCTCGGCGTTGGAGAGCCGCGCGTACAGCGGCAGAATTTCGGTGCTCTTGAGCTCGGCTCGGCGCAAAAGGTCCGCGGTCTCGCGGATGTCCCTCTCGCCGGGCAGGAAGATCAGAATGTCGCGCGGCCCGCTGTACCAGCGTTTCTCGCGCTCGATGCGTTCGATCTCGTCGACCGCCGCCAGAATCCCTTCCTGTAGCGTCAGATCCTCTTCTTCCCGCGATTCGCGCACCAGCGGGCGGTAGTGCACCTCCACAGGAAAGGCGCGGCCGGATACTTCCACCACCGGTGCCGGCCGGGTCTCGCCGTCGCGCTCGATGGCGAAATGACGGGACAGCCGGTCGACGTCGATGGTCGCCGAGGTGATGATCACCTTGAGATCGGGCCGCCGCGCCGTCAGGCGTTTGAGATAGCCGAGCAGGAAATCGATGTTGAGGCTGCGCTCGTGGGCCTCATCGATGATGATCGCCTCGTAGCGCATGAGATCCGGGTCGTGCTGCGTCTCGGCCAGCAGAATGCCGTCGGTCATCAGTTTGACCAGCGTGTCGTCGCTACTCTGGTCGGTGAAGCGCACCTGATAGCCGACCTGTTCGCCGAGCGGCACCCGAAGCTCCTCAGCCAGGCGCGAAGCCACCGAGCGCGCCGCCAGCCGGCGTGGCTGCGTGTGGCCGATCATCCCGCGCCGACCCAGCCCCAGCTCCAGGCAAAGCTTGGGTAGCTGGGTGGTCTTGCCGGAGCCGGTCTCGCCTGCCACGACCACGACCTGATGCTCGCGCAGCGCTTCGAGAATGGTCTCGCGCCTGGCGGCGACCGGCAGCGATTCAGGATATTCGAGCGTCACCGGTTGGCGCCGACGCCGCTCGACGGCCTCACTGGAGGCTGCCAGGCGTGCTTCGATCTCCTTCAGCGATCGATCGATCGGCTTGCCGTCACGGGCACGCCGAGCCAAGCGCTCGAGCCGCTGGCGCTGTTCATGGGCGTCGCGAAGCAGGCAGGCGTCCAGGCGAGTTTGCAGATCATTCAGGGCTTGCAGAGACGGGGAAGCGATAGCGCTCAAGAGATCCTCTACGTCGGCGAGACAACGGCGAAAACGGGGTCGTCACCAAAGGCGGTGACGAACCCGTCATTGTAGCGCCGTCAGCGGATCAACTCACGTCCGAAGAGGAATGACCCGTTTTCGCCGGCTTTTCATCGGGTGTTTCACCGGGCTTTTTATCGACCTTTGCACCGCTGTTTTCACCGGCCCTGTCATCAAGCTTCCCGGATCGCGGAGAGGCGCCGTTCGATGACGCGTCACGCAACTCCCGCCGCAGCACCTTGCCGACGTTGCTCTTGGGCAGTTCATCGCGCAGTTCCACGAACTTGGGCACCTTGTAGCCGGTCATCTCCTTCTTGCACCACTGACGAAGCGCTTGAGGATCGAGGCTGTCATTGCGGGCGACCACGAACAGCTTGACCGCCTCGCCGGTCTCCTCGTCGGGCACCCCGACCGCGGCGACTTCGACGACATCGGGATGGCTCGCGACGACCTCCTCGATCTCGTTGGGGTAGACGTTGAAGCCGGAGACCAGAATCATGTCTTTCTTGCGGTCGACGATCTTGACGTAGCCATCGTCGAGAATCTGGGCCATATCCCCGGTGCGCAGCCAGCCATCGGCGTCCAACGTCTTGGCGGTATCCTCCGGGCGGTTCCAGTAGCCCTTCATGACCTGCGGGCCCTTGACGCAAAGCTCGCCCTTCTCGCCACGCGGCAACGCGCGACCCTCGTCATCAATGACCTGAATCGCGGTGCCGGGCACCGGTTTGCCGATGGTGCCGATCTGCGGGGCTTCCGGCGGGTTGACCAACGCGATCGGCGAGGTTTCGGTCAAGCCGTAGCCTTCGACGATGCCCAGGCCGGTAGCCTGCTCCCAGCGCTGCGCCACCGTGGGCGTCAGGGCCATGCCTCCAGAAATCGTCAGCTTGAGGCGGGAAAAGTCGAGCGCCTTGAAGTCATCACGCTGACACAGCGCATTGAACAGGGTGTTGAGTCCGACGAACACGGTGAATGGCGTCTTGGACAGCGTCTTGACGAAGCCCTCGATATCGCGCGGATTGGGAATCAGAATGTTGTGATGCCCGGAAACCATCGCGAACAGGCAGTTCACCGTGAAGGTGTAGATGTGATAGCACGGCAGCGGCGCAATGATCGTCTCCTCTCCTTCGACCAGCGTCTTGCCCACTACCTGCTGGGTCTGCAGCATGTTGGCGATCAGATTGCGATGGGTCAGCATCGCGCCCTTGGCGACGCCGGTGGTCCCGCCGGTGTACTGCAGCGCCGCCACATCATCGCCGCGGCTGGCCACGACCTCGGCCGAATGTCGGCTGCCGGCAGAGAGCGCATCTCGAAAGCTCACCGCGGCGGGCAGCGAATAGGCCGGCACCAGTTTCTTGACATGGCGTACCACACCGTTGACCACCAATCGCTTGGGCCACGGATGGAGATCCGCCATTTCGGTCACGTAGACATGGCGAATGTCGGTCTGATCGAGCACCTTTTCCAGCTTGTGCGCCATGTTGGCCAGCACCAGCACGGCCTTGACGCCCGCGTCACGAAACTGGTGGCGCATCTCGCGCTCGGTGTAGAGCGGGTTGGTGTTGACTACCACGAGACCCGCGCGCAGGGCGCCGAATACCGCGACGGGGAACTGCAGGACGTTGGGCAGCTGTATCGCGATTCGATCGCCGGGCTCCAGGTCGGTCTCCCGTTGCAGCCAGGCGGCAAAGTGGCCCGAGAGCCGATCGATGTCACGATAGCGCAAGGTATGACCCAGACAGCTGAAGGCAGGCTTGTCCGCAAAGCGGCGGCACGCTTCGGCGATGATATCGTTGATCGACTCGAACGCCTCCATGCCCTCCAGCGGCGCTCCCGTTTCGATGCACGGGCTGACGCTATCGCTCATAGGATCTCCTTGATTCGTGACGGTTATCGTCCTTATAACAGGATCACGACGGCAAGGCGCTGCCACCAAGGTGGTAGGCGAGCGGCAGCGCTGCCTAGCGGAGCCCGATTCACATCGATCTTGCCATCAGGTCCGAGCTTCGATCGAGCTGGCGATGGGCGCTCGAGCCCGACGCTCAGATCGATGGCTCCGAGCGTCGAGCCAGCCGGCGGCGCTTGACCGCGCCTCGCCAGCGTAGCAGCACCCACAGCAGCAGGATGAGCGCGATGACGATCCACGTTACCGGACGCTGCGCGTAGGTCTCCAGGTAGGGTTTGGCGATCCGCCACCCCTGGCGCGTCTTGTCGACCGCGATGTCGGCCATCTGCGAGGCGGTCAGGCCATCGAGAAAAGCGTCACTCTCCTCGTCGCCGCTGCCCACGCTATCGTCCTGCTGGCGAGATTCGCTGACGATACCGCGATCGAGGTCCGCACCGCTAAGACCGACGGCGGCGTCGGGATTGAGCCGCACCACCGGCAGATCGAAGTGCAGCGTGCGACCCTCGACCTGCGCCTCCGCGACGATCTTGACAGGCAGTGACTCGTTGGGATCTGTCTTAGGCACGTCGATCGTCCACTCACGATCCCCGGTCTGGCGCACGTCGAGCGACCGGCCGGTGAGACTCGCGCTGAGCTGGGTGTTGTCGACGTTGAGATCCGGGTGATTGGCGCGAACCACGATTTGGGTGCCATCCGAACTCAGCACGGCACTCAGCGCCGCCACCACGTTGACCGTCTGCACCTGCTGGCGAATCATCTGGTCGCTGCGGGCGGTAATGGTCAGGCGCGCGTTGCCGAGCTGCTCGACGCCCGGCAGCTCTCCACGGAAATGATCATCGGACGCCGACAGCGGCGTCTCGGCGAGCGAGGCGCCATCGAGATCACGTAGCTCGGCGTTAACGCTCAGCCCCTCGGGACGCGCGTCGGCGTCGAGCGTCTTGCCGTCGGCTTCCAGCCATACCTCCAGCGGCGTCGAGAAACCGCGATACAGCGTTGCCGGGAGCTGGTCGCCACGCAGCACGGTGTCGGCCTGAATGCCGATACGGCTATCGGCACCGATATCGCCCTCGATCTGCCATTGGCCCGGCGTCGGGTCGGGTACGGTGATCAGGTCGTAGCGGTCGCTACTCTGCCACTCCACGGAACCCGGGTGATCATCGCGCGAGTAACGTCGACCGTCGGGACCGACCAACACCGGCGAATCCACGCCCGGCGCGTGAAACAGCAAGGCGTTGAACTCATCGATATCGTCATCGACGCTGAAGCGCTGCTGCTCGTCGAGGGGTATCTGATCACCGGGCAGAATCCGATCGAGGACATCGAGGAACGCCCGCAACAGCTCCTCGGGCGTATTGGCGACGGCTGCCAGCCCGCCGGTGGTCTGGGCGACCTGCTCGAGCAGCGGCAAGTCGACATTGTCGGAGAGCGCGATGGGATGAACGACGACGCCGCGCGACGCCAGCTCCGGCGCCAGCTCGCGGATGATTCGCTGGCGCGACGCGTTGTCGTGGCCGGCCTTGTCGCTACCGGAAGCCGGCAGATCGACCATGCCGTCGGTCAACAGGATCAGATGGCGATTGGCGCTATCCGGGCCGGCATTCGCTACCTGACGCAGCGCGCGTTCGATATCGGTGAACTGCTGATAGTCGGTCAGTTGCGGCGCCATGTCGCTGGCACGCTGACGCCAGGTATCGGCCACGTCGCCGCTGGGCAGCGGATTGGAGACCGTCGTGCCGAACGTCCAGATCGACCCCCGGGCGCTCGGCGGCAGCAGCGTCGCGGCGAGCCCCAGGGCTTCGGCACGAAGATTGTGGGGGTCGTTGTGCTTCATGCTGCCGGATACGTCGACGACCATTCGCACGTCCGGCGCGGACTGCGCCGACGCCCAGGTGGGAAGAAGCCCTGCCATCAGAGTCACGATCAACAGCAACGCCCGCATTTCTCGCATCCTTGTCGAAACCCGTATCAGAACGCGACGAGAATCGCCCCGTCCGCTCATTCATCGTCTTGCGATCAGTTGACGACCGGCTCGCGCCGACCGCCCGGACCGGCGTCGCTATCGTCGTCATCGCGGCGGCGTAGCAGGCGCCACGCCAACAGCCCCAGCGCGCCGCCGATAACCGCGCCCGCCAGCAGCAGAGGAGAGGCGCCGGCAACCTGCCCGCCGTCGTGCTGAACCACCCCTACCGCCATTACCACGATCGCCGGCGCCAGACCGGAGTAGGTTTGGCCCGGCTCGAGTAGCGGCAGCGAAAACGGTGCCACCATCCACAAGCTACCGGCGACGACGCCTACCAGCACCAGTCGCGGCAGCAGCGGCAACAGCCGTACGCCCAGATAACCGGTGACCAGAACGATCAGAGACAGTACGCCGTAACTCAGCCAGAGTTGCGGCAGGGAATCGGAAAACAGCATGGTAGTGACTCTCGATTCATACGATTTGTGCCATGGTACACTTCAGGCCGAAAAAGCACAGCTCAAGCCAGGAAGCACGGTCGCACAAGCGCCCCGCCCGGTCCTCGCGTCGACGCGCCGCGTCCCTGACCGGCGGTAAACTCCTGGTTGTCGTGAGGCAAAGCTTTCTTTCCGATCGATGCTTCGAACGTCATCGCGGCACGGGCTTGTCATCGCCCGAACTCATCGCCGTCCGAACTCTTTACACACGCCGGGTTCGCCGCACCCCGCTCGCAAGGATTCTGCCCGATCATGACCCGCTCGCAGACGACATCGACGCCTCCCGCGATTCACTTTCGTCGCAGTGACGACCCCGATTGGCACTGGCTGGAGTCGCGCGACGATCCTCAGGTCAAGGCTTTCCTGCGGGCTGCCAACCGTGAAAGCGATGTCTTTTTCGCGCCTCTGAAGGCCCTCGAAGAGGCGCTCTATGAAGGCCATCTGGCACGGCGCGAGCTTCAGGTCACCGGCTTGCCGACGGCGCTGGAACGCTTTCGCTACTGGAGCGAGACCGCCAGCGATGCCGATTATCCGCTGTGGTGGCGCCAGGCGCTGGACAGCACCACCGCTCCCGAGCTGCTGCTCGATCTCGAGGCCCGCTCGCAGGCCCACGATTTTCTCGAGCTCGGCGACATGGCGATCTCCTCGGACGAGGAGTGGCTGGCCTGGACCGAAGACGCCAGCGGCAACGAATATTTCGATCTCTACCTGAAGCGCTTGCCGGACGGCGAACCGCAACGACTGCGCCGACGCATCGGGCCGGACCTGGTATGGGCGGAAGACAATCGCACCCTGTTCTTCACGCGTTACGACGCCACCCAGCGCCCGGCCAGCGTGTGGCTGTTGCGCCCCGAGGACGATCACAGCGTGAAGATCTTCGAAGAGACCGACGTCGAATTCTGGGTCGGGCTGGGCAAAACCCGCTCGCGTCAGTGGCTGATGCTGGAGACCGCCTCGAAGGACACCGCCGAATGTCATCTGATACCGGCCCATGCCCCGCTGACGCCGCCGGCATGTGTACGGCCGCGAGAGACCGGGGTCGAATATGCCCTCGAGCATCGTGACGATACCTTCTATGTGCTGCACAACCGCGACGGCTCTCATTTCCGGCTGGACAGCGCGCCGGTCGCGCGCCCGGATGCCTGGACGCCGCTGATCCCGCACCGCGATGACGTCACGCTCGAAGGGGTCGACGCCTTCGGCTGGGGCCTGGTCGTCACCGAGCGCGACCATCACGAGGCACAGGTCTATCTGCGCGTGATCGAGCTGGCGCACGATGCCGAACCCTCCAGTGAAGAGCTTGCCAGTATCGCGCTGACGGCGAACGAAACGCCCGGTAAGCGACTCCCTTTATTCGATGCACCCTGCAGCCTTGCGCTCGGCGACACCCCGGATTTCCATACCCGCAAGCTGCTTCTGCGCGAGGAGTCCTTCACTCTGCCGGGGCGCTGGATCGAGCACGATCTCGACAGCGGCGAGCAGCGCCTGCTCAAGGCTCAGCCTCTGCATGGCGACCTACGGCCAGAGGATCTGGCCTGTCGCCGGCTCTGGGCAGAGGGCCACGACGGCGAACGGATACCCGTTTCGGTGGTTGCAAGAGCCGACAGGCTCGGCCAGTCGCCGATGCCGACGCTACTCTACGGCTATGGCGCCTATGGCGAAGTGCTGGATCCCTGGTTCTCGATTGCGCGCCTTGAGCTGCTCTCACGCGGCGTCGCGTTCGCCGTCGCCCATGTTCGCGGTGGCGGTGATCGTGGCGAGCCGTGGTATCTGGCGGGCAAACTCGAGCATAAGGAAAACAGCTTCAAGGACTTTCTGGCGGCACGCCATGCGCTGGTGGGAGAAGGACTTTCCGACCCTGGCCGAATCGCGGCCTACGGCGCCAGTGCCGGCGGCCTGCTGGTGGGGGCGAGTCTCAATATCGAGCCGGAGGCATTCTGCGCGGCCGTACTCGACGTGCCGTTCGTCGATGTACTGCGCACCATGGAAAACCCCGATCTACCGCTGACCACCGCTGAATACACCGAATGGGGCAACCCGGACGAGCCCGCCGCGCGGCGACGCATTCGCGACTATTCACCGCTCGACAATCTCACCGCCCAGCCCTACCCCAGCGTACTGCTGCAGGGGAGCTGGCACGATTCGCGCGTTCCGTACTGGGAGCCCGCCAAGCTCTACGCGCGCATGACCGAGCTCGGCAGCGCCCGGGGGCCGATCGTTCTACGAACCGACATGGCGGCCGGACACGGCGGCGCCTCGGGTCGATTCAAGGCGTGGCGGGATAACGCGCGGCAGGATGCTTTCGTGCTGTGGGCCCTGGGATTAGGGATTAGGGATTAGGGATTAGGGATTAGGGATTAGGGATTAGGGCAGAGACTGGATGCGGCATTGCCTGACTCGCCCGAAAAGCCGACCGCGATCGCCTAGCGGAACGATCGCTAACCCCATCATGGCCAGCGTGGCCGAGCGCAGGCAGTTTTCAGACAAAACCTAGGGCAGTTCGTCGAGCGGAATGATGTCGATGATATGCGCCTCGTAGTCGGCCTCATCGACCTCGGCCTCGCTGACGCCAAAGTGGCGCACGCTCATCTGACGTTCGTGCATGCGGCGATCATTGCCGCTGCGCAACGGATGCCAGCTCGCCAGCTTGCGCCCCTCGGCAAGACGTCGATAAGCGCAGCTGTGCGGTAGCCAGTGGAATTCATCGATATTATCGAGACTGAGCTGAGTGCACTCCGGAACCTTTTCAAACCGGTTGTCGTAGTCGCTGCAGCGGCAGCTACCGATGTCCAGCAGTCGGCAAGCCACATTGAGCGTGGCGACATCGCCGGTATCCGCGTCTTCCATCTTGACCAGGCAGCACTTGCCGCAACCGTCGCAAAGCGCCTCCCATTCGGGTTGCGTCAGTTCCTCGAGAGAAAAGCGCTCCCAGAATCGTTCGCGCATATCGATTTCCTCACAGGGCTTGTGAACGGACCTTTGGCACCAGGCCTTGCAGTGAACCTGGGCCAGATCCCTCAGGATCACCCATCTCGCGGAGTGAACAGGTCCAGCATTTCCGGATCCTTGGCCGGCGGCATCTGCAGATAGAAGCCCCGCTCGCGGATCGCCGCCAGGACGTGGGCCACATCGACGCGAACCAGCGGACGCTCGGGCCGCAACAACATCGTCATTACGGCAATCGGCGGACCAAACTGCTCGCGCAACGCCGGAGGCACCGGCGTCATGCCCTGGGCCTTGTCGAGATAGAGATACATCTCGTCGCGTCTCGGGCTCTTGACCACCTCGCAGATCAATCGATCCGCGACGCTTGGGTCGACACTGGGATCGTTGACGCCCCGGCGCGAGTCGCTCACGCCGTGGCCTGCTCGGCGAGCGCCTGCTGCCAGTCCGCCGAAAGCTGCCCACCGCGCCAGCCACTCGGCAACGGCAACGGTGCCTGGCTGAGATGAGCGCTGACCAGCGCTTCCATTTCCGCCCGGTTGGCGAGACGCTCCGGCGCCACACCGAGCGTCTCGGCGCGCGCCTGAACCACCTGTTTCAATGCCTTCAGTCGGCGCTTGAACGCAGAGGTGGTCGGCACCGGCAGCGGTTCGCCAAGATCGGATTCGTCACGATGATGAGCCGTCTTCACCAGCGCCAGCAGCGCGTCGCCCTCGCGCTTGATCAGACCAGGTGTCATGCCGTCGATGGCCGCCAGCTCATAACGATTCTGGGGCATCGCTTCGGCGATCGCGAACAGCAGATTGTCCTTGACCAGCCACCCGCGCGGCACGTCGCGACGCCGCACCTCGGCCTCGCGCCAGAGCGTGAGTTCACGGTACGCTTCGATCTGGCGCGGCGTCAGGCGCCATAGCTGACGATGCCGGGTGTACCACTGCTCGTGGGCAGCCTCATCGCGACCCAGACTCAGCGCCGCGCACTCCTCTGCGAGCCAATCTTCGCGCCCCAGCTGAATCAGCGCCTGACGCTGCTGTTCCCAGATCGCCGGGAGAAACACCACATCGAGCGCGGCGTAATCGAGCTGGGCCGGCGTCAATGGCCTGTCGAGCCAGTTGGAACGCGTCTCTTCCTTGGGCAGATCGACATTGCAGCGCTGCGCGACCAGCCGTCGATAGCCCATTGCCGCATCGGTGCCCAGGAAAGATTCGGCAACCTGGGTATCCACCATCGGTGCCAGCGTGACGCCCGCCCACAGCGACAGCACGTCGAGATCCTCGCTACACGCGTGAATCAGCTTCAGCGGCCCTCCGCTCAGCAGCTGCTGGAACGCCTCGCTGACCGCCACCGCCTGCGGATCGATCAGGTAGACCACGTCTCCCGCCGTCAGCTGAAGCAGCGCCGGCACTGGAAAGAAACTGGATTCACGGAAGAACTCGGTATCCAGCGCCACGACATCCGCCGTGATCAGTGCATCGTGAGCAGCCTGCAACCCTTCCGGGGTATCGACCCAATGTAGCGAATACTCAAAACTCATTCAGGTTCCTTGCGGCCACGCGCGCGACCCGTGGCAGGCCACGAGGTGGCCGGTCTCGGCAAAAGCGCGGGCATCGCGGCAATGTCTCATTCGTGGGAAAACGGCTGCCGACCCTGGAACGCTCGGCTCAAGGTGCCACCGTCGACGTACTCGAGCTCGCCACCCATGGGCACACCATAGGCCAGACGTGAAACGGTCGCTTCGCGACCCACCAGATGCTCGGAGATGTAGTGCGCGGTCGCTTCGCCCTCGATGGTCGGGTTGGTCGCCAGGATGATCTCGCTGACGGTTTCGTGGGAGAGGCGCAGCTCCAGCTGGTCCAGGCCGATATCGTCGGGCCCGATGCCGTCGAGCGGCGACAGGTGACCGTGCAGCACGAAGTACTGGCCGCGATACCCTCCGGCCTGCTCGATCGCCAGCATGTCGGCCGGCGACTCGACGACGCAGAGCAGCGCCGAATCGCGACGCGGGTCCTGGCAGACGCCACACAGCGTCTCTTCGGTCAACGTGCGACATCGTTCGCAATAGCCGACCCGTTCGATCGCCTGGGTCAGCGCCTCGGAAAGCCGCCGCCCACCGTCGCGATCGCGCTCCAGCAGATGCAGTGCCATGCGCTGAGCGGTCTTCGGTCCGACACCGGGCAGAACTCGCAGACTCTCCAGCAATTGCTCGACCAGCGGAGAAAAGCTCATCAGAACGGCAGCTTCATCCCGGCGGGCAAGTCGAGCCCGGACGAGACCTCTTCCATCCGCGCCTTGGACTGGGTCTCGACCTTGCGTGAGGCGTCGTTGACCGCCGCCGCCAGCAGATCCTCGAGCAGCTCCTTGTCTTCCTGCATCAGCGACGGATCGATCTCGACCCGGCTGACATCATGACGGCCGTTCATGGTGACCTTGATCATGCCGGCTCCGGCCTCGCCAGAGACTTCCATCTGGGCGATCTCTTCCTGAACCTGCTGCATCTTTTCCTGCATTTCCTGAGCCTGCTTCATCAGGTTGCCCATGCCACCCTTGAACATGACGAACTCCTTCGAGATTGAATCCATGGCTTGCGAGCGTCACACACGCGCGGTGGTGACGCTCTCTTCGATCAAACGGGCGCCGAAACGCGCCTCCAGTTCCTGAATATGCGGGTCACCCCGGAGCGCTTCAACGGCTCGGAGATGGCGTTCGCGGGACTCGCGGTCGCGCTTGGCCTTGGCGGTTTCGCGAGCGCCATCCAGCTCGGCGACGTCGATCTCTAGGCGGCGGACATAGCCGAGCCCCGCCAGGGCCTTGCGGATACGTTCGACATGAAGCTCCGAGAGCATCGCCGACTGCCCCGGATCCAGCGTGATCCTGAGCACGCTGCCATCGTCGCTGTCGACGACGCAGTGCGCAGCGAGATTGCGGGTCAGGCCGCCGATGTCGAGCTGGTCGAACTGCGCCAGCCACCGCGCGTGATCGAGCGGCTCCGTCGCGGCAGCCGCAGCCGCAGCCGTCTGGACGATCGGTTCGCGCTCGTCGACCGCCGATGCGAGTTGCGGCGTCGCTTCGACCTCACCATTCGACGTTGGCGGAGAGGGCGCCAATTCGGTCTGTGGCGCAGGCGCAGCGTGCGACAGCGAATCCGCCTGCTCTGCCCAGGCGTAAGCATCGCTATCGACACTGGCGCCGTTATCGAAATTATCGCCGTCGTCGAAATTGGCATTGCTGTCGAATTCGGTTTCGGTAGCGAAATCGCTCTCGGTCTTGATATTGCCAGCGCCATCATCGTCGTGATCGTCATCGACGCGATCCGCGGCATCGACGGAGTCACCGGATGGCGCGTCTGCCGACGTGGATTCCGGCCCCCGAGCCGCCGGGGAGACCGGCGTTTCCGGCGCTGCTCCCCCTTCTCGCCGCGCCTCGACGGGCTCGGCATCGGTCGCCCATGGCGGCCGGTCATCCATCGCCGGCGGGCTGTCATTCGTCACCGACTGGGCCGGGGCGACACTCTGCTCGACCTGATCCTCCGCTTGAACGGGTTCTTCGCCCTGGCCGGTCGCTGTCTCGATCTCTTCTCGTTGACCAGCCCGTGACTGGCCCGTTTCTGACGGACCGCCTTCTGACCTAGCACCTTCTGACTGATCTACCGCTGACAGAGCACCTTCTGAGCTAGCACCTTCTGACTGATCTACCGCTGACGGAGCAACCTCAGGCCGATTCATCTCCTGATGGCCGGGCGCCGGCTGGCTCGCGGTTTGGCGCGCCACTTCGGGCTGCCCGCCGGCGTGCTGGCTGCCCCGCAGCGGCAGGTCGGTCTGCGGCGGTGTCGGCACGCCCTGAGGCCGGAACGCCAGCATGCGCAGCAGCATCATTTCCAGCGCCGAGCGGGTATCCGGGGCGTTGTCGATGTCTCCTCGCCCCTGCAGCGCGATCTGGTAATAGAGCTGAACGTCTTCCGCCGTGAAACGCCCGGCCAGTGCCAGCAGTTCGTCCCGATCGCCGTGGCCATTGTCCAGGGCGCCGGGGACCATCTGCGCGATGGCCAGACGATGCATCAGCCCGGACAGTTCATCGAGCACCCCGGCAAAATCGGGCCCCTGTTCTGCAAGCGCCGCGACCTCGGCCAGCAGCCGTTCGGCGTCGACATCCGCCAGCGCCTGGGCCAGCGCGATGAGATGCGCGTGGTCCAGCGTGCCGAGCATGGCGGCCACGTCTTCGCGCCGCACCTCGCCGTCACCAAAGGCGATGGCCTGATCGGTCAGGCTCATGGCATCGCGCATCGAGCCGTCGGCCGCCTTGCCGAGCAGCCACAGCGCCTGGGGATCGAAAGCGACCTGCTCGGCTTCGAGAACGCGAGTCAGATGCTCGACGACGCGTTCCGGCGGCATGTTCTTGAGCGTGAACTGCAGGCAGCGCGAAAGCACCGTCACCGGCAGCTTCTGCGGATCGGTGGTCGCCAGCAGAAACTTGACGTGAGGCGGCGGCTCTTCCAGCGTCTTGAGCAGCGCGTTGAAACTGTGCGTCGACAGCATGTGCACCTCATCGATGAGGTACACCTTGTAACGCCCCTGGGTCGGCGCGTACTGCACGTTGTCCAGCAGTTCGCGGGTATCTTCCACCTTGGTGCGCGAGGCGGCGTCGACCTCGATCAGATCGACGAAACGGCCGCTGTCGATATCGCGGCAGGTCTGGCACTGGCCACACGGCTTCGACGTCACGCCTTGCTCGCAGTTGAGACACTTGGCCAGAATGCGCGCCAGCGTCGTCTTGCCGACACCGCGGGTACCGGTGAACAGATAGGCGTGATGCAATCTTCCCTGATCGAGCGCGTTGACCAGCGCACGGCTGACATGCTCCTGACCGACCAGTTCGTGAAAGGTACGCGGGCGCCATTTACGGGCCAGAACCTGATAACTCATGCGGCGCGATACTCCTCGCTGATAGGCTCGCGGCTAGGCGTGATCGAAAGGAGTCGGCGCGGGCACGATCAAAGCTCATATCGAAACCACGGTCGAAACGTGGGTGCCCAGCGTCGATGATCCGGAAGATCCGACAGTGATCGGGCCATTCTAGCAGGGTCGGGAGAAAACTGACGAGGCGGGAGGCGGCGACTTGGTCGCCTGAATCCATAGCGGGCCAAATCGGATAGAACCTAGAAATAGAGCCCTGAAATGGAGGCGGCCCCGACCAGCCACATCCCGGCACACGCGACCACCACTACCGTTGCTCCCTTCCGGGCCTGGCGGGGTTTGCGGTTTTGCGTTGCGGGAGGACCGGTAAGGGCCACCATAGCTCGATTCATCTATGACCGATCTAGCAATGACATGGATGAGATCGAAAGCCGACAAAGCCTGTCTCTTCAAGACGTTGCCGAGCGGGGCGTACTATACCAGCGCGATTGCCGGCCGGCAACCGGTGACCTGGATAGCGCTAGCCGATTCGCGCGGATTTTGCCGACTCGATCCACACCCGGGCCGATCCCAGGCCGAGCCCGGGCTGACGATGCCCGGGCTGACGATGCCCGGGCTGACGATGCCCGGGCTGACGATGCCCGGCCTGACGATGCCCAGCTCATCGGGTCGATGGCTTCACCCGCGGCAAAGGAGTGCTATGGTGAATGACGCCCAACATCCCTATTTCACCGGGAGCTTCAGCATGGAATATCGTCGTCTCGGCCGCACCGGCCTCAAGGTTTCTCCTTTATGTCTCGGCACCATGACCTACGGCACGCCCCAGTGGCGCGACTGGGTTCTGGACGACAGTCAGAGCCGCCCTTTCATCCAGCAGGCACTGGATGCCGGGATCAATTTCTTCGACACCGCCGACATGTATTCCGACGGCGAGTCGGAACGCGTCGTCGGCAAGGCACTGAAGGATTTCGCGCGGCGGGAAGAGGTCGTGCTGGCGACCAAGGTCTACAACCCGACCGGCAACAAATCTCCCAACGAGCGCGGGCTGTCGCGCAAGCACATCCACCACGCCATCGATGCCTCGCTCGAGCGCCTGGGCATGGATTACGTCGATCTCTACCAGACCCATCGCTGGGATTACGACACGCCCATCGAAGAAACCATGGAAGCGCTCCATGAAGTCGTCAAGGCGGGTAAGGCACGCTACATCGGCGCATCCAGCATGCATGCCTGGCAGTTCGCCAAGGCTCAGCACGTCGCCGAGCGCAATGGCTGGACGAAGTTCGCGACGATGCAGCCGATGGTCAACCTGATCTACCGCGAGGAAGAGCGCGAGATGATTCCGCAGTGCCTCGACCAGGGCGTGGGTGTCATTCCCTGGAGCCCGCTGGCTCGCGGCATTCTCGCCGGCAGCAAGCCGGTGGGAAGCGAAGGCAGCACTACCCGCGCCAAGAGCGACGAGCAGATGCGCAATTGGAAGCTGGGCCTCGATCGCGATGCCCCGGTGATCGAGGCGCTGCAGAAGGTCGCCGAGTCCCGCAGCGTTTCGCCTGCGCAGATCGCGTTGGCCTGGGTGCTGCAAAAGCCCGGCATTACCGCACCGATCGTCGGCGCCAGCAAATCGCATCATCTGGATCAGGCGCTGGCCGCACTGGAGATCACGCTGACGGCGGACGAGGTCTGGCAGCTCGAGGCGCCCTACGTGCCGCACGAGGTCGTCGGATTCGAGTAGTCGTTGGATCCGAGTAGTCGTGGTAATCGAATAGCTGCGGGCTTCGAACAGCCGCGGCTTCGACCAGGTGTTCGCAGGCGCCGGCCCGGCCCGAGTGGCGGATCGCCATGGGCAGTGGCATCATGCCATGAGTTGTCAAAAGATCGTCATGGTCCCCAGAAACAGCGAGGTAGTGCACGCTAATGTTTGAGAAGATCGAGCGGGTCCCCGGAGACGCCATCCTTGGACTGATCGAAGCTTACAATCAGGATTCCAATCCGCAGAAGGTCGATCTCGGGGTCGGCGTCTATCGGGATCCCGATGGTCACACCCCGATCATGCGCGCGGTGAAACAGGCTGAGGCGCGCCTGCTGAAGAGCGAGACGACCAAGAGCTATATCGGCTCTCACGGTGATCCGCGCTACGGCAAGGCGATTCTGCCCCTGGTGCTGGGTGCCGGCTCACCGGTGCTGGCCGCCAACCGCGCCAGTGCCACCCAGTCACCGGGCGGCACTGGCGCGCTGCGTCTGGCGGCGGATTTCATCCGTACCCAGCTGCCGGGCAAGAGCGTGTGGCTCTCCAACCCGACCTGGCCCAATCACATCGGCATCTTCGAAGGCGCCGAGATTCCGATCCAGCGCTATCCCTACGTCGATGAAGATAACCGTCTCGACTTCGACGGCATGCTGACGGCGCTCAAGCAGATTCCGCAGGGCGATGTCGTGCTGCTCCACGCTTGTTGCCACAACCCGTCCGGCTTCGATCTGAATCAGGATCAATGGCGTCAGGTGCTGGCCGTTGTTCAGGAGCGAAAGCTGCTGCCGCTGGTCGACTTCGCCTACCAGGGTTTCGGTGACGGTCTGGATGTCGACGCTTTCGGCGCCCGCCTGCTGGCCGAAAATCTCGACGAAATGCTGATCACCAGCTCCTGCTCGAAGAATTTCGGTCTTTACCGCGAGCGCACTGGCTGCCTGATCGTGATTGCCAAGACCGCCGAGCAGATGGAAAACGTTCGTTCCCAGATGGCGATCGTCGCGCGCGAAAACTACTCCACGCCACCGTCTCACGGCGCTGCCATCGTGGTCGACATCCTCGAGTCAGAGGAACTGACCCAGCTCTGGAAAAGCGAACTGACCGAGATGTGCGATCGCATCAATACGCTGCGTCGCGATCTGGTCGATTCGCTCAAACCCTACGGGCTCGATCAGCGCTTCGCTCACGTGGCCGAGCAGCGCGGCATGTTCTCCTACACCGGCCTCTCCACCGAGCAGGTCAAGCGTCTGCGCGACGAGTTCAGCATCTATATGGTTGGCTCGGGCCGGGCTAACGTTGCCGGCTTCACTGGCGAGAACCTGCCCTACGTGGCCAAGGCGATCGCAGCGGTGGTCGACTGAACCTGATCCGACGCGGAAATAACGTGGCAGATCGAAAAAATCCCGGCCTAGGCCGGGATTTTTTTGCGTCATACCGCCATCGATGTCTCGTACGTTAATGGCATGACGTCGTGAGCGTGATGGCTGGCGAGCATCAGTCGGTCAGCGTATCGGCGCCCATCGCCTGCTCGAACCGCTCTCGCGTGACACCGCCCGCTTTGGAATCACCGAGCTGCTGAAACATCGTCTGCTGATTGGCGCTGACGGCTTCTTCCTCGTCGATCACGCCATCACCATCGACATCGAGCTGGTCGAAGCTCAGCGCGTTGGGTCGCTGATCGACCGGCGTCTGGGCGCCGCCATCGGTGAAGCCGGCGTTCTCTCGCCCCACGCCCCCGGACTTCTCGATCGAGTCGTGATCGACCTGCGACGCATTGGCCGGTGCTTGAGGCTCGTCGCTATCCTGCTGAACGGCGAGGCTGGAATCATTGGCACCGCCTCCACTTTCCTGCTCCTGCTCCTGCTCCTGCTCCTGCTCCTGCTCCTGCTTCTGGCTCTGGGCCTGAGCCCAGACCGGCAATGTCAGGCCGCCGGCCAGCAAACCCACACACAGGCAAGACGCCAGTCGCCTACCCATCGTTCGCGTACGCATCGCGTTTCCTCTTGAGACGGTAACGCTCCTGAGACCCACGGAAGTGGCAAAAATTCAGGCGTCACTCATCCCATTTCGGTGCGAACGAAGGATTGGCCTGGCGGTCGCCCCGATCGAGACGGTCGATCTGCTCGATCTCGTCGTCGCTGAGACGAATGTCGATCGCCTCGAGGTTCGACTTCTGATTGGCCGGTTTGGTCGAGGACGGAATCACGATGATATCCCGCGCCGCGATCCAGGCCAGGGCGATTTGCGCCGGAGAGGCGTCATGGGCCTCGGCGATGCGCTTGAGCACGGGATCGTCCATCACCTTGCCCACCGCCAGCGGCATGTAGGCGGTCACGTCCAGGCCTTTCGCCTGACAGTGTTCGACCAGCTTTCGATTGGCCAGAAACGGATGCACCTCGATCTGATTGGTAACGATGTTCTCGCCGCCCGGCAGGCTGAGAGCTTCATCGATCTGGGCAACGGTGAAGTTGGAAACTCCGATATATCGCGTGAGGCCGCGGGCTCGAACGGCATCGAGCGCGGCGACGGTATTGGCCATCGGCACCTCGTCGTCGGGTGACGGCCAGTGAATCAGAACCAGATCGAGCTGCTTGAGACCGAAGTTCTCCAGACTCTCCTCGACGGCAGCGGTCAACGCCTTCGGCTCGAGCTTGTCCCACCAGATCTTGGTCGTGATGAACAGCTCGTCCCGAGCAATGCTGCTTTGCCGAATCGCCTTGCCCACGGCGACTTCGTTTTCGTACATCTGAGCGCTGTCGAGGTGGCGATAGCCGAGCTCGAGCGCCGAGGTCACCGAATCGATCACCGCCTGTTCCTTGAGGCGATAGGTTCCCAGGCCGGGTTGCGGCAGAATATGACGTGCCATGAACATTCTCCTTGGATTCAAGATCGATGGAACCGAACGACGACTGAAGAAGTGCAGACGAAAAACGACGTCTTCAAGCCCCACCCGCTCTCCATGCTAGACTGAAGTTCGACTTCCTGCCCGGATCGAGGCATGCCAGAAACTCAGCCGTCATCTACCGATCGCCACCGCTCGGCGCTTCCCGATAAAGATCGCTCCGCTCCGGGTCAACCCGGTACTCGGCAAGTCAACGTCGTACTCGTCGGCAACGGTGATTGCCATCTTCACATTGCCGCCCATGTCCAACGTCTCGCTCGGCAAGGCGCCAACGTGACACTGGTGACGCGGCAGGACTTCGCCTTCCCCGATTGGCTCGGTGGCATGCTCGGCGGCGAGTGGCAGCTCGATGATGTCCGCCTGCCCGCGGCTCGTATCGCCGTCCACGGTGGCATCCATCTCGTGGCGGAAGTGCTGGAAGTCGATCGGCAGCATCGCCGGATCACGCTCGATGATGGTCGTCAGCTCGACTATGACTGGCTATCGGTCGATCTTCCCCCGGTCGTCGACGAACATGCCATTCCCGGCTTCTACACCGCCAAGGGTGTGTTCACCGCCTCGGCCGACGATCTGTGGTCGTTACGCCAGCGACTGGAAACGCAACTTGCCGATGCGGCAGCCGATCTGCCCAGCGTTGCCGTCATCGGTGACGGCCCGGCCGGTGTCGAACTCGCGGCCAACCTGCTGGCGCTGGGCGAGCGCTACGGCCGCCGGCTGCCGGTCACGCTGATCGACAACGACCGTCGCCCGATCCCCGGCGCCTGCCGACGCGCCAACCGCTGGCTGATGCAACGGCTCCTTCGTCGAGGGCTGCGTCTGGAATTGGTAGCAACGGCGACCCGCTATGATCGCAATCAGTTGATTCTGGACGACGGCAGCGCGGTCGATGCCGACCTGCTGCTGGTGACCGATCATCTACGACCGTCGCCGGCGCTGGCATTGTTCAACCTGACCCGCGATGAGAGCGGCGGGTTTGCCGTCGATACGAGGCTGCGCAGCCAACAGGACCCATGCCTGTTTCTGGCGAGAGAGAATCCCGCCGGACTCGCCGAGATGCCGACGGCGCGAGAGCGTGCCGCCCTGCTGCTGGAATCCCTGAGTCAAGCGATCAGCGGGGAAGCCCGCACGCTTCACTATGATCAGTTCGAACGCTGGAAAGCGCTTAATCTGGGTGACCTGCGAGATATCGCCTGGCGCGGTTCGCTGTGGTGTCGCGGTCGCTGGGTTCGGCGCTGGAAGCATCGCCGCGACCGCCGGGAAGTGATGCGCTATCTGGGGAACGCGTGAAGGCAGCGCTCGAAATGGGTATGGATATTCAGAATAAAGCCATCGAAGAATCGATGGCTAAGGCAGCGCTAGTTACCCAACACATTGGTTGTCGCTTTCTTTGACGCTTTTGCAGCCTTCTTCTCTTTCGCTGTCAGTAGAGGTTTCTTCTTGGCGTTTTTCTTGCTGTCCTGTCCTTTACTCATGACCTATTCCTCACAAACCTACAGCCAATGTTGCCAGCCCGACTGCTGGGCTACGAACTGATTCATCAGACGGTCAAGCTGACGCGACAACCAGTATGGCCCTATGCACGATCAATAGACAGAGATGGTAATACAGAGAAATAGCCCGCCGGCTGTCGACGTCCAGAAATGACAAAGCCCAGAAACGACAAAGCCCCAGCGAAAACGCCAGAGCTTCGTCTGCAATCTGAACCCCGCCTTTACGGGCTTTGCCCAGGTCAGTAACGGCTTGCCGAAGGCCACGGGTCGAAGACGCCGGGTCGAACCCGAGCCGACAGCTACAGCAGCTTCAGACCCCGTTCGAGATCGGCCTTGAGATCATCCAGCGTTTCCAGCCCGACCGCGATGCGGATCAAGCCGTCACGGATACCGGCGGAGGCGCGCTGTTCGTCGGTGAGACGGCCATGGGTGGTCGTGCCGGGATGAGTGATCGTCGTCTTGACATCGCCCAGATTGCCGGTAATCGACATCACGCGCGTATTGTCGATGACCTTCCATGCGGCCTCCTGGCCGCCCTTCACCTCGATGCCCATGACGGCGCCGAATCCCTTCTGCTGACGCTTGGCCAATGCGTGCTGGGGATGGCTCTCGAGGCCGCTGTAATAGACACGCTCGATGGCAGGTTGGGATTCGAGCCATTGGGCAAATGCCAGCGCATTGCGACTATGGGCATCCATGCGCAGGCTGAGCGTTTCCAGGCCCTTGAGAAATATCCAGGCGTTGAACGGACTCATGCACGGACCACAGGTGCGCACCACGCCGTAAAGCTGCTCGAGCTCGGCGTTGCGACCCACCACGGCGCCGCCGATCGCCCGCCCCTGACCATCGAGATACTTGGTGGCGGAGTGAATGACCAAATCGGCCCCCAGATCCAGCGGCCGCTGCAACACGGGGGTCAGGAAGCAATTGTCGATCGCAAGCCAAGCGTCGTGTCGATGCGCCAGCTCGGCCAGCGCCGCGACATCGACCAGCTCGTTGAGCGGATTGGAAGGCGTCTCGGCGAACAGCAGCCGGGTATTGGGCGTGATCGCGGCTTCCCATTGCGCCAGATCGTTCAACTCGACATAGCGCGGCACGACGCCGAACTTGGCCAGATACTTGTCGAAAAGGGCAATGGTCGAACCGAACACCGAACGCGAGACGATCACCTCGTCGCCGGCTTTCAGCAGTGCCAGCACCGTGGAGAGAATCGCCGCCATCCCCGAGCTGGTGGCAACGCAACGTTCGCCGCCCTCGAGGGCAGCCAGACGCTGCTCGAAGTTGCGCACCGTCGGGTTGGTGAAGCGCGAGTAGACGTTGCCGGGCTCCTCGCCCCTGAACTTGCGCGCCGCTTCCGCCGCGCTGCCGTAGACGAAGCTGGAAGTCGGGAAGATAGGCTCGCCGTGCTCCTGCTCGTGGGTACGCTCATGCCCCGCGCGAATGGCCAGCGTCTCAAGGCCTAATGTTTCCGAGCCCGGCGTTTCCAACCCCGGCGTGAGATCGTCGTCAAAACTCATCCAGCAGCTCCCGAAAAGACAGGACCCGGTGAAGGTATCACCGGGCCGAAAGGTTCAATCGTCTGGGCTATCAGTCGTCTTCACTATCATTGTGCAAATCGACGACGGCGTTGAGGCTCTCGCGACCGGACTTGGCGGCGTCGTTTCGTGCCGTTTCCAGCGCCGCCAGATAGGCATCGTCGACATCGCCGGTGACGTAGTTGCCGTCGAACACCGAACAGTCGAAATCGTCGAGCGCCGGATTGACCTCGCGGCAGGCCGCCTTGAGATCCTCCAGATCCTGATAGATCAACCGATCGGCGCCGATCAGCTCACCGACTTCGGCATCGGTGCGCCCGTGAGCGACCAGTTCGGTGGCCACCGGCATGTCGATACCATAGACGTTGGGATAGCGCACCGCCGGTGCCGCCGAGGCGAAATAGACCTTGTTGGCGCCGGCATCGCGCGCCATCTGGATGATCTGCTTGCAGGTCGTCCCGCGCACGATCGAGTCGTCCACCAGCATCACGTTCTTGCCGGCGAACTCGCTGGCAATGGCGTTGAGCTTCTGGCGGACCGACTTCTTGCGCTGGGTCTGGCCCGGCATAATGAACGTCCGGCCGATATAGCGATTCTTCATGAAGCCTTCGCGGAAGGTCACGCCGATATGCTGGGCCAGCTCCAGTGCCGTGGTCCGCGAGGTATCGGGGATCGGGATCACCACGTCGATGTCGTGATCCGGCCATTCGCGCTGGATGCGATCGCCCAGCTTGCGGCCCATCTGCATCCGGGTGCCGTAAACATAGGCACCGTCGAGCATGGAATCGGGCCGCGCCAGATAGACGTGCTCGAAGATACACGGCGTCAGACGTGACTTCTCGGCACACAGCTGGGTATGGATATTGTTATCCATGTCGACGAAGATCGCCTCGCCCGGCGCCAGATCCCGCACCAGTTCGAAGCCGGCCACGTCGAGCGCCACCGATTCGGAGGCGATCATCACGTCCTGGCCCTCCGCGGTCTCACGGGTGCCGTAGACCACCGGGCGGATACCATGCGGATCACGGAACGCCACCAGGCCGAAGCCGTTGATGATCGACACGGCAGCGTAGCCGCCACTGCAACGACGGTGGACACGCCGAACGGCATCGAAGATGTCTTCCGGCGTCAATGTCACGCCCTGCTTGCCCAACTCATGGGCAAACACGTTGAGCAGCACCTCGGAATCGGAGCTGGTGTTGATATGACGCAGGTCCGAGGAGAACAGCTCCTGCTTGAGCTGGTCGGAGTTGGTCAGATTGCCGTTGTGGGCCAACGTGATGCCGTAGGGGGAATTGACGTAGAACGGCTGGGATTCGGCCTCGCTCGCCGTTCCGGCGGTCGGGTAGCGCACATGGCCGATACCCAAATGGCCCTGCAGACGCTTCATGTGACGCGTATGAAACACGTCACGCACCAGCCCGTTGTTCTTGCGCAGCAAAAAGCGACCCTCATCCCAGGTCATCATGCCGGCGGCATCCTGTCCGCGGTGCTGCAAAACCGTCAACGCGTCATAGATCAACTGATTGACCGCTTCATTGGCCATGAGGCCTACGATACCGCACATGCCGCCTTACCTCGCTTGGTCGCGCCCCTTTCAGGGAGCCGGTTTCTCGGCCGGAACAGGAACGTCAATCGTCACGCCTTTCCCGTCCCGACTGTATGAAGAGCTGGATGAAGAGTTGTATGAAGAGCTGTGTGAAGGTCTGGGTAAAGCGCTGTCGCTTCCCGGCAGCGTCATCGGCAACTGCCGCATGGCGTCCTCGGCGGCCGTGGCATCGACATCCCAACTCTGCAACTGCACGACCGCCCATTCGCGTAGCGATTCGAACGACGGTCGCAACTGCGCCTGTTGCCACGCCCCCAGCTGCGTCAGCGGTGTCAGCCCGATGACCACCGTGACGATAATCAGAATCGCCGCACCGCGAGCCAGACCGAAGATCGCCCCGGCCACGCGGTTGAAAAAGCCCATGCCGACCCATTCGATCGCCGCATTGAGCAGCCGGATGATGAAACCGCAGATCATCACCACGATGAAGATGACCAGCACGAACCCCAGTACCAGTCGCGCATCGGGATGCGAGATGTAGGGTTCCAGCAGATCGGCGATCGGTTTGGCGAAGACCCGTGCCGCGAGCAGCGCCACGATCCAGGCACCAAGTCCCAACGCCTCCCTCACCAAGCCGCGCATGAAACCTGCCAGCATCGATACCGTCAATACCAGCAGGAAGGCATAATCGAGCCAGGTCAATGTCATCAGCTACCCGGTTTGCGGATCAGCAGCCCTTGGATGTTGGCCGCCTGCTTGAGCTCGGCGCGAGCTTTCTCGCCCGCGTCCGACGACTCGAAAGGCCCGACGTACACCGTGGTCAGATTATTGTCCCGGGGCTGCGAATAGGCCGTAAAGCCCTGATCCTTGAGCTTCGCCGCCAGTCGTGTGGCGTTGCCGGACTGGCCGAAACTGCCGACCTGTACCACCCAGCCGCCGTCGCTGCTCGCCGAAGTACGTTCCGGCGTAGATGCCTGCTGCGTCGAAGGCTGCTGCGTCGAGGCCGGTTTGCTCGGTTCCGGTTCGGGCTGCGCCTGCTCGGCCTGCGCGATATCAGCGATCGGGTCGTCCGAACTACCGCTGCCGGTGGCAGCATTGCCCTGGCCGAACGAATCTTCGCTACCGGCATTCAACTGGCTGCGAGTATCCGGCTCGGGCACCGGGTTGCTGCCGATACGGTCATCGCTGGAATTCCTGCTGGCGCTGTCCGGATTACCAGAACCCTGGCTACCCGAGCTCTGGCTACCCGAGCCTTGGCTACCACCGTCGGCGACCGAGGTCGGAGGCTGTGGCGACTCGATGATGCGCTGACGCGTTTCTCCGCCACCGACCGGCTGCTCGATGACCATGACGGGCCCGGGCTCCTGCTGACGCGGCTCGGGGTCATCGAACAGCATCGGCAGAAAAATGGCCCCCAATGCGACGAGTATGACCGCGCCGCTGATACGTTCACGCCATCCATATTTCATAGGACCTGGACCTCCTTGATAGCACCTGGAACTCCTTAGACAGGCTTCGACAGCCAGTGATCGACTTCAACGCCATTCGTCATCCCGTGGCGTCTGGAACGCTTCGAGCGCGCCAGCGACGGTCAGAAACGAACCGCATACTAACACTTCTTCATCGGGGGCAAGCCGAGATACCAACCAGTCGACGGCCGCTGCCGGGGACGAGGCCGGTGACAACGCCTGCGCGCCCCCGCAAGCGATGATTTCAGCCAGCTCCTCGCCTGAACGACCCCGCGGTCCCGGCAGTCCCACCGGCAGCCACACATCGATCACGGGTTGCAGTGCTTCGATCAGCGCTTCGGCGTCCTTGTCCTTGAGCACACCTAGCAGGCCGATACGCCGCGTCGGCTGCGGACGCCGCGCGAGGCGCGAGGCCACATATCGAGCTGCGTGAGGATTATGGGCCACGTCGAAGCACCAAGTCCCTTGCCACTGCAGCCTGCCAGCCAGCCCAACACCGGACATCGCCATTCGGGACTCGGCAGTCCGCGGCGTCACACCGCAGAGGTCCAGGGCCTGAAGCGCGACTGCGGCATTGTCGAGCGGCAGGCCGGGATCGGGCAAGCTATCGAGGTGATAGCGATCGCCCGAACCCGCTCGGCCCTGCCAGCGCCACGTCCCATCGCCGCCCTCGACATGATCGAAATCCCGGCCGAGCCAGTAATCGTTCACGGTCAGCACATCGATCCGCTGCGAAATACTGGCGGGCAAGTCACGGCTACCGAGCACCGCCGGCTTCGACTGCCGCAGAATGCCGGCTTTCTCGAAGCCGATTCCGTCAAGATCGGTGCCGAGGAAATCCGCATGATCCTGAGCAATGGTAGTGATGACGGCGACATCGCTATCGATGACGTTGACCGCATCCAGGCGCCCGCCAAGTCCGACTTCGAGAATGGCGAGATCGGGACGGGCCTTACTGATCGCCACCAGCGCTGCCAGCGTGCCCGCTTCGAAATAGGTCAGACTGATGGGCTCGCCGGCCAGGCGTGCCGTCTCGACACGTTCGAAGCCGTCGATCAGGGTGGCGTCATCGGCCGCCACGCCGTCGAAACAGAGACGCTCGTTGTAGCGCAGCAGATGAGGCGAGGTATAGCTGGCCGTGGTCAGGCCGTGCGCCCGCGCCAGCCGTTCGAGCATGGCCACGGTGGAACCCTTGCCGTTGGTTCCGGCAACGGCCACCACGCGCTGTGCGATCGGCCGGTCGCTCAAACCCAGCCGGGCGGCGACGACCGCCACCCGCTCGAGCCCCATATCGATGGCGACGGGATGCTGACGCTCAAGACGCGTCAGCCAGTCGTTGAGGGTGGCGCTCATTAATGAAGAGCCCTTAACGCGGTGCCTGGGAAGTTTTCGGTTCTTCGCTCAGCGGCGAGAAGTCCGGCGATTCTTCTGCCGCCTGACCGATCGCGGGCTGATGCGTCAGCTTGCGCAGAATGCTGCCCAGCCGCTCACGCAGCTCGGTCCGCGAAACGATCATGTCGACGGTGCCGTGCTCGAGCAGAAATTCACTGCGCTGGAAGCCTTCCGGCAACGTTTCGCGTACGGTCTGCTCGATGACGCGTGGACCGGCAAAACCGATCAGCGCGTTGGGTTCCGCCACGTTGAGATCGCCCAGCATCGCCAGCGAGGCCGAGACACCGCCGAAGACCGGATCCGTCAGCACGGAGATGTAGGGCACACCCGCCAGCTTGAGCTTCTCCAGCGCCGCGGAGGTCTTGGCCATCTGCATCAGCGAGAACAGCGCTTCCTGCATGCGCGCGCCACCGGAGGCGGCAAAGCAGACCAGCGGGATCTCGTTCTCGAGCGCCAGCGTGGCGGCGCGCACGAACTTCTCGCCGACAACGGCGCCCATGGAACCGCCCATGAACGAGAACTCGAACGCCACCGCGACGACAGGCAGGCCATCGAGCGTGCCGCGCATGGCGATCAGTGCATCGTTTTCGTCGGTCGCTTTCTGGGCCGAGGTCAGGCGATCCTTGTACTTCTTGGAATCGCGGAACTTGAGTCGATCGTTCGGCTGAAGATCGCCCGCGATCTCTTCACGCCCTTCGGCATCAAGGAACCAGTTGAGGCGCTTGCGCGCTGTCAGCCGCAGATGATGCTGACACTTGGGGCAAACGTTTTGGTGCTTTTCCAGCTCGGGGAGATAGAGCACCGCTTCACAGTTCGGGCACTTGCGCCACAGGCCGTCCGGCACGCTGGCGCGGCGGTCGTTGCGCTGGGTGCGGCTCATCGACGGGACGATCTTGTCTAGCCAGCTCATGTCAGGAACGATTCCCTATTTGCCAAAAGAGAAAGTGGTAACCAAAGCCATCACGAAAACGGCTGTCACGCAGACTTCGAATACCGAATGATATCAAATCGACGGCGTCGGCTCAGTGGGCCGCCTCACGGTCGAGCGCTTCGCGCATTTCGCCGAGAATCGACTTCAGCGCGGCGGGTATCGACGCCGGGTCATCGGCGCGCTCGGCGATGCGGCCAACCAGCGCGCTACCCACGATCACACCGTCGGCAACCCGGCCGATGGCCGCCGCGGTGGCGCCGTCGCGAATGCCGAAACCGACGCATAGCGGCAGCTCGGTGACGCGACGAAGCTTTGCCAGCTGCTCGCCGACGGCGTCGGCATCCAGCGTGGCGGCTCCGGTCACACCCTTGAGCGATACGTAGTAGAGATAGCCTTCGCCATGCTCGCAGATCGCCTTGGCTCGCGCGTCGGAGGTCGTCGGCGCCAGCAGGAAAATCGACTGCAGCCCGTGTTCGGCGAACAGCGCGGCGTTGTCGCCAGCCTCTTCAGGCGGCATGTCGACAACCAGTACGCCGTCGACGCCGGAAGCCTGAGCCTGACGCGTGAAGACGTCGTAGCCCATTCGCTCGATGGGATTGAGATACCCCATCAGCACCACCGGCGTGTCATCGTCGCGCTGGCGAAACTCGGCGACCATCTCCAGCACGTGCTGCAGTCGCGTACCGTGCTTGAGCGCTCTCTCGCAGGCCTTCTGGATCACCGGGCCGTCGGCCATCGGATCGGAGAACGGTACGCCGAGCTCGATCACATCGGCACCGGCTTCCACGCAGGCGTGCATGAAATCGACCGTGTGCGCGGGCGCCGGGTCGCCAGCGGTGATATAGGGAATGAGCGCCGTGCGACCCTGGGCCTTGAGCGCCGCGAAACGCCGGTCGATGCGGTTGGATACGGTTCGATTCATGTCGACCCCAGTCAAAATTCGATGCCGTCGAGCTTGGCGACGGTGTGAATATCCTTGTCGCCACGGCCGGAAAGGTTGACGACGATATGCTGGTCCGGCGACATCTCCCCCGCCAGCTTCTTGGCGTGTGCCAGGGCATGCGCGGATTCCAGAGCCGGCATGATGCCCTCGACCAGCGTCAACTCGCGGAACGCCGCCAGCACCTCGTTGTCGTCCGCCGCCACGTAACGGACGCGGCCGACATCCTTCCACAGCGCGTGCTCGGGGCCGACGCCGGGGTAATCCAGGCCGGCGGAGATCGACTGCGTATCGGCGACCTGGCCACCTTCGTCGGACATCAGGTAGGTCCGGTTGCCGTGCAGCACGCCGCGCGGCGCATTGGCGGTCAACGGCGCGGCGTGGCGTCCGGTGGCAACGCCTTCACCGCCGGCCTCGACGCCGTACATGGTGACATCGTCATCCTCGACGAACGGGTAAAACAGCCCCATGGCATTGGAACCGCCACCGACGCAGGCCACCAGCGCGTCCGGCAGCCGGCCGATCTGTTCCAGCGATTGCTGGCGCGCTTCGCGGCCGACGATTGCGCTGAAGTCACGCACCAGCATCGGATACGGATGCGGCCCCGCCACCGTGCCGATGATATAGAAGGTATCGTCGACGTTGGTCACCCAATCCCGCAGCGCCTCGTTCATCGCATCCTTGAGCGTGCGCGAGCCGGACTCCACCGGCTCCACCTTGGCGCCCAGCAGATGCATGCGGTAGACGTTGAGCTTCTGACGCTCGACGTCTTCGGCGCCCATGTAGATTTCGCACTTCAGCCCCAGCCGCGCGGCGACCGTGGCCGTGGCGACGCCATGCTGGCCGGCGCCGGTCTCGGCGATCACTCGGGGCTTGCCGGACTTCTTGGCCAGCAGGGCCTGACCGATGGTGTTGTTCACCTTGTGCGCGCCGGTGTGATTCAGATCTTCGCGCTTGAGCCAGATCTGGGCGCCGCCGATCTCGCGAGACCAGCGCTCGGCGTGATAGAGCGGCGACGGCCGGCCGACGTAATGCTTCAGATCACGGTCGAACTCGGCCTGGAATTCGGGATCGTCCTTGAGGCTCGCGTAGATGGTCTCGAGCTCTTCGAGGGCGAAACTCAGGGTCTCGGAAACGAAGCGGCCACCGTAAGGGCCGAAGTGGCCGCGAGCGTCCGGAAGTTGCGTCAAGTCGTGGAATCGGCTCACGAAGGGACCCTCATGATGTGGCGGATGAATGGGGAGCAAGGGAGTCGGCCGCGGACGGCGGCCCCGCGAGTGAGGCATTGACTGCCTGCACCCGTTCGCAGAAGGCGCGGACCCGCAGCGGATCCTTGATGCCTTTCTGGGTTGTCGCGGCGTGAACGGCATCGTTGGCGTGGGCCGCAGCGGTCACGTCATGGGGCTCTGCGGCACCCAACGCCTCGACCCCGCCGGAAACATCGACCGCATAGGGTCGTACCTGCGCCACCGCGTCGGCAACGTTGTCCGGCGTCAACCCCCCAGCGAGGATAACAGGTTTTGCCAGATCGCCGGGGATGCGGCGCCAGTCGAACGTCTCGCCTGTGCCACCCGGAACGCCGGGGCGATAGGCATCGAGCAACAGGGCGCCGGCGCCGGCATAGGTTGCCGCCGCGGCGTGGAGATCGAGCTCGTCACGCATGCGTAGCGCCTTGATCCAGGGCTTGCCGAAGCGCGCGCAGAAGTCTGGCGATTCGTCGCCATGAAACTGCAGCAGATCGAGATATGGCAGGCAGACCTCGACATCCGCAACGCTCGGGTCGACGAACAGACCTACACGCGTCACGAATGGCGACACCGTAGCACTCAGTGTCGCCAGCGTATCGGTACCGATCGCCCGCGCGCTGCCGTCCCACATCACGAAACCCAGCGCATCGGCCCCGGCGGCGACGGCCACGGCGATGTCTTCGCGGCGGGTCATGCCGCATATCTTGATTCTGACCGGGTTCATGAAGAAACCTCCAGATCCGCCTGGGGATGGTGGTCGACGACCCGCCCCTGGTCATCGATCCACTTCGGCCACACCCGCCGGCGGCGCATCAGCGGGGTGTCGGGTATCTCGCCACGTTCGCCGGTCCACTCACCCAGGAAGGCCAGCAGATTCGGCCCCACCGGTTCTTCCGGCAGCTCGAAGCGCCCATCGTAGCGTACATCGACGAAATGCAGCCCGCAGGCCGGCGCGGTGACATCGCCACGCCTGCGATCCCGCAGCGCCAACAGGCGTGCCGGATAGTCCTCGTCCTGGTCGCCACGGCCGACCGCCACCAGCACGCCGGCAAGGTTGCGAATCATGTGGTGAAGAAATGCGTTGGCCTGGACGTCGATCATCACCAGCGGCCCGAAACGACGGACGTCAATGAAATGTAGATGACGAATGGGAACGTTCGACTGACAGCTGGCCGCCCGGTAGCTCGAGAAATCGTGCTCGCCGATCAGCGCCTGGGCGGCTCGATGCATGCGATCGGCATCCAGCGGCTCGCGACACCAGGTGACGTTGTGACGCTCCATGACCGGTCGCGTCGGCTGGTTGAGAATGACGTAGCGGTAACGCCTGGCCAGTGCCGAGAACCGCGAATGAAAGTCGTCGGCAACCGGGGTCAACCAGCGCACTGCGATATCCCGCGGCAACTTGGCATTGGCACCGTAGAGCCACGCTTTTTGGGACCGCAGCACCGGCGCATCGAAGTGAACGATCTGACGCGTGGCATGGACGCCGCTATCGGTTCGCCCGCTGCAGAGAACACGCACCGGCGCGTCGGCGATCTTGCTCAATGCGGTCTCGAGCGCGCCCTGCACCGATGCGGCGTGGCGCAAGCGCTGCCAGCCGCAGTAATGCGTGCCATCGTACTCGACGCCAAGGGCCATGCGGCCGCTCAGTGGCTGGTTGTCGTCCTGCCGGGAGAAAAACGCCATCGAAACCTGCGCAGCCCAAAGTCGTTAGGGGCGCTCATTATCCCGATGCGACGACTGGAATTCCAGCGCCTCGACGTCCCACTCTGCGGGAACGTCGCGCAGTTCACCCGAAGGTTTGTCGGTCGGAGGCCTCGAAACCGCCCCGTGCGCGCCGTGTGCACCGCCGTCGCGACCCGCGTTCCAGGACGCGTGACCGTCGAGCGGTGCGGCATGCGGGCCGTCGTCAACGCTCTCCATTTCAACGGGCTCGAGAGAGAGCGCCGAAAAATCGAGGGTCGACCGTGGCGACGCCTCGTCCGCCACTGCGGATGCCCCCTCCCGGGCGGTAGATGAACCGGAAGTAGATGGCAGTACTCCGTCGTCGTCGGTGACGTCCAACTCCAGCGTCGGCGCTTGGTAATCGATACTCGGAGCCGTCAACGACGTTTCCGCCATCTCCGGCGCGCGTGACCAATCATCGTCGAACAGCCCTGACATCGACTTCTGCCGATCATCGCGGGCCGGAAGTCGAAAATCGGCGGCGTGCATCTCGGGTGACGCGGCCTGGGACTCGAACAGCGCATCGACATCTCGCGCGTTGCCGCTCCAGACATGACGGTTGCCGAACTCGTTCCTGTTCGCGTTCTTGCCCTCGCCCGAGTTCTCGCCAGCGTGCCTCTCCTCGGCCTCACCTTCGGCCTCACCTTCGGCGTCGACTGCCGTCGCTTCCTGCCAGCTCTCCTCGACGTATCGCGCGCGGTAATCGTCGACCAACGCCTGCCCTTCGCGACGCTGCTCCAGCGAAGCGTTATCGCCGAAGCCGGCTAGCGTCTCATCCAACGCCTCCATCTCCCGCAGTTCGCCCAGCGCTCTCAACAGCCCCAGACGGAGATTCGCATCTTCGGACTGCGCCAGCTGCCGCTGGAGCCAGTCGCGCGCTTCCGCATGACGGCCGTAGGCCATGTAGATATCGGCCTGACTGATCGAGGCGGAATCGGCATCGCCGGCGACGGGACGGCGCGACGCAGCTGCCGGCTTCGACACCGTCTCGGCCGCTGACGTCTTGGACGCTGGCGTCGCCGATGACAAGGATGATGATGACAAGGACGATGATGTTTCGACGTGGCTGGCGCGTTGACGGCGGCGTTGCCAGGCCCATAACCCCAGCAACAGGATCAATATTGCACCGCCGATCCAGTCGAGATTTTCCAGCAGACGCCGCGACCATGATGATGACGGCGGCGCCCCCGGGGTCGCCGCCGCGGCATCGGCAACGACTGCCGATGTCGCCACCTTGACCATCGTGTCCTTGACGCTTTGTCGATCAGAGGGCGACTCATCAGAGCCAGATCCACCGACGCCCGATTGGTCAGATCTTGCCACGTCGGCCGCCGCCGGTGGCGTACCAACGTCGGCCAGTGCGCCCTGCAGCGCGTCGCGCTCGGCCTGTAAGCTGGCGATCGTCGCGCGCTGACGCTCGGTTTCGGCGTCAAGGTCGGATACATGCTGCTGCAGCATCGCGAGCCGCGCCGAGAGCTGCGAGCCGGATGAGTCACTGGCCGCGGACGAGATCGCCGTGTCGGATGTCGCCGAAGTCGCCCCCTGACCCACGATGTCGATGAGCGGCCTGCTGTCTTCGGTTCTCGACAGCCCGGCGAGGGTCGCGGCGGCGTCGCGCCGAGACATTGCGGCGACGTCGTCGGACGCCGGCACGTCGAGACTGACCCCCGCTCGCAATCGATCGATGTCACCCTGAACGAAAGCCGAAGGGTTGGACTGGAACAGCGCCACCATCAGCGACTGACGGCTCACGCCGGGCTTCGGCAGCAGCGAGGCCGCCAACGTCGACAGTGAGTCTCCGGGGCGAACGGTCACCTGCCCGGGCCAAGCCGACGATCCGCGCCGGGCCTCCCCTGGAGACCTATTCCCGGTAACGGCGACCGATACCGGCATGACATCGGTCGCCAACGATGCAACCGCCTGGCGGCGTGGCGAGTGGCTGCGATCGCCCTCGATCAAGGGCGGAGTACTGGCGTAATCGACCGGGTCGAACAGCAGTGAAATCTCCCGCTGCCACTCTCCCGCCGGCCAGGTGACGACCAACAGCAGATCGAGAAAGGGTTCCTTGACGCGGCGCGGGCTCTCCAGCACCACGCTGAGCGCCCTGCCTTCTCGCACGACCTTGGCCGACACCGTATCCGTCAACGCACTTCGGGTCAGCCCGGCCTGGCGATAGGCGGCATCGTCGGCGATCGTCACCGATATCTGCGACGCTTCGATGCCGCTGCCATCGGTCAGCGGCAGCACGACATGCAATGGCCGATTGAGCGGCGAAAGCTGTTGCGGTTCACCGACGCCGAGCGCCTGAACCGACGACGCCAGCGTCAAACAGAGCCAGCCAACCACGAATGTGAGCCATTGCCGCATGTCGTTTCCCGCCCTCGCAGTGGAGTCCGTATCGACTCCCTCATCGGCAAGCGCTCAGTAAACTTTAACATTGCGTAACAATATGGTGCAGTCGGCCGTCCCGAACGCCAAGGGCCGGCATAAAGCGCAAAAAGCCCTGCCAGCTTGGCTGGCAGGGCTTTGCTGACAGGGCTTGGCTGGCAGGGCTTGGCGAAACTCGAATGATGCTCAGGCGCGTTCGCGCAGAATCTTGAGCATCCGCTTGAGCGGCTCGGCAGCGCCCCACAACAGCTGGTCGCCAACGCTGAACGCGGTCAGGTACTCACCGCCCATGGCGAGCTTGCGCAGACGCCCCACCGGGATGGTCAAGGTGCCGCTGACCGCCGCCGGGGTCAGCTGCTCGAGGGTCGCGTCCTTCTCGTTGGGCACGACCTGGACCCAGTCATTGTGCTTGGCCAGCCGGTCCTCGATCTCGTCGATTGGCACATCCTGCCTGAGCTTGATGGTGAAGGCCTGACTGTGCGAGCGCATCGCGCCGATTCGCACGCAAAGCCCGTCGATGGGGATCGGGTTGGCACCGGTGGCGAGAATCTTGTTGGTCTCGACGCCACCTTTCCACTCTTCCTTGCTCTGGCCGTTATCCATCGCCTTGTCGATCCACGGCAACAGGCTGCCGGCCAGCGGCGCGCCGAAGTTATCGACCGGGAACTGACTCCCGCGCATGTTGGCGGTGACATCGCGGTCGATATCCAGAATCGCGCTGGACGGCGTCGCCAGATCCTTGGCGACCGCCGAATGCAACGCACCCATCTGTCCGATCAGTTCGCGCATATGCTTGGCGCCGGAACCCGAAGCGGCCTGATAGGTCATCGAGGTCATCCACTCGATCATGTTGGCCTCGAACAACCCACCCAGGCCCATCAGCATCAGGCTGACCGTGCAGTTGCCGCCGACGAAGGTTCTGGCGCCCTTGGCCAACTGCGCGTCGATGACGTGACGGTTGACGGGGTCGAGCACGATGGTCGCCTCGTCAGCCATGCGCAGCGTGCTCGCCGCGTCGATCCAGTAGCCTTTCCAGCCGGCCTCGCGCAGCGGCTTGTAGACCGCGCCAGTGTAGTCGCCGCCCTGACAGGTGACGATCACGTCCATCGCCTTGAGCGATTCGATATCGTTGGCGTCCTTCAATGCCGGTACGTCGACGCCGATGCTCGGCCCGGCCTGGCCGGCCTGGGAGGTGGAGAAGAACACCGGCTCGATCCCGGCGAAATCGTTGTCGTCCAGCATGCGCTGCATCAGCACGGAACCGACCATCCCGCGCCAGCCGACGAATCCGACTTTCAACATAGTTGGCGTACCCCGAAGCGTTTTTGAATGTCCTGAATCGACACGACGACCCGTTCGAGTCGTCGCATCCTGTCAATCTTGAAAGCGCATTATAGCGCATCGGCCACGAAGTTCCGTCCGACAGCGACGCGCTCAGGCCTCGGCGAATGCCGCCAGTACCGCATCCCCCATTTCGCTGGTGGAAACCTGGCGGGTGCCCGGATAGGCGATATCCGCGGTGCGCAGGCCCTGATCCAGCACCTGACCGACGGCACGCTCGATGCGCTCGGCAAGCTGAGGCTCCCCCAGCGAATAACGCAGCATCATCGCCACCGACAGAATCGTCGCCAGCGGATTGGCCAGGCCCTGACCGGCGATATCCGGCGCGCTGCCGTGGCACGGTTCGTACATGCCCTGCTGACGCTCGTTGAGCGACGCCGATGGCAGCATGCCGATCGAACCGGTGAGCATGGCGGCGGCGTCGGAGAGAATGTCGCCGAACATGTTGCCGGTGACCACCACGTCGAACTGCTTGGGCGCGCGCACCAGCTGCATGGCGGCGTTGTCGACGTACATGTGCGACAGCTCGACGTCGGGATATTCCGGCGCCAAGCGGTTCATCACTTCGCGCCAAAGAATGGTGACTTCGAGCACGTTGGCCTTGTCCACCGAGCAGAGCTTCTTGCCACGCTTCTGCGCCATCTCGAAGGCGACGCGACCGATACGCTCGATCTCGGACTCTGAATAGACGTAGGTGTTGAAGCCGACGCGCTCGCCGTTACGCTCCTCGATGCCGCGCGGCTGGCCGAAGTAGATACCGCCGGTGAGCTCGCGCACGATCATGATATCGAGCCCGGAAACCACTTCCGGCTTCAGCGTCGAGGCTTCGGCCAACTGCGGATAGAGCAGCGCCGGGCGCAGATTGCCGAACAGATTGAGATTCTTGCGCAGCCCCAGCAACCCTTTCTCCGGGCGCTTGCTCAAATCTTCCAGCGTGTCCCATTTCGGCCCGCCGACGGCGCCGAGCAGGATCGCGTCCGCCGCCTTGGCTTTGGCTAGCGTCGACTCGGGCAACGGATCGCCCTCGGCATCAAAGCCGGCACCGCCGACCAGCGCCTCTTCCAGCTCGGCGTCCAGCCCGGCTTCGCGGCAGGCATTCAGAATCTTGACCGCCTCGGCGGTGATTTCCGGGCCGATACCGTCACCGGGCAACACCAGAATCTTCTTACTCATGCATTGTCCTCAAGCGTGTTCCTTGATTTGTCACTTCGTGGCCCACAGCACCAGCATATCCGTGGTGAAGGAGCCGTCATCGCTGATCTCGAAGGCATCGCGCACTTCCTGACCGACATCGCGCTGCAGGTGGCGAATGGCATCGCGCATCACATCCGGGGTACGCATGCGCTCGATCCAGGTCTCGAAATCCAGGCGCAGGCGCTGGCGCGAGCTGGACGTCATCACCAGCCCCGCTTCACCGACCATCTGCGCCCATTCGCTCGGGGCGTAGTCGCGCACATGACTGGTGTCGCGCAGCATCTCGACAGTCTGCAGGAAGCTGTCGAACAGCGGCTGCTCGGACGCCGAGACGTCGATGAATGCCGCCAGCCCACCCGGCTTCAACACCCGTCTCGCTTCGCGCAGCGCCAGCCCGACGTCGCGCCAGTGGTGTGCGGAGAAGCGGCTGCAAACCACGTCGAAACTGTCGTCCGCGAACGGCAGCGACTCGGCGATGCCCTGCACCGTGCGGATATTGGTGAATCCACGCTCGATGGCCGCTTCGCCGACCACCTTGAGCATCCGCGGCGACAGGTCGTAGGCCACGACCTCCGCCGCCAGATCCGAAAGCTGGAAGCTGACATGACCGGCACCGCAGCCGAGATCCAGCACGCGAGTCGCATCGACTGGCGCGTCGAGCTGGCCGATGCGTTCGCGAAGCTGCGCGAACTCTTCACCCTGGGCATGCACCTGACTCGACAGGTAAGCCGCAGCCTGGCCTCCGAACTGGCGCTCGACCACGGCGCTGTGGTCGCCGTGCCCTTTCACGTCAGGCATCCCGGAACAACCAGGGGTTCGCCGGACGATGGCGGCTCTCGAAATCGCGAATGGCCCCGGACTGCTCGAGGGTCAGGCCGATGTCGTCGAGCCCTTCCAGCAGGCAGTGCTTGCGGAACGCATCGACCTCGAACGGAATCGCCTCGCCGCTCGGCGTGGTGATTGTCTGCCCCTCGAGATCGATATCCAGGCGATAGCCTTCCACGGCTTCGGTCTCCTGGAACAGCCGATCGACAGTGGTCTCGTCGAGAGCGATCAACAGGATCCCGTTCTTGAACGAGTTGTTGTAGAAGATGTCGGCAAAGCTCGGCGCGATCACCACGCGGAAACCGAAATCATCCAGCGCCCAGGGCGCATGCTCGCGCGAGCTGCCGCAACCGAAATTGCGCCGCGCCAGCAGCACCTGCGCATCGCGATAGCGCGACTGGTTGAGCACGAAGTCCGGATTGAGCGGACGGCCCGTGGCGTCCTGGCCGGGGTACCCTTCGTCGAGATAGCGCAGCTCATCGAACAGGTTGGGGCCGAAGCCGGTGCGCTTGATCGACTTCAGAAACTGTTTGGGAATGATCAAATCGGTATCGACATTGGCGCGATCGAGCGGTGCGACCAGGCCCTGCAGGCGTTCGAACTTTTTCATTGTCTGGCCTCCTCAGGCACTCATCGCGTCGGCGCGATCATAGTCATAGCTGCGGACATCGACGAAGTGGCCTTCGATGGCAGCGGCCGCCGCCATTGCCGGGCTCACCAGATGGGTGCGCCCACCGTAGCCCTGCCGTCCTTCGAAGTTGCGGTTGGAGGTCGACGCGCAGCGTTCGCCGGCGCCCAGCTTGTCGGCGTTCATCGCCAGGCACATCGAACAGCCCGGTTCGCGCCACTCGAAGCCCGCCTCGACGAAGATCCTGTCGAGCCCTTCGGCTTCGGCCAGACGTTTCACCAGCCCGGAGCCCGGCACCACCATGGCCAGCTGGATGTTGTCGGCAACCTTGCGCCCTCTCGCCACCTTGGCGGCCTCGCGCAGGTCCTCGATCCGCGAGTTGGTGCAGGAGCCGATGAACACCTTGTCGAGCCGGATATCGGTGATCTTCTGTCCGGCGCTGAGCCCCATGTAATCCAGCGCGCGGGTCATGCCCTGGGTGACGGTTTCATCGGCGGCGCTAGCCGGATCCGGCACCTCCGCGGAGACGTTGACGACCATTTCCGGGCTGGTGCCCCAGGTCACCTGCGGCTCGATCTCGGCGGCGTCGAGCTCGACGATCTTGTCGAAATTCGCGCCGTCGTCGGAAACCAGATCCCGCCACGCCTCGACCGCCGCCGACCACTGCTCGGCCGTCGGTGCATAGGGGCGGCCTTTCAGATAGTCGATGGTGTTGTCGTCCACCGCCACCAGACCCACGCGGGCACCGGCCTCGATCGCCATGTTGCAGATCGTCATACGACCTTCCATGGAGAGATCGCGGATCGCACTGCCGGCGAATTCGATGGCGTAGCCGGTACCGCCAGCGGTCCCGATACGCCCGATGATCGCCAGCACGACATCCTTGGCGGTCACCCCGAGCCCCAGCTTGCCCTCGACGCGCACCTGCATGTTCTTCATCTTCTGGGCGATCAGACACTGCGTCGCCAGCACATGCTCGACTTCGGAGGTGCCGATGCCGTGAGAGAGCGCGGCGAAGGCGCCGTGCGTCGCGGTGTGCGAGTCGCCGCAGACCACGGTCATGCCCGGCAGCGTGGCGCCCTGCTCCGGCCCGACCACGTGGACGATACCCTGGCGCTCGTCGTTGATCCGGAACTCCTCGATCTCGAAGCTCTCGCAGTTGGCATCCAGGGTCTCGACCTGAATCCGCGACACGTCGTCGAGAATCCCGGCGTTACCGGCGCTGCGCTCCTTGAGCGTGGTCGGCACGTTGTGGTCCGGCGTCGCCAGATTGGCATCGCGACGCCACGGCTTGCGCCCGGCCAGACGTAGCCCCTCGAACGCCTGGGGCGACGTGACCTCGTGCAGCAGGTGACGATCGATGTAGATCAGCGCGGAACCGTCGTCGCGCTGGGTCACCAAATGCTGCGCCCACAGCTTGTCGTAGAGCGTCTGGCTTGCCATGTGTGTTATCTCCTCCGTCACGCTATCTCTCGCAGCTTGGTGACGTAATGCTTGCGAATCGAGACGTCATGCGACGCCGCGAATGATTGAATGCCAAGATACGGCGCCTTCATGCATAAAATCAATTCATCTTGATTATGCTTTGGATTCCATAATAGAATTAACAAATTCATCAGTCGGGGATTGATGCCATGGACACCCAGAGCCTGCAGGCTTTCATCGCGGTTGCCGATACGGCGTCGTTCTCGCTGGCCGGGGAGCAACTGCATCTGACTCAGCCGGCGATCAGCAAACGTATCGCCACGCTGGAACATCAGACCGGCGCCCGACTCTTCGATCGGATCAATCGGCGCGTCAGCCTGACCGAGGCCGGTCGGCTGCTGCTGCCCCGCGCACGGCAGATTCTGCAACTGGTCGAGGACAGTCGCCGGACGCTGAGCAATCTGAGCGGCAGCGTCGAGGGCAGTCTGACGCTCGCCACCAGCCACCACGTCGGCCTGCACCGGCTGCCACCGATCCTCAAGGCCTTTACCCAGCACTACCCCGACGTCGATCTGGATCTGCGCTTTCTCGATTCCGAGCAGGCCTACCACGGCGTCGTCGCCGGCGAGATCGAGCTGGCCGTGGTGACGCTGTCACCGCACCCCAACCCGCAGGTCGAATCGGTCCCGGTGTGGATCGACCAGCTACGCTTCGTGGCGGCGCCCGAACACCCGCTGACGGCGCGCGGCGAGCTGCCGCTATCGACACTGATAAACTATCCGGCGGTACTGCCGGGGCCGCTCACGTTTACTCGCGACATCGTGGTGGGTTCATTCAATCGGGCCGGGCTTGCAATCGATGTGGCGCTCTCCACCAACTACCTGGAGACGCTGAAAATGATGGCGGGTATCGGGCTGGGCTGGAGCGTGCTGCCGGAGAGCATGATCGACGACGAGATCGCGGTACTGCCGGTGTCGCATCCGCCGATCGAGCGTCGACTGGGCTATCTGGTGCACAAGGGCCGCACGCTCTCCAATGCCGGACACGCGATGATCGCGGAACTGGAAAGCGCACGAACCCCAAAACCGACACCGAGCGACTACGCTTAGCCCCGTTGCAGGACCTGTTGCAAGGCCATGCTCGATCGGTTCGGGTCCGAAACGAAGTCATTCGAGACGCCCTCGTTCGAGAGGCGCCAATCTAAAAAGAAAGGAGTTGTCGCGCATGGCGCAGGACCATGGGGACGGATCGCAGGAATCGACGGCACAGGAAGCGCATTCCGAGGGCACATTGCGCCTGGGCCTGGTCCCGGCACCGGAGCTGCCGGAGCGGGTCGCCGGCCTGATCGCCGACGAACTGTCCGAACTTCTCGGGCGGCACACCGATGATCGTCATCAGTGGCGGGTGGAGTGCGTCACCGACGCACTGATCGGGGCCGAGGATTCGACGGACAACGTCATCGACCAGGCAGAGCGGATCAAGGGTGACCATGGCTGGCACTACGTGGTCTGCATTACCGACCTACCGCTCTTCCGCGATGACCGCCTGACGCTGGCGGAAGCCAGCGAGAATCTGGGCGTGGCGATCATCTCGCAGCCCGCCTTGGGCATTTCGCCGCTCAGGCGGCGGCTGCGCGAAGCGATCCTGCACCTGGTCAACGAGATGCATCACGGCAGCGATGGTGAAGAGCGCGAGCGCCAGCAGCAGCATCTCGAACAGGGGCGAGATGCCCGGGAACAGAGCGGGATTCACAATCGCAATTCACGCGAGCTGATGGGCTGGCGGCTCTCCGAGCGACTGGTTCCAATCCAAAGGATCACGCCATCCGATGAGCACGAAAAGCATGTCGATGTGCGCTTCGTCAGCGCCGGCAAGTGGCGGGGATACGCCAAACTGCTCGGCGGCATGGTGCGGGCCAATCGCCCCTGGACCATACTGCCCGCCTTCCGCCGCATCATCGCGGTGGCCTTCGCTACCGGTGCCTACGGCCTGATCTTTCCCTCGCTGTGGAAACTCAGCGCCGCCTACGAGTTCTACCGTTTCGTGATTCTGATGATCGCCGCCATGGCAGCGATGGTGGCCTGGCTGATACTCGATCACGGCCTGTGGGAGCCCAGGCGATACAGCGGATCGAACCGCCTGACGAGCTTCTACAATCTGACCACGGTGCTGACGCTGACGGCGGGCGTTGCCTGCTATTACGTCATCCTCTTCGCACTGTTTCTGGCCGCGGTGATTCTGTTCGTCCCTGCCAATCTACTGGAGACGACGGTTGGTCAGTCGATCAACTGGCTCAACTTCCCAGCCCTGGCCTGGCTCGCCGCCTCGGTGGCCACCGTCGCCGGCGCCCTGGGCTCCAGCCTTGAGAGCGACGAAACGATACGCAGCGCTACCTATGGCTACCGTCAGCAGTTGCGCCAACGTAAGGTCAAGGAGCGACAAGCCGAGGGCCAAGAGCAAGAGGCCCGGGAAAAAGACGAGCAAAAGAAAGGCGAGCAAAAGAAAGAAGAAGACACGCGGAATCAGGCAGAAAGGCAGAAAGGCAGGCCAGAGCAGCGCGAAAACACCAACAGGACGACCAATCGTCTTGATCACGACACCCGCCGGATGGCAGGCATCGTGCTACATCACACGGCAACTCTCGATCAGCGCTGACCGAGGCGCGGCGTCTCGACGTGGACGTCGGCGTTCTGGGCGCGATGGCGCAGCAGGTGATCCATCAGCGTCAGCGCCATCATCGCCTCGGCGATCGGCGTGGCGCGGATGCCGACACAGGGATCGTGACGCCCTTTGGTCACCACCTCCACCGGCTCGCCGTGCACGTCGATCGAGCGCCCCGGCTGGGTGATGCTGGAGGTCGGCTTCAGTGCCAGATGGGCGACGATCGGCTGGCCGCTGGAGATGCCGCCAAGCACCCCGCCGGCGTGATTGGAGAGGAAGCCTTGCGGGGTCATTTCATCGCGATGCTCGCTGCCGCGTTGGGCGACGACATCGAAGCCATCGCCAATCTCTACCCCTTTCACCGCATTGATGCTCATCAGCCCGTGAGCCAGATCGGCGTCCAGCCGATCGAAGACCGGTTCGCCCAGCCCCACCGGTACGCCCTCGGCGACGACCGTGATCTTTGCGCCCACCGAATCCTGATCGCGGCGTAGCTGGTCCATGTAGGCTTCGAGCTCGGGCAGCCTGTCCGGATCCGGACAGAAGAACGGATTGTCGTCGACGCCGTCCCAGCTCTTGAATTCGATCGGGATGGGGCCGAGCTGGCTCATGTAGCCGCGCACCTGAATGCCCTGCCCGGCCAGCCATGCCTTGGCGATGGCGCCGGCGGCCACGCGCATGGCGGTTTCGCGGGCGCTGGAGCGGCCGCCCCCGCGATAGTCGCGAATGCCGTATTTGTGGTGATAGGTGTAGTCGGCGTGTGCCGGACGAAACTGCTCGGCAATCTTGGAGTAGTCCTTGGAGCGCTGATCGGTGTTCTCGATCATCAGCCCGATCGGCGTACCCGTGGTCCGGCCCTCGAACACGCCGGACAGGATCTTGACCTGGTCCGGCTCGCGGCGCTGAGTGGTGTGGCGCGAGGAACCCGGCCGACGGCGATCCAGATCGTGCTGCAGGTCCGCCTCGCTGAGCTCGAGTCCCGGCGGGCAACCGTCGACGATCGCGCCCAGCGCGGGGCCGTGGCTCTCACCGAAAGTGGTGACGGTGAACAGTTTGCCGAAGGTGTTGCCGGACATGCGCGATCCTCAGGAAAGAGATGAAAATATCGGTTCAGGCCGAGGGAGTGGCAGCGAACTGATCGGCGTAGCTATCGAGATCCTCGGCGCTGAGCGCGAAGACCCCTTCGCCGCCGCGCTCGAATTCCAGCCACAGGAATGGAACCTCGGGGAAGGCCGCCTCCAGATGGCGCTGCGAGTTGCCTACCTCGACGATCAGCATGCCACCGTCGTTCAGATAGGTCCGGGCTTCACGCAGAATGCGCCGGACGATATCGAGCCCGTCGCGACCGGCACCCAGCGCCAGGCCCGGCTCATGGCGATACTCCGCCGGCATCGTCGCCAGATCGCGCGTATCGACATAAGGCGGGTTGCTGACGATCAGATCGTAATGCTGACCGGCCACACCCTCGAACAGATCGGAGGCCACCGCGCGAACGCGCCGACCGACATCATGCCGTACGATATTCGCCTTGGCGACCTCGAGTGCCTCGATGCTGATATCGACCAGATCCACTTCGCAGGTCGGCAGATGGAGCGCGGCGGCAATGCCCATGCAGCCTGAGCCGGTGCACAGATCGAGCACTCGTCCCGGAGGCGTCTCGTCGAACCAGGCCGCAAACCCCTGCTCGATCAATTCGGCGGTGGGCGAACGCGGAATCAGCACGCGCTCGTCGACCTCGAACGGGAAGCCGGCAAAAAAGGCCTCGCCGAGCAGATATGGCAGCGGCCGGCGCGTTTCGATCCGACTCCTCACCAGCGCGACGATACGTTGGCGCTCGACACCCAGCAGGCGCGCGTCGAGCACCGCCGGATCGACATCCCACGGCAGATGCAGCGCACCCAGCACCAGCGCCACCGCCTCGTCCCAGGCGCTGTCGGTGCCATGACCGAAATGCAGGCGATGCGCGTGGAATTCGGTGGTGGCCCAGCGCAGGCAGTCGCGCACGCTGAACAGGTCTTCGACGATGGCTTCGTCGGCTAGCGTCAGGGTCGACTGCGGTGAGGACATCGGCAGGGCTCGCATCTGGCTGGAAAACGGACGACGATTGTACGCGCAAGGCTCACGCGTTCACAGTCGGCCATGCCCCGACGACCGGAATCGGGTACCCTTTTGCCCGCTGAACGACTCAAGCCATCGAGACCGCGATCCGCAGAGGCACGGCCATGACGAACTCCACCGGCGATGACGACCATCGCTTCGCCAATCACGACCGTCGCGACCGCCATGACAAGCCTGACAGCGCCTTTCGCGACGCGCTGGAAGCGGCCGGTATCCGGCGACTCAAGGTCAACCGGGCGCAGACCGGCCGGCCGCGGCGCAACGAACTCAATACCGGCGCCCGTCGCGAAGCGGCGGAACAGGCCCCGCCGCAGGTTCAGTCGAAGCTGTCGGACGGCGGCGTCGAAGCGGTCACGCCGCATCAGCGACTCGAGTTCTCGATTCCGGATCTGCCCCAGCGTACTTTTGCCCAGCTCAAGAAAGGCCACATCGCCTGGGAAGGTGGACTCGATCTGCACGGCTACACGCTCGACGAAGCCCGTGTCGAGCTCGAAAGCTTCATCAACGATGCCATCGCCGCCCGCGCTCGCTGCGTGCTGGTGGTTCACGGCAAGGCGCGCGGCTATCGCGGCAGCGGTGCGGATTACCCGGTGATCAAGAGCCACGTCAACGGCTGGCTCAAGAACTGGTCGCGGGTGCTGGCGTTCTGTTCGGCGAACGAGGTCGACGGCGGCACCGGTGCGCTCTACGTACTGCTGCGCACCCGGGCCGATTCCAGTAGCTGAAACGTCACATGAAGCATCCAGACGGCGCTGATCAACCTGCCCTGCCGAGCGAGATGGAGCGCAAGGCTCGCGCCGGCGGCCCTGCAGTGCTTCCGTCAACCGTGCCGCTTGGGCGACGACAATGGCAGCGGTAGCCGCCCCTGCGGATCGCCGCTGCTGGCAGGATGGCGGTGGTCATCGATCGGCTCGGCGGCAACGGCGGTGCAGTCCCGCCCCTGTTCGTGTCGATCCAAGGCCTGGGCGGTAAGATAGCGTCCGAGCTCGATCAGCGCCTCGGCGCGATGAAATTCGTAGGCACCGCAGACGCTCTTGGGCACCTCGATCAGAATGTCCGGCGGGTAGCCGGCGATCTTGTACTTGGCCAGCGCTGCCTGGGTAATATCGAACGAGGCCAGCATCATGTCGAGCTTGCTCCAGGCGCGTTCGGTCTGACTCGACCAGCTGCCGTTGTCCGCCAACTCATCGTCGTCGCCGAATGAAAAAACCATGCCCTGCACCCGCGTGCGCACATTTCTCAACCACCCACTGAAACTCTTGCCTTCGGCTTGGCGCTCGATCTCGCGCGCCTGCTCCTGAGCCGCCTGATCGGCCGGCAACAGCTCTTCCAGGGTGACTTGTCTCGGTGTCTGGGCCGTCGCGTTGACCGCCAGCACGATGTCCGCTTCGACGGAGACCGTGGGAATGATCGGGAGCGGATTCAGCAGACCACCGTCGACCAGCACATGGCCGTTCTCCTGAACCGGAGTGATGATCCCCGGTACCGCGATCGAGGCCCGAATCGCTCTCAACAGCGGGCCTTTCTGGAACCAGACTTCACGCTGACGGTTGAGGTCGGTCGCCACCGCGGTAAACGGCATCGGCAGATCTTCGATGCGGATATCCCCGACCAGCGATTCGAGCTTGGTCATCACCTTGCCGGCGCGCATGGCACCCATGGCGCTCCAGGTGATATCGACCAGACGCAATACGTCGAAATAGTCCAGCCGACAGACCCAGTCTCGATACCCCTCGAGCTTGCCGGCGGCGTATATGCCGCCGATCAAGGCGCCCATCGAGCAGCCGGAAATCGAGACGATTTCGTAGCCGCGTGCCTCGAGCTCCTCGATCACGCCGATATGGGCATAGCCTCGTGCGCCTCCACTTCCCAGCACCAACGACACTCGAGGCTTCATGACAGGGACTCCCCGGTGATCGATTGATGCCAGCGTACGATTTCCGACGTCACTTGCGCTACTCTGACGCGCTCCAGATGGAGATGATGCCCGCCGGAGACGATTCGCCGCTCGAGCCGGTCGATTCGACGACACGCCTCGCCGAGATAAGGGCGCTCGTTCAATACGCCGCCGGTCGCCTGCAACAGCAGCACCGGCGCGCGAATGGCCGCAACCGTTGCCAGCATCTGCGCCGGGCTCCAACGCAACAGCGAAGGCTGGACCAGACGGCGGTCGGTGCGCCAGTGATAGCGCCCATCTTCACAGCTGACCAGGTTACGCTCGACGATCGGCCGCGCGGTATCGGCATCGATCCGAGTGACTCCGCCCCGAACCCGCGCCGCCACGGCGTCGTCGATGCTCGCATAGCCGCCGCTGGCGCTGCGTCCAGCGCTATCTCCAGCACTACGTCCAGCGCTACGTCCAGCACTATGCGGCGGCGGCGGCCGCCGGCGCGCGCGCAATGCCGCCTGCAGCTGTGTCACCGTCTCGTCGGGTTCGCTGGTGGTCGAGGCCAGCCCGTCGATCAACACCAGCCGATCGACCCGCTCCGTTGCGGCGGCCGCGATCAGAGTGGCCACGCCTGCGCCCATCGAGTGGCCGACAAGCGTCGTCGCGCGCAGATCCAGTACGTCCAGGGCATCGAGAACATCGGGCACATAGCCCCACAGCGGATAGTCGGCCCGCGCGCCCCGGTGTGGGGAGTGGCCGTGCCCCGGCAGATCCAGCGCCACCAGCCGAATGCCCAGCGCGGTGACCAGGGCGGGCGCCAACCGGGAAAAGGTCGCCGCGTTGTCCAGCCAGCCATGCAGCGCCACCCAGGTAGGCGCGCCCTCCTCACCCCAGCTCAACGCTGCCAGCCGATCGTCTCCCAGCACCAGCGTCCGCGGCCTCATGTCGAGGCCTCGAGCATGCCATCGGCCGCGTCCAGAATCGCCTGGCGAGTGACCTGAGGGTGCTCGAACGGAAACATGTGCCCACCCGGTACACAGCGGATTCGAACGCCCAGGCGCGTGAGCGTCCGACGACGTTTGGGTGTCAGCAGATCGGAATCTTCACCGGCGATGACCGTCAATGGCACCTGGAGCTTGCGCAGCACCGAGGTGAGGTGATCCGGCAGATGGCGAAACACTGCCGCTTCCGTGCGGGGCGCGTAGAGCAGCCTGGCGGCACCGCTGTCGTCGTCGAGGGTCGTCGCGCCGGTGACGTAGTCGTCCATCGCGGTCTCGGTGAAGCCCTGAAACAGCGAACGCCGACGCAGCGACGCTGCCATGGCGTCGCGGCTGGGCCAGATCTCGCGACGACGTAGCGTCTTGCCGGCCGGCGTGACGCGATCGACGAAACCTGCCAGTTTGGCGAATTTCAACATCCAGGCGTCTCGCCCCAGCAGCAAAGGCGGATCCAGCGCAATGACGGCGCGAAAGTGCTGGGGCGCCTTGACGGCGGCCATGATCGACAGCACACCGCCCATGGAGTGGCCCACGGCGACGACCGGTTTCGCTAACGGCTCGATGGCCGAGAGATACTCTTCACGCAGCGCCAGCCAGTTGCGCCCGACCGGGAACGCCGGGTCATGCGCCAGGCGATCCAGCGGATGCAGCTCGAAGTGCGACGCCAACGGCTGCAACAGCGTCCGGTAACTGGCGCCGGTGAAACCGTTGGCATGGGCGAAGACCAGTGGGTAACGCAGCATCGACATCTGAATTCCCTTAGACTATCGGCGATAAAAACAGTCGTCGATGAACCGATCGACTGTCATAACTGACGATTGTAAAAAATGGGTATCCGGATTATCTGGTTGGTATGCGAGGTAGAAAGGTTGCCGACAAGATCAATCCACAACGGATTAGCTGGTTGATGGCTCGCTCAGTACGCTCACTTGCTAAAGAGTAGATACTTCACCAAACAGGCGATGCCCAGGACCAGCAGC
>NZ_JBQXYB010000018.1:0-44605 GCF_052645315.1 Salinicola sp. V024
TAGCTCGTAGCTCGTAGCTCGTAGCTCGTAGCTCGTAGCTCGTAGCTCGTAGCTCGTAGCTCGTAGCTCGTAGCTCGTAGCTCGTAGCTCGTAGCTCGTAGCTCGTAGCTCGTAGCTCGTAGCTCGTGGCTCGTGGCTCGTGGCTCGTAGTGGCCTTATCGCGTGCGCGTGCCCACATCCAGCCCCAGCGACAGCGACAGCCCGAGAACGGCGTCGCGGGGAAGCTGGCCGACGCCGGAAGGCGTGCCGGTCAGGATCACGTCACCCGGTTCGAGGGTGAAGGTGCGGGTCATCTCCTCGAGGAGCGCCGGCAGGCCGAACAGCATGTCGCTGGTCTGGCCGCTCTGCTGGCGCTGGCCATTGATATCGAGATGGAAAGTCACCGCCTCCCAGTCGACATCCCCTTCCACCGGCACGAAGCGTGACAGCGGGCAGGCGCCGTCGAACGCCTTGGCCCGCTCCCACGGGTGGCCTTTCTCCTTGAGCGCGGACTGCACGTCGCGCAGGGTAAGATCCAGCGCCAACCCCGCGCCGATCACGCCGCTCATCGCGTCTTCCGCGCTGACCTGGCTCATGCGCTTGCCGATCAACAGCGCCAGCTCCGTCTCGAAGTGCACGTCGCCATGGCTGAATTGGCGTTCGATCGGGTCTTCGAGCTCGACCGCGCTGGTCGACGGCTTGATGAACAGGATCGGCGACGTCGGCACCGGATTGTTGAGTTCCTTGGCATGTTCGGCGTAGTTACGCCCCACGCAGAGAATCTTGCCCAGCGGCAGGCCGGTCTCGAGACCGTCGGTAAATCGGGTGATGAAAGGCATGGCGAGCTCCAGGGCAAAGGCGATGACCGTAAACGAAAGAAGCCGCCGCTGGCGGCGACTCAGCGAGTCTACCTCCAACGGCGGCTTATGGCATCAGCCCGACCTGCCGCGAATCATTACCTCTCGAAAGCGGTTCGCGGCGAGATCACTGTAGCCCTCGCACTGTTGTCTTAGTGCGTGTCCTGCTGCGGCGTCCACACTTCGTCCGGCTGGTGAGCCAGGAACGAGGGCCGCTCCTTCTTGGCGCCGAACGGTTGCACGCAGGCGTTGTCGCGACGGTTGTAGACGAAAAACGCGTTGCTGCGCGGATCCGGCGACATGTTGGCGTTGGAACCATGCAGCGTGTTGCAGTCGAACATCAACAGCCCGCCAGCGGCGCCAGTGGGCGCTTCGATACCGCGCTGCTCGATCAACTCACGTAGCGCGTCGTTGCTCGGCACGCCGAGTTCCTGCTGCTTCAACGACTGCTTGTGGTTGTCGTCCGGCGTTTCGCCCAGGCAGTGCACGAACACCTTGTGCGAACCGGGGATCAGCATCAGCGGACCGTTGAAATGATGGTTGTCCGTCAACACGATGGAAGCGCTGACGGCGTGCATCCCCGGCATGCCATCTTCGGCGTGCCAGGTTTCGAAGTCCGAGTGCCAGTTGAAGCCCTTGCCGTGGAAGCCGGGCTTGTAGTTGATCCTCGACTGATGCACGTAGACATCGCCACCGACGATCTGGCGGGCACGGCCGACCATTCGCGCATCGTTCGCCAGCTCGGCGAAGCGCTGCGACAGATGATGAATGGCGAACAGCGAACGGATTTCATGGCTGCGCGGTTCGGTGATCGAGAAATCGCGATCACGAAAGTCGTCCCGGTCGAGCATGACGGCCAGTTCGGCGCACAGCTCGTCGAGTTCTGCCTGACCCAGGAAATTGGGTTCGAAAAGAAAGCCATCGCGTTCGAAACGATTCAGTTGCTCGTCGTTCAGCGGGCCATCGAGATGGCGGCCCTTGACGACGTCCTCCTGCCGTTGTTGCCAGAGCGCGTCCTGCGGCTGGCGCAAACGAGTCGGGTAGCGATCCTGCTCCGTCCACGTGGAATTCTGGGTTTTGGGGGATGCGGTCTGTACTGACATCCAATCACCTCCGAGTTTGTGATCAGGTTTCAGATCCAGTCCTAGGTGCGGTGCACCATGGGATAACGCTAGGCGCTAAACTTGATTAGGAAAGGGTCAATAAATCCTCAGCTGTTTTTCAGTGGGATACTCATCCTAGAAAAGAGTACGGGAATTTCAATACTCCGACAGTCGGAGCCGATGGCTCTCGTCTAGTGCATCCACGGTGCCAGCCGGCGTTCGCAGTCACGATAACTTATGTCAATTCCGGCCAAATGAGCGTCAGATCGGCTCAGATCAGGACACGCGAACGCCATCGTCCGTTCATCACCACGTCATACGGTCGCGCCAGACTATCGCCCACGAAACGACGATGCTCAAAACCTTCACCCTCTCCAGAGGTGCGTCATGATTCGCGTCACGCTCGATCTCACCTGCTCGATCTGCGACCACGACCAGTTCTTTCTCCCGGTACGCGCCGAGGAGAGACAACAGGTGCGATGCGCCAACTGTGCCGCATTCAAGTGCTATTCAGCGGATCTGGAAAAAGCGATGATCGCCCTGTCTCGCGACCGGAAACGTCGTTGCGGACACGGGCAAGCCAACGCCGCGTGATGGCCAGCGCGACGGTTTGAGGGTCAAGTTCAGGCGGGTGACACCCAAGACAGGCCGAGGCGGTTCACCGCACGGCGATCAATCCCGAGCCGAGGGCCGGTGCCCCGCTTCATCGGAAGCGTCCTCTCGGGGCTGGCGAGATACCGGCATTTGCCGGGCCGTGGGTTCCCAATCGCGGTAGGGCCGCATCGGCTTGACCACCGAGTCGCGATAGAAAGAGACGAAGGGCTCCGCGATCAGCGGTGAATGCGCTTTCGGCACATCGCCAAAATCGCAGCGGAAATTGGCGCAACCCGTGGTCGAATCGGCGCCCGTCTCGCTAGCCCAGGCAATTCCCCAGCCCGTGCCCCCGCTCATCATCCAGCCCACGATCAGGCAACATCCGAGGGTTTTCATGGCATCCCCATCCCGTTGATCCGCCGACGTGGATTCGCCAGTCTTGCCGGAATCACGACGAAAACCCCGAGTGTAAGGAGCGCCAGCGGCCGCTGCCGCCTGAAAGGTGTGGTACCCGGAACGCGAGAAGGGTGAGAAATCGAAGCCGCCGCTGCGGCGATTGCGCGAACCGCGCGCCCTACCACCAGTGCAGCGGGTAGCGGCGATGCCGTGCCAGGTTATTGATCAACACCGCGATCAGCAGCATCAGCAGACAGCCGGTCGCCACCGGAAAGAACGCGTAGGACCAGCCCAGCGTATGGAGTTCCCCGGAGCCGATCACCGCGATCAGCGCCGTCGCGCCGCCCGGCGGATGCAGGGTATGGGTCAGCTGCATGAGCAGGATCGAGGTCGACACTGCCACCGCCGCCGCGACCCAGCTATCGCCCAGCAGCTTCCAGACCAGCACGCCGCACAGCGCCGAGAGCACATTGCCGAACAGCACGTTACGCGGCTGGGCCAGCGGGCTTTCCGGCGCAGCATACAGCAGTACCGAAGTCGCCCCGAAAGAGCCGACCATCAGCAGCGAATGGGTTTGAAGCGACTGAGCGCTCACCCAACCGACGCCTGCCATGCCCAGAAACGCCCCCAGCCACGACCAGATGGCATCGCGCCAATCCGGTGCCTTCCGGTTCGGTGGCGAGCCCTTCATCTTGCCGAGATATCGTTTGACCATCGTGACGCGAGAACCGGTGAAAAAAGGAGCGCTATAGTGCCACTCGTCACCGGTTCCGCCAAATGGCGTCTAACGTCTACCGACCGCGAATTCTTACAACGCCTCTGTTCTAATCCCGCCGCTATTCTGATCCCGCCCCTATTCTGATCCCACCGCTATTCCGACACCGCCTCTATTCTGACGTCGGGAGATCCCTGGCCAGGCGGAAACCGGAAAAAGCCCAACGGGCATGCGGGGGGAAGAAGTTCCGATAAGTGGGACGGATATGGTCTTCCGGCGTTACACAACAGCCGCCACGAAGAATCATCTGCCCGGACATGAATTTGCCGTTGTACTCGCCAAGGCTCCCCGGCAACTTCTTGAACCCTGGATAAGGCCGATAGGCGTTGCCGGTCCATTCCCAGACATCGCCGAACATCTGTCTCGGCACGTCCCTGGGCGCGGCGGCAGCAACCGGCTGCAAATGGTCCCGCTCGATGAAATTACCCCGCATGGGGACATTCCGCGCGACCGTTTCCCATTCGGCTTCGGTTGGCAGCCGGGCGCCGGCCCACTGGGCATAGGCGTCGGCCTCGAAGAAGCTGACATGACAGACTGGCGCACTCAAGTCGACCGGCACCAGGCCGCCGAGGGTAAAGTGATACCAGGCGCCATCTCGTTCGACCCAATAGAGCGGTGACTTCCAGCCTTCGGCCTTGACCGTGGCCCAGCCGTCCGCCAGCCAGGCATCGGGCTTGTCGTATCCTCCCGCCTGCATGAACTCGAGAAACTCGCCATTGGTCACCGGACGGTCGGCGATCTGGAAGGCTTCGACGAACTGACGGTGCTGGCCCATCTCGTTGTCGTAGGCAAAACCCTCCTCGGTTTCGTCATGGCCGATGAGCCGGACCCCGGCGGGATAGCCATGCCACCGGAGCTCGCCGGCCTCGTGTGCGGGCGCCGGCGCCAGGTCGTTTCGGTAGACGGCGCCGAGCGGGTTCTGGGCCAGAATATGCTTGATATCCATGAACAACAGTTCCTGATGCTGCTGCTCGTGAGGTAGCCCCAACTCAACACGGCGGAGGATCTCCTCGACATGGGCTTGCGGAGGTTCCTCGAGGAGTTCCTGCATCGCCCGGTCGATATGAGCCCGGTAGCGATAGACATCGTCGACAGTCGGCCGTGAAATCATGCCGCGGTCGGAGCGCGGAAACGGCACGCCATGCGTCTCGTAGTAGGAGTTGAACAGGTAGTCGTACGCGGGATCGAGGGTCTGATAAGCGGGGTGAAAAGGCTTGAGGATAAAGGCTTCGAAGAACCAGCTGACATGGGCGAGATGCCACTTGGGCGGGCTGACGTCCGGCATGCTCTGCACGATGTAGTCTTCCTTGTGCAGCGGCGCACAGATCGCTTCAGTGACCGCTCGAACACGCTGATACCGACGCAACCATTCCTTGGCATGGAACGTATCGGACGTCTCCCTCATCATTTTTTGGCCCTGTGGCATCGGATTCCCTCCCAAACGGCTCCATGGATTTCTGTCGGGCGAACGCACGGCAACGACTATCACGGCCCTCGTCCGCTCGCCCAACAGCTCCTTAACGATAGCCCCGGAATCAGAGGACGTCATCGTCACAAAGGCAACGATGCGTAAGTCAAACGACGACAGGCGGTATCGAGGGTTACAGCGAACGCAGCCGAGACGTACCCCCCGGATATCGAATACCACAGCGCTACGCCCATTCAGGACCTCAGCCACAAAAAAACCGCCGGATTTGGCGGTTTGGATAATCTCAGCACATTGAAGCCATCCGATGGCTTGGTGCCAGTAAGTGGACTAGAACCATCGACCTGCGTATTACGAATTCGTCTTGAAAATGGTCGCTGGCCGTCTTTGTACGTAAAACAGCCACTTACAAGAACCCAAACTGTCAACGCACGTCTCTAGGCGTCAATGTGGTTGACAGATTGTTGACACTTTTACTGAACTCTCTTCTGGATCTCGATAATTTCTGCAGCCAGCATTTCAGCGTTATCGTCCCATTTCCTGTAGAGTTTATCTTGAAGCAGAGCATATTTTCCCAACAATTTATCCCCATCACCGTTAACTAGTACAAGCAATTTGCTTTCGCCTTGTATCTCTCTCGCTAGTACCGCGTTTATTTCTTTTCTCGGCCAGCTTTTGTCCACAGAGTTTTCTGAGACTATCGCCACAACCAATTTAGCCTTGTAGAGGGCATCGTTGATAGTATCGACCAAAGAATCTCCCCACAAAATAGCTTTATTATCTATAAAGGTAGAGACACCTTTTTCATCTAAAGCATTATATAATGGCATTGCAACTTCATCTTTATCTTCTGAAGCATGACAGATAAAAACTTGATACTCATGATATTTTGCCATAACACCCTTCAAGAACTTTGGTGGGTCAGAATCATGGCGCCCCATCTTCATGGCCAACTTTATATATGAGGGATCACTATCGCCCTTCACCTGAGCCATATAAGACAAACGCCCATATATATTCCTTTTTAGGACCACTCCTCCTTCAGAGATTTCTATGTCACCTTCTTCTTTCTTTACTTCCATTAAAAACTTTCTTTCCGCTGCTTCGGGGTCATCACACCATTGATGAATAGCGCTCCTGAGCTGTTTTTTAAACTCAACAGGAACATTGAGCTTTTTATTAACCACTATTCCGGTGACTTCCTGCCTACTACGTGGAAATTGCAACCTAAGCTTCTTTTGATTGATTGAAAATCCCGACTTCGAAAACACGGCAGCTAGAACATCACCCATTATCGTCTCACCGCCAGATATATAAGCAAGTTCTCGATTCGGAACTCCATGCCCTGAGAAAGTTATATCATCGGCGTAACGGGTATATTTTATTCGATACTTTTTGGCCAACCTCAAAAGCTTATTGTCTAAAGACGATGCAACGATATTTGATATAACAGGGGACGAATGACTACCTTGAGGCAAGGAATTATTCAAAATGGTCAGCCTGGCTATCAAAGTTGCAACCTTTTCTGGCAGCTCAAACGGCTTGGAGATAAAGACCCCTCTTACTCTGCCGAAGTTTATACTGCCAAAAAAATCTTCTATATCTACATTAAGAACCCATTTCGCTCTCTTGTGTTCGTCGGCATTCCTTATAATGCCTTCATCTAGGACAAAACCTTTTACACATGTCTTGAACTCTATATTGCCAGCCAAAAGTCTGTGCGTGCGATCAAGGGCAAGTGCTAAACCTTTTTGAGGGCTTGAAATTGATCTTACTCCGCCACTCTTCTTGGGAATAGTGAAATGTTCATATCTTTTCTCAACACCCAAATCATAAAGCAGATAATAAACTTGACCTTTATTGATACCTATAGCGTCGCAAAAATCTTTTTCTGTTTTTATCGTTTTTAGAAAGTTTTCGTCACCGCCCGTTAATTTCATTGAGAACGCTCCCCCCGTCACTTTCAGGCATTACGATTAATCGCACAATGTCCAATTAGCGAGGATCACCATGAAGCGTATGTCCTCACATTTTCGCTTTTTGCAACGGTTGCATTGCATAGTTAAGGGGGAGCGTTTCTGTAACATAGCACTCGTTCTGCCTGTCGCCTACCCCTAGCTATCCTCTCCCTTTTCCCATCCAACACTAATTCCCTGTTCACCGGTGCCAACGATCCGCTACTCGCTTTGCGATCCTGTATCCGTTCCGATCGGTTTGAGCCGGCCTAAGTAACGTTTTGACACGTTTTAGAAAGCCTACCACAGCGTCCATGTAAGCGGGCTTACGACAATGGATGCAAGCGAAACAACATGGTCAACCTGATGCCGCGCAACGAAATATAGCATATTGCTATATATGACAGATTGCTATACCCTGCTCTCAACGCTACAGGGAAGTTCGCATGCACATCATCACTCAAAAGCGCATCTGGGAAGCCATGAGGAGATGGCCTCAGTCCTCGACCGCGCTAGAGTCGTGGTTTCGAATCATGAAGGTCAGCGAACCGAAAGACTTCGCAGCGATGAAAGCTATCTTCCCTGCAACCGATAAGGTCGGCCGCCACCACATATTCGATATAGGCGGAAACAAGATCAGGCTGATCGCCATCGTCCATTACCGGGCCAAACGGGTGTACATCCGCGACATCCTGGACCACAAAGAGTACGACAAGGGCAAATGGAGGAGTGACACATGAACGCCATCCTTGACCAAGCCGCCGTGCATTGGGGTCACATCGCCCCTCTGCTCTCCGAGCCGACCAGCGACGACGAGTACGACGGCAAGGTAGAAGCGCTGGATGAACTGCTCGACACCATCGGTGATGACGAGAACCACCCTCTGGCTGGCCTGGCCGAACGCCTGGGCGATCTCATCGAGGCATATGATGAAACACATCGTCCGTTGCCCGACGCCTCCGATGTCGACGTATTGCGCTACCTGATGCAAGAGCATGGCGTAGCCCAAAGCGGGCTACCCGAAATTGGAGCGCAACCCGTAGTTTCAGCCATCCTGGCTGGTAAGCGCTCCTTGAACTGGCGACAGATATGCGAGCTCTCGGATCGATTCGGCGTGCCGACTGATGCTTTCAGGGGGCCACAAACGACTCGAGGGCAAGCGAGGCCCGCAGCCGGTCGCCCTGGAGCGACTCTATAGCGAGATCAGGTATCTAAAGATGGAACTCGATTGGCTGAAAAAAGTGTCACGGGGCGGGATCGGGCGCAAACCCTTGATATGCCTGGTGCCGGTAAGTGGACTCGAACCACCGACCTACGCATTACGAATGCGTTGCTCTGCCAGCTGAGCTATACCGGCCAGGCGGCGCCTATGATAATCATCAACGCCGAGACGAACAACTGAAAACGCTATCCGCAAATCGTCCTGAAACAGGCGGTTGGCGTTGACGCCTGGGCGCCGACCGCGATCATTTCGTGGCGGTCGCGTTGGGGTCCGGGGCGGAGACGAACCCGCCACTGTGGTGCGGTACGGCGGCGTCCAGCGCGAGGCCGCCACCCAGCGCCTGGACGAGCTGCACCGAGCGGTCGAGACGCTGCGAGTCGACCTGGGTCAGGCTCTGTTCGGCCGATATCAGTTGCTGCTCGCTGCTGAGCACGTCCAGATAGTCGACCAGCCCGGCGCGGTAGCGCTCCTCTACCAGGCCATAGGCCGAACGCGCGCTTTCCAGCGCCTGCTGCTGGCTCTCGCGCTGGCGCTCGAGAGATTCCAGCGTGGTGATGTCGTCCGCCACTTCCCCCAACGCCGAGACGATGGTCCGGTTGTATTGCGCCACGGTCAGGTCGTAGTCGGCATCGGTACTGTCCAGATTGGCGCGGAGTCGGCCGCCTTCGAAGATAGGCAACGAGATCGCCGGCGTGACGCTGCCGGATTTCGCCGCTTCGCTGAAGAAGTAGTCACCCAGCACCGAACGGAACCCCGCCATCGCCGAGAGGTTGATGTTGGGGTAGAACTGCGCCTTGGCGGCCTTGATGCTCTGGGAGGCGGCCTCGACCCGCCAGCGCGCGGCGACGACATCCGGCCGATGGCCGATCAGTTCGGCGGGGATCACGCTGGGCAGCGCGGCGATGGCGGGCGAAAGCGCCGTGGGCCGGGGGATCGACTCGCCGCGGTCCGGCCCTTTGCCGAGCAGAATGGCCAGCGAGATTCGCTCGCTGCGGATCGACTGCTGCGCCGACTCCAGCGATTGGCGAGCGTTGGCGGCCGTCACCTGCGACTGCAGACTCTGGGATTCGTTACGGATGCCGGCCTGCAGCAGCTCGTCGTTGATATCGTTGATGCGCTGCGCCCGGTCCAGCTGGCGTTGAGCCACGTCGCGCATGGCGTAGGCGGTGGCCAAGCTGACATAGGCCCGCGCCACGTTGACCGATAGCGTCAACCCCGCCGCGCGGTATTCGATCTGCTGGGCACGCGCTTCGCCCAGCGCGGCCTCCCAGGCGGCGCGGCTGCCACCCCAGAGATCGAGATCATAGTCGAACGAGACCAGCAGCGACCGCGAGGTAGAGTAGAAATTGCCCTGCCCTTGCGGATCTTCCACCTTCGAGACCCGCGACCGCGAGACTTCGGCGGAAGCATCGATGCTGGGCAGTGCCCTGGCTCTGGCCGAGGCGATGGCGGCATTGGCCGAATGCAGCCGCGCCTGGGCCACGGCGATGTCCGGCGAATCGCTCAGCGCTTCCAGAATCAGGGTGTCGAGTTCGGGGTCGCCCAACCGCTTCCACCAGTCGATCTCGGGCCACGCCGCCGGCGACACCGGGGTACGCCCGAGAACCTCGGTCACGCTCAGCTGGCTGATGGGCGTCAGCGTCTGCTGCGGTTCGAGCCCGGCATAGTTGGCACACCCCGAAAGCGTGAGCCCAGCAAGCGCGATGGCGCCGACCCAGCCGGTCGCGCCACGTACCGATGACGCGCCATGCGTAAGTGACACGCCATGAGTAGGCGACGCGCCATGCAAAGGCGAAAGGAAATCAGACATCCGTCTCCTGATCAGTCAAATCCGGGATAATTAATTAGCAGTATAACAATTCAAACGACATGCCATCTACCCGGGCTGGCGATCCTGAGGTTGGGCGGGCGCCTCGACCGACGCCGGGGTGTCTTCCAGGCTCTCGGCCTCTTCGGCCTGTTCCTGGCGATACAGCGACCAGGCCACGATGAACAGCGCCGCGATCAGCGGGCCCAGCACGAAGCCGTTGATACCCATCAGGGTCATCCCGCCGACCGTGGAGATCAGCACCACGTAATCCGGCAGTTTGGTCTCCTTGCCCACCAGCGGCGGACGCAGGAAGTTATCGACCAGCCCGATGACCACGACGCCGACGAAAATCAGTATCGCGCCCTTGACGTAGGCCCCGGTGATCAACAGATACGCCGCCACCGGCACCCAGACGATGGCCGAGCCGATCGCCGGCAGCAGCGACAGGAACGCCATCATCACGCCCCATAGCAGCGCGGCTTCGATGCCCAGCGCCCAGAACGCGACACCCCCGATCACCCCTTGGACGATGGCGATGATCACGTTGCCCTTCACGGTGGCGCGTACCACGGCGGTGAACTTGTCGATCAGTTTGTAGGTGTACTCGTCGCTCAGCGGAATGGTGATTCGGATCATTTTGCCAAGCGAGCGCCCGTCCCGAAACAGGAAGAACAGTAGATAGAGCATGATCCCGGTGCTGACCAGAAACTGCAGGGTGTTCTGGCCAATGCTCAACATGTGCGTCGCGATCAACCGGCTCCCCTGCTCGAGCGCGGAGGCCAGGCGGTTACTGATATCGGACAAGCTCCCGAAACCGGCATCACCCAGCCAATCCTGAACCGAAACCGGCAACGAGCCTTGAAACTGCTGGACGTATTGATTGAAATCGATATCACCGCTTCCCACCCGCTGATAGACGCTAGCGCCCTCGCGCACCATGGCCCCGAAGATCAGCGTTATCGGCAGGATGACGATGAACACGCACGCCGCCACGCTAATGAGTGCGGCCCAGTTGCGACGCCCGTGGAGTCGACGTTCCAGTCGACGCTGCATGGGCTGGAACAGGATCGCCAGAATCACGGCCCACAGGACGGCGCCGTAGAACGGTAACAGCAGCCATACGAAAGCGATGGAAACTAGCGTCAGCAGTAAGATGAACGCCTTGTGCTGGCTCAGAGAGTTCATGAAGATTCCGAAGTCAAAGTGTCTTGACCCCTAGCATAGCGGTCTGCAGGCGTGGACGTTCACTAGAGAATGCATGTCATGTCGATAAGCGGCTGAAAAAGGGTCTACAAGGCGGGTTTCAGGATGATTTAGTGAGATTCTGAAAAAATTTTCCCCATTGCCGCCCAGCCGATTCAGCCACTTACTACACAAGACTTAACATGGGATAACTGGACGAAAAACTCGACACCGTACAACCCTTGTACAGCACTGGTTGCTGTGCCAGCATACGAATGCGGGACGAAGAAGATTGTAGGGCCGACAAGGAACGTCGGGCCAGCAGGAGCCGGCAAGGACGCCGGCAAGATCGGGCAAGGATGCCCAGCAGGACGCGGCAAGGAATGCCATCACCACGATCGGTCGAATGGCCGGTCTTCAGCCAAGGAGGGCTGTCTGTGAAAGATTCTATTTCATGCACCCGTTGCGGTAACGCTCAATCCATCTCGACGGAAGCCCATCTGGAATGGGACGAGATCAGCTGCACCGAGTGCGGCGAGTTTCTCGATACCATCGGGCACTGGGCGGATTCCCATTCACCCAACTACTCGATCCAGATTCTCAATCAGTGTCGTGGCCTGACGCTCAAGATGGCACGAGAGAATCAGCCGCTCAACGATCAAACCTCCACCTGGAGAGCGAGCGCGTGATCAAGGTAACGTTGGACCTCACCTGTTCAGTCTGTAGTCATCAACAGTTCTATCTGCCGATGAACGACGGTGAAGGTCAAAACGTGAGATGTGCCAATTGCAGCGCCTTCAAATGCAGGACGCTGGACCTGGAAAAAGCGCTGAGTGCCGTTCACCGGCCACTGTCCAGCGTCAATCCTGCAGCCGCGTGACCCATTACCCCCAATCTTGTAAACCGCCCGATAATGGGCGGTTTTTTATTGATCAACAACTACGCTTAGCGGGAACCGGCTGGATCAGTGCGGGAAGCCATCAGGTACATGGAGTGGCCATGAACACGGGGCTACGGCGAGCAAGGAGAGCGGTATGGCTGAGATCGCGCAGTTGAAAGAGTACATCAGGGACGAAGCCCACGCGTGTCAGGAGCGTCTGGCCGACTTCAAAAAGGCCCTGCACGCGAGCGAGGCCAACCTGCGCGAATTGCAGAGCCGCGTGGAAGCGTGGGTCGAGGATCTCGATCTCGACGACATCGAGATCCATCGTGGCGAAGCCCATCATTCGCTCGAGAAGTATGACGAGACGTTCGAGATCACGCTTCAGGTACTGACGATCACGTTCGGTAGCTGCAAGCTGCACGTCGAGCCGGAGGAGCAGTACCTCCATGGCAATCGGATCCTGTTGTACGCCTCCTCGGACGAAGATGACATCAAGGAGATCATCGAGTCCGAGAACAAGTACTACTTCACCGACCTGCAGTTCGGGCAGAAACGCGACCTGTCGAAATACACCGAGCTCGACGAGACCACTTTCTACAAATTGCTCTACGCGTGGCTCCGGTCCTGAGCGGATCTCGGCCCGGCATGGCGGGAGCCTCCCGCGCTTCGAGGTCCGACTGGCGCCTCCCGGCTTTGGATTCTCCGCTTCAATTTTCAGCTTCCCAAAAAAAAGGCCCCGACAGTGTCGGGGCCAAGTGCGTTCCGCAGGAAACGAAACTGCGTGCAGTCTAACGGGAACGGCGATCGGCAATGCCTTGACAAGGGATGTTTTTCGCCTGCAATTCTTGCCGCGGTCGTCGCCTTTCCTCTCGCTTCGCCGCCAGCCCTGAGACGTCGCTCAGCGCGATCGCCGTCTCGATTCCCGTATCGATCCCCGTCCCGACTCCCAGCCCTGTCTCCGAGCCGATTCCGGTATCGTCGAGCATTCGCTAATTTGCCGGCCTGCGCTCATACTCGGGTTAACTATCGAGTTGACGATCATGGCTGTCTGACCAGGTGGTCGAATCAGGTGGTCGAACCAGATTAACGAACCAGGTTGACGAATCAGGTCAGCAACCCGATCGACGATTCGCACGGACCTCGCCAGACGCGCACCGGTCATCAAGATCCGGTCAACACATCCCGCGACGCCCCCCATTTCGTAGCACGCCGTGACGGACGTTCATGGCGCTTATTACCTCGACACTCGACGAATTTTCGAGTGGCACCGCCTATCGCCAGCGGGCGTGTTTAGTTTTCGACCATGGCATGGAGTTCAACGCCTCGGCGCGAGCAGTGATTTTACTCGCCCGGCGGCTGGAGATTACCAATGCATCGATGCGTCATGTCACCGATCATCCGATATCGCTGCTCCTCTGGGGGTGTCAAGTGAACGCCCGGTGGCGGTGGCGCAGTGGCCGCGAAGAAGTCACGCCGCCGTGGCACACTCGAACGCCCGTACGCGAAGAGCTGTTCGGCCCCGAACGGCTCGAGCAGCACGCCCAGAGCCTGGCTCTGGCGCAGCCCATCACCCTGCATCCCCCCCGCGTCCAACCGCTGAATCAGCGCCTGCAGGAGAACACGGTGGCGCTGCGGATCGCTTATCGCAGCATCGTCGACGAAGTCGCCAATCGCCACAGCATCGTGCCCGCCGCGGAGTGGTTGCTCGATCACTATCATCATGTCGAAAAACATGTCAGCGACATCGTCGAAGATCTACCGCCCGGATATTACCGTCAGCTGCCGAAACTCGCCGATGGCCCTTTTGCCGGTTACCCCCGCGTCTTCGGGCTGACCTGGGCCTACGTCGCGCATACCGACAGCCACTTCGACCCGATCACGTTGACCCGATTCATCACCGCCTACCAGCGCGTCGAACCGTTGACCATTGGCGAGCTGTGGGCGATCGCGATCAGTCTGCGGCTGGTGCTGGTGGAAAACCTGCGCCGGCTCTCCGACCAGATCATGCATGCTCGGGATGCTCGTGCCGAGGCCGATGTTCTGTGCGAACGCCTGCTGCTCCCTGGCGCCGGCAGCGAACCGCTGCGGGCCTACGCCGATCTGGACATCGACGATCCCTTTGCCGCCCATTTCTACGCCCAGATGGCCAAGCGCCTCCGCGATCAGGACCCCGGCAAGACGCCGGCGCTGGCGTGGCTGGAGCAGCAATTCAGCCGCCAGGAGGTATCGATCGCTGCGGTGGTGCAAAACGCCCATCAACGCCAGGGCGCCTCCAACGTCAGCGTGCGCAACGTCATCACCAGTCTGCGGCATATCGCCGATTTCGACTGGGCGACCCAGGTCGAACAGGTCAGCCTGGTCGACCAGCAGCTACGCGCGAACAGTCGCTTCGCGGAGATGGATTTCGCCACCCGGGACCGCTACCGCAACGCCATCGAACAGCTGGCGCGGGGCTCGCACCGGGACGAGCTTTACGTGACCGAACAGGCACTTTCCGCGGCACGAGCGGCCCCGCCCGCGGACTGCCAGCCGGCCGAAGCAGAGCGGCTCGCCGATCCAGGCTATTACCTGATTGCCGATGGCCGCCGCGAACTGGAACGATCGCTCGGCTTCCGCCCGCCCCTGGCGCTGCAGGTTCGTCGTGGCGTGCTGAAACTGGGTCTGGCCGGTTATGCCTGCGCCACCGGGCTGATCACGGTGCTGTTGATGGGGTTGGCAGTCTGGACATTGAATGTGGTCGACCTGCCGTTCGTCTGGCAACTGCCCTGGTTACTGCTGATCTTCCTGCCCGCCTACGAAGTGGCAACGGCGCTGGCCAATCGCGCGCTGGGCGAAGGCGTCGGCGGCGAGGCGTTACCCGGGCTGGCGCTCGAGGAAGGCGTTCCGCCCACGCTGAGGACGTTGGTCGCGATACCCGCCATGCTGACCGAGGCGGTTGCCCTACGCGAGCTGATCGAGCGCCTGGAGGTGCATTATCTCTGCGGTAACGGGGGGGATCTGACTTTTGCCCTGCTGCTGGACGGTCGCGACGCCGACACTGCCGAGTTGCCGGGTGACGATACCTTGCTGAGTATCGCCGTCGAAGCCATGGCGCAGCTCAATCAGCGCCACGGCCCCGCCCCTACCGGCCCGCGATTTCTGCTGCTCTATCGGCGCCGACTCTACAATGCCAGCGAAGGCTGCTGGATGGGCTGGGAGCGCAAGCGCGGCAAGCTGACCGAGCTCAACCGTCTGCTGCGCGGTGCCGACGACACCTCCTACGTGTCCGTCGATGGTTACGCGCCCTGGGTGCCCTCCGAGGTGCGCTACGTGGTCACGCTGGACAGCGATACACAGCTGCCACGAGACACGATCGCCCGGCTGGTCGGCAAGATGGCGCACCCGCTCAACCAGCCGGTGTTCGGTGACAGCGACAGGGTCGTCCGTGGCCATGCCATTCTTCAGCCTCGAGTCACGCCCTCGTTGCCCATCGGCCGCCAGGGCTCGCGCTATCAGCGGCTGTTTTCGGCGCCGGGCGGCATGGATGTCTACACCGCCGCGGTATCGGATCTCTACCAGGATCTATTCGGCGAGGGTTCGTTCGCGGGTAAAGGCATCTACGCCGTGGATGCCTACGAGCGAGCGCTCTGCGGTCGTATCCCCGAGAACAGTCTGCTCAGCCACGACCTGCTGGAGGGCATCTTCGCGCGCGCCGGGCTGGCTTCCGACGTCGAGGTCGTCGAAGCGTACCCCGAACGTTACGACGTGGCGGCCAGACGCCAGCATCGATGGACGCGTGGCGACTGGCAGCTGCTGCCCTGGTTCTGGGGTCGTCGCGCCGATCGTCAGGCACTGACCGCGGTGGGCTGCTGGAAGATCGCCGATAATCTGCGCCGCTCGCTGCTGGCCCCGAGCCTGTTCGGGGCGCTCATGATCTGCGCCTGGCTACCGCTGACCGCCGCGCTGGCCGCCATGGGTCTGACCCTGGCATGCCTGATCATTCCGGCGCTGATCCCGATCGTATTTGCACTCAAACCCCATCGCCGCGACGGTAACTGGCGCCATCACTGGCGAACGCTGGGTCGGGACCTGCGTACCGAGATGGGCCGCTGCCTGCTGAGCCTGACCCTGCTGGCGGATCAGGCCTGGCAGATGAGCGATGCCATCGTTCGCACCTTGTATCGCGTCTACGTTTCCCACCGCCATTTGCTGGAGTGGACCACGGCCTCCCAGCTGGCCGGAGGCGAACGTCTGGGCGTTGCCGGTTTCGGTCGCGAGATGGCCGGCGGCACCCTGCTGAGCCTGGCCCTGGCGCTGATCCTGGCGGTCATCGAGCCACCGGCGTGGGCCCTTGTCCTGCCCCTGCTGGTGCTGTGGCTGGTGGCACCGCTGATCGCGCTGTGGACCAGCCGGGCCCCAACCGATACCACCGACAATCTAAGCCTGGCACCGCCCCAGGCTCAGGCGCTACGCCGTATCGCCCGGCGTACCTGGCAGTTCTTCGATACGTTCGTGACGCCCGCCTCTCACGCGCTGCCGCCGGACAACTTCCAACTGGATCCCAAGCCGGTCATCGCCGAGCGCACCTCGCCGACCAATATCGGGCTCTATTTACTGGCGTGCATCGCGGCGCGGGATTTCGCCTGGATCGGCACCCATCGCGCGGTGGAACGCCTGGAAGAGACTCTGGCAACGCTCCACGCGATGGAGCGCTGCAAGGGCCATTTCTACAACTGGTACGACACCCGGTCTCTCGAGCCGCTCGAGCCGCTCTACGTCTCCACGGTGGACAGCGGCAATCTGGCAGGCCACCTGATCACCCTGGCCAGCGCCTGTGAAGCGTGGATCGCGCATCCCCATGTCGTCGATCCCCGCGAGGGGCTGAGCGACACCCTGCTGCTGTGCCGCGAGGATATCGCCGCCACCCAACGGCTGGACGAGGAGACACGAACGGCGCTGCTGAACGAGCTGGAAACGCTCGCGACCCGTCTCGAAGCGACCGCCTACGGTATCGAGTACTGCGACTTGCTGCGTCAGTCGATCGACACCTGTCAGGGTCTGCTCGCCACACAGACGCTCGGCACTTTTGACGTCGATCCAGCGGCCGTCGATGCGGCGACCGGAGAAGTGTCGCCGCAGCGCTGGCTGCTGATTCTGCAGCAGTGTCTCGACGAGCATCGTCGCGACGCCGAGGATACCGAGCCGGTTTCCCGAACGGCGCCTTTTGAAGCGGCGCTGTCTCGCGCGCCGCTGGAAGCCGGCGATCATCCGACGTCAGGCGGCTCGGCGCCTCCCGGGAGCCTGCGCCAACGGCTGCACGCGCTGGCCGACCAGTCGCGCCACCTGGCCCTGGCGATGGATTTTCGCTTTCTGCTGGTGACCGAACGCAAGCTGATGTCGATCGGCTACGCGCCGCGAGAGGATCGGCTGGACGACGGCTGCTACGACCTGCTCGCCTCCGAGGCACGTCTGGCGAGTCTGGTGGCGATTGCCAAAGGCGACCTGCCCACCCGCCACTGGTTCCGCCTGGGCCGCGCGGTGACGCCGTTGAAGGAAGGCGTCGCGCTGATCTCGTGGTCGGGATCGATGTTCGAATACCTGATGCCATCGCTGGTGATGCGTGCGCCACTGGGCAGTCTGCTCGAGCAGACCAACCGCCTGGTCGTGGCCAGCCAGCGCCAGTACGCCAAGCCCCACGATATTCCCTGGGGCGTCTCGGAATCCGCCTACAACGCGCGGGATATCGACTTCACCTATCAGTATTCCAACTTCGGCGTGCCGGAACTGGGCCTCAAGCGTGGCCTGGGCGACAACCTCGTCATCGCACCCTACGCCACGGCGCTGGCCACCATGGTCGCGCCCCAGGCCGCTCTGGAGAACTTCGCTCGGCTCAGGGCGATGGAAGCCGAAAGCCACTTCGGGTTCTTCGAAGCGATCGACTTCACCCTCACGCGCCTGCCCGTCGACAAGAGCTTCGTCATCGTCCGCAACGTCATGGCTCACCATCAGGGGATGACGATCGCGGCCATCGCCAATGCCCTGCTGGAAGGACGGCTGCGCAGCCACTTCCACAGCGAACCGATGATTCAGGCCAGCGAGCTCCTGCTGCAGGAGCGCCTGCCGCGGGAAGTGGCAACGCTGCCCTCGCCTAACGACGCCGATCATGCCGCGCCCTCGAGCACCGTCGCACCGGCGGCGGCCGTGCGTCGACTCGAAGGAGAGCCGACCTCGCAGCCGGTCACGCACCTGTTGTCCAACGGCCGCTACAGCGTGATGCTGACCGCCGCCGGCGCCGGTTACAGCCGCTGGCAGCAGCAGGCGATAACGCGCTGGCGCGAAGACGCCACCTGCGATGAATGGGGGAGTTTCATCCTGCTGCGCGAGCACGATAGCGACGCCTGCTGGTCCGCCGGCGCGCATCCGATCAAGGGCCCGGCTGATTACCGGGAGGTAGTATTCGCCGAGGATCATGCGCGCTTTACTCGCCGCGACGGTGATCTCACCACCGTGCTCGAGGTGCTGGTCTCCGGCGAGGACGATGGCGAAGTGCGTCGCGTCTCGGTGACCAACGGCGGCCGCCATGCCATCACGATCGACGTGATGTCCTACGCCGAGCTCGTGCTCACCCAGCCGCCCACCGACGATGCCCACCCGGCGTTCGCCAAACTGTTCGTCGAGACGGATTTCGTCCCCGAGTACACCGCATTGACCGCGACACGGCGTCGGCGCGCGGCCCAGGAAGCGCCGATCTGGGCGGCCCATTTCGCGGTGATCAAGGGTGACTGCGTGGGTGAGCCGCAGTACGAGACGGACCGGGCCCGCTTTCTGGGTCGGGGGCGTCAACTCGGCAATGCCAGTGCGCTCGGTCACCAGCCGCTGTCGAATACCACCGGCGTGGTACTGGATCCGGTGTTCTCGCTGCGTTACACCCTGAAGATCGCCCCGGGTCACGCCGGCCACATCGATTTCTGGACGGTGGTCGCCGAGAGTCGCGATACGCTGCTGGCCCTGATCGACAAGCATCACGACATCAGCGCCTTCGAGCGCGCCCGGACCCTGGCCTGGACCCAGGCCCAGGTGCAGCTGCGCCATCTCGACATCGACCTGGAAGAAGCCGCGGATTTCCAGCGCCTGGCGGCGCCGATCCTGTACAGCGATGCCCGCTTCCGACCCCCGTCCCAGACGCTGAAGCGTGGCCTGTCGATACAGTCCAACCTGTGGCCGATAGGCATCTCCGGCGACCTGCCGATCGTGCTGCTGCGCCTTGGCGACCTCGAGGATATCGCCTGGCTCAAGCGGCTGCTGCGCGCTCACGAGTACTGGCGTGCCAAAGGCCTGGGCGTCGATCTGGTGATCATCAACGATCGCGCCCACTCCTATCTGCAGGAGCTGCAGGATGCGATCGAAACGGCCGTTCGCTCCAACCGCCCGCCCACGCATATCGAGGGCGATCTGGCGCTGGGCTCGGTCTATACCTTGCGCGCCAACCAGTTGAGTCTGGCCAGCCACGAACTACTGCTGGCCGTGGCCCGGGTCGTGCTGACGGCCCGCAAGGGTGCGCTTCCCGCCCAGCTCGATGCGCTGCTGGCGGCGCCGACCATTCGGCACGACGCCAGTGTCGGCCCCCGGGCTCGATCGGGCATCACTGAACAGGATCGCGCCAGCCAACAGGGCAATAGCGAGGCGCAGGCGGCTTATCAACGCCCGGCGGTGGCCCCCTCTTCGCGCCCACCGCTGGGAGATCTGACGTTCTTCAATGGCTCAGGCGGCTTCGACCGTGACGGCCGCGAATATGTCTGCGTGCTGGACGACGGCGCGACCACGCCGCAGCCGTGGATCAACGTGATCGCCAATGCCGGATTCGGGTTCCAGGTCTCGGCGGAAGGCGGCGGCTACACCTGGGCCGACAACAGCCGCGAGAACCAGTTGACCCCGTGGTCCAACGATCCGGTCAGCGATCTGCCCGGCGAAGTGATCTACGTGCAGGACGCCGACAGCGGCGAGCTGACCACCGTCACCGCCAATCCCGGCGCCGGTCGCGACTTCGGCTCCGGTTCCGACTCCGACTCCGACTTTGACTCCAACGGTTCCCATCGGCGCGAGGCGGGGCATCCGGTCCGTCACGTCGCGCGCCACGGTTTCGGCTATACCCGCTTCGAGCACGACACCGCCGAGCTCTCGATGGCGCTGTTGCAGTATGTCCCGCTGAACGATCCGATCAAGATCTCGCGGCTGACACTGGAAAATCGAACCGGCAGGCCACGCCAACTGATCGTGACCGCCTACACCGCTTGGGTGATGGGCACGTCGCGGGCCCGGACAGCGCCCTTCCTGGTGTCGGAACACGATACCGCCACCGGGGCAATGTTGATGCGCAACCCCTGGAACCAGGCCTTCCCCGGACGTGTCGGATTCGTCGACCTGGACGGGCACCAGAGCGGTTGGACCGCCGATCGTCGCGAATTCCTGGGTGAGGGTTCGCTGGCCGACCCCGAAGCGCTGACCGAGCAGCGCCCGCTGGCGGCCAGCGTCGGTGCCGGATACGACCCGTGCACGGTACAGCAGTGCACGCTGACCCTCGCCCCCGGCGAGTCGGTCGAAGTCGTGGCGTTCATGGGCCAGGCCGACAGTGACGAAGCGGCACGCGAGCTGATCGAACGCTATCGGCACAGCGATCTCGACGCCAAGCTGGACGAGGTCGAAGCCTACTGGCAGGCCCTGCATGGCACGCTCCAGGTCAGCACGCCGGACCCGGCCATGGATCTGATGCTCAACGGCTGGCTGCTGTATCAGACGCTGGCCTGCCGAGTCGTGGCACGCTCGGCGTTCTACCAGGCCAGCGGCGCCTACGGTTTTCGCGATCAGTTGCAGGATGGCATGGCGCTCACCTTCGCCATGCCGGGGCTGGCTCGCCACCACCTGCTGCGCGCCGCCGGGCGCCAGTTCGTCGAGGGCGACGTGCAGCACTGGTGGCTACCGCATTCCGGTCAGGGCGTTCGCACCCACATTTCCGACGATCGGGTGTGGCTCGCGTTCGCTGCCGCGACTTACCTTCAGTCGACAAACGACTTAGCCGTTCTCGACGAAAGCGTCGGCTTTCTCGAGGGCGCCCCGCTCGCCCCCGAGGCGCACGACGATTTCGCCCAGCCGCTGGTGGCCGACGAGGCGGCGTCGCTATTCGAGCACTGCGCCCGCGCCCTGGATCAGGCCCTCGAACAGTTCGGCGAGCATGGCCTGCCACTGATCGGCACCGGCGACTGGAACGACGGCTTCAATCGCGTCGGCGAGGCGGGCCGCGGCGAGAGCGTCTGGCTGGGCTGGCTATTGCTACGTACGCTTGCGCTGTTCGCGCCGCTGGCCGAGGCTCGCGTTGCCCCGGAAGACCGGGCCCGCGCCGCACGCTGGCGGGAACGCGCCGAAACGCTACGGCTGGCGCTGGAAAACGAGGCCTGGGACGGCGAGTGGTATCGTCGCGCCACCTTCGACGATGGCCAGTGGCTGGGCACCCACGACAACGACGCCTGCCGCATCGATGCCATCGCCCAGTCCTGGGCCGTGCTCTCGGAAGGCGCCGATCCCGACCGCGCCGCGCAGGCCATGGCGTCGGTGGAACGCCATCTGATCCTGCCCGAGAAACGGCTGGCGCTATTGTTCACCCCGGCGTTCGACAAGACCGCGCTGGAGCCCGGTTACATCAAGGGGTATCCGCCGGGGCTGCGCGAGAACGGCGGGCAGTATACCCACGCCGCGATGTGGTCGATCCTCGCCTTCGCCAAGCTGGGGCAAGCGGATAAAGCCTACGCGCTGTTCTCGCTGCTCAACCCGATCAACCACGCCCTGACGCCGGAAGCCGTCGAGCGCTACCGCGTCGAGCCCTACGTGATCGCCGCGGATGTCTACTCCGAGGCGCCTCACGTCGGACGGGGCGGCTGGACTTGGTACACCGGCTCTGCCGGCTGGATGTATCAAGCCGGGGTGGGCGGCATCCTGGGGATTCGTCGCGAAGGGCTTCAACTGATCGTCGCACCCTGCATTCCCGATTCCTGGCCGGGCTTCTCGGCCACCGTCAATCTCGAAGGCAGCACCTGCCTGATCCGGGTCGAACGCGTCTCGGAGGGGCAACCGGCCGGGGCGACGCTCGATGACGAGCCGCTGGAGAACAGCGCCACCGAGGCGCGGCTGACGCTAGACGGCCAGCCGCACTTGCTGGTCATCCATCTCGCCCAACGGGAGTCGACCTAACAAAACGCGCCCTGTATCGGGCGCGTGTCGAACCTCAAAGGCGTGAGGCTAGCGGTATTTCGACCCCGGCTTGCGGGCCGATACTCCGAGCCATCAGAACGAACTCCACTCCTCCGCCGCTTCCTCACGGGCCGGCGACTTGAGGGCCGGCCGTTTCAGCGATGCCGGCCGGGGCGTATCTCGACTGGCCGTCGTTGGCGTGGCTGCAGCCGGAGCGGGCCGGGCGACGTCGGCACCAGAGGCGGCGCCTTTGAAGAACGAGACCTCTTTCAGCAGGCTGGCGGCCTGGCCTTGCAGTGACCGGCCGGCGGCGCTGGATTCTTCCACCAGGCTGGCGTTCTGCTGGGTCACGCCATCCATCTGGGATACCGCAGTGTTGACCTGATCGATACCCTGAGACTGCTCGCGGCTGGCGACCGCGATTTCCCCCACAAGAATCGTCACCCGCTCGACACCGTCGACGATCTCTTCCAGCGCTTGACCCGCTCGGTTGACCAGTTCGGTGCCGGTACCCACCTGACCGATACTCTCCTCCACCAGGTGCTTGATCTCCTTGGCGGCATCGGCGCTGCGTCCGGCGAGATTGCGCACCTCGTTGGCCACCACGGCAAACCCGCGACCCTGCTCACCGGCGCGGGCCGCTTCCACCGAGGCATTCAGCGCCAGCAGGTTGGTCTGGAAGGCGATCTGGTCGATCAATCCGACGATGCCGGCGATCTTGCGACTCGACGTGTTGATGCCTTCCATCGCCTTGACCGCCTGCCCCGCCACCTCGCCTCCGGCGCTGGCCCGATGACTGACATCGTGGACGAGCTTATCGGCTTCGGCGGCGTTTTCCGCATTCTGGCGCACGGTCGAAGTGATCTCGTCCATCGATGCCGCCGTCTGTTCGAGGCTGGCGGCCTGCTCCTGGGTCCGACGACTGAGATCGTCGGTGCCCTGGGCAATTTCGTCCGCGGCGATGCTGACCGATTCGGCATTGTCGCGCACGCTCATGACGACGCGGGAAACCTGGACTTCCATGGCCTGAAGCGAGCGCAGCATCGCGCCGAACTCATCCTTGCAGGTGATATTGATCGGGGTGTTGAGCTTCCCGGCGGCCATGGCGTTGGCGAATGCCTGCGCTTTCCCCAGCGGCGTCATGATGCCACGGATCAGCCATAGCGCTATCAACGTTCCTATGACCAGCGATACGAGCATGATCCCGACAATGGCATTGCGACTCCATTCGTATTCGCTGACAGCGCCCGCGAACGCCTCGCCAGCCTGGGCACCGTTGCGTTCGATCAGGGTTTGAATGGCGGCGAGCGTCTCGGGATATTGCGCGCGCAGCGTGGTCGTCGCGATGACTCGGGCTCGGTCGAAGTCATTGCCGATCATCGCCGTGTTGAGCTCGGCGATGGTCACTCGCAAGTCAGCCAGCGCCGTGATGAAGGTGTCCGCCATTTCGCGCTCCTGGGGGCCGCCGATGCGTTGCGGGTAATAGTCGCTCCAGGCGGCATCGATGATGGCGTCGTTCTCCGCGATCTCCTGCTGCGTCGTCCGTGCGGACTCGGGATTACGATCCCGCTGCTCCGCGGTGATCTTGACCCGGTTGCTGAGCAGAGCGCGATCGATGTGGCTGAGATCCTCCAGGGTCAGCACGTTCCCTTCATAGGTTCTTTCAAGGGCGGTTTTGGTGTCGCTTAGGCAATACAGCCCGACGACTCCGACGATGAACAGCATGGCAATACAGGCGCCCAGGCTCGCGGCCAGGCGGAGTTTCACGCTTCGATTCAGTAACAGCATGGCAAAGCCCCGATAGGTGCCCTTGGCTCAAGCCTCAGGCGAATGGAACTGGTCTCGGCAGACGGGAAGTTCTCCGGGGGGAAATTCACTTCATGCCGCGAGACGCTCTATCGGCAGGCGTACAACAAAGCTTAATTTTATTTAGCTATCTTTGCGTAAAACTTTTCCTATGGGTGCAGTAGCCCCTCATATCCTCCACTTGAAATTTGTTATGAAAAATATTTCATATCAGATACTTATCAAGCAACTCCCTCCCGTTCCGTCAGGAAAGATGTATACGGAAATGCGGTTTTCAAATCGAGGTCAGCATGAATTTACTCATACTTTTATCCTACAAAAAAACCAGGGCGTACAAGATTTCGACAACCAGAGATGCCCTCGGCAAAGTCGTAGAGGCAGTTGCGGGGGGCTGCCGTAAAGAGCCCCAAGCGCCGGATGAGGACACTCTGCACCGGGTTTCAGCTACGGTGGCCTAACGCCTCGATCAGCTGCCTCTTGTTCATGCCGCTGCGTCCTTCAATCTTGCGCTGCTGCGCCAGCTCGTAGAGCGCCTCACGGGAAAGCCGGGAAAGATCGGATTTGCCGGCCTTGGCTGACTTCGTCGCCTTGACGGATTTGGCAGTCGTCCCGGACTTGTCAGACGTTTTAGGCCCGGCGGACTTGGCAGCGGCTTTACCGCCTTTTCCCTCGTCGGTTTTCTTCCCCGCCGGTTCGATCCGACCCCGCTTGAGGCTGCGCTTGAGCACCTGCATAAGATCGATGACTTCGGCGCCCTCTTCGTTTTCGTCGCCCTCGTTCCCTGCCTGGGCGCGAGTCGATTCGATCGGCGCGATGTCCTGACGACGCCGACGCTTCTGGCGTACGCGTTTCTTGAGCGCTTCGATGTGCGGGTCGATCAACTCGTCGGGGTCGAAATGCTTGGCGTTGAGCTTGTCCATCGCCTGATGAATCTGCCGCTCACGTTTGGCATCCGGTTCACCCGGCGCTTTCAGTCCGATGCTCTGCGGCGTGCGCAGCTCGTCGTGGAAGCGCAGCGCCTCGGCACGCAGGATGCCGTTTTCGGCGATGATCGCCACCAGCACCTCGCGCCCGCGCATCACCAGCGTGGCGATACCCGCCCGCCCGGCATTTTCCATCGCCGCCGCCAGCAGCCGATAAGGCTTGAGTGCGCCGCTGCCGCGATTCGAACGGGAATCCGGCACCAGAAAGTAGGCGCGTCGAAAATAGAGCGGGTCGAGCTCGTCCAGCGAGACGAACCGGCTCAGTTCGATCTCGCGCCGATGTTCGAGTGTGGCATCCTCGATCTCCTGGTCTTCGACGACCACGTAGCGGTCCTCTTCGACCTCGATGCCCCGTGCCAGCTCGCTCGACTTGAGCGGCTTGCGCCCGGTCTCGCTGAAGAAACGCCGGGACAGCGGCCTGCCCTGGTCGTCGACCTCTTTCAGCGTGATGTCCCGAGCGTGTTGGGCGGGGTAGAGCCCCACCGGGAGACTGACCAGCCCGAAGGCGATGGTGCCGGACCAGAATGGGCGCGGCCCGCGGAAGCCGCTGTCGTGATGGTGCTGCTTGTCCGGCTTCGAGGTTTCCGACTTCGAGGTTTTCGACTTTGTCGTCTTCGACTTAGGCACGTTTGCGCTCCTGGGCCAGGCTGGCCTTGAGCGACGAGGCGATATCGTCGGACGGCTCCTGCCGACGGCGACGCTTGACCTTAACTCGCTTGCCGCTGCGTTTGGCCTCCACCAGCGCTTCCAGCCGCTGACGATATTCGTCCTGATAGGTTTCCGGCTCGAAGTCGGCGGCGTACATCTCGACCAGATCGGTCGCCATCTTCACTTCGCCGCCGTTCAGCTTGTCACCGCCGGGCGGCTCGAGGGCATCGGCATCGACGACCTCGTCGAGATGGCGCAAGGTGATCAGCACCGGATGGCCGTCGTAGTCACGTAGCGCACCGACATAGGCCTTGTGCCGCATCACCCAGTGGACCAGGCCTTCCCGCCCGCTGCTGGCGAGCGCGGCGGCGAAAGCGTCGAACGTGTCGTCGTCGCCATCCGGCCCGAGAAAGTAGGGGCGCTGATACCACTGGTTATCGATCGCGCCTGCCGGTAGAAAGTGCATCACCTCGATATCCCGCGAGGGGGCCGGCGCCAGTTCGTCGAGCTCCTCGGTGTCGAACAGGATGCGATCCTGGTTGTCGATGACGGCCTTGTGCCGGTCGTCGAGCGATACGGTCTTGCCGCTCTGGGGCTCGATCATCGCCTGATGCACGGGGCGCTGCCGGCGCCGGTCGAGCAGGCGAAAATGGACGTTGCGGTCGCTGACCGCCGTGTAGAGCTTGACCGGCACTCGCTCTTCGCCAAAACCGATGACACCTTTCCAGACCGCGCGAGCGCTCATTTTTCTGTTCTCCTCACCGCTCTCTCCCCCTCGAACATTCTGATCAACATCCCCTCAGCCCTTCAGATTTCCATTCCGGCATCGCGGCAGCGCTTCTTGGTCAGTCGCTGGCGGGCGTCGTCGAAGCCCGCCCACGGGTCCTGTTTCAGTGACGACAGCCGGCGGGGCAGGTTGGTCAACGTGTACTGATCGGCGCTCAGCTTCGGCCCCAGATCCTCCCAGTGAATGGGCGTCGCCACCGGCGCACCGGGGCTGGCACGGACCGAGTAGGAAGCCACCGCCGTGGCGCCGCGGCCGTTGCGCAGGTAGTCGAGAAACACCTTGCCGCGGCGAGCCTGCTTGGACATGTTGAGCGTCAGCTGATCGGGATGACGCTCGGCGCAGCGTTCGCACACGGCTTCGGCGAAGCCCTTGGCGGTCTCCCAGTCGGCATGCGGTTTGAGCGGGACAACCAGGTGCAGACCCTTGCCGCCGGTGGTACGCAGAAACGCGGTGAGTTCGAGTTCGGAAAGCGTCTGGCGCAGCTCGCGGGCGACGTCGATAACCGCCTGCCACTTGCAGTCCGTTGCCGGGTCGAGATCGAACACCAGCTGATCGGGCCGCTCGAGATCGTCGACACGGCTGTTCCAGAGGTGAAATTCGACGGTCCCCATCTGCACCAACGCCACCAGATCGGCGGCACTGCGCGCATAGAGATAGTCGTGCTTGCCGGATTTTTCAGCGATCGTCACGCTCGGCAGATCGTCCGGCATGGTGTCGCTGGGATGCTTCTGGACGAAACACTCCTTGCCGACACCGCCAGGGCAACGCAGCAGCGTCAACGGTCGCTCGGCGAGCCCGGGCAGGATCCACTCGGCTTGCTCGGCATAGAATTCGGCCAGTGCCCGCTTGGTGATGCCTTCGTCCTCGAACAGCACCCGATCGGGATGCGTCAGCCGAATGCCCTCGATCTCGACATCGCCGCCGCTGGATTGCGTCCGGGTGGAACGCTTTGGGGCGGAAGATTCACTCGCTTTCTCGCTCATGGACGGCTCCGTCGCTCGTTGCTGGCTCAGCCGAATATCCTGGGGATCGCGATCCTCGCGCAGGCCGCGAAAGCGCGGATGGCGCAGGCGGCCATCATTGGTCCATTCACTGAAATTAACGTCGATCACGCGCTTGGGCGTGACCCAGTGGCTGCTGGCCAGATCGGGAATGTCGCGCTCGACGAAAGGCGAAGTCTTGCGCGGCGCTCGCGCCAGTTCCCGCTGCCACTCGGCGAGCTGAGCGTGGGAGAATCCGGCACCGACCCGGCCGCAGTAGCGCAGCTTGCCGTCATCGTCATAGGCGCCGATGAGCAGCGAACCGAAGCCATGGCGCGAGCCTTGCGGATCGGTATAGCCGCCGACCACGACCTCGGCCTGACGCTCGGTCTTGGTCTTGAGCCAGTCCCGATTACGGCGTCCGCGATAGAGGGAATCGGCGCGCTTGGAAACGATTCCTTCCAGGCCCTGGCGGCTCGCCTGTTCGAAGAATGCGCCGCCCTCGCCCTCGATATGATCGGTATAGCGCAGCAGGCCACGATTGCCGATCTTCACCGCGTCACAGGTCTGCGCCAATAGCGTCTTGCGATCGCGCAGGGCGACGTCGTCGAGCGCCATACCCTCGAACCCGAGGCCGTCGAGATAGCGCAGATCGAAGATCTGATACACCAGCCCGGCGGTCTTTTCTTCGCTCAGCGCGCCCTGCAGGCGCCGGAAGTCGCTGATACCGTCGCGTCTCAGCGCGACGACCTCGCCGTCGAACAGCGCCTTCTCCAACGGCAACGCTTCGATTGCCTCGGCAATCTCCGGAAAGCGATCCCGCCAGTCGTGACCGTTGCGCGTCAGCAGGCTCACCTTGCCGCGGTCGAGCCGCGCCAGAATGCGATAGCCGTCGAACTTGATCTCGTGGAACCAGTCGTCGCCGGCCGGCGCCTCGTCGACCAGAGTGGCCAGCTGCGCCGAAGGCCGGGCCGGGAGGCTCGCCTTGCGCGCGCCCTCGAGCTGACCGGGATCGATCTTGACGGCCGGAGCCTTGCGGCCACTGGAACGCTTGCCTTCGGTTTTCGCTGAGGTTTTTGACGATGAGGATCGGGAAGATGGGAACTTCGTTGACGACGAGTTCTTTGAAGAAGACTTCGATGCCGAGCCTGTCGATGAAGAGGCTGCCGATGAAGAGGATGGGGACTTCCCTTCGGCGATCTCCGTCATGCGCCGATTCGAAGCCACGCTGACGTCGTCCAGGCTGTCGGGAACATGGGCGTCGGCGGCGTCGTGGCGCTTGATCATCAGCCACTGTTTACCGTCCTCTCGCTTTCCGCCGCTTCCTCGGCCACTCATGCGCTTGAGCGTCCAGGCGCCCTTGAGCTTGTAGCCGTCGAGCGCGAAATCGATCTGGCCGTCGTCGTGCTTGCCGGTCACCCGCCATTCGCCACGATCCCAGATCATCACCGTACCGGCACCGTAGCCATCGGGGATCACCCCTTCGAAGTCACCGTAGTCGAGCGGGTGATCTTCGACCTGAACCGCCAGGTGTTTCTCGCCGGGCTCGAGACTGGGCCCCTTGGGCAAGGCCCAACTCCGTAACACGCCGCCCTCTTCCAACCTCAGGTCGTAGTGCAGATGACTGGCGTCATGTTTGTGGATCACGAAGCTCGACTGCGAACGCTTCCTGCCGCGCTTGCCGCGAGGTTCCGGCGAGCGCGAAAAGTCACGCTTGCGGCGGTAGGTTTCGAGGTCAGCCATCCGTTGCTCCCACAATGATCCTGCGAATCGATAGTCTTCAGCGTAGCCAATGCCCCACCCCGCGCCAGACGCTCTTTCACGACTTGCGACGGAGTCGACAAACCGGCGCATCCTCACTGCCATAGACGGCGACGAGACGAAGCTCAATCGCCTCGAGGTCGATGTCATCTCCCAGATTGGAATTCTTCGGGGGATGCCTTGGGAGTGCAAAACGCTTTCGACAATCTCTTCGAAAACCCCGGCAGGGTTGAAACCTCCCGGCGCCATCGGTCCCTGCCGAGTGGTTTCCACCAATCGGAAATATTCCGTACGTTTAGCCTCTTCGATATCAATGAGAGTGGCGGTATAACGCCCCTTTTCAGGGTGCAGCATAGCGATGATAAGCTCGATGAAAATCGCTTCCTGGCTCGTGTTACCAATGACGCAATGCGCCTAAAATGCCTTCCCGCCGCCACGGTTGACGATGATCTTGGGCTGACGCCACCTTCGGAAATTGAGGAAGAATATCTGAGCGTAAAACAGCAATACCAGGAGCGTACTGAAGTTGGTCATTGCCGTAATCGCCTGGCCATGACTGGTTATCCATTCCATGATTGGCGGGTTCCGCTGTCCATGATCTTCAGACTCCCTCGCGTCCAGCGTCGACTTCTACTAACCCGAAAGGCATAAATCAATTCCGTCAAGCGAGGGAAATAAGAAACGTTATCCTGGGTTAACGATTTCACTTTTTCCTGATGAAAGCGCCATTATTGATCGTGGCAACAACTCAGTCCGAAAACGATCAGATGACAGAATGTTTATATAACACCGTGGTGAGATTCCCTATAACGAATGTTGGTTACCGCTCCTCTAGCGCCTTCCTCGATACAAATAAATACCAAAATAGTCGCCCTGTTTAATCTGAATCAGTAGCGCCTTTTCCAAAGCGAACTAGCTTCAGTGAGCACGGAGCCACTTCTTCACTCAGGTAGGGAGACACCCATGTTTCAACATTCATCGAAGCTTCAGTATCCGGTCAAGGTCGACAAGCCCGATCCGCAGTTCGCCATGCTGCTGCAGCAGGCGATCGGTGGGGTCGAAGGCGAAATCCGCGTTGCCATGCAGTACTTCTTCCAGGCTATGGGCGCGCGTGGCGATGACCGCATTCGCGACCTGCTGATGTCCACGGCCACCGAGGAGCTTTCTCATATCGAGATGCTGGGCCACGCCGTCGCCTTGAACCTGGAGGGGGCGCCGGTCTCCTATCAGGAAGAGTCGGCCAAGGATCCGATCATCAACGCGATTCTCGGCGGCGCCAACCCGCGTCACCTGCTCTCTTCCGGCCTTTCCGCCATGCCGGTCAACGCCAATGGCGTGCCGTTCGACATGAGCCACGTCTATGCCACCGGCAATATCGCCGCGGACATGATGGCCAACGTCGCGGCGGAGTCCGGGGGGCGCGTACTGGCCTCGCGTCTGTACAACTGGACCAGCGACAAGGGCATGAAAGACTTTCTTTCGTTCTTGATCGCGCGCGATACCTACCATCAGCAGCAATGGCTGGCGGTCATCGAAGAACTGGGCGGTCTCGAGAAGAATCTGCCGATCCCCAACTCCACGCCCGAAGCTCACGAGGCGATGGAGCACTCCTACTACTACCTCAACACGCTGACCGACAAGGAAGCCCCGATGGGACGCTGGAATCAGGGTCCGTCGCTGGATGGCAGAGGCGAGTACTCGACGCGGCAGAAGCCGGAACCCGAAGGCCAGGAACCCTCTCTGGGCAAGGCTCGCGAAGGCTCCGGCGCTCAGAAAGAGCAGATGTAAGCCGAGGCTACCGGCCGCTGCGAGCCAGTAGCGATAACGACGGGTCTCGAGATGTCGAGGCCCGTTCTCGTTTGAAGGGTGGCCCAAGGTGGACCACGCTTTGAATGATCAGGCCGAAGCTAGGACCTCGGCCATTATACCGCCTGCTGTTTCCAGTGGCGGGTTGTGAGAATGGAACAGGGACGACGATCTCATGGCAGCGTCACAATCGCATATCATCGCGCTCAATGCCGGCTCCTCCAGCATCAAGCTTTCGCTATATCGCCTCAGGGCCGGGAGCGATGCTGCTCCTGAGTCCGAAAGCACCGCACCCGAGCTGGTTGCCCATGCCCAGGTCGAGGAGATCGGCGAGTCGTCCCATCTCACCGCCGAGCTCGCCGATGGCACCCGCTTTCTCGATGAAACGCCCGGCGATGACGAGATTGCGGATCATGATCACGCCTACGCCCGGTTGCGCGAGGCGCTCGATGACCAGTTCGGCGAACTTGAGCTGGTCGCGGTGGGCCATCGCATCGTCCATGGCGGAGACCTCTTTCCCGCGCCAGTGGCGATCGACAATGACGTTCGCGACAAGATCGCGGCGCTGTCGCCGATGGCGCCGTTGCATCAGCCGCATCATCTTGAGGACATCGACGCTGTCAGCCGATTCGCCCCCGAAACGCTGCAGGTCGCCTGTTTCGATACCAGCTTCCATCTCGACATGCCCCGCGTCGCGCAATTGACCGGCCTGCCCTACGCGTTCTTCGAACGCGGCATTCGCCGTTTTGGTTTTCACGGCCTGTCGTACGAGTACATCGCCGGCCGGCTGCCGGAGATAGATCCGCGGTTGGCCGAGGGCCGTACCGTGGTCGCGCATCTGGGTAACGGCGCCAGCCTCTGTGCACTGCAGGCGGGCAGCAGTATTGACACCTCCATGAGCTTCACCGCGCTCGATGGGCTGCCCATGGGTACGCGCTCGGGGGCGCTCGACCCGGGCTTACTGCTCTATCTCGAACAACAGCTCGGTTATTCGAACGAGGATCTCCAGTCGCTGCTCTATCACGATGCCGGATTGATCGGGATCTCGGGTATTTCCAGCGACATGCAGACCCTGCTGGAGAGCGACTCGCCCCGCGCCCGGCTGGCGGTCGATTTTTTCGTCTACCGGGTGGCCCAGGAAGTCGGTCGCATGGCGGTCAGCCTGGGCGGACTCGATGGCCTGGTGTTCACCGCCGGCATCGGTGAACACTCGGCGCCGGTCCGTCAGGCGGTGGTCGAGCGACTGGCGGGATTCTTGCCAGTGACGCTCGACGACGACGCCAACCGTGGCACCGAGCCGGGACGTATCTCGACGCCGGAGAGCGCCGTCACCGTCCATGTCGTCGCCACCGACGAAGAGGCGATGATCGCTCGCCATACCTGGCGCCTGTGGCAGTCGCGCTGACATCCGCGGTTGACGTCAGGCGCCGATGGTCGAGCGTCCCGATCCTACCTCGGCCCGTCGCCGTTTCACTCACTCAATCGATTCAGGAGCGCCCTCATGACCGGACCCACGACCCAGCCGATTCTGCCTGTCGAAAAGGACGAGGAGACGCTGAAGCGGATCGATCACTGGTGGCGAGCCGCGAACTATCTGGCTGTCGGCCAGATTTATCTCATCGACAACCCGCTGCTCGAGACGCCGCTGCAGCTCGAACACATCAAGCCACGTCTGCTCGGCCACTGGGGTACGGTGCCGGGGCTCAACCTGATCTACGCGCACCTCAACGCGCAGATCCGGCGGCGCGATCTCGACGTGATCTTTCTCGCCGGCCCGGGCCACGGGGGGCCGGCGATGCTCGCCAATGTCTGGCTCGAGAACAGCTACAGCGAACACTTTTCGCATGTGACCCGCGATGCCGAAGGCATGAAGCAGCTGTTTCGCCAGTTCTCGACGCCGGGCGGCGTGCCCAGCCACGTCAGCGTGCCGACACCGGGATCGATCCACGAAGGGGGCGAACTGGGCTACGTGCTGACTCACGCTTTCGGGGCAGTGTTCGACAATCCGGGGCTGATCGCGACGGCGGTCGTCGGTGACGGCGAAGCGGAGACCGGTCCGCTGGAAGGCTCATGGAAGGGCGTCAACTATCTCAACCCGGTGCGGGATGGCGCGGTGCTGCCGATTCTGCATCTCAACGGCTACAAGATCGGTTCGCCGACAGTACTCGCCCGCAAGAGTGACGAAGAGCTGGATCATTATTTTCGCGGCCACGGCTACGCGCCGATCTTTGTCGAAGGCAACAATCCGGCAATCGTTCATCGCGATTTCGCTGCCGCGCTGACCGATGTGCTCGACCAGATTCACGAAATCCAGCAGCAGGCGCGACAGGAAGGCATCGAACGCCGGCCGATATGGCCGATGATCGTGCTGCGCACCCCCAAGGGCTGGACCGGGCCGGTTTCCGTCGACGAGCTGCCGGTGGAAGGCACGTTTCGCGCCCATCAGGTGCCGATGTCCGGGCTAGGCGACCATCCGGAGCGTCTGCAGCAGCTCGAGCAGTGGATGAAGTCCTATCGACCGGAGGAGCTTTTCGACGCCCAAGGCGAACCCCGGGAGAACGTGACCGCGCTGACCCCGCAGAGCGAACGGCGGATGGGTTCCAAGCCCCACGCCAATGGCGGCAGCTTGCGCCAGCCGCTGGCATTCCGCTCGCTCGAGGCCTACGCGGTCGCCATCGACGACGCCAACCGTGGCCGCGAGTTTCACGGCTCCACCGAGCGCCTCGGCCAGTTCATGCGCGATATCTACGTCGACAATCCGCACAATTTCCGCCTGTTCTGCCCCGACGAGGTCAAATCCAACAAGCTCGACGCGGTGCTGGAAGTCACCGACCGCGGCTTCATGGGGCCGTTCGACGACAATGACGAACAACTGTCCATGGACGGTCGCATGCTCGAGGTGCTCAGCGAGCACAACTGCAGCGGCTGGCTGGAAGGCTATGTGCTGACCGGCCGGCATGGCCTCTTTGCCAGCTACGAGGCGTTCGTCTCGATCATCGATTCGATGGCGATCCAGCATGCCAAGTGGCTCGAACACGCTCGTGACGTGCCGTGGCGCGCCTCGGTGCCCTCGATGAACTATCTATTGACCTCGACCTGCTGGCGCAACGACCACAACGGTTTCAGCCACCAGGGTCCGGGATTCATCGACATGCTGTTGAGCAAGCAGCCGGAGGTGGTGAGAATCTATCTGCCGCCGGATGCCAACACGCTGCTGGCGACTGCCCAACACTGCTTCGACAGCGTCGATCATCTCAACGCCATCGTCATCGACAAGCACCCTCAGCTGCAGTATCTGACGATGGACGAAGCCCGGGAACATTGTCGTCAGGGGCTGGGCACCTGGGAGTGGGCCAGCAACGATGGCGACGACGAGCCGGATATCGTCATGGCCTGCGCCGGCGACATCGCCACGCAGGAGACATTGGCGGCGGTGGACATCCTGCGCACCTATCTGCCGTCGCTGAAAGTCCGCGTGGTCAATGTGGTCGATATCATGACTCTACGCTTGAACCATCCGCACGGGATCAGCCAGGAACATTTCGTCGAGCTGTTCACGGCCGAGCGCCCGGTGGTCTTCGCCTTCCACGGCTTCCGTGGCGTGGTCCATCAACTGATTCACAATCGCCCCGATACCGAACGTTTCCACGTCCGCGGCTATCAGGAAGAGGGAACCACCACCACGCCGTTCGACATGACGGTCCTCAATCACATGAGCCGCATGCATCTGGCGCTGGATGCCCTGCGCTATCTGCCGGAGCAGTGGGAGAACGCCGTTGAACTCATCGAGGATCTGCAGGCGTTACTGCAGAAACATCACCGCTATATTCGTGAGCATCTCGACGATATCCCGGAGATTACCCAGTGGGTCTGGTCGGGCGGCAAGATCGAACTTCCACTGGATTAGAGCGATCGGGAGCGATGACGCCCTTTTGGGCGTTTCAGGAAGTTATCGATGCCGGTGTTTCCCGATAGCGGGAACGCAGCCATTGACGTGCCAGCAGATAGACGAGCAGCGCTTCCGGCAGCTCGCCGGCATAGAACATCAGTTCGGCGCCCTGGCGCACCTGCTCCAGAGGAACCGAGGCCGGAAAGTGGAACTGGAACATCCACTTGGAGAGCATGGCGTGGCCCGCCATCGACACCACCAGCACCGCGAAGCGCCATTCGAGGGCCGGCCGCTGTGGCGCCGGGTCTGGCCCCGCGATCGCCCAGCTGAACAGGCATCCCGCGATGATGAAATGCCAGTGAAGCCACAGGGCGAACCCGGGCGAGTGGAGCATGACGGCGTACAGATCCGTGAGGTAGAGCGCCATCATGCCACCGACGTTCAATACCGCGGCCGTGACCGGATGACTCAATATCCGGATGGGCAGTGACGACACGAACCCGACCCAGCGTCTTCCCCAGCGGGCAGGTACGTTCTTCAACGCCAGCGTGACCGGCGCCGCCATCACCAGCCCCAGCGGGGCGATCATCCCGGCAACGAGATGCATCACCATATGGCCGCGAAAATCCCCGTGCGCCCAGCGCATCAGCGGCGGCGACAGCACGATGCCGATCGCGAGCGTGCTGGCGCAGAAGAGCACCAGGCGCCAGCGTGGCCACGCGCGGCCACGCGTCTTCAGCCGCCACCAGCCCCAGCCGTAGAGCCCGGCAAGCAGCCCGAAGACCAGCGTGAACCCGTTCACCGCTGACTCATCGCCTCGCCGTGTCGGGCGCGACGCAGCAGCCAGTAGCCGATGCCCAGCAGCAACAGGCCGGCGGCATTCCAACCGATATCGTAGATCAGCAGGTTGTCGACGTAGCGCACCTGATGGAGCCCCAGGATCTTGTGATCGACGATGCCGTCGAAAAGCTGAAAGCCGCCCATGCCCAGCAGGAAACCGGCCCCGCGGTATCCGGCAGCATGCTGACCGGTCTCGTGCAGGCGCAGCATCAGCGCCGCGCCGGAGACCAGGAGTACCAGCTCCAGCGTGTGCAGCAGCCCGTCCGAAGCGAGCGCCAAGGCCGAGCTGTCGGTCTCGACGAAATGGTGCCAGGCCAACAGTTGGTGAAAGATGATCTCGTCCAGCGCCGCCATCACGCCGATCCCCAAGAGAATCGCCGCCAACAGCGTCGCCCCCACACGAGTCCGGACCCGATTCTTCCTATCGCTGCCGTTCATGCCGACCTCCCTTTTCCTGCGCCATCGGTTCTATGCACCATCGGTAAAACCGTCATTCCCCACTTCGTGCAAGCGGGAGCGCCCGCTACTAGCCACGGTTCACCAGAATCCATTACCCTTCGAACTCGACGAAAAGGACCCGATGAAAAGGGCCCGGTGAAAAGAACCCGACGAAAAAAACCCGACCTGTGGGCCGGGTTTAGATCGTTGCGTTTCCTTGCATACTCTTCATGGCTTCCTGCCATGCATCCCTGTGAATATCGCTTCCCGCGATTTCCTTCCTTGGCACTACGTCTTCCTGACGCTGTACAAGCACTCTACGCCTCAAAGCCGCTGATAAAGCTTATCTAAGTTAAGTGTCCCCAACAGATATGTATCGAGATGTAAGTAGCGATATCGCGTTTCGCCCTGAACCCCGTGCGGTCACTGAATTGACCCGCATCTGTCATCGAATTGCGACCCACTGCCGATAGAGCTGTACGCAGTCCTGCGCCATGCGCCTGGACGTGAAGCATTCCAGAAACGCTCCACGGACCCGGCGGCGCTCCAATTCCCGCGCGCGCTTCACGGCTTCCACGGCCTCTGAGTGGGGGTCGACGACGAGTCCGCTGACGCCCCAGATCTTGTCGAGCAGCGCGACGATGCCGATTTCCCGCTCGAATCCGTCGAACAGCGAAGGATCGGCCGTCATGACACTGACCGGCGGGAGAAAACTCCCGGATGATGGCCATGGTGCGACGCGCATGGCCATTGCCCTGATGATGCACGAAAAAGCTGATGGGTTTTTTCATGACACGTGCCTTGTGCTGAATTTCCGCCCCAAGGTTCCGCGTTACTACTCCACCGAGCCTTTGGCGACTTCCGATCACCTGCCCACTCTCTACGAGTCTTCCACGATGGGTTTCCGTAGCCATGTCTCATCAAGGCTCAGGCGGCCGAGCCGAATCACTCTACGCCCGGCTTTGACTCCCAGCACTTCAAGCAGGCTAAGAAGCAGGCAGTTCCGCATGACCCATCATGGCCTGAAGCGCTAAGCCGTAAATAAATATGTAAATTTATGCAATATCAACACAGATTAATTTTAGTAGAAAAGCCCTCTAGAAATCAGAGCGCTTGCTACCCCAAAGGGTCTTTTCAATCACCTGCCAATATCCTGGGTTAGTTTTGCTAAAAACGCGATATTTTTTAAAAAATATCAATAATAACAGCATCTTGAAATTAAGTATGATGAGGCTCTCGGAAGCTCAAAATCGGGCCGAAATTTACGGCTAGTCTCGACAACGTTTGGTAACACCAACCGTTAGACATTTCCCGGCGAGCAACTAGGTTTAAAGCAGAAAACTCGCTGCTCCCGTCGAGCAGGAGAGTCATCAAAGTGAAAATTCATGTCAGCACCACACTGAATTTTCCGGAATAAACCCTTCACCCTATTTCACTCTGGCGCTACGACATTCAGTTGATTTCAATGCCGATCCTCGAATTTTTCCTTCACTCAGCCTTTTGATTGGAGGACCGTTAAGATAAGTACACCAGAGGGAATCGGCTAGTTATATTCAATATTTTTAATGAAATTCCTAGCACTTTATCGTCTGGAAAAGATCTGGCGTCAATCAGTCGGTGCGAGCTTGCGCAAGAAATGCTCTGCCGTTTTCCCCCAAGGAAGCGAAAACATGTCTTCGTATTCAATGAGCATGGATATCAACCTGCAGAAAGGCCACTGCTTGCAGGATAAGAACCGCGTTTCACTGAACGGACAGTCCTGGTTTGGTTACTCGATCTACTTCGACATTCTGTCACGACATGCTCCCTTAACGCGGTCGGAAAGAGAGGCGCTCCGTGGGGTGCAGCAGACTCCCACAAGAGTCAAGCGAGGCGGCGTCATCAAGAGCGAGAATTGCCATCAAGGTTCGCTTCTTGCGATACAGGATGGTTGGGCATACTCGTCTCGTTTGACGCGGGAAGGCGATCGAAAAATCATCGATCTCTATCTGCCCGGTGACATCATCGGCATGAGAGATTATTACCAGGGTGGCGGCGTCGAACAGATCGTCATGTTGACCGAAGGTCTGATCATTCCCGCCGCTAAAAACAAGGTCGACGAGGCCATGGAGGGCAGTTCGAACCTGGCTCGTGCTTTTCTGTCACTCGCCATGTACCAGAGCCATCTCATGGCGGATCGTCTCAACAATCTTATCAATCACGATGCCACGACGCGAATCGCCTATTTTATCCTCGAGTTGCACACCAGGCTGAATAGAACAGATCGGGACGCGCGCGAAGTCTTTCTCCCTCTTTCGCAGCAGGTCATCGGCGATCTACTGGGCATGACCAATGTCCACGTCTGCCGCTGCCTGAATCAGCTGGAGCTTATGGGTCTGCTCAGTCGACACAGGGAGAGCCGAATTCTCGAGATATTGGACTACGAAAAATTGGTCGATATCGCGCGTTTCAATACGGCCTATACGCATCATCTGCCGAGACTCTCCCAAGTCGCGGCACCTCATTGAGCGTTACTGACCAGCTTCATCGATGAACGTGCGTATGCCAGACGTATGACGATATGAATGTCAAATGTATGTCCGAGTACGGCACGTTACCTGACTTCCGTATTTGACGGCATTTCAATCTCAATTCAGTCCCAACTCGAGAGACGACATGATGAGTGATATTTCAAAAAGCGCCAGGAAGCCGAACCAGGAGAGCGATAAGGCCAGACAGGCCATGCAGAAAGACACGCCCTCCAGCGAATCCGGCAGTCAGCCAAACCCCGGTCAATCAAGCCACGAAGAGCCGAAGCCTTATCGTACCGATGAAAATGTGGACAACCAGAAATCGAAGTATTCGCGGAAAGAGCCTGGCCACAACAACGCCATGGACAAGACGCCCGTTCCCGGGGCGCAGCTGACCAGGGAGAAAAAGGCTCACAAGGATAATATCGATAAGGAATCCGACAATTCGAACCCCAAGGCCAGCGGCTGACTCGCTGAGCACTGCCGGCATAAACGGCTATTCACTGGACGATGTTGACGCTGTTGTGTGCGACGTCCTCGCGAATCACCTTGGCATCCCCGCCCTGGCAAATCAGTCTTTGCCCCCCAGTCCGACGGCACAGGAAAACTCATGAGAGAGGAAACGCGGCAATCTCTGGCTTCGGGACTGACATCGGTCAGACACAATCAAACCCTGCCGGTAGCGCCTGATGTCACCCAACTGACGCTGAAGTTCGTCAACGTCTGCTTCATCGCCGAGCCCAGCCGGCAACGCTGGGTGCTGATCGATACCGCCCTCCCCCGGCAGGAAAGCCAGATCGTTGCCTGGGCCGAGAGGGTCTTCGGCACCCTGCCCCCGGCAGCCATCATCCTGACACATGGCCATTTCGATCACGTCGGCTCGGCAATGGCATTGAGCCGCCATTGGCAGGTGCCGTTGTACGCCCACACGCTGGAATTCCCTTATCTGACCGGCGCGAATCCATACCCGCCCGCCGATGCGTCAGCCGGAGGCGGTGCCATTTCGCAACTCTCCCCGATATTTCCGCGCGGCCCTTTCCACCTCGAAGACGTCTTGTCACCGCTCCCCGAGGATGGGTCGGTACCCGGACTGGCATCGTGGCGCTGGATACCCACGCCGGGGCACACGCCCGGCCATGTTTCATTGTTCAGAGAAGAGGACAGAACATTGGTCGCGGGTGATGCCTTCGTGACCGTCCAGCAGGAATCGCTTCATCAGGTCGTCCTTCAGCGCGCCAGGCTCAGCGGCCCGCCGCGATATTTCACCCAGGACTGGGAGCAGGCTCTCGAATCGATCCGTCGTCTCGCTGCGCTGAAGCCCGCGGTAGTAACGGCAGGCCACGGCCCACCGATCGGTGGCGCCCTGCTAACCAATGGATTGGCGCATATGATCGATCACTTCCACGTTGACCACATGCCCAGACGCTAATCGTGGTATTTAAGATCGTGGCAGTGCCGGCAGCCACAGCGCCAGCGCGACGAGCGTCGCCAGCAGTACCGGCGGGGTGATCAAAAGGCCGATCTTCATGTACTGCCCCCAGCCGATCTTGTAGCCCTTGCCCGCCAGCACGTGCAGCCACAGAAGCGTCGCCAGGCTGCCAATGGGGGTAAACTTCGGCCCCAGGTCGTTGCCGATCACGTTGGCATAGACCATCAGCTCCTGGGTCACCGCCGGCACCTGGGCCCGGTCGATGGCCAGTGCCCCCACCAGCGTCGACGGCAGGTTGTTCATGATCGAGGCGACGATGGCGGAGAGAAACCCGGTGCCGATGGTGGCGACGAAGTCGCCCTGTCCGGCCAGCCACTGCAGCGCCCGGGCGCCGTAATCGGTCAGGCCCGCATTACCCAGCCCGTAGACCACCAGATACATGCCGATGGAGAACAGTACGATCTGCCAAGGCGCGCCCTTGAGCGCCGCGGTGACCGAGACGGCGGCGTCCTTGCCGCCCCGCCACCAGCGACCGGCGATCGCCATCAGCACGATCGCCGCGGCACCGGTGACGAAGGCGATGGGAATGCCCAGCGGCGCAGTGACGAAATAGGCGACGAGCAGCACGCTCAGCAGCGGAAAGGCGGCGCGAAAAATCAGCGAATCCTTGATCGCCGAGCGGGGGGCATCGAGCTCCGCCACCGAATAGCGCTTGGGAATCCGCCGGCCGAAGGCGATCCAGAGCACGATCAGCGTCGCCACCAGCGAGACCAGATTGACCGGCACCATGACCGCCGCGTAACGGTCGAAGGCGATATCGAAGTAGTTGGCGCTGACGATGTTGACCAGGTTGGAGATGATCAGCGGCAGGCTGGTGGTATCGGCGACGAAGCCGGTGGCGATGATGAACGCCAGCGCCGCCGGCGGCGAGAAGTCCAGCCGCAGCAGGATCGCGATCACGATCGGCGTCAGCAGCAGCGCCGCGCCGTCATTGGCGAAGAACGCCGCGATCACCGCGCCCAGCACTACCACTAGCGGAAAAAGCAGATGCCCGCGGCCGTTGCCCCAGCGGGCGACATGCAGCGCCGCCCAGGCGAAGAACCCGGCCTCGTCGAGAATCAGCGAGATGACGATCAGGGCGACGAAGGTGAACGTCGCATCCCAGACGATATCCCACACCACGCCGACATCGGACAGCCGCACCACGCCCGCGAGCAGTGCCACCAGCGCCCCGCCGAGAGCGCTCCAGCCAATTCCCAGCCCCTTGGGCTGCCAGATCACCAGGATCAGGGTGACGACGAAAATAGCCAGTGCCAGCATCGTATGACCGTGCCTCAATGAGTGCTTTTAATGAGTGCTTTGTTAGCGTGTGCTTCTCGCACGTACTTCTCGCACGTACTTCTAGCGCGTGCTTCTAGTGAGTGCCTTGATTGACGCGACGCGAAAGTTCTTCCGCGCTCTCCACCCGTTCGGAGTAACGATCGGTAAGATAGGCCGAGCGCCCCCGGGTCAGCCAGGTGAACTTAACGAGTTCCTCGCAGACATCGACGATGCGCATGTAGAGCGGCGAGGGTTTCATGCGTCCGGCGTCGTCGAACTCGTTGAACGCCTTGGGCACGGAGGACTGGTTGGGGATCGTGATCATCCGCATCCAGCGCCCCAGAATCCGCAGCTGGTTGACCGCATTGAAGCTCTGGCTGCCGCCGGAGACTTCCATCACCGCCAGCGTCTTGCCCTGAGTGGGGCGAACGCCGCCCAGCGATAGCGGAATCCAGTCGACCTGCGCCTTCATCACGCCGGTCATGGCACCATGACGCTCCGGACTGACCCACAGCATGCCATCGGACCATTCGGCGAGATCGCGCAGTTCCTGCACCTTGGGGTGCTCGGCCTCGGCATCGTCCGGCAGCGGCAGACCGGAAGGATCGAAGGTTCGCACCTCGCAGCCGTACCAGCGCAGCAGTCGGCCCGCTTCCTCGGAGGCCAGCCGAGAAAAGGAGCGCTCCCGCAGGGAACCGTAGAGCACCAGAATTTTCGGCGGATGGCGCGGTTCATCGGCACCGATCAGCGCCTCGACGTCGATCGGCTGCAGCTTGTCGAGATCGATATTGGGTAGGTCGCCGGCATCCACCGAACTCTTCGTTTCACGCGTGCTCATGTCACTCATGTCCCTTTCACTCACGCCCCGACACCTCGGCATGTACGACTTCACCGTCTTCCTTGGTGAAGGTCGCCACCGGGTTGGCCAGCAGCGCCAGCACGCGCTCCGAAGGTCGGCACAGCCGGGCCCCCTTGTCGGTGGCCACGATCGGCCGATTGATCAGGATCGGATGTGCCATCATCGCGTCGATCAACTGCTCATCGCTCAGGGCCGGGTCGTCGAGGCCAAGCTCGTCGAACGGGGTGCCCTTGCGGCGCAGCAGTTCGCGCGGGGTGATACCAATCATCGAGATCAATTCGAGCAGACGCTCGCGAGAGGGCGGTGTCTCGAGATACTCGATCACCTCCGGCGTCTCGCCGGAGGCTTCGATCATCGCCAGCGTATTGCGCGACGTGCCGCATGCGGGATTGTGATAGATCAGGGGATTCATGGCGCCCTCACGGTTTATTTTCGATAGCGGAACATTCACCCAACGCCTTCAAAAACGGCTCGCAGACTTCGGGATGGCCGGCGCAGCAGTCGCGTACCAGAAACTGGATCGTCTCCTTCATGTGGGAGAGATCCGCGCGATAGATGATCGACCGGCTCTGCCGACGCGACGCCACCCAACCGGCCCGTGCCAGCACCGAAAGATGCGCCGACATCGTGTTGTGGGGCACGGATAGCTGACGCGCGATTTCGCCCGCCGGAAGCCCCTCGGGCTCGTGACGCACCAGCAGCCGATAGGCCTCGAGGCGAGTCTCCTGAGACAACGCGGCAAAGCTCTGGGTAACGGTAGATATGTCCATGTGTCCGACATTATAGACATATCGTTGGCAATGGAAGACCTCGCGAACTGATTCACGTCCGTGTGCTGTGAGCTCACGCATCCGGAACGATCATGGTCGGGGCATCGCACAAACCCAGAGCAGCCGTCACCTACAAAATATCCAGGGATCAACTCTTCTTGGGCGATATTGCCAGAAAAAAGAATAAGGCGGTCAGGGTGAAAAAACGCGGGAGGAAATCAATCGATCAATCTACCTAGATAATCTACGTAAAACAAAAACTGCCAAAGCTCCGGTGCCGACACCACGTCGAACCCGGGACCTACTGATTACAAGATGTGTCCCTAGCGGCCCGCTCTGGGTAATTTTCTTTAAATTCAATTACTTATCGGCGCTATCTGGCTGGCTACGTACCACTATGGCTAGTGACAATGGACAACATTTGGACAGCGAATTGACTGATTCGCCTGACCATAGCGCTTGTACTAGCAATTTTAGGCTAAAATCCAGCTGCAAAAGACCACTCAACCTATTGCTTCTATAGGTAAATTGTGATCATCCACTGCACACACCAAGGCACGTTCCATCGACGTTACACTCCTATCCTTGCGAAAAAGGATAGCCTGTAGTGTACTTAAAATATGTATGTGTGAAGACATAAAGCGAAATAGTCAAAAACTAATAAAAAACGAAAATCAATAGCTAAACATAATGGAGAAGCCGCGATGAGCATCCTAGTCAGTTTACTGGAACCTATTCTTTATCCAAGTTTTAGGAAAGCTCGCTCCGAAAGCACAATTGTGTCTTCAAACGATATCGAGATACTTGGTCGTGGCACTGTTATTTTGAAAGAAGAAGCTATTAAAAGTAGAATTTCTCAGATCAATGATGATGATCTTAAAGAGGCACTGCAAAAGAGCCATCGAGTAGAACTTTCTCTCAATGAAAAATAAACTGTAAGACTATATATGCTAGCCTTCCTTATAGCACCAATTCTAGTATGTGGGATAATTTGGATACAAAGCGATCCTAGAGAATATTTTAAAATCAGCACATACCAAGGGTGGCTAGTATACTTACATGCTGCTAAATTTGGCTTTATCTTAGTTATTATTTCATATATTGTTTCTGAGGCCATCATTTCTCCTTTAGTAACATTGCTCTTACACCTAGTTAGCGTTGACTACGATTTTTCACCCCTAGGCATAATAACCCAACTGATTAACGGCTCATTACCTGGCGCTGTCAAAGACTCGACACAAGAAGGCATGGCGGTCTCAATGACCAAGCGCAACACGTGACCCATCAGGTACGGTGTTGCCATGAACCACTGCTATCGCCATCTTTCTGCTGAAGACCGGGCCGCCATCATGATGATGCGAGCCACGCATTCGATC
>NZ_JBQXYB010000019.1:0-43643 GCF_052645315.1 Salinicola sp. V024
CCGGGTCGGCAACGGGTTGTTGGCACCGAAGCGGACGCGACAGTCGGAAAGGCGTTTGCCGCATACGTCTTTCGATTCGTCATCCACGGCGTCGCCCTGCTGGTCGAAACACGCCGACCCGGTATATGGGCAGCTCACGCCCTCGTAGACGAAGCGCGAGCCGTTCCAGTAGCGATAGGTATGGGTACAGGTGTCGCGCAGACACTGCCGCGCCGGGATCATCCGGCCCTGCTGATCGAGCGAGATCGATAGCGAGAACTCCAGCGTTCCGCGCGCCGGGATCTCTTCCGGCTTCTGTTCGATGTGGTACTCGTCCACCGGGAAAGTCGCCTCCGGGTCCGGATCGGCACCGTCGTCGAGGTGGTTTGCGAACGTCCGGATGCGCTTCACCGGCGCGCCGATCAGATCGTTGGTGGCCAGCAGCATCGAGACGATCGAGACCTCCAACGTCGAGAGCCGCATCGACGGCGTCGGCAACGTGCCCTTGCCGTTCCATTCGAAGCCGTCAGCCTCGATCGGCACCGGCGTATAGGCATAGCCGTTGAAGTGAATCGGCCCACCATCCAGCGCGGTCTGGTTGCAGAATCGCAGAATGCCGGCTTCCCACTCCCGCGCATCAATCTCGAATAGCGTTACCACCGGCTCCTGGCTGACCGACTGGGATTCGCGTGCAATGATCTCGTTCATGCGAACACCTCCCGGAATGCCGCCGATACGCGCCAGAAACGCGCATTGACCTCTGCCTTGGCGACCGAGTCACAAATCCACTTTCGCGGGGTCGTCTCGGTCGGCTCGGTCCATAGAAATGGCGTCAGCCCAAGGCGGGCTGTCAGGAACGGATAGACTCGGTCAAACTCGTCCCGCGTCAGCGAGGACCACTGCACGTTCGCCTGGTGTTTCACGTAATTGATACCAGCGGGCCGGCGCTGCTCGTAGCCGTCGCCGTACTTGATCGTATCGACATTGGCCTGGGGCGTGATCTGCGGCTCCCAGTCCATCGGCACATCGGGTAGGGTGTCCATCGGCTGCCCTTATTTGGCCAGCAGCCCGCCGGGCCGCTGTTCTTTCATGATGAATTGGCGCATCTGGGCCTCTGCCTGGTCGCCGACGGCCTTGCCTTGACGGCGGGCATCCGCATCGCTCATGCCAGGCTGCGCCTGTACATGCACTGCCATCTGAACAGTCACGTCACCGCCCTTCCCGCCGTAGTAGTGGCTCTGGTTGGCCGCGTTGGCGCGGTTCAGGTACTGCTTCAGGTCAGCATTGGTGCGCTTGTCGACGACACGCTCGTTGTCCTCGAGCAGCCAGGTTCCAGCACGCGTGTTGTCGATCCCCTCATGCGCTTGACCTACGAGACTCGTCGACGCGATCGTGCTGACGATGCTTGCCGTCTCTGCTGCCACGACGCCCATTGCCGGGATATTGGTCGGGAACGGGAGCGCGGCCGCGTTAGCGATGCCTTGTTGGATCTTGATGATCGAGTCGGCAATGGCGAATGCCTTGGAGACCGCGAACATCGATTGATAGATGCCGCTCTGCTCACCGGCAAAAGACTTCGAAAGGTCCGCCAGGTTGCCGAACAGGTCGGAATAGCCCATCAGCCTGGCTTGTTGTGACTGCTGGTCGATCGCCAGCATCTGCGACGCCCGGTCCTGCTCGAGCCCCGCGATCACCGCGTTGTACTCGTCGGCCTTGTCAGCCTCGGCTGTTTTGAAGTCCTCATACATCGCGATGCGTTCGGCATACCACGCCTGCAGATCAGCACGCTCTTTCTCTATGCGGTTGGCTTCACCGAAGGCGCCGGAGTATTGCGCGTCGAGCCCCTGCACCTGCGGCGCACCATCGCGGGCCTGATCGGTGATCGCCTTGCCCACGTTGCGCTCGGCGATGCGGCCGGTAGCCCCGCCGATCTGCTGGGCCTGGTCCCGTTGATCGAACAAAGTGCCCAGGCTTTGCGCGTTGACGAAGCTGTCCAGGAGATCCTGTTTTTGCTGGAGCATATCCAGCTCGGTCGCCTGATCGACCAACGCCTTTTTCCGCTCGTCGCTGAGCTTGCGCAGCTCGCCGAACTCGGTGTCGTAGCGCACCTGCGCGGCCTGCCCCACCTGACCCATCAACGCGATCTGCTGGGCCATGCTGTCGCGGGTCGACTCGTAGCGCTGCTGCAGCTGCTTGGCGGCTTTCTGGGCTTCGCTCTGGGTCGTTTTCTGTGTACCGTTGAGCTTCTTGAGCTGATCGTCGATATCGGCAATGGCGCGCCGGATGGCTTCGGCTTTCTCGGGCTCCTTGTCGAGCGCGTCGGTCAGCGTCTTGCGATCGGCGAGCAGCTGTTGGCGCTTTGTATGATCCGCATCATAGGCAGTCAGCAGCGGCTTGATCGCGCTGGCCAGCCCATCCATTGCCGATGAATCCTCATCGGTCGCATCGGCATGAGCCTTTGCTGCGCTACTGGCACCGCCGATACCCGCGACCAGCGCGCCAAAACTGTCGAAGACTCTCCCGTTGACCGTGGCCAGTTCGGTCTGCTTTTCGGCCAGCTTCTCGTTGACCGCCTCGACGCTGGCATACCCATTGCCAATCCGGTCGAACCAGTTGCCGTTAGCCAACGTCTGCAGATAGTCGATCTCGGTGCGCAAGGCATTGCTTCGAGACATGTCGACGCTGAAATCGTCGCCGATGCCGAACTGACCGGATGCCCAGACCCGCAGCTGGTCATCGATCGTTCCCACCTGACGCAAGAACTGAAGCGAGCCCTTGGCCAGACCTTGGGCCATCTTGGCGCCGATGCTGGCGACGTCATTCAATGCCTGCTGGAAACCAGGATCAGAAACGAGGTCGTTCAACTCGCCCAGGTTGTCAGTGGTCTGGCTGATCGCCGGCGCCACGGCAATGGTCAGGCGATTGGCAAAGCCTTCAGCGAAGCCAGTCAGGCGTGTCAATCCGTTGCCGGCGTCGACGAGTGCCTTGTTCTGCTCTTCGTCCAGCGCGTAGCCAAAGTCGCGCGCTTCATCGGCGGCAGCTTTCAGACCGGCGGCGTTGTTCTCCAGCAGCGGTAGCAGACGCGAAAGATCGTTACCCAGAGATTCCAGCGCGTTGATTCGGGACGCACGCGGTAGTTCGTTGAGCCGCTGGGAGATAGCCAGCAGCTGCTCATCGGGGCGCAGGTTGATCAGATCCTGAACCGACAGACCCAGGTTGTTGATGACATCCAGCGCCTCGCCGCCGCCGTTGGCATAGGCGTCACCGATCTTGTCGGAGACGTCCTTGAGAATGTCGCCCATGGCGTCACTCTCGAGCCCAACGCTTTTGGCCGCGTATTGCAGCTCCTGCAGCCGCCCGGTGGAAACACCGATAGAGCTAGCCAGTGCTGCCGTTTCTCGCGCAGCGCTGGCCTGACGCGCAACCATCGCCGCGAAACCCGCTGTCGAAAGGCCCAAGGCACTCGTTAGGCCGCCGGCGATACGTGTCGCCGAACGCCAGCTGGCCGACAGGCTTTCGGTGCTGCTGCGGGTTTGTTTTGACTGCCGGTCGAAACGCTCCAACTCTTCCCGGTTGGCTTTGACAGCGCGCACACCGCCTTTGCCGTCACCCGAGATGATGATGCCGGTTTCGAATTTCTTGGCCATGGGGACCTCAAATTTCAGGCATTAAAAAACCCCGCCGAGGGCGAGGTCTTTAGTAGCTGGCCGAACGGCTAGCCTTTGAATTCCAACAGCCACTGGATGGCCTTGGGAGAACACTCCAGCGTGAGACGCTTTCCGCCCTCGATATCCAGCTCGGCGACGTTGCGCTTTTCGCGCAGAAACCCGACACCGAAACCGATCAACAGCCCCACAATAGCCCCCAGCAGATTGAGCACTACCAGGCCAATGCCCCCTAATATCAGCATCGCCACCAGGCCGCGCGAGAAACTGAAACCGCCATCGCTATCCACTCGCGTGTCGATGCTTTTCACCTGGTCCGGCTTGAATAAGTGCTTCTTGCCTGACTTCACCACCAGCGTGTTATCGCGGCTGATATGCGCCGAGCCTGTTGTGCCAAACGATCCCCCGATGACTTTCATCAATCCCCCTGCGCGTATCACTTTGTGTCGTATCCGCAACACTAGGCCACGATAAGCGTCGGCTGGCAACGGTCGTCAGTCATTGATCACTTCCATCGCCCCGCGCTCGATCTGCCCTACCTGCTCGAACACCTGCCAGGGCTCGGCGATACCGCGCAGCCGGATCACAGCCTCGAGCGCGCCATAATCCAGCCCCTGATAGATGATCGACTTGCCGGTGGAGATCGTGCGCCATTGGCTGCCGCACGACAGAAACACCTGCAGCGCGTCCCAGTTTTCGGGCCAGCACTCGGCCGTTTCCGGCTCGAAGTAGCTGTCAGGCAATGAAACACCCAGTATCTCGGCGTCGCTGGCCAGCTCGTTCTTTCCACCTGAGCCGGCGCCGGCCCAATGCCGGCCCAGGTCTCTCAGTTTTTTTGGGCGGCCGCCGCGTGCCCTGCCTGAGCGCTGAACCAGCTGCGGATCAGCGGCCCGCGAGTATGCGGCCATTTCAGGAACCACTCGCGCAGCGAGGCGTCATCCTCGATCGCCTTGCCTTTGCCATCGGTAATGCCGATCAGCTCGACCAGGTCGTCCTCGACCAGCTGCTCGTCGGAGACGTTGCCGGCGTTGATCTCTTTGATCTTGGCCTGACTGTCATCAACCGGATACAGCTTCCAGCGCGCCTGGCAGGTGTTCGGCTCGCCCGTTTCCGGGTCGACGATAGTCACGTCGACCTTGATGGTAGTGATATCGCTTTTGACGATCATGGTCTGCCCTTAGGTATAAGTGATGGTGAATTCGTCATCGCCCTGGTCGGGGTTCAGACGCATGCCCATCGAGTAATGAGTGGTACCGCTGCTATCGCTGCGGCTGATCGTGGACAGCTGGACTTTCGGCGCGGCGGCCGTGACGATGTTGCCGGGCTTCGTGCCATGGGTCAGCGAGACTGGCTCGAGCGAGATCACCTCGTGGCTCTCGATCGCCGCGAAGTAGTTCTTGGTGCTGATGTCTGGCGCCTCGATCTCGACGTTGCCGGCACTATCTCGATCGGTCACCTCAGACTGTTCTTTGCCCAGCTTCGAAACGAATTCAACATCATTCCCCGCATTGAGACTGAGCGATTGGAGAACAGCCTTAAAGCCGTGAACACTTCGATCAGGCGTGTTTTGGTTGTTCACGATCAGCTCTGCAACGATGTTGGTCGGCTGCTTATTGATCGGATTGGCCAACGCTTCAGGACGCTTGTAGAGACCCGTGAAGGTGAATGACATCGTCGGGTATTGTTTGACTGTGAAAGACCATTCCACCGTTCCGCGAGCCCCGGGGACTTTCTGCAACTGACCGTCTTCGACAAACCATAGGCATACCGACTCAGCATTGTTTGTCACTGGCTGGTAGGTAACCGACACACCCTCTTCGACGCTCTCTGACATCGAACAGGCGCGCAGCAATAAGCCATAAGCCGGAGGCGTACCCACAGTACCGGAGCCCGCAATGGGCACCGTAGCCGTCACAGTGGCGTAAGGTGCCGCGTTGGCTTCGGGCACGGCACCGAAATACTCACGCAACCTGTCTCTGGTGACTCGATCCCCTTCATAGGGACTGTTGTCCAACTCCGAAACGGTGATAACGACGGCATTTTCTAGGTCCGCGCCTGCGCCATCGGCGGCTTCTGGGGCAGCGAGCAGCAGCTTTTTACGCATCTTCATCGTCGTCTGGCTCCTGGGTGGGTTCGGGTTCGACGGCCGTTACCGACGCGTCTGCGGGTTCCGCCTGCGGCTGGACGGTTTTCTTGCCGCCACTGAAATGGGCAAGCTCGGGCTTGCCGCCGCGCAGCACGTAGCTGCCGCCGGATCTTGCGGGCATGGAGGTTACCTCTCGAATTGCGTTATCGATGACCTAACGGATATGCGTGTCGGTCGACCACATCTCGAGCCACCACACATAACGGCCTTTCACGTCCGCCTGCTGGCCGCTCTGGTATTCCATCGGGTCGTGGTAGGGGCTGAAGTCGTGGCCGAACAGCGCTCGGCGCACCTGTTTGCGCAGCTCACGGAACTGGTCGCGCGGGGTGACGATCCAGATGCCATAAACCTGCTTGACCGCTTGCACTGGCCGTAACGTCTCCGCCGCGCCTTCGGCTGCATCGTTCTCGATGTAGACGAACGCGGCGGGTAGCTCTTCGCTCAGGTCGTCGATCGGCTCGGCGAACCAGGCCTCGTTGACGCTCTGCAGCAGGTCGCACTCGGCGCGCAGGCGCTCGATCACTTCCAGTGTCAGATCGTCGCCACTGGCAATCTCGCTCATCCCTTGCCTTCCTCCTCGAGCAGCACTTCCAAGCGCCGCGAGAACTCACGCGGCAGCACGTCTCGCGCCACGTCGGTCGCACCGGTGATCACGGATTCATGCGCCACCATGCCGGGGATCGACGGGCCATACTGCGTCCGCGGCGATCCGTCCTTGGCGCGGCGCATCACCTCGCCCTTGGCGTACCAACCGCTGCGCACCACCTGCCGGCCCTTATCCTTTCGGACTCGAACAGACACGCGCCGGCGCGTCGTTTTGAACTGGTTACCTCGGCGGCTAGTCGCCACGACCTTGACCTTGCGAGTCGTCGGCTTGAACGTCGACAGCGGCAGGCGACCGCCGATGTAGACCAGCGCCCGCGTTGCCATCTGCCGATACTTCCGGATCTGGACCTTGCCGTTGAGATCCTTGGCCCGTAGCGGGTAGACGCCGCGAACTTCGCGGGAGACGTAGGTCCGCACCCGGCTCGTCGCCGTGGCAACCGATTGCCGCAGCGCCTTCTCGACGATCTTCTCGTCGAATCGGTTTTTCAGCTTCTGCAGCCGGTTGATGTCGTACTTGTACTCGATCATCCGATCTCCAGTTGGCGAAAATCGCCGTCGTCGGTGAGCGTGGACAACACCTCCCAGGTCTTGCCGTCGATGACGATCTCGTCGCCGCGCTGATACGTAGGCACCAACGACACCGGCACTTCGACCGCCTTCACCGGGGTGGGGAGCTGATCGCCCTCCTTGTAAACCTCGAAGGAAAGATTCAGCTCGTACGGCACGCCCTCGATCGTCTCGCCGTTGTCGCGCCGGTACGTGGCCAGGCCGTCGGCCAGGTTTTCAGCGAGGACGCGGTTAGCCCGCGCCATCGCTTTGGCGAAGCGGCTCATTACGCGCCGCTGGCGACACTCGCCAGACCCTGGACGATGAACACCGTCGCGACGCCATCGGCTGAGTCGGTGGTAAGCGCACCGATCGGGCCTGCACTATCGGCGGCGCCGGCGGCGACCATCTCATCGTCGAGCATCGAGACGCTGGCACCGGCGACGAGTCCGGACGCGCAGGGAACGTCTTTCCACTCGCCATAGGTATGCCCGACGAACTCTTCGCCCGCGTCAGCGCTATCGAGCGGCACCAACACCAGCGCGCCAAGCACCACGGGGATCCCGGACGTCACGCCGCCAGCGGGGGCGATCATGGTTAGAGTCTTGCCGGAACCGTTGAAATTCTTAGCCATGGTTGGCTTCTCCTATTCGTAACGATCTATGTCGTGACAAATTCACGCTTTGAGAAAGGCGCCCACAAAAAAACCGCCAGCGGCGGTCATCGGTGGGCGCGGTTTATTTCGACTAGCTGTGATCAGTTGCCCGGCAGCTTCACCATGGTGCGGTAGCTGAGCGGGGCGACGCCGGCATCCATGCGCACCTTGAACACAGCACCGTCGACCGTGAAGCCCTGCTGCTGCTCCAGGTACGGCGAGCTATTGCCGTCCAGATAGGCCACTTCGATGGTGTCGAACTGGTTCGGATCGGCAGCCATGTAGCTGGTCGTTTTGCTTTGCTCGTCGAGGCGCGCATCCGCGATCACCTCGGTCAGACCGCGCACTGGGTTGGGTACACGCGCTTCGGCCAGGGCCGGGTCGAACTCGGCGGTATAAAGCGCCTTGGTCGTGGACTCCATCGATACCGGCGTCAGGTGATACTTGGGCCGGATATTCAGCGTGGCGTTGCCTTCCTTCTGCATGGCCATCATGGTCTTGGCCTGGTCGATGCGAGCGATGGAGAGCGCACCGGCAGACAGCTGATTGCCGCGATCGACACTAAACAACTTCTTGCTGTCGCTCATCGTCGGGTTGGAGCCCAGCAGCGCATAGACCAGGTCGCCGACGGTACGGATTGCGGCGCGGCCCATCATGCGCGGGATGCGCTGCAGCGCCGACAGGTCGTCGTTGATGATCGCCTGACGGGTAATGCTCAACAGCTCACCGTAGGTGGCCAGCATGATCTGCTCGCCGCGATCACCGACGCTCGCGTATTTGTACTCCGCGCCCTCGCGCACCTTGCGCAGCGACGGGAACGTGGTCAGGTCGACACGCTGCATCGGCCGGAAGTCCGGCAAGCTGCCCTGGGCGGTCCATTTCTGGAACGTCTCTTCGGCTTCGTCGTAGCCCTTGAGCATCTGGCGACGCGCCACGTCCGCCAACAGGTGCCCGAAGTCGCTAGAGGTGTGCGTGAACGCCGCCCCGACGATCGACATGCGGTCGCCGCTGTAGCTGGCGATACCCACGCCCCGCTCGGAAAGGGACGCGCGCGCCATTTCCATCAGCGTCATGCCGGCGTAGGCATTGTCCTTTTCCAGCTTGTCCAACTGGACCCGGGCCGCGATCGCGTTGCGGACACCATCACCAACGATATTGCCGTTTCCGGCATGCACGCCGTGATCGGTTCGCGGCGGCGCTGTTGGCTCGGTATTCGCGCCGAGCGCTGCGAGCAGCTTAGCCTGCGCGGTTTCGGCGTTGATGTTCATGTCGTCCAGCAGCGTGTCGCGCAATTCGTTGTGCTGCGGGAACGGCTGGAAAACGGCACGAACGGCGTCGCGGCGGGTGCGTTCTTGCTCCCGGAACTGCTGCATGGTCGGCGCAGGCTGACCACCACCCTGCGGCTGACCACCGGCAGGCGCGCCGCCTAGCGGCTGGCCACCGTCACCTTGCCCACCGGAGGGCGCACCACCTTGCGGCTGGGCGCCTTGAGGCTGACCGCCAGCGGGTTGGCCACCTTGCGGCTGACCACCTTGAGCGCGCGGCGCCAGTAGATTTTTCAATGCTTCGGGCATGTGCTCGAACTCCTGCAGTCGTTTCGATTTGAGCGATGCCGCCATGGCCAGCGGCTCCACCAGTTGATCGGCGAAGCCGTGCTCCACCGCTTCGGGACCGGATAGCCAGGTTTCGGCCGCAAGCCAGCTGCGGATCTCGTCCTCGGTTTTTCCGGTCTTCTTCGTGTACGCCGTCAGCAACGTGGACTCGACCTTGTCGAGCAGCTCCGCGTAACGGCGCATATCGTCGGAATTGCCACCCTGAATGCCCCACGGCTTGTGGATCATGATCATGGCGTTTTCAGGGATGTTGACGATGTTCCCCGCCATCGCGATGACCGAGGCCATCGACGCCGCCAGCCCATCGATATAGACGTTGATCGTCGCGGGGTGGTTGGCGAGCAGGTTGTAGATCGCCATACCCTCGAAGACATCGCCGCCGGGGCTGTGAATGTGCAGGTTGATGGTCTGCACATCGCCCATGGCTTTGAGATCTTGCGAGAACTGCTTGGCGGTCACGCCCCAGGCGCCAATCTCGTCGTAGATGGCGATCTCGGCGACGCCTTGGGCGACGGCGCGGATCATGTACCACGTCTGATTCCCGACCTGATCAATCGCCGTTTTCGTTGCCGCCATCGCCATCGGACTGGCGAAGCTGCCGGTTACGATCGCGGGCAGTGTCAGGCTTGGTGTTGCCGTACTGGTCTGCACCGTTCTTGCCTCCGTAGTTCTCGTGATAGGCGTCAGAGCTGAACACCAGCCCCTTCTCGCGGTTCTCCGCGATCTCGTCTTCGCGGCTCTGTTTCAGCTCCTGCGGGTTGCGCCCGCGGGCTCGCGCCACTTCGCTCTCGTCGGCAAAGCCCGCCGAAACCAGCTGCTCCCATGCATCCGCTTCGCGGCCGGGATCGATCCACGGCATGACCGGACCAAGATAAAACGCGTTGTAGAGCGTGCTACGGTCGAGATCCGGTGGCAGCTTGATCCGGCCGCTGGCCACGGCCATATCGACAAAGCTGCGATAGACCCGCCGCGACCACTGATCACGGAACTGGCCTTGCAGCAGGTCATACCCCAGCTGCGCTTCGACCAGCTCCTGACGCTGGGCGCTGTAGGTGCCGTTGTAGTCCCGGTTCGCCGTGGAGTAGCCCATGCGCGTACCGGCGGCCACTGCGCGAACCATCGCGCCCCGAAACCCATCCAACAGTGCGCTGGGGCGATTCGACTGGATGGTGCCGACGTCCTCGCCGGGCATCAGACCGTCGAACACCATGCCGGGCGCAATCGGGATCGAGCGAGCGCCGCTGGGCAGCTGCGACTGCCCGGGCTGCTTTGCGCCCCCACCCTTTGCCGGATCGTCGTACATCAGGGGCTCGCCCTTCTTGATGTACATCGTCATGGCCGCCGCGATGCGTGCCGCGACGCGCTCGCTTTCCTCGTAGTCCTTGAGGTCCGCCAGCCGTTGGATCACCGCATGGAGAACCGAGATCCCCCGCGACTGCTGCAGGCGCTTGCGATGCGCCAGATGAATCATGTTTTCCGCCGGCACCCGCTTGGTCGCCAACGAAAACGCCTTCATATCGCCGGGGTGCTGCTTGTAGACGTGATACGCCCGGACGCGCCGCCAGGCATTGCGCTCAATGCCGGCGAAAATCCCCTGACCGGGGTCGTCGAAGTGGATCGGCATAAAGTCCGCTTCGAGGCATTCCAGCGCGTAGGGAACATCGGTCAGGTGATCGTAGAACGGCACGCGGCCGCGCAGCTCCTGCGCCAGCACCTCGCCATCGCGCAACCAGCTGCGCACGACAAGCCGCTCCATTTCCGGGCGCGTCATCTCGCCGGTGGTTTCGGGCCTGAGCGACCACGCCGCCCACTCGGCTTTGAGCTGCTTGGCCAGCTCTCGATGCCGTTTGCCGTCCAGCGTTAGCGGAATCGGCTCGACACCCATGCCGTCAGCACCGACGATGCGTTCCTCAAGACGGTCAAAGATGCCCGTCACCAGGTCGTGGTTTTCATCCAGCCACCGAGCTTGCTCGCGCAACGAACGACCGCCGATCTGCGCGGTCATGTCACCACTCAGCACCGACCCTTTGGCCTTGTTGGTGCGGGTGCGATCGGCGGCTTCGTAGGCATTGAACATCTGCCGGGCGGCCGCGCGACGAGCGCCCCACTGCGGCGCCATGGCCGCGATCGCGCGTTCGAGTGCGTTACTCATCGACGAACCTCGCAAAGCTGCAGACGCCGCCACCCCGTCCTCTGAGTTGCTGAACGCGGCGCTCCCAATACTCTCGGCCTTTCCGGATCTCGCCGAGATTGGCCATGGTCAATGTCCGCCCGTTCTTCGAGAACGACTGACCTTGTAGCACCGCCGTTTCGGCTTCGATGTAAAAGCCGACCATGCTTTGCGCTTGCTGGGTTGGGGTCATACCCACGCCCCTCCTGAAGTCTGTAGCCAGCCGCCCCCGTTGCCGCTTGGCGGTGGCGTGACGGGCGGTGTCGGTGGTGTATCGTCGTCATCCGGCGCAACGGCAACCGGGCCATCAAGATCGAACCCGAAACGCTCCTGCGAGATCCGCAACGCGGCCAGCGCCAGCACCGCACAGTCGAGCCCTTCGTTTCGTCGACCGCCGGAATCCCAGCGATAGACGGCGCGGCCCTGGACGATTTTTCGAACTTTGATCTCGGCGGTGATCTGCTTGACCTCGTCGCTGTCACAGATGGCATCGTTCGCCGGCAGGTGAATGCAACCAGGCACCGGCTCGCCCGCGTTGGGCTGGATCTGCAGACGATTGAAGATCAGTTCCTTGGCGTTATCCGTGCCGATCTCGGTCAGGAACACGCCCTTGCTGTTCCGCTTGCGCGGGAAATTCTGGATCGGCTTGCCATAGACGTTCGCGCCCCTGGTGGGAATGGCCCACTGAATGCCGTGGCGCTTCGACGCCTTGTAGACCTCATCGGTGTAGTGGCCGCCGGAATCCCAGCACCACCGCACCACTGTCATGCGCGCGCCATCCGATCGGGCGTAGGTCTTGTGCATCCGCTCGCCGACCTTACGCAGCAACTCGGCACCCGCTGGATCGCCGTAGACGATCCAGCGGTCGACAAGCCACGATTCTTCCTGCTCGCCGTACGCATAGACGCGACCTTCGTAGCGGTCGTCCTGCGTATCAATTCCGCCGAACAGCCCCACCGCACGGTCGGGCACTTCCGCGAACACTTCGCGTCGGTTGTAGAGGATTTCCCAATCGAGCTTTTGCCCGGCAGTGTCGTCCCACGTCTCGCCTAGCGTCGTGTTGACGAACGTCTTGAGCTTGATCGGATCGCCCTTGGCGTTCAGAAAGTCGTAGACAATCTGGGTCCACGTGGTCAGCGGGCTGTAGGCTGTCCAGATGTAGAACGACACCGCGCGTGGCGTGGCAATGGGCTCGTCGTCGACGCTGAGCCACTCGATACCGTCACGGGTCCAGATGCCGGTTTCGTCGCAAACGTAACGCCCCTGGGCGATGTGGAACTCGCGCGACTCATCGTGCAATTCGTGCTGCCGAATCACACAAGCATTGTGCTCGCACTGGTAATACGCGGAATCCGGCTTACCCTCATCCCACTTGATGCCGTAGGCGGACTCCTTGTCGCCCCACTTGAGCACCTGCTCTTCGCCACAATGCGGGCACGGGACGTGGAAACGCAGCCGCACCGGCGCCTCGGCGGCGGCCTGCTCCATCATGCACTGGCCGGCAATCTTGAGCGTCGAGCCACGGATAGACTTGCGATAGGTGGCGCCTTCCAGGCGCTTGTCGCCCAGGCTGGTCGGTGTCCCTTCCTTCTCGATGTCCCGGTCGAAGCCGGCCAGCTCGTCGTAGATAACGACGTCCGCCGAGATCTCTCGATAGTTGCGGGCAGCTTTACCACCGTGGCAGATCAACTGCTTACCGTTGGCGAACACCTTCGCCGAGATCGTGTTGTCGCGGTGCTTTTTGCCGTACCACGGGGCCAGCGCCCGCACCGCCCCCACGTCGCGGATCATCGTCTCGACGTGGGTTTTCATGAAGCGGTCGCGGTCGTCGTCCGTCGGTGAGAACGTCAGACAGTTGCGCTTCTTGTGCTGGGCGAAGTACCCCAGCGCCGCCAGCAGCATCTTGGTGTAACCGAGTCGCGCGGACTTGGCGACGTTGACCACCTCAATCTGGTCGTTCGTCATCGCGTTGAGAATCGCGCGCTGAAACGGCAGCGTCTGCCAGCGGCCTTCGTGGTAGCTCGACTCCGACGACAGATAGAAATTCTCATCAGCCCACTCGACGCCTGTCACCGGCGGTGGCTTGTACAGCGCAGCAAGACCGGCGCGCACGCTCTTGGCGAACTCGTCGGCCTGTTCAGGTGTTGGCGTCGATGTACTCATCAAGGAATTCCGGCAGGCGTTGGTCGAGCCCCGCCGCCAGGTTCCGCGCCTTGCTCAGCTCCCGCGCGAGAGTTTCCAAGTGGCGCACCTCCAGGTCGGGGTGCTTCCGCTTCATCGTCGAGGCCAGCGTGTCGAGTATCGTGGCGATCTCGGCACCCGTTCGGGACAGCGCAAAGATGGCGAATTCGGCTGGCACGGACTGCCGCGCGGCAATGGCGTTTTTCTGCTCTTGCCCCTCTGCCTGGGCGGCGGTCAGCCGTCGACGTTCGACCGCCAACTTGTATTCGATGAACGGGTCGATTTCCTCGTCGCCATCGGTTGGCTTTGGTTGGTGCTTCTCGGCCTGATGCGCCAGCCGTCTTTCGACCACGGCGGCGCAGTCGAAATAGACCGACCGCCCAACCTTCGCCACCGGCTCGACGTCCCATTTATCGAAGGCTTGCGTCGAAATCCGCAGGCTCTTGGCCATGTCGGTTTTGTTCAGCCAGCCGGGGTGAAGCTGGGTCGGCTTATTCCCCTTCGACATAACAACAACCTCGGCTCAGGAAATTTTCGTATGTAGCCAAATTCCGCGATGCTCTGCCCCCGTACTACGGGTAGGGGGTGGGGGAGGACCCAAGCCAAAATATGCACCACTTCGGTGCATCAATCGATGTCGGCCGGTTCCTGCCGAGACTGGCTCGCCACCACCGCCCGATCGGCGTTCGCGCGACGGCGCAGAAACTCATAGTCAGCGAGCAGGTCGAGCAGGTCTCGACTGTCAGTCACCGACCGCGCCGGCGCTGGCAGAGGGTCGGTCAGGTACTCTGGAAGGATTGGGCACATCAGCTTCGGCGGTGGCTCCTTCACGGGGGAGAAGCCGCACCCAGTCAGTAATGTCAGCAGGCAAAGGGCGAGCCAACCATTCAGCGTTCTCACCATCGTCATCCTCCAGTGTGCCGAGATCCGCTCGACGGCCTTCGATCCATTCGGCTGCCGCTTCGAGCGTGGCCTGCCGATCATCGAGCGCCTGTATGGCTGACTCGAATTGCGTTCGCTGCCAGTCTGCTGTCGTCATCGCCACCTCTGCCGCATCCTCCGCCGCTGCCTGCCGAACCTCGGCAAGATCGGCGCGGCTCGATTGACCGTCGTAGGCGAGCCACGCCACCAAAGCCAAGCCCCCGACCAGCCCCCACGGCAGAACGCGACCAGCAAGAATTGAGCCCATCACTCAACCCCCATAAGACAAAGCGACCGCTCTTCGGCCCGCCGCGTCACCAACCCGCGCAAGCGCTTACCACCGGCATAGACCCAACGCGGGAGCTGGTTACACGCCCCGACGATGTCACCTGCGTTCAGCTTCTTGAGCAGCGTCGACCCAGCGAATGCACCGCGACCGACGTTAAAGACGAACGAGCCCAACGAGGCGCGCGTCGTTTCCGGAATGTCGACCGTTACGAGATCATCGACAGCGCTCAACGCTACGCCGAGATCTGAGCGTAGAAACGCTTCGCACTGCGCCGGCGTCGCGGTCATGCCTGCCGTTACGTCACCCGTGTGCCCCGTGCAGACCGTCCAGACCCCTACCGCATCCTGATAGCTCTGCATCTCGGTGCCTTCGAACCAGGGCACGATCAGCAGCAGGATTCCCATCGCACCACCGGCGATGGCGCCGCCGAGCTTCTTAGTCAGTCTCACCATTGCCTCCTCGGCGATCCCGCCGGCGCTCGGATAGATACTTGATGACATCGAACGCCAGGCGGGCCATGACGAGCACCACGCCCGCGATGCTGACAATGTCGGCGGTTACAACCTGCACGCCTCCGAACTGAAAAAGCGGCATGTTGAGCAGCGTCATGACGTCGCCTGGTGATGGCATGACGCCGACGTCGGAGGCCTTGGCGCTAGACGACAACGCCGTAACGCCACTGCCGCCGCCGTATGCGATCACGCGGCCAGAATCGACTCTCATTCGATGCTCCAACTGTCAGGCACAAAAAAGCCCAGCCGGTGAGGGCTGGGCAAAGCAGGGATCATTCAAGGGTGGTGCGCTGCATGCACAGCAACACACCATGACGGGAACGATATAGCTAACTGCAACGATATGCAACAAGTCTCACCAAATCGTGACAATGACAAGCCGCCGTTTTCCGCTTCGATGCTCAATAACGGACACTCCTAACGGTTAAATCCGGTCGATCCTATACGGCACCGCGCCACCACTGAGCTGCATGGTTATCGGCTCCAGACGTCTGTCTCGGGATTGTCTCGGTCAGGATGGTGGAAATTCCGCGCTCGAAAAGCCACTGGTGATAGCGAGTCAGAGCCTCTTCCGCTTGGCGTTCCACGTACGTATGGATATAGGTTCGATCGAGATCCGACAGCGCATGATTTAGGAGCAACTCCGACACCAGGTAATCGACGCCGAGATCCGCCCATGCAGTACGTGCCAGCTTTCGGAGATCGTGGGACGTCCAATCCCCGCCCCCGATATCAGCGACCCATTCATGCGCGGCACTCTTCCCGATCGGCTTTCCTTGCGATCCTGGGAACAGATACACACCACGGTATCCGCGCGACAGCTGCCACTCCCGGTATCGCTTCAATAGCGTCAACGCGACGTCGGTCAATGGCAGGCGATGTTCTCGGCGGGATTTCACGTGCGCGGCAGGTATCGTCCACCGGCGACCAGCCGACAGATCAAAGTGCCGCCACTTGGCCAGACGCGTTTCTGATATTCGCGTCCCGAACAGAAGCACTAGCAGCATCAGCACGCATGCTCCCACGCGAGCGGAACCGATGATTGGCAGGATCTCCGGCAGATGATCGGCGCGCAAGCGGCCCGGTTTCGGCTTCGCCCGAGCATCGAGGAAGTCGGATAGTTTCACGTCCACCACTGGATTGACTGATATCTGGCCCACCTTCGCGGCTTGTTTGAAAGCCACCTTCAAAACGGCAAGCGTCTGCCGGATCGTCGACACTGCATAGCGGGCCTGCATCGGCCAAACCAGGTTGTCGTCGAGATCCGCCGCTGCAAGGTCGGCAAGCGGAAACGACTCTATCGCCGGCAACAGGTGCCGGTTGATGGCGACGCGATATTGAGACTTCCGGCTCGCTGATAACTGCCGACTCTTGCTCGAGCGATCGCGAAACCACACCAGCAGATCTCCCACCGTCTTCCAGCTCGTCGCGCCCACGGGTAACGTAGGATCGACAGCCATCCGCGTTTGAATCTCCGGCAGCTGAGCGATGACGGAACGGCTCGCCAGATCCGGCCAAGCACCGATTTTGCGCCAATGATCAGACCCACCCGCAAAGCGCACCACGAACCACGAAGCTCGAGTGCGGGCCTGGTTGAAGCGCACGCGCAGCGGGTAGCGCGGATCGCGCAGCTGACGAATGGCTGGGTCGGACATATGCCGACGAATGACGGCATCGGAGAGATTGACGACGAGTGTCGCCGGGGAATGATCAGGCATCGGCTGAACTCCGGGCAGCAGCGGCCCGCGCAGCCGCGACAGTGCGGCCGCGAGCCGATGCGTTAGCGTTAAAGCGTTATGGCGTTACGTATTTGTGGTGGGTAGTGCCAGCCAGACATGCCCGTCGGCGATCAGACTCTCAGCGGCGAAGACGCGGTCAGAATATTTCGGCAGCTCGTTGAGACGACGGATGAACAGCCCGAGGCACTGATCGGTAGATCGGCGCTCGAGATCCTTGGACGTGATGCCCAAGCAGACAATAGCATCCCTTAGCCAGCCTCCACCGTTGAAGATGAAATCAGCGCAACGCTCGCCGAACAGCTCCAGCTCTTTATGCAATTCGGCCGGCGATCCGCCGCGCGACAAGCAGCGATCTCGCGCCTGGGCGAACGCCACACGATCTTCGTCATAGAGAAATCCCGCCTTGGCTAGGTCCCTCTCCCGGACGCGATCATTCAGCGACTCAATGGCGCGCTCAACGTCGAGCCTGGCATGCTCATTGTAGGGATTGGCATAGGGGCCGCGCTGAAGATGGTCTAGACGATCCAGGCAGATCGCAAGCAACGCTTCCAGGCTCACGCCGTTGACGCCATGATCGGCAGGATTGCTCTGCTGGAACTGAACATGCAGCAACGCTTCGGCGCCGGCGGTCACGACGTACTGACTCTGATCACCGCCTTGCCCGTATGGGCCTTGCGCAGTTATCTGAATATTCATGTCGGCCCGCCCGGGTTCGATGTGGTGCCGAGTCACTTGTCTGACGGTATTCATTGGACGCCCTCCTTTGCTGGTGAAACGCCCCACTTAACCATTTCGATCAGGCGCAACACCTGAAGGTCAGATTGTCTGGGCGTAAGACCCTGCTCCTCATATCGATCCACTCGCGTTTCATGAAGTCGCTTAAGGGTCTGAATCTCATCCGGCCGCAAAGGACGAAGCTTATCGGGCACACCAATCATGGCTGTTACCTCTCGTCGGTTCTCCGGCGGGCGCATTGCCGTGCGCGATTCCGCCAGCTTGATGTCTTTATATCTTTAAAGCGTTATAGCGTTACGCTCACCACCCGCGCGACGCCGAACTGCGAGACCACTCTTTCGAACGCCTCGGCTTCGCTGGCCAGCCTCGACGACACCATCGAGAATGACTTGACCTCTCCCGTTCGGGAGTCGGCCACCTGCACGCGAAACACCCGGTTGATGATCATCGCGCCACGACCCGTCGCTCGACTTCACCTCGGGCCCAAGCCAGCCGGCTTCGATAGGTCCGCACGGAGACATTCAGCAGCGCCGCTTTAGCCGCCTGATCCGTTCGATGCGGGTTGTACGGTCTAGCGCCACGGCGCTGGCAAACTCCCGCGTGCGCCGCGTTGTACTCCAGCCGCAGCACGTCAGCTGCCAGCGTTTCATCCAGCGCGATCGCCAGCACCGCCGCTTCGACCTGTTCCTCGATCGGGAACGCCGCCGCGCACACCACGTCCGCCCCGCCAGCGCTCGGCAGTATCTGGCCCTTGCCCTCCATCCACTTAGCCAGCACCGAACGCGGGGCAGCATGGTGGTTGCCTTGTTCCAGCCACAGCGCCCAAGCATCCAGCAGGTCATCTATCCGGGTTCGTGCGCGTCGCGCCATCGTTACGCCTCGATGATCTCGATCGGGTAAAGCGCCTCGACCTGCCGCTTTTTCAGCTTATAGGTGTCGGTGCGATGCCCTTTGACGTCGACCCAATCGACCGATCCATCCGCCAGGAACACCTGAAAATCGATGACGTATTTCACGCCGCCTGGCAGCCCGATCGGCACCTGGCGCAAGAACATCACCACCTCGCCGGCCTGCTGCCGCGCTTTCAACTGCAGGTAGTAGTTCGCCTCCTTTTTCGAGTCGAACGTGATGCCATCGATCACCGTGCGCTTGTTGCCGTACTTGCTGCCGCCTTTGCCCAGCGCCTGCTCGAGCGTCGGCGGTCGCTTCATGCGGTGACTAGGCACGAAGAATCCCCGCCAGCCAGGCATTCATTTCATTGAGCATCGCCAGGTAACGATCGCGGGCACCGACATCGCTATCGAATTCGGCGCGGCTTTTGACCCCGCAGTAATCGCGCATAGCATTAGCCGCCTCGTCGTCAGTCGAGGCGCGATAGCCTTTCGATATGACAAAGTCACGAAATACCGACTGCTGGCAAACTCTGGCAGAACCTCTCGCGTAGCTGAACATCACGCCCCCTTCGTCGAGCGCTTGCCTTTCGCCGCCAGCGACAGCTCGGACAGCGCTTCGACGGCATCCAAGTAGTGCCGATTGCCACCCTCGGTATCCGTCACCAGCCGATCGCCCCAGTGAATGACCACGCTGTCGCTCGGCATGCCCTCGACGTGCCATATCTCGCCGCCACGGGCGCGGATCACCTTCGCCTCCGCCTCGCACATCACATGCACCATCACGGCCCCGGAAAATGAAGAGCCACGCATATCGTCGATTCGATCCCGCGTGCGCTCGGCACGCATGATCTCGTCGTGCATCTTTCCCGGCTCTGGCGAGCAGATGGCCAAGCGCGCCAGCCGTCGTGGTCCGCCCGCCATCCGCAAGCCGGCATCGACCAGCGCCAAGCCCATGTTGTCGCGGCGGGCCATCGTCGACCCCGCCAGCCCGATCAGAATCATTGTCTTGCCTCTTGGATGCGGGCCGCGCGTACGGCCTTGAGTTGATTGTGTAGCTCGGCAGGTGTCGGCCCCACGCCATGCTCGACTGTCCGCGTGATCGCCCTTTCCATTTCATCGGTCGTCACGTTCGACGCGATCCAATGGCGGTACTTGCTCGAATAGGCTTCGCCCTTTGCGTATGCCAACGGCACGCCCACTTCGGCATGCATCCATGCCGCCCACTGCTCGGGGTCGGTGAACAACTGCGGGCCGCTCGGCGCGGTTTCGGCTACTGGCCAGCAGATGCCGGTCGTCGTCACGGTGACGAATTCGCCATCATCCACGAGCGTCACCAGCCCGATCTCCGCCAGCGCCTGGATGAACTCCAGCGCCACATCGGGCGGCGCTTCGAGCAGCGAGCCCAGCGCGCTATAGACGTATTTGCGGCGACAGGTGTCGCCCTCGGGCGCTTTGGCCAGGTCCTCCAGCAGCAGCAACAGCCGCGCGTAACCGATCAGCGCGAAACGCTCGATGACCTGCTCGACCTTGGGGCGAGACGAGTAATCGACGGGGAATAGAAAGGCGTTCATGCGGAAACCTCAGCCTCGGCGCGCGCCGTCTCGATCGGCTGGTAAATGCCGCTCCAGTCGACTCGATAGCCGCTTTTCTCGATGATGTTCCTGGCCGATCGTTGACGTGGGGCGCGCTCGGCGTGATACCAGCTGCGCACCGAGCGGTGCTTCTCTCCCAGGAGTGTCGCCGCCGGTTTGATTCCGCCCACCTCGTCGACCCAGTCGTTAAATGTCACGAATAGGGTTCCGCTGTCACGTTTTGTGACAGCTTAAAGCGTGAAAGCCGCCAGCTGCAAGGGTTTTCATATTCCCCTTGCCACGTTTTGTGTAAACTGTCACGGAAACGAACGGCCAGCGCCGCACAGCATGGGGAACACTCGATGTCCGACACCACCGAAGTCATCGCCGAACGGCTGGCCACGTTGCGTCGTGAACGGGGAATGACGCAGGACGAAATATCTCGCTTTCTCAAGATTTCGCGCGGGCGATACGCCAACTGGGAAACCGGGCTTCGCTCTCCCAAGCTGGACGAACTGGCCAGCGTTGCCGACAAGCTCGGCGTGCCGGCGGGCTGGATCGTCGGCTGGACCAACGACCGTTCGAACGTCGCGATCGGCAGCACTGGCTACGTCACCACCAATCGCACCAGCGTGCCGACCCGCAACGGCTCGGCGCGGATCAACAATGCCGCCAGCATCACCGCCTACAGCGCCGCCTATCTGGAAAAGCGCGGGCTCACCGAGACGCAATGCCTGTCGTTCATCGTCGCCGACGACGACATGCGCGAGGTCTGCAAGCGGGGCGATGAAGTGCTGATCGATCGAAGCGTAAAGGCGCCGGGCTCCAGCGACCTGTTCGGCATTCTCGTCGACGGCCAGGCCTGGGTTCGCTGGATTCGCCGCAACCTCGACAACACCTTCACGGTATCCGCCGAGGCAACCGACAACGAGCAGACGCTATCGCGTGAAGCGCTCGACGAGCTGGACATTCTCGGGCGCGTTGCCCGCATCGCCAGCGATCGATAACCCTTAGACACCGCAAATCACGGCAGCAAGGCCGTGTTTTTTTGCGTCTCGACTTGACACAAAACGTGGCAGGTTGAAACATTACGGGACAGCCGGGAGAGCCACATGAGCCAGAACATAACGCAGCCATCGATTGTCAGCCTGATGCGCGTCGCCGATTTTGAGCAGATCAGCCTGATTACCACCACGCGCACATTCAGCACGTGCATGCATCAGAACACCGCCATTGCGTTCGGTCTGGAGGCCGCGATGAGCCGTGCCGTCGATAACGGCGAGTGCGATCCGGACACGCTGCAACAAATGCATGCCGGCACCCAGCTACTGGCCCAGCGTCTCCGCCAGCAAGCACGGGACATGGAAGAGCTGAGCGGCACGCTGGCCGCTCTCCAGTCGAAGGCGCGCAGCCATGAGTGATCCGCGATTCATGGGCGAAGACGTGGTTGGCCTGCCCGGCCAGAACCTCAACGACGACGAGTTGGCCCTGCTGGTCGCCCAGGCCAATGGTCGCAAGCCCAGCGAGATCCAGCAGGATCTCGGGTTCGACGCGTTCACCGTCAGCCAGCTCGAGCGGACTACCAAAGCCAAGCTGGGCGCCGGCACCAAACCGCACACCATGTCCCGCGCGTTCGTCCTCGGCGTCCTTATCCCGCGAGCGCTCTGCCTGCTGCTCTGCATCGCCTCGATCAACGCCTACCACACCGATGGCACCCAGCGCGTCCCGAAGCGCTCGCGCGCACCGATCACCGCCATGGGCGGCGCCCGCAGCGCCAAGAGCAAGCGCGACGACGGCCCGCTGCCGGATCTCGTCGCGCTGATGGCGTGTCAGGTGGCATGACGTGCTTGTCTATCTGCCCACCCGTCGACACTGCCGCTGCCGCATTTGCGGTGCCCGGCAGGTCAAGCCGAAGCACCCCGACGAATACGTGCGCGGCCCTCGCTGCCGCAACTGCGCGCGCGTCGGCACGCTTCGCATCGACAAATGGGCGGATAGCAAGCCATGGCGCCGGCACGTCTGCCGCTGCGATGGCTACCACTTCCCGCACCGCGAAGGCTCGCTGTGGTGCTACGAAAACCCCGATTACCCGGTCGAGCTAGACCGCCGCATGTTCGCGTGACCGCACGGCAATGCGCCCGCGAATAACCACTGGAGAACCGACACCATGAAAGCACTACTCGACGCCTTCAACGAACGTCAGCGACAGATCGATTCCGAAGGCTGGAAGCCGGAACACGACGACACCCACGATGCCGGCGAACTAGCTGCAGCAGCAGGCTGTTACGCCTTCGCTGCGGTTCGCCAGGTATGCGGCCTAGACCCGATTGCCGCGCGCGGTGCCGGAGAAGGCTGGCCATTCCGGTCCGCTTGGTGGAAGCCGTCGACGTCGCCCCGCCGCAACCTGGTCAAAGCGACCGCCCTGCTGCTCGCCGAGATCGAGCGACTGGATCGGGCTCACGTATCCGATCAGCCCTCGCCTGACACGCTATCGGAGTGCTGGAGCCTAAACGACGAGAAATACCGCTGGACCAGCCTCGAAGAACTGGTCGACGACAACGACGATATCGAAGCTGGCGCGACGGTCTATCGGGCCGATCCGGTACGTCACACCGGCAGCGGCTACATCGACAACAGCGCCGATGTCATCGAACGGATGGGAGAGCAAGCCTATGACCAGGTCGGAGAGTTCGCCGACGACTACCCAAACCCGAGCCCCGAAGCGATGCGGCTGCTCGAATCGTTCATGAAGTCCTGGGCGGATGAACATTGCCCGCCGTCGTTCTACGCGGTCGAAAACTCCCGCCCCTACGTCATCCAGCAAAGCGACCTGGAGGCCTGATGATGTCCTACAACCGCATCCGCCACCCCAAACCAACACGGCTGCAGCTCGCCTGCCGGGCGATCTACTGGGTCACCGTCGCTTGTCTCTTCGTCTATGCCGCCGCCGGCATCTTCGGGAAGGAGGCGTGATATGCCAGGCCCACGCTGGAGCGACCCAGACCGAGAAGCAATCATGGACCACTACCCCACCGGCGGCGCCGGCGGGGTACGCCCGCACCTTCAAGAGACGCACACCGACGAGCAGATCCGCGCCATGGCGTCGCGCCTTGGCGTGAAGCGCGGCAAGCCATTCCTCCGAGGCGAGGAGACCAAGGCGCTGATCGGCGATCTGGAACGGGAATACCGCACCGGACGGCCTGACCTCAAGAAGCTGGCCGCTCGACACCACGTCGATTACTACTGGCTGAAGCACGTCGCCGCCAAGCGCGGCCTGGCCACCACCAAATACCGCCGATGGCCGCCAGAGGTCGACGCTCTGATCCAGCAGATGGATGGCACCAGCCCTGACGTGATCTATCGGCGCCTTAAATCCCTTGGCTATTGCTATCCCCTTTCCGCCGTCGCCCAGCGCCAGCAGCAGCTCGGCAACAGTACCGCCGACAGCAACCTGTACACGCCCCACCAGCTGAGCGAAGCCCTCGGCATGACATCGGACCGCATCAACCGCTGGATCGATGCCGGGCGGCTGAAAGTGACACGGCGTTCAACGCACGCCGGCACGCCCAACACGCATCGATTCATCTCCACCAAGGCGCTGCGCGACTTCATCATCGCCCACCCCGGCGAGATCGATCTGCGGCGCATCGTTCCCGCCTGGCAGCCGTGGTTCATCGACATGCTGACCAACAAAACCGCCGACGTCGGGTATGTCACCGCCGGCACCCCTGAAATGCGCGTCGCCTGACGCCCGGAGATCCCATGTTTTTCAAATACGCCATTCTCTACAAGGTCCACCAGGCGGCGGTCGCGGTCGAGGAACTGGAAGCCGCGCTAGCCGAATTCGCCTTCCGCCCGGTATCACCACGCGAAGCGCGCCGGGTCGGCTGGACGACGCCCGCCGGCCGCAGCAGCGAGATCCGCGCCCACGCGGTCAACGGCCACTATCTGCTGGCCATGTTGCGCCAGGAACGCCTACTGCCCGCCGCCGTGATCAATGACGAGGTCGACGATCGGTGCGCCGCACGCGAGCAGGCCGAAGGCCAGCCAGTCTCCCGCCGCGAAAAGCAGCTGATCAAGGAAGCCGTCCTCGAGGAGCTGCTGCCCCAGGCATTCACCCGCACCCAGCGCATCGAGCTGTGGTGGGATACCCAGCGCGGCACCATCGCGATCAACGCCTCCAGCCGCAAGCGTGCCGAAGAGGTGCTGGACCTGCTGCGCCAGACGCTCGGCTCGCTCAAGGTCACGCCGCTGGCCACCAAGACGCCGCCAGCCCGGACCATGACCGAGTGGCTGACCGATGCTGGCACGCGGCCGCAATGGCTCACCCTGGGCGGCATCGTCGAGCTGCGCGCCGCCGAGGACGACGGCGTCTTCCGCGCCCGCCAGGTGGATCTCGATAGCGAAGAGGTCCAGAAGCTGGTCGAAAACGGCCGTCAGGCCACGCAGATGAGCATCGGCAACGAAAGCCGCGCCCGCTTCGTCCTGACCGACGATCTCGCGATCAAGTCGCTGACGTTCGATGATGCATTACTGGATCAGGCATCCAGTGTCGAGACCGAAAGCGAGGCCGCACGCGTTGACGCTGACTTCGCCATCATGACCGACGTCTTCCGCGACGTGATCGCGCAGCTGATCGACGCCCTCGGCGGCGAAGCGGTGGCCACCGAGCCGGCCGCGCTCGAGGAAGGTGTCTCGATCAAGATCCGCCAGCCCGTCAACGAAGCCGAAGATGCCCTGCTAGCCGACGCAGCGACGTTCGTATTCAGTGAGAAACGCGCATCGATCAGCGCCCTGCAGCGGCGCTTTAAGATCGGCTACAACCGCGCCGCTCGCTTGATCGAGGATCTGGAGCGCGCCGGCGTCGTTTCCGCGATGGACAACAGCGGCACGCGGCGGGTGGTGACGGCGCGGGCTGGGGAGGTTGAGGCATGACCATGACCTACGAAGCTTGGCGCATTTCCTACCAGAGCGCCGAACAGGCTGCCCGGGCGGCATATGACGCAGCAGTGAAGAACGCGGCAGCACGCGACGCGTTGGCGGCGCATGTGGAGCGGCTGACGCAGATCGGTAATTGCGCCGATATGTGCGCCTTTGGGGTTACACGGGAGTCCGAGCTTTGGGTAGAAGCCTGCGAAGACGCCCCAGAAACCAGCCTCGCCCAGCGCGATATCGCCATGCAGGCGAAAGGCGCAAGGCTAGTTGCGGAAAAAGCCTGGGAGCGGACCCAGTGGCAAACGCTGGGCGTCACCTCCCAGGAAAAGGCGGGGAACCTCGCCACCATAGTTGCCAACGAGCTATCGCGTGCAATCGTTGAACCTCTAGACGGAGGTGCCGCATGAATTCCCGCGAAGAGCAGATTCGGCGTGCCCAGGCAAAAACTCACCACACCTTCAGCGCGGCCGCTGCTATCGAAAGTCGGCCAACTCGGGAAGGCAGCCCGGCGGCAGACGCAATGCCGGACGGCGTCCGGCTCACGCTGCTGGCCGTCGTCACCGACAGAATGATCAGCCTGCGGAGCGCCCCGGACACCAACGATAAAACCCGCCAGCTCGGACGCCTGATCCCGGCGGCAAACTGGCTTATCGACGACGACAAAGACAAGGAGTCCTAGCCATGACCATCACCCCCGAAACCGTCGAGCGGAATCGAGACGGCATGTGGAGCCATTCCGCATGGGATGCACTGTTCGGAGATCGCGAGAACATCACCTGCGACGAACTCGACACCTGGTCCGAAAGCCACAACCTCATCGTCGAATGTCACACGCTTGAGGACGAGCCAGAAAGCCGGTTTTCCGCACAGCTAGAAGCCAGCGAGCCGATCGACCTCAACGAATGGCCCCTGCAACCGCCCAGCGACGCAGACGGCTGGTTTTTGCTGGCCATCGTCGATACGGAGGACGGCCCCTGCCAGACCTGGGCGCGGCTATTCTGAAATAATCGGGACATTGTCACGAATACGGGCGCCGCAATGGCGCCCGTCGTTTATCGAACTGCTGTGAGTGCGGCCCGCCAGCCGCACCACCAGCCTAGATCAATCCTCTGAATTGACCCACTCCCCCGCCGATGATCCCCCTGCCGGTTGCATTGACGCTCATCGGCCCCGGGTCTAATGTCCGTTCGTCGTCGCTCATCGTCGACCAGGTTTGGAAGCCTGAAAGCAGCCAGCGCACGCCCCAGGGCGCGGCGCCGACCGCGCACGCCCGTTTATGGCGGGTCGTGCGTGGGGCGCCACGGCGCGCCGGGTTCTGGTTGCCCCGGTCTTCCAACCTGCGCACGATCCGCCTCCAGCGCTTGGAAGCGCCAGCGGATCGCTCATCGCAACCAGGAACGCCCATCATGCCCACGACCTCCACGCTCACCCCGCTACCTCAATCACCGATATCGTTACGCACCCGCCAGCGGATTCACCTGCAGAGCCAGCAGGCGCTCGCCATGGCCAACGGCGTCGACGCGCTCGCACAACGTGCAGTCGAGAACGGCGAGGCCAGCTACGACCAGCTCCAGCACATTGCTCTGCTCTCCGCGATGATGGCCGACCACGTCCGCCAGCTATCGTCCCACTGTGCCGAGCTTTCATCACCTGCCGCCAACGACTGACCGCCCTACCCTGGCCACGGATGGCCATGCCCTCGAATTCGTAACGCTGTAACGCTTGCGTTATTTGACGCTTTACCACTTGAATCCCCGCCCCTCTAGGCATAGACTCAATTTGTACTTGTAACGCTGTAACGCTGGCGTTATGTAACGCTTTCAATCTCTCACGACAGGAAAGCCACCATGGGAAACATCATCGGCGTCGTCAGCCAGAAAGGCGGACCAGGTAAAAGCACCATCGCCCGCGCGATCGCGACGTCATTCGCCGCGCATGACTGGAACGTCAAGATCGCGGACATGGACACGAAGCAGTCGTCGACAGTCGGCTGGCTAAAGCGCCGCCTGGATAACGGCATCAAGCCAGATGTCGCGGTCGAATCGTTCGGCAGCGTATCCCGGGCGCTCAAGGTCGCCGACCAATACGACCTGCTGGTGTTCGATGCAGCGCCACACGCCAGCGAAGCAACCGTCGAGATCGCCCAGGCGGCGGATCTGGTCGTTATACCCACTAGCCTGGCGCTGGACGATCTCGAGCCGGCCGTGATCCTCGCCGCGACACTCGTCCAGAAGCACGGCATTCCGCTCGAGAAAATCGCCATCGCGCTATCAAAGTGCGGCGACAGCCAGGCCGAGCTGCGCGACGTTCGCGCCTATCTCGGCGAGACGCCATACCTGATACTCGACGGACAGATCCCCGAGAAGACATCGTTACGGCAGGCGCAGGACATTGGCCAGTCGATCACCGAATCCCAGCACGCCGGGCCGCGTGCGAAAGCCGACCAGGTCATCCAGGCAATCATCGACCGATTCGAAAAGCTCACGGCGTAACGCTATAACGCAATCGTCATAGAACGCTGTGACGCAATACCGCATAGGAGATAGACCAATGGCAGGACCGAGCAAAAAGCCCGCAAGAGGGAAGGGCGCACCGCCGACGCTGAACGACACCCCGGCCGTGGCCAGCAACACCAGCCAGCCGGCAGACGGCGAGAAAACCACGTTCAACACCCGCGTCCCGCCGGAGTGGAAACGCCGCCTGAAGGTGTTCTGCGTCGAGCACAACATCGACATGGTCGACTTCATGATGGAAGCCGTCGACAAGAGCCTGAGAGAGAAGGGCGGCTGATGGAGTCGATCGACTACCGCGTCGCCGTCGACCAGCTGGTGCAGTCGTTCAACGGCATCGCCAATCGCGGCCAGTGGATGGAGGCCATCGAGAATCGACGGCGACAGGCCGGCGACGAGTACCAGACGCTGAGCGGCGAACAGATCGCGTTCGCGTGGCTGGATCTCGCAAGAGAAGAGCGGCTGGGGATCGAGGTCGACCCGGTGCTAGGCCTGACGGTCTACGTCGCGCAAGAGTAGGGAAGCAGGGCAGAAACGAAGTGGCCGTCGGGTCTCTCACCACCCGACGGCCGCGACACAAAACCACCATGGGATTGGAAAGCATCATGTCAGATACCGACTATAGCATCATCGCACGCACCCCGATAACGCAGATCCTCCAGCTGCCGATGATCAGCTGCAGGCGCTACTCGAGCGTTGCTGCCCGCTCACGCGCGCCGCGCTCGATCCGATATTCCGCGCCAGGTAGCGCAAGCCATGACCGCCACGGGCCGCACACGCGGCCCGTTTTCGTTTTCGCCGGCGGAATCAGTCAGGTTAGATGACCTGGGTGGTAAGCGAGCAGCATCGGTAACGGTATAAGGCGATACGGAAGGGTAAAAAACAGAGTGTGGTAGAATGTTTTTCCCAGTAAACAAAACGCCGCCCTGGGTGGGCGGCGAGATGTGCAATCGTGCTCGAACACGATTGCTGCGGTCAAAGACCTGCTTAACGGCTGAAGTCCAATTTACGCTCGAAAATGGCGTTTTTCAACTTTTAGTTGAATCTATTTGTAACTGGCACCGCGAATTCTTTATGCCTTTTACGCGCAGATTTTTGAATGTAAGCCTTGGAGTCGTTGAGCTGGCCGCGATCGGTAACGCATCTGAACAGTTTTGGACTTTGCCCCGGACAGGGAACCGGCTGCCTGAAAGGCGAAGAACCGCAATCGATCGCGTCCAAGACCTGCTTAACGGCCGCCGCAAGCGTGTAAGGCAGACAACTGCAAGCGGGCGATCCTCGATAGAGGAAACGATATGGATAAATTCATTCGTATCGCCACCCTTGTCGTGGACATCATCAAGATACTGGTGATGATCCTCGTCAAGTAGTAGCAAGCCCGGCGCGGCCTAGGGTCGTGGCGGGCTTTAGTATGCAAAAAGCCCGGCGGGATGGAGTCGCCGGGCTTTCTTTATTGAGGCTGAATGCCTACCACACCATTACACGGCCGCGAATCTAGGGATATGGTTCTGATTGCGGCTCTCCGCTTGGGAAAGGTCGTAGTTCGCCTGCATGGTAAGCCAATGATGGGCGTTACCAATGCCACCATGCTCGAGACGCACGGCCAGGTCGGAAGAAATGCTCGCATGCTCGTGCAGCACGCGGGATACCGCGTTTCTGGACATGCCCAGTTTTTCGGAAAATTCGGTGACAGAAAGCCCCAGCGCTGGCACAACACGGCGGCGCAGGAGGCGGCCAGGGTGCGGCGGGTTCTTCATGGTCATATCAATTGTCTCTCGTCTCTTGGTTAGTCTAGCTATCAGACTAGTCTGTCTGCCTGTCTATCTTTACAACGGTCTATCCATGATCACTTCGGTGGGCCTTGGTATCCGCCCATCAACGGATACCAAGGGGCGCCGGCTTAGTGATAGTCCTCGTAATCCACCTGATCCGCGTCCGCTCCATCGAAAGTGAACGTCACAACCCAGTTACCGTTGACGTGTACCGAGTAGGTGTCTTTTCGATTTCCCTTCAGCTCGTGGAAGTCAAACCCCGGCAGGTTCATGTCGCTTGGTTTAACCGCTGCGTCCAAGGCTGCCAGTATGTCTTCCAGATCTTCTATGTGGTTCGGTTGTACTCCTTGCTGTTCGCCTTTCGTATGGAGCCTTTTCAGCCCCTTGTGTTTGATCCGCTTAATCATCGCATTGCTTTGCCTCCTTGTTGTTGATCGACACACCTAGTGTAATGCGTAACGTGTCGCAGGTCAAATAGCCCGTAAGGTTTTTAGAGTACTCCCTAACCGCCCCAGATCTCGACGACATTGCCGAGACCGATTTTCACTCTTGCGCCCATCCTAATCGCCCCACACCATAGCACCCTACCCATAACGCCCCAGGTGTCGCGATGTTCGTTCGAGCCTACCTCCGTGGCAGTACCGCCGAGCAGGACGCCCAGAGAGCCCGCCAGCAGCTCGTTGACTTCGCTGGCCAGCACTGTGCCCCGATCGCCAGCTGGTACGTCGAGAATGCCTCGGGTGCATCGGCAAACCGCGGCGAGCTTCGGCGGCTACTCGAGGACGCCCACGCCGGCGACGTCATCCTGGTCGAAGCCATCGACCGGCTATCCCGTCTCGATCGCGACGATTGGCGCGAACTGCGCGCACAGCTCGACGCCAAGAGTCTGCGTGTCGTCGCGCTGGATCTTCCGACGAGCCACCTGGCGTTATCGCCGACGGCGGCCGATGACTTCACCGCCCGCGTGCTGGATGCCGTCAACGGCATGATGCTGGACACACTCGCCGCCGTGGCCAGGAAGGATTACGAGGACAGGCGATACCGCCAGCGGCAAGGAATCGAAAAGGCCAAAGGGGAAGGGAAGTACCAGGGCAGGCAAAAGGACATGCCGAAGCGCCGACGCATCGCCGCGTTGCTGCAATCCACGCACGCAGACGGCCGGAGCTACTCGATCCGAGACGTGGCCAACTTCATCGGCTGCAGTACCAGCACCGTCAAAGACGTGAAGCGCGACGGGCCATAGCCAAATATCGCTATATTGTGCGTTATAGCGTTAAATCGTTATAGCGTTACGGCGCGGCCCGCTGTCGCCGCTTGCGAATCTTCGCGCTGATCCGCGTCCAGTCGTCTGGCTGCAGCCACAGCTTGCACCATTCCGCCAGCAGCTCGGCGCGCCTGGCCGCCGTGTGGTCATCCGGATAGTTCACGAAGTCGCCGGCAAGCGCCAGCAGCTGCGAGATCCCATCACGCCCACGCTTCGGCGTGAACTCAATGCCGCTTTCCCGCATCCGTTGATTCAGCAGCTCAGCACTCCGGCCCAGGTTCAGCGTGTGATTGGTGGGATCTATCGCCGCACCGATCAACGCGCCCAGCCACATCTCGACTTCCTCCGGGGCGATACTCGAATAGCGTTCGCGGGGCATGCCGTAATCTCCGTGACAATGTCACACCATTTTCGCCGGTAAACGTGAATATGTCACGCAATCAATCGCCGCGGAAGTGATTCACCAGCTGCCAGGTGTCCGGCGTCGTTTCGACGTAGCCAGCGGGCCCGGATCGCGCCGGCCGACGAAGCAACTTCGCGGCACGCAGATCCACCGGCTGGCCGGTGGCCACCTGCAGATAGCCAACGCCGGCGCAATGTTCGCAATGCAGGCGATGGAATACTCCCGCCAGTGTGCCCTGGCCATGGCATAAGGGGCAGGCTTCGGCGGCAAAGTGTCGGCTGGTATCGATCATGGCCATATTGTACGGGGTTGCAGTGATGGCGCGTAGCGCCATGAAAGGCGCCCACCGGCCATTGGGCACGGTTACCCATTCTATCGCGCCGTAACGCGCCGTAGGCGCTGGACAACTGGCAAATCTCGGACTTCTTCATTGCAGCACTAGGGGTGTCCAGAGGGGCGTAGCCCCTTTGGGACAACGGTGCGTAAGCACCGGCGGCAGGATCTCGACTTGTCGAGGCATTTTAAATGCCTTGGGGATAACACCCAGGCACTGGGTGGTAGACCTAACTACGGTTTTTCATAAGGAACTACGTATTAACGATAGGCAGGTAATTTCTAAACGGCCAGACTTAATATCATTACCAAATCACTTAATTTTGTTGGTCTCCCACCATCGATACTGGGCGACGGGATTCGAGGAGGAAATGGCACGCGGAGGGAGGCAAAAGCAGCCGATCGGGGAGTGTCGGCGCTGAAATATGGGCGCTAGGGAACGGGCTATGCCCGGCGGGGCCGGGTCAGGAAGGCGGGGCAGGGAGTGGTGCTACTCGTTCTGCTGGGCGAGCCAGACCTGGTACGGCGGATACTTCTTGTTGACCAGCTCTCGAACCTCACGCGGCGAAGCGTTGGGGTTGTTCGCCGCGACTTCGGCGGTCCAGCGCAACACCTCTTGCGAGTATTCCCGCTGACGCTGTTTATCCGGGTTCACGTCCGGCGTGTCGCGGGGGCCGCGTCGATCCTTCGGCATGTATGACCGACCACCGCCGCCGGCGATCTTGCCGGTAACCAGGTTGGCCCTGGCTTTCTTCGCGTCGCCCTCGCCGGGGAACTGCTCTTCGAAACGCTTTTTCGCACGCCTGAATGAGCGGCTAGCCCAGTCGCGCAGCTCTTTCAGCTTTCCGTAACCGATGCCCAGCGCGACGAGGAAATCCTGATTGATGTGCTTGATCGCGGGCCGGGCACGCGTGCTGCCGTCCGGGCGTTTCACGGCGATCTGATGGACCGTGAACGCGCCAGCCAGTTTGAGCCGGCGCCATGCGCGATTAAACCGCTCGGATGGCTGCGGGTAGCTCGGGTCGCAGCCGGGCGCGAGCAAGCCAGCAACTCTGGCCAGCTCGCCGCAGGAGCGCGGGGTGAAAGTGCCATCGGCCTTGGGCGTGCCCACGCGCAGCGAGGCAAAATCGAGATGCTGAATGATCGCGGATAGCACCAGGCTTTCCGCCGCCCGGGCTTCACTGCGGTTGCTGCGAGGATTGCCGTCGAGGTTTTTGCGCCCATTAAGATTCGAGAGCGTCGGCAGCATGGCCGGCGACTCGTAATAGCGCTGGACCAGCTCGAGCAGCTTCTGTTGCGCCTTCGGCAGCTCGCGCTGCGTCGTCGGCTTGTTGAAGCGTTCGAACTCGCCCTTTTGCGGGTCGTGCCCGCATCGATTGCCCGTTCCCCAGAATTTACCCGGGTGCGGGTACGCCGATTTACCCCATCTGAGGGCAAAATGCGGCATGTGTCCTGCTGACCCCATGATCCGCTTGGCTCCAATTTTGGCCAAGGCTTGCCCATCGTTCTGGCAGCGGATACACTGGGGGCGTCGGTTCTCTCCAGTGTGTCCGCTGCGAAGAACATCCGAAAACGCTGCCTTGCCGGGCGGCGTTTTCTTTTTGTGCAGCCTAAATTATTGAAATACCTGCCTTTTCTATCTCTTTCCGCGTTTGCGTCTGGCCTCAGTCTAACACCACAAAAGTCACTTTGACACGTTTTGTGACAGGATTTTTTGTTCGACACCCATTTCATCGGCGACTTGCTGGACCAAACAGGGGATAGCCTCGTCGACCATTTTCAGCCCGTGGGAGTAACCGGGGTGCTCACGGTCTTGGCTCAATTCCAGGTAGGCGATCTGGTGTCGAATCTCCGCGAGAGTATCACGCGAATCATCCCGCACTAAAGGATTGCTGCCGTAACGCCCTGATGTACCACCCATACGTACTACCTCCTGTCTCTGGTGATGGCCCCTCACGGGGTGAGAGAGCCGATTGTTATCGGCCTGTTTTACTGTACATTTAAACAGTATTTTATGGCTACTGACACCGCCCGCTTATACGAGATATCGCACACGGCACTCAGTAGACGACCGTGAATCCTGACCGTCACAGACTGTCAGCCCGCCACGCTGCCGGCCATGTCGCGTGTGCGACATGCCTCAGGATCTCATGGCCACAAGCCCGCCAATGTCGGCTTGCTGCCCTTTTTGGGCGCGAATAGCGCAGAAAGGAGAAAAATATGGGGGATCTGCCGAACTACGTATGGACATGGCGAGACGGGTTACTCGCCAAAGGATGGAGGATGCGGGACCACCTGGGGCCGCCGTGCGAGCGCATGATTGAATATCACGCGCTTTATCGGGGAGATATTTACTCGGGCCGCTGCGTACTAAGCCGGTCACCACAGACGCTGAATTGGGGCGCCTTCACGCATGAAACCGTGCTGCTGTGTAACGAGCCCCACGCGATGCAGGTCTGGCGCCCGGCCGAGCCGGGTAAGCCCGAGACAGGGCCGGTCAAGCGACCGGCCCGTGAAAGCTAGGCGTCTACCGCCCAGTTGCATATCAGCACTTCCCGCGCCGCTTTGCCGCCGCTGGCGCCACCACCGACGGTGTAGCGGATATCAGCCGACTCGATGTGATAGCCGGCGAAGATCCGCCGCACCTCCGGGTGGTCATTGAGGCTGACGATTGCCCGGCCTTTGATCCGCCCGATCGTCTCCGCCAGCTGCTCGTACTGCTCAATGCCGAACTCGACGCCATAGCCCGCGGTGTCGAGGTAGGGCGGGTCCATGTAGAACAGCGTGTGGGGGCGATCGTAGCGCTCGACGCAGGCTTGCCAGGTCAGATGCTCGATGAACGTCTGAGAAAGCCGCAGATGCGCCTCTGACAGCGTTTCCTCGAGCCGCAGCAGGTTTAGCCCGGGGCCGCTAGTCGTCTTCGTGCCGAACGTGTAGCCGCCCGGCTTGGCGCCGAACGTTAGCCGCTGCAGATAATAGAACCGGGCCGCGCGCTGAATGTCCGTCAGCGTCTCCGGGCGCGTCGTTTTCTGCCATTCGAAGATCTGCCGGGAGGTCAGCGCCCACTTGAACTGGCGCACGAACTCCTCGAGATGGTTCTGCACGACACGATAGAGATTGACCAGGTCGCCGTTGACGTCGTTGATGACCTCGACCGGCGCCGGCTCGTCACGCATGAAGAACAGCGCGGCGCCGCCGGCGAACGGTTCGACGTAACAGCGGTGGGGAGGCATGAGCCGAGCGATGCGCTTAGCGAGACGGCGCTTGCCGCCCATCCACGGGATGATAGGTTTGGCCACGAGGGTTTCTCCGGGGTCCGGGGCTCGTGGCCCTCTGAGTGTGTAGATGCCCGCAGCGCGGACATTTGATTTCGAGTAGCTGGAATTCGCCGGCGCGAGCCAGCATGCGGTCACAGCGCCCGCATCGAATTTCATTGATTGCCATGTCAAGCCTGTTGTCGCGTGGACCGTTGGCCTAGACTCGCATCGCCTCGCGCGAGGCGGGGAGCCCTGGCCGGCTTGCAGGCATGGACTGCATGTTCGGGGCCGCCCCGGGTGCGGCAAACACCCGGGGCGGCCGCTCCTCTCTACTCCTTCGCCACCCTCACCTGCCCATATCCCACCCTGCGCTCGACGCCGGTCTCGATGTTCTTCAGCGCGATTTGGCCGAAGCTGAAGCGCTGGTACTCCTGCACTTCATAGGGCCCGATCCATTCCGGGCCGGCTTTGATATCGACCCGCCTGCCGGGCGGCAGGGTTTCGCGCAGCTTCGCTTCGCATTTGTCGCGCGCGGCGCGGGCTGCATCGTTCAGCTTGTCGATCTCCGGAAACTGGCTCATTCGGTGGGCTCCTGTTCGGCTGCATCGTCGTCTTCCGGCTGCTCGGGCTCCGGCATGGCCAGGCGCAGATCGATCCAGCGGCCGTCAGGAATGTCGATCGGATCACCGGCAACGATCATCGCGGTCTCGTAGTCGAACCGACGGCCGAACGTGCGAACGGTGATCGTGCCGTCGTTGGCCGTTTCGGTTTCGACGAAGCACAGGCGGTTGCCGTTCACATCCTGGGGTATCTCGATCGTCCAGCCATCACCCGCGAATCCCAGCGAGCCCGAGACGGTATAGACGCCAGTCTCATCGTGAGTCGCCGTCACGCCCTCGGCCTCGCCGTTGTATGCGCCACAGCCGTCTAACGTGAAGCCATCGCCACTGGCGTATTCAGCATGGTTGGCTAGCCTAAAGATCGGCGACGCGGCTTTGATGAAGCCGTTTGAGTCCGTCGTTGTATTGCCGTTTGTTAGAAGATTTCTACATGGGCCAAAAGAACCATCATAATATGCTTGTATCCCAGCAACTGGCTCACTACTGCCAGATCCCTTTGGGGCAATATAAATTAGATTCACATTCTCACCTCTGAGACAAGCTAGAATGGTGGAAAATCTGAAGTCTGCGGGGAGCTCGGTGGCACTGCTTCCAGAACCCGTAAAGAAACCAGTATTAGTGATTTGATCTGGGTCATTAACGCTTGGGGCATTGGTAGACCCGAGACCAAAGTCTCCCGCAGTCAAAGCTTTAATTGCTGCACGCACAGCCGCTGCATCGCCGATCGGCGCATCCGACAACCGGTTGAACAGCGCCAGCGATCCCAGCTCGCCGGAGTTGCCAGCATCGATCATCCCCAGCTGGGCTTTCTCGACATCCGTCATTCGTGCAATTAGCGCGTCGATGAACGCGTTGAGCTGATTCGTGTTTGTCGGCGTATCTGCCATTTCATTATCTCCAGGAATGAAAAAGCCGCCTCGATGGGCGGCGATAGGGTTGATGTTGGTTTAGGTGTACTTCACGCCGTTGATGATGATGCCGCGATAGCTGATCTCGATGACGCCGCTGACGTTGCTGTCGCGTTTCATCGCGACCGTCAGGCGCTCGCCGCCGAACGTGCGCCGGCCCACGCTGAACGACTCGAACCGCTGACCGGACTCCCAGCTACGCCCGTTCGTGATGCGCGCCAGGTTGTCCCCGCCGACGAAACAGTTCATTTGGTAAGCGCCGCTGAACCCGCTGGTATCGACGCGATACGAAACGGTAATGCTGAAATCCGTGTCGTAGTCCAGGTCATCGATATCGAGCTGCAGGACGTTCTGCCAGTCGCTGCCGAGGCGGATGGCGCTGCGGTCGTAGGTTTTGCGGGGGATGAACACAGCCTCGTTTTCGAGCTGCAGCGTGCCGATCACCGCGTTTTTCACCATGCCGCGATTGATGAATGCGATATCGGTAGCGAAATATTCTGGATTGATTACGGTCTTACCGCCCTGGACCATTTTCCAGATATCGACAATTTCGCCGGCCTTCAGACCCGCAAACGCTCGCTCTCTCAGCTCGCCGACGGTGCCCTTGTCGCCTCCGTCGAGTGTGACGCTGTCGCTCAGCCTTCCTTTTTCGAGTGTGCCGCCGTTGAGGTCATCGAGTTCAATCGAGTTTTGTTTTGCAACGCTACCCAAGCCGTCGACTTGATCGAAACCGACGCGTATCTCTCCCGCGTCAACCAGTGCTGCAGAAAGGCTCTTGACGTCTATGTTGTCAGCTGTCAGATCACGAATCCGGGCATTGCGAATCACCGCTCGCCCGTCTTCGAACAGCGCAGTGAGGCGTAACTCGCCGCTGCCGGTGTAGTACGCGATGCGGTCACCGGCCATCACGATTTCGGCAACTTCACCGTTGACGGTCATGCCGATCATCGCTTTCTTGCCGTTGACGTTGACCGTCCGAATCGAGCTGGCAATGATCCCAGCCGGACCTGTGAGGGCGCTGACGCTGTCCTCGACCGCGGCGAACTGATCGCCGGCTTCGGCCTCGAATCGTTCCTGCCGCTGGGCGATCGACTGCTGATCGTCCGACAGTGACGACACGGTCGACTCGATCGACGACGAGCGATCACGGAATTCCGTCCGCGTGCTATCGATACGCTCGCCCAGCGACTGATCGGCATCGCTCAATGCCCGGACGTCGGACTCGAGCGCGGCCGTTGAATCACCGAACCGGGTATCGATCTGACGCAGATCCTGGGCGATGGACCCAGTCTCGTCGCTCAGCGATGTCAGCGAGTTCTGAATCGACGAGATCGCGTCGCCGTAGTCCGTCTGAATATCGGTGACGGTCTGCGCGAGCGATTGCTGGCCGGTGACCAGCGCGGTTAGCCGCTGATCGATCGACGACGAGGCGCTGTTGAGATCTGCCCGCAGTTTCGTCGTGATCTGCGCCAGCGACTCGTCCTCGGTCTGGCGCACTTGCTGCTCGACCTCGATCGACACCGCACCCAGCGCGGTTTTCGCCCGCTGCGCCAGCGCGACAATCGCCTGGAATCGCTCACCGTCCGCGATAGTCGTCCGCGTCTCGGTGATGTCCGCCGCGTTTTCACCGATCTGCGACTCGGTCGTCTCGACACGCTGGGCGATCGCTGTCGTGCGCGTAGACAGCGCGGTGTACTGATCACGCAAGCCCGCGATATTGCCCGCGAGTTCGGCGTTCACGGTCACGATGCGCTGCGCCAGTGCCTCGCGGTCGTTGATGCGCTGAATGTCGAGCACCTCGATCGACGTCGCGGCCAGCGCGGTTTTCGCACTCTGCGCGAGATAGCGGATCGTCTCGGCGTTGTCGCGGCCGGCTGACGTCCGCTCAAGCGTCTGGATCTGCGATGCGTGATCGCCGACCGTCGACTCAAGATCACCCGTACGCTGGGCCAGCGCCTCGCCGTCCCGCGTCAGCGTCTCGAATCGTTGCTCGTTGCGAGACTGCGCGCCCTCGAATGAGGATTTCAGCGTCCGCGTGTCGCTGGCGTTGGCCTCGTCCTCCTGGGCGCGCACCTGCTGCTCACGTTCGATCAGCGCGGTGATCTCGGTGATCGCAGCGTCGGCCCGGCGCACGCTCACCGCATCGATCAGCACGCCGCCGCCGGCGCCGGACGTATCTGCCCACACCGCGATGCGGTCGTTCGACCTGGCGCCCTCAGCAACGTCATAGCGAAACTCGTAGAGCGCCCAGACCTCGGTCGGCGTGAACCGCTGCCAGCCGCTGTTCTGGCTACCACCGGTGTAGCGCACGGCGAACTCAGACGACGCGCCGCTGGCTGGTCGGCGGGCGGCAATGCGCACGACGACCTCATAACCCGCGAACGCCGCTGTCGCCCCGCTTGGAATCTGCGCGTTCGGCACCTGCGTCGCCGACGGCGCGGTGCGCGATGACGTCACGAGCGCGGACTGCACGCCGGCATAGACGTCGGTCGTCTGCGCGGCGAGCGTGTTGCTGCTCGGCACGTTCCACTGCTCGAGATCAGCGCCAGGCTCGAAGCCCGAGCCGAACGTCGGCGCCGAGTCGATCTTCGCGGACAGCTCGCCGATCCGACTCGACAGCGCGCCGTACTGATCGGCGTATGTCGTGTCGACATCAGTGATACGCCCCTCGGCGTCATCGATGCGGCTCGACTGCTGCTCGATCCGCTGCGTCATCGCCGCGTTGTCAGTGGCCATGACGTTCTGCACGACATCGATCGTCGCCGCGTTGCCCGACGAGATCGCCCGCAGCGCGGTGTAGCGCAGCGCGGACATCTGCTCGAGCTGCTGCGTGATCCGCTCGACGTAGTCGATGGTCGCGCCGTCGGTCTGGATCGCGTTCACGTCCAGCCGCAGGGCGTCGATGGTCGACTGCGCGGCATCGAGGTTGCTGCGCACGCTCTCGATGTCCTGCCCGTTGAGCGCCCCCTGATCGAGCGCCGCCGTGGCGTTATCAAGCGCGGACTGTGCGTTTGCCAGAGCATCATCGGCACGGGCTGACAGCTCATCGGCCCGCGCGTCCGCCTCGTCGATGCGTGAGTTGGCGTCATCGACGCGATCATCGAACTGCTGCCGCGCTACCGCGAGCTGCTCGGCGTTGTCATTGATGCCGTTTTCGAGCTGATCGACCAGGCCGCCCGGGCGGCGGAGCTGTTCGTCGACGTATCCCCATTCCTGCGCGAAATCCTCCCGCGTCTTGGCCTGCACCGGATACCAGCTCGACACGCCGTAGGCGTTCACACCGCGCACCCAGTAGTAATACTGGGTGCCAGACTTGAGGTTGGTGTCCGCCAACTGAGTGGCCTGGCCAAGGTCGACGGCGTTGGTCTCAATCTCGCCATCGCCCTCGAGCGGCGTCATAGCGCGCCGGTATTCGTAAAGCTGCCCTTGGCGATCGCTACGCGGAATCAGCGTTACCGAGTAGTTGGCCGTCTCGACGTCGACCGTCTCCGGTGGCAACGGCTGCAACAACGAGCTGATCGTGGTCACGCGCACGGACCAGGCCGACAAACGCCCGGCACCATCGACCCCGCGCACGCGCACTTGGTACTCACCGCTCGGCGCGTTGCGATACTCGATCGATGTCTGGTCGGTCGCGCCCACGTCCTGCCAAGCCTGTTCGCCCGGGGGCAGAATGTTGACGATGTAATACTGGGTACGCGGGTCGCTGCTCTTGACCCAGGAGATCAGCAGCCCTTGATGAGAAGCGCCCCCACTCAGATACGTGAAGCTCTCGACCGAGATATCCAGCGGCGGCGTCAGTCGCCCGGTGGGGATCAGCGATGTCGGCGCTTCCGGCAGCACCAGCCCCTGCTCGATCAGCGCGAATTTGTTCGGGTTATGCTCGAGCCCCGTTACCGTGTACTCGAGCGTATCGGTATCCTCGGCAACGCCCAGCACGCGGAACCGGCGCGGCTGAATGTCGGCGCTCGACAGCATCCACATCGCATGTGCAGTGGGTGTCGTCGAGAGTGGCGTGGCCAGGTCGATCTGATCGCCGCTGAAGCCAGCGACGTCTCGCGTCTCGACGCTGCCATTCGGCATCTGGACGGCAACCTGCCACCCGGTGCCACTGGCCACGTCCGGCCGCTTGTCGAGCGTCAGGCTATCGGTACCGGCGACGCGCAAGCGACCCGCCAGCCGAGCGCCCGCTTTATGCGGGTCGTTGATCTTGACGATCTCGCCGGGGCGGATATCGGCATGATCCAGACCCACGGTGAACTCGACCGTTTCGGTCTCTTCCCGCTCTGTGTAGAGCAGCCACAGGCCAACGCGGCGCGCTTGCCCGCGAGAGGTGCAGCCGAACGCCGTCACGTCGGTCTGCCGCCAGCCGTACTGTTTGATGCCCGCCGGGTCTTCGACGACCTCGATCGACTGGCGATAGTTGTCGCTCGGATCGTTCCAGGTCACCAGCGCTACGGTGTGGCGGCTCTTGAGCGACGAACCGGAATACTTGAACTGCCCATCGACGGTATCGGCAGGGCCAAAGATACGACCGCCGGAGCCCGCCTGGGGGGCGTCCTGAACCACGGTGACCGTGCCGGTTCCCCAATACATCATCCCGCGAAACGCCGACGCCAAGGTGGTCAGCACCTTGTAGGCTTCCTCGCGTGAGCTGATCACGGTATTGATCGTGAATCGGGGCTCGTCGTCGCCGTAGCCGTTGGGCACCAACGCGTCGCAATAGCGGCCGATCTCGTACAGCGCCCACTTGTCGACGTTGGTCAGCCCGGCGCCAAAGCGCACGTTGGTGGCCAGGTCGTAGTAAATCCACGCCGGGTTATCGGTCCACGCCTGCTTGAAGGCGCCGGACCAGATCCCGGTATAGGCGCGGGTTTCCGGATCGTAGTTGTCCGGCACGCTGACCAGCCGGCCGCGAACGTGGTACGCCCGCGATGGGATCGAGTTGCCGAACTGCTGCGCGTCGACCTCGAGCGCGACCAGGGCGGAATCCGGATAAATGAATTTGCCGTCGATGATCTCGGTGAAGCTCGACCAGTACGTCTCGTTACGGATCGCCGAGTCGTCGTCGTTGTCGGCCGACAGGCGACGCACGCGGATATCCCACGGCGCGGCGCCCTCGAGTTCGATTCGATAGCCGCGCTGGTAGGGGCTGGTCGTCTTGCCCTTGATCGTGTCGGTCTTGCGCTGGCTCCAGCTTCCGCCGCTCGGGCGCACGTCGATGGCGATCTGGACGCGGGAACCGTGCAGGTCGCCCGTTTCCTTGTCCTGCTCGGTCAGCGCCGGGATCTGCAGCGTGACGCGAACCGCGTCGACATCGGCGTCATTGATCGTGCGGATCAACGGTGTGGCGTGAGTCACCGGGGCAGAGACTTCGGTCTCGTTTTCGACCGACGGAAACCCGGCGATGTGGTCCTGATCCGGCAGGCCGGCGCGGGTGGTGTAGTTGACCCCGCTGACGTTCCACGAACCGTCGTCGGCCTGCAGAGGCGTTTCGTCGAAGAAGATCGACTTGGCGCCGTCGACCAGCCCCTCTATCGGCCCTTCGCCCAGCAGGTCGATGATGCGTGCGACGGAGTTGGAGCGCAGCGTATTGGGGTCTTCCTGCGCGACGCGGCCGCTACCGCCGCCGCCCTTGCCACCTTTGCGGCCGGTAATATCGTTGTATGCGCCCATGGTCTACTCGTCTGCGGGTAACTGTTCGACGCTCATGCCGGCACTCGCGACGATGGAGCCGGTATTGATCTCGCCATAGATCACGGGCACGGCTAGCCCTTGAGCGCTGTTGTTGACCGGGCCGTCGAACAGAAACGACGGCCGCTCGTCGACGTTGGCGCTGTTTTCGTAGCTGCCCGTCTGGGCGGTAGAGGCCAGCATCGTCGAGACACCGGTGAGCGCCAGCGCCCCACCAGCGATGGCCAGCGTGCTGGAAGAGATCCCCAGCGCCGCCGTACCGGCCAACGACAGCCCGCCGGTGGCGAATGCCGCACCGACCATCGCCACGCCGAGGATCGCCTTGCCGGCGCCTGATTTGGCCCCGCCAATCGAGGGCAGGATATGAAGCTCACGCTTGGCGCCCAGCGCCAGCTCCAACGTGTCGGCGTCATCCTCGGCGCCGCCGTCGAGACTGCCGCGAATCACCTGCCATTGGCCCTCGAGGAGCGCGTCCTTGAAGCCGTCGATCTGACAGGAAAGCGCTCGCACTGCCTCGGCCGGGTCGCGGACCTCCAACGAAAAGGGACCGCCGAAGCGATCCCCCAGGGAGCCATGCAAGTGGATCTCGCGCATCGTTACTCCATCTGGCTGCGGTGTCGGTAGAATGCCGTGACAAAGTCACGCCACCGGTGGATGGGCTCGGTCTTGGGTAGCCGCGTCGGATCGAACGGCTTGGACGCGGTCAGGTGGTGCATCGCCAGGCCGTCGCCGAGATAGACGCCGGCGTGGTTCGGCACCTTCGCTCGGATCTGGCAAAAGAACATATCGCCGCGCTGGGCATCGGACTGCTCGACACGCTGGAACCCCGCCTGCTCGAGCCCGAGCCGGTAGAGGTCGCCGCCGCTGAACCACCATTCCCAATCCCGCGGGAAATCCGGCAGCTCGACGGTCAGCTCTGCGGCGTACCAATCGCGGATCAGGCTGTAGCAATCCGTCACGCCATGGCGAAACGGGCGATCCTCGAGATCCGCGCGGGGCGTATCGCCACCCCAGTAGAACGGCGTCGTTGCATCCTGCCCGTTGGTGCTGACGATGCCCCACGGCAAGCCGGTATCACGCTGGCCGTGCATGTCCGCTTCACTGGGGCAGTCCGGGCCGTCCGGGTGGCTATGCACGATCGCGGCGATGCCCCGCGCCGTCGCCCGCGCCAGCGTGCGTTTGTCGAGGCGGAAGGTCGTCGCCGGGTCGCTGGCCACGTTGGCGTACTGCCGGCACTCGCCGTCGGCGTAGATGATCCAGACCGCCTCATGGGGGTGCGCCTCGATGGCCTCGCGGCGCAGCTGGTCGATGTGTTCGGGGAACATAAGCTCACCCCTGACTGCGGGCTTGACCGATCTTCTGGTCAGCTTTGATCTGCAATGTTTCGATCATCGAGGCACCGACCACGGCGCGGTCGATGGGCCCGCTACAACCCAGCACCGTGTCGCTCGACGGATCGTAGATCGCGGCATGTTCGACGAACTGGTGACGCTGGAACGCAGAACCGAACGCACCGATCACGGCACCACAATGCGGGCAGGTTTTCTTGAGAGACATGGTGATACCTCACTGTTTGTAGCGGGCCAGCCCGGGCATCGCCCGGGTCGGCAACGGGTTGTTGGCACCGAAGCGGACGCGACAGTCGGAAAGGCGTTTGCCGCATACGTCTTTCGATTCGTCATCCACGGCGTCGCCCTGCTGGTCGAAACACGCCGACCCGGTATAT
>NZ_JBQXYB010000020.1:0-43475 GCF_052645315.1 Salinicola sp. V024
ACCATGACCTACAGCATGGATCTGCCTGAGCCCGAGAAGAACTTCGGCGTCGATCTATCAACCTTCTGGCGGGACTAAGCACTTGGAGGGGCTGGCAGGCACCTTCAACCAGATAATCCGGATACCCGATAAAAAACCTAACTCCTCCGAAGAGGAGTTAGGTTCTGAGGTAATGTCAAGCGACCAGCTGACGGGCCAGTTCCATCTCGACCGACTCGCCATCGCTGTTGAGTGCATCGAGCCCGGATTCGGGGATGTCACCGGACGTGCTTTGCGCCACAGCGATCTTGCTGGCCATCAGCCGCAGACAGGCGATCTGTGAGGTCTCGGCGTAGCCGAAGAACACCACACGCACCGCCCGTTGCTGACCGATACGCCAGGAACGCCGTGCAGCCTGCTGGAGCGTGTAGACATTCCAACCGGTCTGCATGAACGCGATCGTCGGGAAGTCGAGAAGATCCAGACCAGTTTTCACCAGCTCGGGGTTGGTGATCAGCACATCGATCCCCTTCTCGACCTGATCCGCGATCCAGTCTTCCCGCCGACTGGTGTCGACGCTCGAGCGCAGCACGGCCACCTTCAGCCCCGCCTGCTCGAGCACGCGCTTCAGGCGACTTGTCGTATCGCGCTTGCCGGTGTAGGTGGAATAGACCAGAACCTTGCGGCTCTCGGCTTTCTCCGACCGGCATAGCTCGACCAGCTCGTCTTCCTTCGGCATCGTCGACGTCTCGTCGAAGATCGACTTCGTGAAGTTGATCAGCTCCCGCGAGCGCGGATGCTTGACCGTCTCGGGACGAAAACAGCAGTCAGGCCACGCTAGCAGCACGTTGAGCACCACGCCCAGCAGTGTGGTGTCCTTGCGTGCCAGCGCTTCCTTCAACGCCCGCGAGAGCTCTCTGGAGAGCTTCTCGTAGGCACTGGCCTGATCAGACGACATCGGTACTTCCACGAACTCCTCGTCATACGGCGGCAGTACATCGCCACCGATGTCCTTGAGCTTGAGAAAGACCGTGAAGGGCAACACGTAACGCAGTATGCCCTTGGGACCGAAACCGGGTGCCTTGACGGTGCGCACCGAGGTTTTTCGGCCCTTCGCCGTCTTGTGTCCAGCGCCTTCGCGTTCCGAGTAGATGTCCTTGAGGACACCGTGCTCGCGCATGAAGGCCATGGACGCCGCCCCCAGGGAGTTGCGCTGGGGACGGTAGCCGTCCTCGATCATCACCGGCGTCAGGATCCGGAAGAGCAGGTAGAACAGGTCGTCGGCGTAGCCGCCCATCAGCGTGCCGGTCAGCAAAAGCGTCTTGCGGGCTTTCGCTGCCAGTACGCCCATGGCTTGGCCCTGGGCCGACCCCGCGTTCTTGTACTCATGCCCCTCGTCGACGATCAGCAGGTCGAAGAACTGATCGGGCAGATAGCGCTTCACGAACTCGCTCGGCTGGAAACCACCCTCGCCGAGGCCGAACTCGATGTTGGCCATCGCCCGCTCCATCCTCTTGGCCTGTCGATCGTTGAACACCAGGTCGCCGTTCTCGTCCATCAGGTTGATGAACTCGTGAACGTTGTCGGCCAGCATCGACGAGAGAAACCCCTCGCCGAACTGGTTGATCAGCTTCTCCGACGTCACCTTGCCGATTGTCGGAATCCGCTGCAGCGCCTTGAACACCGAACGACGACGGACATCCCCTTCGGGCTGCCGTTGTCGTATGAGTGTCCAGAGCTGGCCACCGCATCCGGCGCACGCCTGCTGACGCTCGGTCTGCTGGAACAACTCGAACCGGATCGGCTCGTTATCGTTGTCGAGGACCATGTGGCCACAGTCCGGACACGCGGCGAAGCGGCCGAAAAGCGTGCGCTTTGGGGTAGCCACCGGTATCCAGTGAAACCCCATTCGCATCCGCACGCGACCCAGCACAAAGAACTCCGGCCGGCCATCGTCTGGTTGCCCCAGCTGCTCGCGCAGCTTGAGCAGTTTTGCCAGCGTGTCCGGTCCGTTGAGTACCCATACTCGAGCCTCGGGCAGCGTCTCGAGGATCTCGCGCCGCCACTTGTAGACCAAGTGCGGCGGAGACACGATCAACGATCGGCGGTAGCCCTCGGTCGCCATCACGGCGGCGACGGCGATCGCCATTATCGTCTTGCCGGTCCCCATTTCGGCGTTGATCACGCCAGCGCGCTCGTTCTGGTCCAGCAGCAGCGCGCAGATCGCGTGAACGACATCCGCCTGCGCCGGGAACGGCTTGCGCGCCAGAGCATTCATCACCGCCTGGCGAGCCGGGTTGCCTCGACCGTCGTAGACCGGGGGATGGGTGTGGTTGAGCGTGTCCAGAAGCCCGTCGCCGAACTCATCGACGAAATCGATGAGCGGGATGACGTTATCTGTTGTCGTGCATGGCATGTTCATGTCCATCTCCTTGCGACTCTTGTCGGAAAAAATGGGCATAACACGCCCCCTACGGGCCGTGTGTCTGCCCGTAGGGGGTTGTCTCGCTCAAGGAGCGAGCATGTGGTTTATGCCGTCTCGGGGTCCGAGTCGGCAGGTTCAGACTGTACCGGCGTGTTCTGCGCTGGCGTCGACGTGATCGTGAATAGTCGCCCCTTATCGGGAGAATCCGGCGTGACGTCCCAGGCCATAATGGCCGGCACGAAACGATCGGTCAGAATGCGACGCTCGCTGATGTTGCCATCGGCGTCTTCACTGAATTCGACCTTCGACGTTTTCCCCTTGAAGGTGTCGCCCTTCACGACCAGCTGACGCCCCGATCGCGAGGTCACGATGCCCGATATACCTCCTGCTGCCAGAGACAGCGCGAGGTGCCAGCTCGAAAGCCGGCGCAGCGGACGTCGCTGCGTGACCCCACCAGTCCAGAACGCGAGGTTGAAGTCAGGCCATAGACCGCCCAGCTGATCGATCTCTTGCTCCAACTGCTCGGGTTCTAACGACACGCGATAGCAGTGTGGTGTGCTGCCGATCGCCGGCGGCACACCATAGGGTTCATCACACCAGATCGAAGGCAGCGGCTCGGGCTGGAACTCTCCCAGCCCGATTTGCTGCAACATCTTTCTGATCGTTTTGGCCCTGTCGTTGGCCAGTAATGCATTGCGCTTCGTGCGAACGCCAAAGACGACGACCTGCTTGAAGGTATCGACCGCGGCCTCGAACACGGTGACGCGATCGAAGTGTTGGCTGACCCAGCTCGACAGCTCATCGTCGAAGACGTAGTGAGGCACGATCATCACCATGATCCCGCCGTACTGCAGCAGGTGGACGCAGCGCTGGTAGAACAGCTTTTCCAGCCGCTGACGTCCCTTGCCGGCATACCCCTTGCTACCGCCGGTCTCGCTGACGAGATCGCCGTAGGGTGGGTTGAAGAACAGCAGGCCGAACGAGCGCGGCGAGATAACGGTATCCATCAGGTCCGACTGGATACCGACATCGACCAGGCTCTGCATGTGGCGCGCTCGCTCGAGATCGTACTCGATGCCGTAGGCGTCGGTTCGTTCTCGACCCAGCCGGTGGGCGCTTTCCAGAATCGCGTGGCCTTCGCCGGCACACGGATCCAGAATGCGAACCCGCTGGTCGTGCGAGGTACCCAATGCCTGAAGAGCACGTTCGATCGTGTCCTCGTCGGTCGGGTAGTAGCCGTTCTTGGCGAAGTTGCGCGCCAGGCGTGGAAACATCAAAGCCATGGTGGCCTCCTGGATTCATTGCGTGGCGAGTTCGCCGGAGTGAAGGCGCTGACCGATCGCGTCCTGAACGCTGGCCAGAGAGAGATCGATCCAGACGCCGGACAGACGCTCGGACGTGTGATCGAGCATGCGTATCGCCCCGTGCTCGAGAAGTAGCTGTACGACCGAAGGCCGCCACTGATCGAGCAGTGGAAACGCGGCGAGATCCTGCAGTCGTGACCAGAGCATCGCGCTCTTGTCCTGCCGTGCATCTCGTTCGTTGAAGATGGCGTAGCACTGACGGTTGGCCCGATCGGGATCCTGACAGCGCTGATCGAACAGCCAGAGATTCAGCAGGCTGCCGAACCGCGTCTGCCGATAGGTCCGCGTCGTGCGCTTCGCCAGGCGATCACGATCCAGTTGTAAGGCGAACGTCTCACCGTCTCGCTGCAGCGTAAGCCCATTCCAGCCGCCTTCGGCGATGGGTAGGGTCAGCTTGGCCATCAGTTCGTGAATGGCGGTATCCCGCCCCCACAGGGACAGGAAGACCGCGCGGTCGCCATCGGCGACGTAGCTGTCCAGAAAAAGCTCTGGCGCCTCCTCGAGACGCCAGAGCGGGGTTGAAGTCGACATGCTGCCTCCATCAAACAATATGGGGGCGAGCTGCCCCGAGGACAGTGATCGCCCCCAGGGGTTGAGTGAATTCAGGCCGCTGCCGCAGCCGAATAGGTCCAGGTCTGTGACGTAGCATCGAATTGATAGCCCATCTGCTTCAGGCGAGTGACCTGGGCACGGAATGTGCCTCGGTCGACCGTGGGGTCCAGCTTGACGCTATCGCCCAGTGGCCATTGATGCCCGAATAGCTCGATATCTTGATCGTCCGCTTGGGGTCGTCGCTTCGGCGTAGCCTTGGCGCTCTCCTCTTGCGGTTGATCTGTCGATACCGGCGCACGGTTTTCCTGGTGCGCTTGCTTCAGGAACTCCGCTGCCAGACGCGCTGCCCCGGTCGCCCGAAAGATCGCTCTCTTATCCTCCCGCAACGCCTGAATCCAGCAGGCGATGTAGGCGGCGTCGAAAGCCTCGTTTCGGATACCGAAGTGACTACACAGAAAGGCACTTCCCAGCTGCGCAATCAGCTCCTCGAAGGCGTATTGGGGAGTCCCAAAGCCATCGTGGTCGGTAATCCCGGGGCGAGCCAGGCGAGATTCATGCCCGGTCGCGTGCGTGAGTTCATGCAGTGCGACGCTGTAGTAGCTGTCCGCGTTGTGGAACCGCTCCCTGGCCGGCAGCAGTACACGATCCTGCTTCGGAAAATACCCGGCAGTGTCCCGATCCAAAGAATGGACGACCTTGATGCCACAGCCGTCGATGAAGTCATCCAGCGCATTCACGCTGTCGAATCCCTCGACCGACGTCGCCGGCGGATTCGTAACCTCATCGGGAAGCCCATCACACTGGTCCACGTTGAAGAGATTGAAGCCCCGAAGGATCGCGAAACTACGCTCCTTGGGATTACCCTCCTCGTCCAACACGGGTTCGCCAGCATCATCGACGATCTCCCGCTTCATGGGTTTGTAAAAGCACGCGAGGGTACTGCGTTCGCCCTTGCGTACCGTGCCCCCAGCCTCTTTCGCCTGGCGAAAGGTGAGCCAGCGGTCCTGTGAAAACCCGCACTTGTCGGCCATGTCCCAGAGCAGTGGCACATTGATGCCGCTGTACTGGCGACCGGAGACGGCATTACGGGGGATGAGCGGCGTTCGGCTGGACGGATCCCAGGGCTTCCCAATGCCAGGAAGATGCCCTTGTTCGAGACTTTCCAAGATCCTGTCAGTGATCGCTTGGTAGATGTCGGCCATCGTCAAAACCTCATGATGACGACCGAGACTCCCCCACCGGGAGACTGTCCCGGTCGGGGTGGAATATGAAAAAAGCCCGGCGCACCGGGCTCAATGGTGTAGAACTGCGATGTATTCAGGCAGCCAGACGTTCACGTCCTGGCAGCGAGAACACCATCGTCTGCTTGCCGAAGTGATGCTCCAGCTCGACATGGACACCGACATACAGCGGAAGCAGTAACGCTCCGGTGCGATGCGGTGCCGCTATGTCGAAGTCGAGCGATCGACTACCTGCAGGTGCTTTCGACAACTCATCGCGAGCCTGCGCCAGGAACGCATCGAGGCGTTCGGTCCAGTGCAGGTTGTCGAGAGCTGAGTGCGATGTGCCAGCCGTTTCGAAGAGCGCCACCACCTCGTTGATGAGGGGCTGCTCCATCTGCACCATCACGTCGCGACGATCGGGACAAAGCCCGAGGCGTTGCGCCTTGAGAGTGAGATCAATACGGACGTTGGCATTGTGAGTGTTGCGGTTCATGGGTGCTTCTCCTTGGGAACGAAAAAAGGGGAAGCACCTCGCCCCATGGGGAAGGAAACTTCCCCATGGGATGGATACCGCTTGGTTTATGCCGGCAGAACGTGTGCCTTCCAAGTATGGCGGTGCGTGTTTACCTTGCGGTGATCCACGACCTTGCCCTGGTCATTGCGGACTGGCTCCTTGACCACGATAGCCTCGCGTCCGAGAAACTCGAGCGCCACGGTGTCGCCAATGGCCAGCGGGGTCTCACACGCAACGCGTTTGAGATCGATTCCCCACACGGTCTTGTCGTCACCACGCTCTGACTGCAACGTGATGTAGTAGCTGAGGCGATTGGCCTCGTTGAACTGATAGGGTGCGCTGCCATGGGCAACAATCACCCCTCGGTGAGTAGCGCCATCGCGACGTGATGAGGCCGGCTTCGAAGAAGACAGCGTTTCATCGTCGTCGCTGGAGGCGTTGCCACCAAAGCCGATGCTGATGATGCCCAGACGCTTGAGCACCACCAGGGCGACAAGCGTCAACCAGATCCACCGGAGTGGCTCAGGCATCACCTGTGGCAGCATGATCGGAATCAGTACAGAGAACAGCAGGGCTCGAGAGCCTGGGAAAGGATTCATGGTGCAGCTCCAGTGGATAGGATCCAGGAGACACACCACTCCCACCGGGGAAGAGTATTCCCCCGGATGGGTGGTTCGGCGCGAGGCCGTGAATTCGGAAGTGGCATCCAGCTCAGGAGAGCGCCGTCTCTCGGGATGCGTTACGGCTTCGGGAATTGCCCGGAGGCAAAGGGCGCTGCTATTGCCGTTAGCAGCGGACGTGGTGCAACTTGAGAATAGCCGGACAGGACCACGAATCGCAAGGCCAAGACTCGAACCCACTCCGCCCTGCTGCTTTCCGCCCGTCTGGCTTTCTGCTAAAGCATTGGTCTAGGTGTGTGGCACTTCGGTAAGCATTGTTTTACATTCGTAACATGCCGACACGAATACTGAATAAGGTGCTTCACCAGATGACAACGCGGTTGGTCTGTCATTTTGTATCAGCTAAGGCCGCTTACGACCCAAAGCGGACAATCCATCACAGATAAAAGCCTGACCCTGTATCCTACGTGGGCGTGAGCACCGAGCAGGTGGTGAGTTGCCGGAGATGCCTTACGTAACTAGTTTAAATTGAAGGGAAGCGAGATGTTTAGAAGGTTCCAGCTTGAGTCGAAAGGTCGCTACGAAAAGCTGGTTATTGCTCAACGTTTGTCGGACATGCTTGATAAGTTCCTGGACGGGCGCATTGCCCCGTTACGCATTGGCGCAGAGCAGGGCGGTATCGCCGAGTGGGACGATGTGGTCATTCACCATAACGACGAGCACTGGGAACACCTGCAGATCAAACGGCAAACCAGCTGCTTCAGTGACAAGCATATAGATAAAGCCAACTATCTAGCATCTTACAAGCCCCGCAACACCTTGAAAGACACTGAAGTCGCGACTGGAACTTCCTCTGAGGAACAACGCAAGCCTCCTTCTAACGATAAGTTCGATTCCGAGTTGGAAAAGGTGTTAAAGAGTCTGGCGACTTGGCAGCCCTCTGCCCCCGGCGTGAAACCCTCAAAGCGCACCTTTTCTCTGACCCTGCCCGGACCTGAGGTTGCGATCAAGGGTAAGGCTAAAGAAATTATCACAATCAACCATCTGCGCGATGTCTGGAATCTTTGTTGCAAGGATGGCGTTGATGTCGCTGCGCTCTCCCAACGCGACCATAAGCCCACTCAGAATGTCTACACATGGCTAACGACATGGTGTGGGTTCACAGACTGGGATCATGTTGTGGAAAAGATGCGGGTGCTTGAGATCCACTGCATCGGCGATGAAAGTACACTGGAAACGAGAGCGCTTGATTCGCTCGGAAGGCATTTCAAGGATCCAGCCACTACTTTAAGTGTGTTGCTCGATTATATCTCGGACAGTACGACCGACACTAATGCTGTGAGTTGCTATACTGCGGTGAAGCACCTTCAAAAGCTGCTCCGACCAGATGTTCAAACTTGGACGCAATATTTGGTTAGTCCTATACCAGGCCAAGGTTGGACAGTCGCTGGCACTCACGATCTGGGCAGTACGCCGGCCGTACCTCTTTGCAATCCTGCATCGCAAATTGTTAGCCATCACTGGGCGGATACCATTCCGAACAGGAAGCTTCGACTCCATGCTGACTACGTTCGCCCCGTTGCCAAAACTACCTCCCTGCCCTCAGCCATCCTTCGGCTGGCGTTGCATCTGAAAACGGGCAGTGATTCCTTCCTTCTTGGTGAACCTGCGTGGCGCCAAGGTGCACACAATGAATTGGGTAGTACGCTCGGGGTCAAGGAAAATGATCTCGACGACCTCCCATGGTTTGATAATCCCGGGGCACTTTCCTGTGCAATGGGGCGCGAGCTGTTATCGCCCGTCGGCACCAAAGACGAGTCGGATGCGCTTCACAGCGCGATGAATGACCTCGTATGGCAACAGCTCCAGTATTGCATCGGAAAAAAGCTGAACGAGATCGCCGACTATGATCTGTCAGCTACCATGGCAGAAAAGTGGCAGATCTGGCGAGGCGATTTAGATGCAAATCCAGATGCCCGCCTGCTTCTTTTTGAGCAGATGATGTACCCCCAGACCGAAGGCATAAATGCCAAGCACGCTTTGCGCATTGGGCCCCGCACTGTGGAGCTGATGGAGACCGCGATCGTTATGCTGTTATTGGCGTGCGTGGGCCTCGGTGGCGCCGATGCTCATTGGCGTTCGATCCCGTCGATTGGTGATGTGCTTAGCATCGCCCTACGCTATTGGTCTGGCGAAGCGTCCGACAATGGCGGGCCCCGGCTCTTGGGTGAAGACAGTCTGCGGCAGGTGTTAGGCCAATCCCCTCCCTCTGTAGTTATCCTGTCAGGCGTTGACGCATCTGCGACAGATCTGCTTGGGACAGGTATGGCAGAGGATCTGGAAGTAGGCCATAGCATGGCAGCCGAGCGACAACCCCGCCTCCTTGTTACCCGATTCCAAGTTTATAAGCAGCTACGAACAGGGTCGCTGGTCAAACTGCAAGCACATTTTCAGAAGCACTGGAATGCCTGGCGTCTGGCGCGCGAAGCGGCAATAGAAGCTTGTGGAAAAGGATACTGATCATGATGACGCTCCAACAATTGGCTGCGGCGATAAGTCAGCGCGCTGAAGGTCGGTATGAAGTACACGTCACGGATGCGATGGATTTACCTGGGGCTGAACACACCTCAGAGATATTGCGGCTAAAACGCTCCTGGATAGACAAAGCCGGCTGGCGAACCGTTTTGTTGATCGAGCTTCAATCGAGCGCAGTACAAGCGGCCCACCAATGGGCTGCGGACGTACGTGACGTCTTGCCGGAACCGGAAACGTCCGATCTGTACATGTTTCTCCTGATCAACGACGTTACAAATGACGAAGCCGTGCGCATCGAGACAGACGACCGATTCTGCCGAAAGGTCGTGGCGCGGCAGTCTGAAGATGTGATGGATTTCCTTGATCGCACTTTCCTGGCTGCGCTCGATCCACCGGGGAACGTTGAAACTCTTAGCGATCCTTTGGTATCGGCGTTGAAGTCGCTTTCCGATGATCTCCCATGGACTGCCCCTTATATCAGTGTGTGGAAAGCGGAGCTTCTCTCTAATACAAGCGGCGTAGATGTCGTCCGAGTCCTGAGCGATTCGCTGCGCAGCAGCGAGGATCAGCGATGAGCAAGTTAGATTCGATCATCCTGTCGAACATGCGCAAGTTCGGGCCAGATGTCACCATTGAGCTGAGTCCCGGGGCAACGATCTTGCTCGCGCCTAATGGCACGGGGAAAACCACAGTCTTTGAAGCCATCGAATTTGGCCTTACTGGCAAGATCGCCCGCCTGCGCGACGACATTCTGCATGTAATTCGTGATGATCAGGAATTTGCCAAAGTCAGTTTGAATTTTACCGACCTTACCGCGACATCCCATGTGACAGCGGCTGGGGAGGTTAGTCGGGATGGAGATCTGACCGCGCTTTTCCCCGGCATTCCTGCGAACGACGTCCCATTCTTGCTTCGGCTGACGCATCTGCTTGATCAACGAGAGAATGAGTGGATCGTTAAGGCCGAAGAAAAGGAAGCTGGCTCACAACTCGCCCGACTTCCGATTGGCCGTGACGGTTCCCGTGCCCGCACGACGCTTCCTGCGGTTCGACGGTCATTGACTGACCAGAAAGCTCGTGAAGAAGAGGTGTTGATTGATTTTGAGAAAGAACTGAATGAATGGAACCGCCTGATTCAAGAGCGTGATGCCGCTGCCGCTGGGGCAGTCGGCGCTCTGCGTCCACGGGATCACCTTGTCAGGGCGATCTCTCAAGCCGCGACACAGACGCAGAGCCTCGATCAGATTCCAACGGCCTTACTCTCAGAGCCAGTGAGTCAGGACACATTGGCCCTTGCCTATTCCGCTCTCGTCGAAATTTTGCATGCCAAAGTCGAGCGTGTGAGGGGGCTGATCACAGGTCTAGCTGAGGCAGACGGTCTGATCGAGAACTTCGGTTCCGAGAGTTCTCGGCTTGAGACGCTGAATGCCCAGCTGGCTTCTGCGACAAAAACTCGCGATGCACACTCGAAAGTCCGGTCTGAAAGCGCCGCTCTGCTGCAGGAGCATCAGGCCAATATCCTGCTCGCGCAGCAGGAACGTATCAGTGTGGGGCAAGAGCTGGAGCGCTTGGTTAATGAAGCCAGCGCACGACAACAGATAGATCATCGCAATAAAGCGTTGGCTGAGGCAGCTAACGGCGTTGGTCTGGCAGAAGAGCAATGCCGGCATCTGCGAGAGCAGCATGAGCGCCATCAGCAGGTTCGCAATCAACATGCTCAGGTCGACAGTCAGCTTCAATCGCTTGATCAGTCCGAGAAACGGATGCGCGAAGGCCAGCGATTAGTCGTCGAATGGGAGGCTACCGAAGAGCGGTTAAGGGAAAACCGCAGAGAGTCGGATCTTCTTGAAGAGGTTCTGGAGCATTCGGGCGCGGTTTTGGCTGAAAAGCGCGCTGCACAGGAGGCTTGTAAAACCTCTGAATCCGCTGCCAGAACGCACTATCAAGCGTTGAGCTCTTCCACTGACGCGATTCGCCAAGCGGTGGCCTCGATTGCTGCGCATCTACCGCCAGACCACGATAGCTGTCCGCTTTGTTTGCAGCCTCATGGCGTAGCAACGCTGCAAGAACGTGTTGCCAAGGCATTGCAGGCGATAAACCCTAATCTGACATCCGCCGAGCAGCAATTGAGAGCTGCTTCAGAGGCGTTGATTGCAAGTGAGGCCGAAGTGGCTTCCGCCCTCGAAGCGGTGCAGCATTGCCAGGCAAAGCGCGCTGAATTGGATGGCAATCGTCAGAACTTAGAGCGGCAGATTGTAGAGTTACGGATCGATCCGATTCTGGCTAGTGATTCCGTGCTATTGGCTAAAGAGTCGCTCAGGGTGCAGTTGGAGGGAATCGCAGCGACCCGGCGGAACCTTATAGATCGGCGCTCTGCGCTGGAGCCTCTAATAGCCCCCGAGGTATTAGAGCAGTCTCAGCATGCTTACGAAGGGGCGGTAAATGCGCTCGATCAGGCTCGGCTGCAGCATAGCGAAGCCTTGACCCGACTTGATCAAGCAGTCACAACGTTATCTGATCTAACGTCCAGCGCTCCACTTGCCCGGACTCTCGAAGAGCTGACGATACAAAGAAATCAACTTGACCAGCGAATTAGCGATCTCAATGGCAAAGTGGATGCTGTTCAGTCAGAGTTGGACGCTCAACAAATTCGGCTGTTGGAATTCAGCAGCACTATTCGAAGCACTGAAGAGGAGATCAGGCAGGCTCAGTCTCAGCTCGCCTCACTTCGGGCTGGCTGGCAAGGGCTTGCACTGACAGGAGACCCGCTCGCTGAGACTGCCCAGGCCCAGGCTAGTGCGTTGACCGCAACTTTGTCTGATCTTGAGAACCACCTTGGGGCGTTAGAAATTATCGGCATAGAGATATCCGCTTGGGCCAAGCTGAATGAGTCGCAACTGGCACAACGGCTTATCGATGCCCAGCGACTCGATCGTTCGGAAGAGAGCTTTTTTGCCCATCTCAATGACAGAATCATTATCTCTCGGCGAAAGCTATCCCATTTGACCGAGCTGTCAGATGCCATGGGTTCGCTGGATAGCTTCCTCAAGCGGGAGATAGGAAACGTCCAAAAGCATGTCAGCAAGGTCGTCCCGCGCTGGCAGGCGCTGCTCAAGCGAGTCGTTCGAGAGTCGAGGTTCCACGAAGCAAGCCTCAAGTTTTTCAATGCCTATAACAAGGACCGAGCCGAGGTCTCAGTGCCTCTGGGCAATAAGTCGGCGCCGGTACCAGACGTTGCGAGTGAGGCCCAGCTGACGGATCTTCAGTTGACCTTCCTACTTTCAATGGCCCTGAGTCACCAATGGTCACCTTGGAAAGCGCTTCTGCTCGACGACCCGACCCAACACCACGACCTGGTGCACGCGTCTGCTGTTTTTGACGTGCTGCGCGACTATATCGTCGATCATGGATTCCAAGTCGTCATCGCTACCCACGACGCTTTGCAAGCGCGTTATTTCTTGCGCAAGCTTCAAAATGACGGAATAGACGCGAAAATTTGGAAACTCGTGCCGACCGAGCATGGGGTTACCGCAGAGGAAGGACATTGGAAGCAGCGCATAAGGTGAGGTGAATCGTCCCTAGTTTTGTAGCCACTTCCGAGTGGCTGCTTCTGGCCGAAAAGGGAAATCAGTCTCTACCAATACCCCCCAACAGCCTCAAATCTGCTCAGCAATGGCGCTCTTGTTGATGATTGACCAGACGGTTCTGATCTTTCCGTCATCATCGAATTCATAGAAGACATTCTCTTCGAAATGCACGGGCTTGCCATTGACTGGTAATCCGAACAGCATGCCGACGGGGGTGCAATTGAACTTCAGGCGGCAGGCGATATGCGGGGGCTGTGAGACCAGCAGGGCGACATTAAAGTAAAGATCCGGAATGGCCGCAAAATCGCCTTCCAGCATAGCGCGGTAGCCGCTCAGTCCTAGGGTTTTGCCATTATGGCTAACGTTCTCGCTGACATAGCGGCCCAGGTTGTTCCAGTCCTGCTGGTTCAGGCATTCGATGTAGCCGCGATAGCTGACAGACAATGTGTCGCTGTTCATGGCGTTACCTCATTAACTGCACCTCGCTCAATGTAGCCGGGCGGGATCATCCTGCAAGTCAATGTCCGTTTCTGGCCGATAGCTGACCTCATGAAGATATTCACCCTTGAGCTGAATGGGAGGGGCGCAAAGGACTGGACATATATCCGCGACTATCGAAATAGGCGCAGCCCTTTGGCCCTTTCCCTCGCTTAGCCCTTTGGGGTTGGGGTGGTCCTATTCAAACAACCGGATAACCCCCTTCCCCTTACTCACCCTTCCCTTCCAGCCCTTTCGCCGTTAACCTTTTCCCTTTCTCGGAAACCTATTCCCAGGAGCTTAAATCACGCGGAAGCTGGCCGTGGGGATCATAGGCAGCAAGATTATCCTGATCGTTCAGAGCTTCCGTGAAGAGCACCAGGTTCGTGCCCTCGGGCCGTGCCAAAGAGGGGAAGAGAATGCCCTTGGCGCCGATCTCCAAAACCATGTCTGCAATGAGCCAGGATGGCGGTTCGACGCGCTGGTTGAACCAAATTTGTCGCCAGTCGCAGTAGAGTTCCTGCCACAACGGATCCCAAGAACCGCTGTACCCCTCCCGGAAGTCCACAAGCCCAGTGAAAACCTCCACTTCATAGCTCACGATCAAGCCCGGCGGCATCAGCGCGGATAGTTGCTTGTATTCCGCGATGGCGGTGGCTTCATCAAGCGCAAGATAGAGAGCTGGCAGCCCTACTCTGTTCAAGCGCCCTCCATGTTCCCCCGCTCCCGCGCCGCTTGTCGGCATGAACGCCCATTTGGGGTCGTGGACGCGATAGGCCGCCGAGACGAAATGCAAAAGCTCGATCATCCAACAACCCCAGCCTGGAGAGATCGAATGTAGCGCAGCAAATCATCACTCCTCCCATCGCTGACCAGTTCCTCCGCAGTCTGATAATCGAACGTACTGATGGGCTCGTTGCGAAACCAGAAAAGCGCACCGGGAAAGTCGCCGTTGATGTCGGTCGCTGCTGCCAGGACCCGGATGGCGTCGCGCAGAAAGGTTTGCAGCTTCTCTGCACCCGCCGCGCGGGCGATGGTCGTGCGGTGGACATGCGCTCGGCTTGCCAGCGCCTGGATGTCCATGCTGAGAGCGCTGGCGAACAGGCGAGGACTGATGATCGGCTGACCATCCGGCCGCGCCGCCGTCTTGAGATCCTGCAAGAATCGTTCGAAACTTTCTGGCGCTCGGTAGTCGCTCGACTCGATGGGATCACGAAGGGCTTCAGCGGTCATGACACTCTCCTCGATGCCATGCGGCATCTTTTATGCTTCATAAATGCATCATATCACTATACGTGAGCATGAGTAGTTACGCATCCCGCAGCCAAAATTGCACTGGAACAGCGACAGCGCTAATCTGGACCTAACGTTCAATGTCCATGGGAGGACCCCCCATGAAGCTCTCCGAACTCGTCACGACACCCAAAGGCCGTAGAGCCACCGCGAAGCTCGCGTTGGATCTCACGAAGATTACGGGGAAAGTTGCGGTTGCTGGAGCAGCGACCTTTGCTGAAGTGGTAGCACACGCAGCCACGTCTAGACCTGCTTCCAATCACGACATCGAAGCTTTTGGGAAACGATCCCAAATGAACAGTTTCGGGCGATCATCTGACGGCTTCGGTACGTTCTCTGATCGCCGTAGTATTTTCGACAGGGAATCAGATTCGTAGTCTTGAGCGGTTCATTTTCCTTTGGTAGCGGCACTTTCAGCCATCTTGCTCCCTTTGTCTCCAGCAGATTTCGCTCCGGCTGTTCCTTCTCCAATTCCTTTGCTAATCGCGGTTCCTACCTGTGCTCCGGTCCACCCGAGCACAGCCACCCAAATCCCCGGTAGTATCAGGAACGTCGCCCACTCGACGAAGATCAATACCAGCTTGTCGTAGCCGTTCTGTGCGGCCGCGACGAACGACATCTTGGCCGCTTCCGAGCTGTAGAGTAGGTTGATCAGATTCGCGTTGATCCAGCGTGCCAGCTCCCACCAGAAGGTCAGGAACCAAAGCGCGAACAGCCCGAAACTCGCTGTGCCAGCCACCTTGAACGAGTAGCCAGAAATCGTCATCACGAACGGGAGGCAGATCACCACGGCCATGATCAGGATGTACTGCACCATCGGCAGTGCGCGCTTGAGCATGTCCATGCCGGCCTTGCCAAGGACGGCTCCCATGACGCCACCAACGCTACCGGCGACCATGGATAGCCCGTCCTCGACGCTCGTCCCATCCAGGTTGCCATAGCCGGTGACGGCGATGTCCTGGTTGCCGTTCGCGGATCCCGCGCGGTTGCTGATCAATCGACGAATGACCTCATCCTCCGCGTCGGTCGACGAGAAGATCGAGCGAATGCCGTCCCAGATGCCCGGATCGACCTGGTCATGCAGACGGGCGTGAAGGCCTCTCTCGCTGTTTTCCCACCACTGCCGACAGCTGGGATACCCAGGACGTCCGGGACCGGTACCGGGACGGGCCTGATCGCGGTTGGCATCGTAGGGAAAATCCTCCACCGGCCGGCCGGCATAGAACGAGTCGTAGTAGCCAGGCGTATTCAGGAAGAACTCACTGCCGAGCCAATCGACGTCCTGCCCCTCGAGCGCTTCGATCGTGCCGCCCTGCTGGAACAGCCGGTTGCGCGCCGCGCCATAGCACTGCCGCTGGAACTCGCCCAACTCCCGTTTGAGTCCAGGGTCGGTGATCGACTGGGCGTCGATCTCGGAGGTGATGGCCTGCAGGTCCGGGCTGCAGGGGATGCTCGAGACGGCGACGTTGGTCACGCCCTTCGAAACAGCGTGCACCAGCGCCCACCAGAGCGGGATCTCGGCAGACTGGCCGTCGATCGCGTTGAGGGTGTTGCTCCCCCACTGGCCCTGACCGATAACGGCGACACTGCACGACTCCCCGCTACCATTGGTCCGCTCAACGGCATTGACCGGGTTGAACGACAGGCTCATCATGGGCACGCAGGTGAATGCGTAGCAGATGACCATGGCGTAGAGCCGGGTCTCGATGCGGGCAATCAACAGCACGCCCTTGTTGCCCTCATCCTCGCCTTCCTGACGCACCTTGAACCACTCGGAAGCGATCAGGGCAACGAAAGGCACCAGTGCCAGACCTGTCTGCATCAGGGACGACCAGAGAGCGTTGTTCACGACCCATCCGATCATCAGCATGACCATCTCGAAGTAGTCGCTGACGTTCAGCTCCGCGTTCATGACTCACCTCCCAGCCAGTCGAGCAGGTTGAACAGCTCGATAGCGGCCATCACAACCAGCGTCAGGATCTCAAGACGCTTGAGCCGTTCGCGTGCGGCGGCACCGCCGTCCCGATCTTCGTTGAGACGCGTGATCACGCGCGGTTTCCACAGCCTCAGCCAGGCCAGGATGAGGACGGCGTAGCATCCCCATCGCCACAGAAACAGCCACGGCAGTGCGGCCTGCTTCGCGGCGGCGAAGGCTTCACGGCTACCCATCATCTGGATGGCCAATGACACGATCACGCCGCTGAGCAGGAACACGCCGATCAGCGCCACCACGAAGATAACGGGGGATGGCCACCGCCGAGGATCGATCAGTCGTCTTGGGCGCATCACTCGCCTCCCTGGAGGGGACGGCCGCGCTCATCGAGGACCGGCGCCGGCAGCGTGGTTTCATCCGGGCTGGAGCCCATCGAGCGATTCGCAGCGCGCTGTAGCGCCTGAAGTGCCGCATTGCTCGACAGCGATTTGCGGATCTCCATTTCACTGCGCAGAAGCTCGATGTCACGATTGAACGAATCGATCTTGCGATCCAGCGCCGTCATACCTTCCTTGTTGCTTTCGATGCCGGGGTCGCTGGAACCGGCCACCAGAGCACGACGAGCCCACATCGCTTTGGTCAACGTTCGGGCCAGTGCCATCTCACTCGCCAGCCGCTGGGCCAGCAGCGGCCCCTGCGGATCAGAGCGCATGGCCTCGATCACGCCGCGCGAAACGGCCAGACCGTTGCCGGCAGAAACGTCGTTGAGCTTCGACTGGGTGATCTCGCCACCGTTGAGCATCCCGACCAAGGTGTCGTGAATGTCGCTCTGCTCGTCTTCGAGTTCCCGGATCAGTCCAGTACCCGCGATCGTTTCGGATTTTTCGCAGTCGTTGCAGGTCCGAAGCTCCGTATCGCCCACCACCTTCTTGGTCCACATGGCGGCCTCCTTGGGAGAGCCCCAAATGGTGCACATGCCGCCCTGACAGTCGTTACCGCTGCCACCGGATCCCCCATTGCCGCCGGCGATACCGCCACCGCCGACCCAGTCGCCGCTCGTGGTCGCGACCGATCCCCATCCGCCGCCACCGCCCGAGACGGACTCCTGTGAGGTAGGATCAGTTCGACCGTGAAGCAGGTTGTAGCCGGCAGTCGCCGTATCCTCGACCACTCGCACGGGCTGCTGTCCCGCGCCACCACGCTTGCGCCCATCAATCCACGTCACCCCACCGTTCCCGGCCTCGGCTTCGGCGGCTTGCTCGGCGGCAACAATGTCCCCGCTGCCCTGAGACGCCTGGTACTGGAAGTTGTCAGCCATCGACGCCTGTCGCATGCCGCCGCTCAAGGTGGCGTCAGCGAGATTTTCAGACATGCGCTGACAGCTGAGCTTGGATCGGTCGAAGTCGAGCCGTCCCTGCATGACACCGTTGGTCAGTAGGTCGTAGAGGGCGGGATTGGAGCGCTGGATGATCATCGCAGGCAGGCTGGCCACCGCGCCGGTGGCATTGGAGACTACGCTACCCATCATGTTCTGGAAGCCGTTGGTGGCCCCGTTGAGCTGATTGCTCACCGTCGATCCCACGTCGAAGTTGCCGCAGGTCGCGTCCACGTCCCAGCTGACGCCGAGCCCCTGTGCCCTCGGACCATGACCAAGGCCTGCCGAAGCACCGAAGGGCGCGGCACCGCCGATGTCGTAGTAGAGGCTGTCAGCCGATTGCGCCTGAGCCAGCATCGGCGTCGCCAGGGCCACCGAGAGGGTCAGCGGAAGTAGGGTTCGTTTCATGGCTTACTCTCCGGTGAAGTACAGCAGTTCCTGGCCCCGTTTCTTGCAACAGCGATAGGGCCGCCACAGCGCCCAGGCGTAGTCGCCCGGATCCTGCAGCTGGTCGTCCTCGCCACCGTCGGGGAAAGTCGAGCAGGACATGCGCATATTGGGAGCCAACTCCTGCCATTCATGAGTCTCGGGATCGCCTTCCTTGACCGGATCCGGCCCCCAGATGCCGCTGCTCTCCGAATCTCGGGCAATGAGTGGCTGATAAACGTGAGGCTGGCCGCTGCGCGTCACGACATCGGCGGCACGCTGCGCCGCCGTTGCGGCGACCTTGTAGTCGTGGGTCTGGGAGACGAAGCCGCTGCGCGGGTAGATCGGGCTCCATAGATCGCCCACAGCGCCCATCTCACGCATCCCCGGGGTCAGCGCCTCGGGGTAGGCCATCTCCGGCACGCCCGAGCGCCAGGCCAGCGCATCGAGCGTGGAGATGAAGTAAGGCATGAGCGGCTGCGAGTTGCTTTCGCAGAACCAGCCGAAGCCGCTGGCGAACTGGTAGAACAGCTCAGAGGGATGGCCGATCGCGTCGACGTTCTTGAAATGCGTATTCGAATGCTGCTGCGCGACAGACTCGCGAGCGGATCCCCCGCCCAGGGCGTCGCCCGTGGGGGGTGAAAGCATCGCGATCTCGGTCCAGGGATTGTCGCCGGTGTTCTCGTAAGCACTAACGACCAGCTCAGGGATGTAGTGCTTCACGCGAACCGAAGTGCGTACCGTGCAGCCCCAGGCCGAGCAGTAGAGCCATGCGCACACCCCGATAACCTGGTAGTCGAGGCACTGGGTGCTCATCGATGACTGAAGAATCTCCGGAGTAGTAATCGCCTGCGCGCGCGGTGCACTCATACTGGCCAGCCCGACCAACAGTGCAAAGGCAACCGCCACCCGCAGCGTGGTGAGGGAACGAGTCATTATTGATCTCCCCTCGCCTGCTCGATCTCCTCGAGCGCGCGGCCGACGTCCGGCTCGCCGTACACCACGTACTGGCTGTCAACGACGACCGCCGGCACCGTCTCGATGCCCAGCATCCAGGCGCGGGCTACGCCCTGATAGAGCTGGCCATATTCCTGAAGCGTCTGCTGCCACTCGGGATCGTTCATGCGCGATTGCAGCACCTGCTTCGCGCGTGACGGATCAGCGGGAAGATCTTGTGACAGCCGAGCGTCGAGACGGGCCGGTGCGTCCAGCTCGACCACGGCAGCGGATGCCGGAACGTTGACGACCGGCTCGCCGGCGGTAGTGAATACTTCAACGCCGGCGGAGGCCGTATGACTCCAGGTCAGAAGGCAGAGATATAGCAGCGCGGCACCAGGCCATAACTGATGAGCGAAGGACATGGATCGGCTCCCACGGCGGTATCAGCACACAGGTGTACCGGGTGGGAGGCTGGCAGGCAGTAGAGAATGTTAAATTGATCGGACAGGGTTTATTCGACCATCACCCGCTAGGAGATCGGCTTTGGAACAGGATTTCGACCACAACCTGCATACCTTTTTGGGGCGTGCCATCGCTTATTCCGGCGCTTCTGGCCTAGTCCTATACATGATGTCTTTACCCGTGAGCATGGTGCTCAAGATATTAGTCGCCCCTTTATTGGCGCTATGCATCTATGGGATGTATTCGTGTGTGAGATCGTTCATTCAATCCTTATTGCCTAACCCGACACCTGACGAGTTACGTCCCTACATGCAGACATCGGGCATGCAAGGCATCAAGCAATTTCCAGCATTTCTACGACAGCTTTACAGCCATAAGAAATATCTGGCATACGGCACCATAACCTTTCTGCTCGCTGAGCTTGTTTTCCTGTGGGTCCTGTCTCTGTCTTTGGCATCAGCAAGTGCATTGAACTGAAGATCCACCTCATTCATTTTCGGCGTGTAGCCACGTCCACAATCTGTGGATCTCAGGGAGATAAATGGCATTGGGCTCCGCAAGACCGCTGGGGCGGATGGAAAATAATGTGCTCTTCGTTCCATCATTCATCATTTAGCCCCTTTGATGGCTTGAATCAGCTGCTGCGCGGGCACATACCCCTCACCCATCTCGCCATTGGACAGGACGATTGATGGCGTTCCCTGCACCCCAAATCGCTGTCCCAGCGCAAATCCGTCATCGACTGCAGTGATGCAACTTTTGACCGGAGTGGGCTTAAGTGGCTCGCCATGAAATGCACGCGTCATGGCATCGGTGGGCGATTGGGAGCAGAGTACCTGAGCCAGCTGAGTCGCTGCTGATGAGTGGGTGCCAGCGCGCGGGAACGGCACATAACGCACGGCAATGCCGGCCGCCGTCAACTGTTCGATATCCTGATGCAGCCTCTGGCAATAGGGACAGGTCGTGTCGGTGAAGACGGTGATGCGCCCGATCTCCTCGCCCTGTGCGGGATAGTCCACCGTGCCTTCTTCCGGAATGGCATCCAGCTGGTCCAGCCGATCCTGACGGTCGTGCTGCTCGGTGACGTTGATGAGTCCGTTGGGGCCGTTGTCGTAAAGACTCCCCACGACCATGTGACGTCCCTGAGCGTCGCTATAGAAAGTGTCACCGTTTCGCAGCCGCACCTCGTAGATCGGACCATCCAGATCGACCCGCCGGACGGAGTCCGTCGTAACGTGCTGGCTGTTGATTGTCAGGTCTTGCAGCGCCGCAGGAGGAGCCGTATCCGATACGTCAGGGACCGGGATTTCGGTCGCCAGTGCCGGCACCGACGTCATCAAGCCAAGGCCGGCCGCGCACAACAGGGTGAGTGGTTTCATCGCAACGCCTCCAGGCAGTCGGTAACGGCGTCTCCGCCATAGGTCTCGAGGGTCCAGCAGTCATTCAGGGTGATCGCCGGCAATGAGAGGGACTCGTGGATGTCGAGATAGCGACATCCGTCCCGCAGCGCCTCGCTGACGTGCGCACGCCGGGTCGGCGAAATCCCCTGCCGCTTGAGTCGGGAGAATCGATTGCGTCCGATCTCGGGTGTCGCATGCCCTTCGGTGGCAAACTCGCTGTGGCACCACCAGTTGGCAATATCCATCGACCAGGTACGTCCCTCCCCTTCGTCGAACGCCAGATCGAGCCGGTGCGTGATCTGGAAATGTCCGGGCGGTAATGCCGACACGTTCACAGTCCAATGGAAGGTGACTTCACCGGCCTGCTGCCCGTCCGGCAGCACGATGAAGTGACCCAGGTGGCAGCTCTCGGATCCGCCCACGAAATAGAGCCTGTTGGGGTAAGGCTGACGGATAGTCCAGCCCGTCGTGGGAATGACGGGAGCATCGAGCCAGCTCACCGATACCGATAGGGTGATGTCCTCGAGCGCGACACCATCGAAGGGATCGATCTGCAGGGCCGGGAGCAGATGTAGTGTGCGCTCTCGCGAATCAAGGCTCATCGCATGGTCGATCTGGAGTTGAGGCATGTAACCGGTCCTTCTTCCAACGTGAGATAAGGCGTCAGGCGTTCGTGGATCTCGCGAGCGTCGTAGCGGCCGCCGGCTGCAAAGCGCAGGAGCGGCACCCCTGCCGAGGCAAATGCCTGGTCCACGAAACGGTCGCGGCGCTTGCGATCGCCACGGCGATGACTGCGATCGTCGAGTTCGATGGCGACGAGAATGCGCCCGCCGCGTGGCTCGCACACCACGAGATCGACATGCTTTGAGCTGATCAGGCGGAAGTAGCGCCACCACCGCTGGTCGCGACCGTGACGCTTGCGAAAGCGTACCTGGAGTACGTCGGCGATCCGGACCTTGCAGGCGAGCAAGGCCGTCGAGCCAACGGCATGTTGGACGGCGGCATAGAACGCCTGCTCAGTGGCCGTGTTGAGTCGTCCCTGGGCGATGTAGGGGTATCGTCCCCGCCCCGATACCAGGCGCTTGAGCTGCCACAGCGAGAATCCGACGATCACCAGCACCGCCGAGGTGAAGAGCAACGCATCAGCCATGTGCCGACTCCCCCAACGGCGATGTCGTTTCCAGCCCGCGTAGCCGATCCAGCTTCTCGGCTACCTTGATGGCCGCGTCGAGTTCGGAGCAGCCATGCTCGCGCATGATCTCGGCGCGCTCCGCTTTCTCCTCCGGCTCGGTACCGGCCAGGGAGAGGTAAAGGCTCGGCGGCACGACACGGAACAGCGACTGAAGTCTCCCACCCAGCACCACACCCTCGGTGTACTTGCCCGAGGCCTTGGTCGCGGACTCGACCAGCAGGCGCTGATCCTGGGTCAGCGTCTTGAATCGGCTGACTTCGGCGATCTCGTTGGGCGGCATGTTGAGCAGCAGCCACCACTCCATCATGTTGAGCATCTTGGCCGAAACGTCTGGGAAGTCTTTGACGTTCTGGGTCGCGAGCCAGAGCCAGTGGTTGAGTTTTCGCCCCATTTTGGCCACGCCGACGAGAAACGGCGCGAGCAGCGGGTTCGCGGTCAACAGGTGACACTCGTCGATGACCTGGATGATGGGACGGCCGCTGTACTGATCTCGCTCGGCCATGGTGGTGATCATGTTGGTGATCGACATCACTGACAGGGCCAACTGCGCCTCGTAACCCGGGTTGGCGTAGTGCGCCAGATCAATGATGGTGACGTCGCACTCCGGCCAGGCTTCGCCCGGTTGGTTAAAGACTTGCCCGTCGAACCCGTCACAGAACATGCCGATCCCCTCGCCCATCATGTAGGCGCGGTTCCGACGACCGTCTGGCAGATTCTCGTCCCGGGAGAGCGTGTAGAACGCCTGGCGAACGTCCTCGGACAGGCACTGGCGCCCCTCCTCGAAGGACTTCTCGGCGGCGATCATCACCGCATCACGTACCATCCGGTTATCGGCGCGCCGGTAGTCGGCCTCCTCCTTGGGGTCGCCGCCGGTGATCATCAGGCGCGCCATCATCTCCATCTCGCCCAACAGGTCTCGCTCGACGTCGTCATCGTCGGATTCGTCCGTGCCGATCGCCTCGAGCAAGTCATCCGGGGTGGCTGCGGGATCGTCTGGTGACTCGCCGAAGTCCTGGCGATCACGGACGACGCGGCGCTCGCGCATCTCGGGATCGAGCAGGCGATGGGCCTCTGCGAACGGCGGCAGCCTGGCATTCGCCCCTGGAGCGAGCTTGACCTTATTGACCGATAAGCCCATCCGCTCGAAATAGTCGGCGAGCAGCCCGAAGGAGTTACCCTTCTCAATGATAAACAGGCGCGGCCGACGCATGGCCACCACCTGCCCCAGCATCGAGTTGAGCGTCGCCGACTTGCCGGCGCCGGTCGGGCCAAACACGAACATATGAGCGTTCTGCTTGCGATCGAGCTTGTTAAGCGGATCGAACGTCAGTGACTCGCCCCCTCGATTGAAGAAGCTGATACCGGGATGGCCCGTCCCCCGGGCACGCCCGTAGAGCGGTGCCAGGTTGGCCAGGTGCTGCACGAAGTTGAATCGGGTATACCAGCGGTTATTGCGATCGATCTCGGGATCGAAGTTCATCGGCAACCAGCGCAGATAGGTGTTGAGCGCGGCCACCTCGTTTTCGGGTTCGACCGGCTTGAGGTCGGCGGTGCTGAGCTGGGTCGTCAGGTCCATGACGCGCCGATCCAGATCGGCCTCGTCGCGACCGCTGACGAAGAACGCCAGCGCCGACTGGTACATCTTGTGGTCCTTGCCGAGATACTTTCGGGCCTGCTGGCAATCGTCGCGCACGTTAACGGCCAGGACGCTATCGCCGACCGCCTTCTTGGCCAACTGATCGATATGCCCCTCGAGTGGCTCCTGGGGAATGGCCACGATCGTCATGCAGGCCTCGACACCCAGTGGCAACACGTCGAAGGTGGCGTTACGAATCGATGTCTGTCCACGCGAAATCTCGGCGGTCAGATGGCCCACCTTTGGTATCTTGCGCAACTCCTCGACCGGAATGACGCGCTGCGGCTCGCCGTCGAAATACCAGAGACCGGATTCGGCATCGGCTCGCGGCGAGCTGACCAGCATCCCCTCGGCGAGATCATAGGACCAGAGGCGGACGTCCGGATCGTCACCGGGATAGTCGAACAGATCATAGAAGCGCTGCGGATCGTCCGGTGAGAACGTCGGACGCGGGTTGAAGCGCGGCATGATCCAGCGGTGAAAATCACGGCCGTCGTAGCGACGCACCGGCAGCCCGGCGCTGGCCAGCTTCGATTCCAGCTTGCCGTAGACGTGATTGAGCAGTGCCTCCGGCGAAAGCCGAGATCGCCGCTCACCCAGCTTCGACTTGTTCTTTTGACTTGCCCAGCGATACAGCACCAGACGCGTGCGCCGTGTCTGACCGCGCCAGGCGGTTTGGGTGATGATGTCATCCTCGAACAGGCCGTCCGGGCGTGAGATGGCCTTGAAGTGCGCCTCCATGCTGGCGAGCCACGCTTTCGTGTACTCGGTTTCCTGGAGTTCCGCCGGGATCGCATTGCGGATACGGTTGAGATCCTCGCGCGGATCGGTGTCGTCCTTGGTGTAGAGCTGCACCACCCATTGATGTGTGTCGAGTTCCGGCAGACTGTCCTGTAACGCCGCTTCGATCTGGTCGCGCACGGCTTCCAGCGCTTCGAGCGAGCGTCCTTCGGACGGCGCCGGCGTGACTTCGGCCACGACACCCAACGACACCCCGTCCTCGAGCAGGAAACAGCCGGATTCCGGCAGATACTCCGTCCAGGGCAGCCGGCTGGCGAAGGAGGGCGCGCGCTGATATTGACGGCGAATATCACCGACGGTGGGCATTTTTCCGCGCGGCAGGCACATCGGACGGCCGGTCTCGTCGGTCAGGAGTTCTCGCTCGTTGAGGGCTTCACGACGCTCGTCGTCCTCGCCGTCTCGCTCCCCTGCCAAACCGCTCTGCCCTCTTTTGGGGGCAAACAGCCGATTCATGAAGGCGTTGAACGATGACATCAGCGCGTCCTCCCCGGCGGACGAGCGCCCTCTCCCGGCATGGCGTACTGAGGCTTCTGATACAGCGGGAAGACCGTCGAATAGCCCGGTACCGGCACGCTCTGATCGCGGGCCAGATGCGGGTAGATGTAGATCACGAGATCGGGGTTCGGCAGTCGCGAGAACTGGCTGTGGATCTCGTTGGCAGCCTCCCTTGTATAGCGGGTCCGATCATCCACCATGTCACCCGCTGTGATAGGACGGCGTAGCGAACCCCGTGCCGCCTCGATCGCCTGCTGGCCGGTACTGCCGGTGGACGCCGAACGACTCTGCTCACTGGCCCCCTGCTCCCAAAGCTCCTGCATGGTCATGCCATTGGTCGGCATCAGCTCATCCTTGGACGTCGCACAGCCCGAGACTAGCCCGAGGCCTGCCAAGGCCAGCATCGCGATGGCTGTGCGGGAAAGCACGCGGGACTCAGTCGAGTCCGACTGTGGTTGCGGTTGACGTGTCATAGCGCACCTTCCTCCCTTCGGTCTCGTAGTCGATCGGCAGTTGCTTGTTGATGTGGATGGCCACGTTCTTGCCCGGGGGGACGTAGACCGCGGCGAACGCTTCGCCGTAGAGCTTGTTGACCCACTCGCTCATGTCGTCGACGCCCTGACTGAGGATCTGGCCCACGGCCTGGTTGCCGGTCATGGCCTGGGAAATCGAACCATTGCTGCCAAGTGACGTGACCGACGTTGAATCATCATCGGAGAGCATCGTCGCCGCGCCAGCGCCCGCTGCCGTGAGCAGCCCCTGGGTACCGAGATACTGTTGGGCGTTGCTACGACGCACGCCACTGATGCAGGGAATGCCGGATTGATCGCTGATCCAGCCGATGGAGTCCCCTCCACCGATGGATTGATTTTGATTGTTGCCGTTACCGTCACCACCGTTCTGGTTGACGTCATCCGGTGTCGGCACGGTTCTGACCGTGCCGTCCTCGAAAACGAAGGTGAGGCTGGTGATGTTTCCGCGCACGCAGGAGAGGGTCCAATCGCCGGTTGCCGTGCCGCTGGCAACGGCGGCCCGCACTTCCGGCAGCTCGACGCCGTTGGCCGTCAGGTTGTCCTTGCCGATCATCACCTTGAACGGATACGGGTCGTTGACCGTGCCATCGACCGGCACTCGGCCCAGCAGCGCCGTCATGGCCAGTGACCCCATCAGGGTCGAGTTTTCGGGGATGGTGTAGACCGGTTCGACCGTCGAGGCATCCGGCTCTCCCGTCACCTTCGACTCGACCGCGCTGGTTGTTCGGGAGGCCATGTCGCCTGCCGTGTCGGCAGCGGCCTTGAACGAGGTCGGGAACGCGGGGCCATCGTCGCGTCCACCGCGACTCGAACGTCCCTCCTCCTGGCGTCGATCCATCGGTTCGACCCAGGCCAGGTTGCCGCCGCCCGAGTAGCTCCCGGATGAACCACCGCCGCCCTCGAGACCCAGGCCGATCGGCATATCGTCACTGGACTGGCTACCATTGCCGCTGCTGTTTTCGTCTGCTGGCACCAGTCGATCGAGACGGTTTTCGAAACGGGACAGCAACGACTGTTCGCTCTGCTCGCGCGCTTGTTGTTGTCGCTCTCGCTCCTGCTGGATTGCCTGATTCACGGATCGGTCGACGTTGGAGGCACGTTCGGCCAGATCGTTGTTTTCCTCGACCAGCTTTTCCATTCGCGCCTGGTCACGTTGGCGCTGCCGATCCCAGGCATTCATCTTGCCCACCAGGGTGGCCACGGTGTCCTGAGAGGAGTCACCGCTGATGCCCAGCGCATCCATCTCCTCCTGGGAAAGCGTGCGCGTATCGTCTTGCGTCTCCTGCTGACTCGACTGACCCGCGTCGCCACCGCCACTATTGCAGCTCTTGATGACGATCAGGATCATGCCGACGACCAGCACGGGCACGCCGACCTTGAGTAACGTGTTCCCCTGCAGTTTCATGACTCACCTCTCTGCGACAGCGGTAGCGCCTTCGCCAGAGACAGACCGTTGGTCACGATAAAGACGGTCGTGGTGTCCTCCACGCTGCCACGACGACCCAGCGTCGGGTGCATGAACGTGGCGCTGTAGAGATCGCCCTGAAGCCAACGTGGATCAAGCTCGAAGTCGCGGGATGGATCCCGATTCGAGAGTTTCACCGCCGTGACGGTCCAGCCATCGAGTTTCCAGGCGGCGATTGGGGTCGCCGTGACCGGTAGCGAGGGCAGCAGGGATGGCATGCTGTCGGGCAACTGCATCGCCACACGATTGAGCCCCTGGACCGGCTCGATCGTCCGACTGGGCGCGTAGAGCGATTGAGCCGCGAAGCGCGTCAACACGACCGGAGTCGGCGTACCGGTCCTGGGGGCTTGATCAGAGCGACCCTGCTCCTGATCGGATCGGTCATCTGACACGGCTTCTCCAGAAGACGCCCCCGTTGCCTCATCGGGGATGATGACCTGGATATCCTCGTCGCTGGCACCGCTTTCCTTGGCGGTCAGATCGAACAACACGACCTCGTTGGTCTCGACGTCCTGCAGTCGCACGCGCTGGGTATCGAACGCCTTGTTGGCCTTGAGATAGATCGCACCGCCGGCGCTCTGTACCCGCAGCGTGTCGGGGTCGGCGATCTCACGGGGGAGCCCCACTCGCACATTGCGATCGAGCACGATGACCCGTTCGGTACCCACGGGAAGATCGACGTCCAGCGGCTTGCGATCCCAGTGCAGAATCTCAACGGCGTGAGCCTGGATCGCCATACTCAACAGCGAGGCGCACAACCCGCCTCTCAACATCGACGCCTTGAGGCGATTCATGAGTCATCCTCCTGCTTTGGGATTTCCAGTCGCTGGGCTGGGCGGGCCAGGCAATCGATCTGCATGCCCCACTTGTTGTTCTGTGGATCGCCCTCGGCACGCACCACTCGGATCGGAAAACGCATGTAGACGTCGCGGACGGGCGTACCGGCGTAGGTTTCCTTGACGGCGAGATCCAGGTTCACGATCCACTGATCCCGCGACACGATCTCGACCGCCCCGGGGCCGGACTGGGCACTGCTGAATCCGCGACCGGGAATTTCGAAGACCATGCGTTCACGCTGATCCAGCTCGTTGCGCTGCTTGCGATAGCGATAGTCCTCCTCCAGTTCTGCCTGGCAGGACGGCGTGAGGAACGGTGAATAGGCGTAGAGGTTTCGCTTGTAGTCCTCCTCACCGTTGGCCGGCCAGCGGTTGATCTGCTGCCAAACGTAGGTGGTGAAGGCATAGACGGCGGACGGCGGCTTCTCCCACCACTTCTGCGTCGAGCCACTGCGCAGATCCGGCGGGATGGAAATGGTCAGATCCTTGGGCGCGCTGTACCAGCCCAAGCCCATCCCGGCGCAGAACAGCACCAGCACGATGATGACGCCGCGCAGCGTCGTGATATGGGCGTCGCGCGCACCCAGCGCGTTACGCAAACGACTCATCGCAGTTCTCCTCGGTCCCGGGGTTCACGCCCTACGCGGTAAGTGCTCGAGCGAGTAATGAGGGTTTCGCCACCGGTGTTGATGCCGTAGACGGCGAGTCGGTACATGATCTGGCGATAGAGCAGCGAGGGAGGTCGGCCACGGCGTAGCCGGCGCATGACAGTGCCGCCAGCAACCAATGCGAGTGCCATGACCGCCACGGCAACGGTAGGCGCCATGGCAGGCATCCCGAACAGGATCGCCAGCACGATGCCCGGAAGCATGCCGCTGACGAACCCCGTCACAGCCATGATGCAGACTTCCCGAAGCGTCATGCCCCGAAACACCACCGGGGCATCGTTGATACGTTTCGGCAGGAAATCGATGCTTGCCATGACCCGATCCTCACTGAGCCAGGATCGGTGCGGCTTCGGTACTGAGCCAGATGATGACAAGGATCAGTACGACGCCGATGAACGCGGTCACGCCGAACTTGGTCCACTCCCCGCGTTGTCGACCTTCGTTGAACGAGGCGAGGCAGCCGATGCCCACCCAGATGAAGGCAGCGGTGCAAAGCAGCAGTCCTGCCAGGACGAAGCCGTCGTACATATACCCCTGCGCCGTCGAGCGAATGCCGTCCCCGCCCTGAGTCGGCTCTTCGAGGGTAGGGAGGTCGGCCATCGCCAGGCCCGGCACGGTAATGCTGGCCAGCACCACCAGATTCTGGCAGCCCCGAGTGACCCCATTGGACAGGCGACGATAGAAGGATTGAAGCGACATGATTGCGTCCTCTTGAGAGATGATTGCCCGTTACGACCAAGAACCCACAAGGGCTCTTCCTTTCCCCGTATGGGGACCTTCGAGCCGCCCCTGTCAGGACAGGAACAACCAGAAAAACAACAGCACCAGCAACAGCGACTTGAGCACCACGGAGGACAGGACGTCGCCGTCCACGCGTCCCTTGACCCATCCCCGGTACGCCGACATCAGAATCCAGATGACGACCATCAGCGCGGCACTACAGCCCACGCCGGCGATGAGCCAGGAAAGCTCCTGGCCTCCCATGCCGGCCCCCGCCTCGAATGCCTCCACTACTGCCCCCGATCGTCGAGGTAGTTGCCATCGAGCGGCTGGGGCTGTCGTGGCAGCAAACGATCAGGGGCGAGATAGGCATCGATACCGCTGGTGATGGAATGCAGGTCATCGCGCAAACGCGGGATGTCGAAATAGACCCGCGTGGTCTCAGGGTCAGCCTGTTGCTGCCTGGCATCGACGCGATCGACTACGACCTTGATCTGTTCGATCTGGGTCTGAATCAGCGCCAGGTCCCTGCGCTGTATCTCGTCGATGTCATCGGCCTGGGCAGGAGCCCACAGGCCGCTGACCAGCACGCAGCTCGTGAACAGAGAGGAGAGAGAAATGCGTTGACGCACCGTCATGGTTAAGTCCCGTCGTGAGTAATGACGACATGGCCTCATGGTCGAGGCAACTCACCCAGGGATCAGCCGGAAACGTTAAGCGAAACAGCGGGGTATTCTTGAGCTTTTAAGGAGAAGTTTGGAATCGTCCGAGTTCAAGGTGATTGGCCGGAAGATCAGCGAAGAGCTTGGTATGGATAAAGCCCGAGTAGAGTAGACCCTTCATAACCAGTAATTAATAGCATTGTCTCCTCATGCAGTAAGGCCTTAGCATTGGATGCTATCTTATATATTGCAAATCATTATCTATCAAGCAAGGTATGTTAGATCTCAAAAACTCGCCGAAGTCATGTATAAACTCCGCCTCGGCACTGTACCTTGGAGATACAAGGTAATAGTCTTTGCCAGAATGCACAGCAATATTAGCCAAAGGCTTTGCTCTACCTGAATTGATTTCTTCTGAAATCATGGTTAAGTCACCTATGGCAACGCCAACGCCGTGTTGGGCTGCGGTCATACCTTGATCTATCGTGTCAAACGTCATGCCACGATCTAGGTTTAGTTCATCAACACCGATTGTCTTAGCCGCCCACATTCCCCAATCAGACTTATCTTGGGAGGAATGAATCATCTCTAAAGTACGAAGCAAGTCACGAACCTGGCTAATATCAATGCCTTCATATGAATCGTTAATTGGAATCAACCATTCAGGAAAAAGATGTTGGCAAAAGCAATTATCTGGAAACTTTCCATCACTCAACACAATGGCAGCGTCAAAGTTTTCACTCGCAAAGTCTATAGTATCAACTTCCATCCAGTGGCTGCTGATTTCAATTTTTTTCGGAGCTTCTCTCAAATTGTAAGCATTAACGCGCTTTATGAGGAAGCGATTGGTCAATGAAGTTGGGGTTTTTATTTTCAAATGACTATCCGGCGCTTTAGACGCTCTGTGCATATTTTCTATTATGAGAAATGCCTTACTCAATTCAGCATATTTTTCCACACCGAAAGGTGTGAGTTCCAGCTTTCCCTTATGACGATAGAAAAGCTTTTTATCGTAAAAGCTCTCGAGATTTTTAACATGCTGACTGATAGCACTTTGAGTCAAATTCAACTGATCTGCTGCCTTTGTAAAAGAGTTTTTACGAGCAGCCATTTCAAAGGCTCGAAGTGAATATAAAGGAGGTATGCTTTTCATAGAAAACCGCATCATCATTAGCTTAACTAATACCCTACATTATATTTTTGCGCTTTGCAAAGCCTATCGTTGTTGTAACCTATTCTAGCTTTTACAGGACAATAGGTGTTGAAATGCGGAACTTGGTGATTTTCGTTAACGCTCCTAACACGGATGATATTTTGGTTGATGGCGACAATTCGCTTCAAGCTGTAACCAAGGGCATGCAACACACAGATTGGGCAAACTTCCCACATCTTGGTATCTTGTCACTTGCCTCTCATACTCAGGCTTGCGGCTTTGAATCGGTATATTTTGATGGGGTCGCTTTGGATCTGTCCGTCCTGCTTGGGTTTATTGAAAAAGAAAGCTCTCGAATACTGGCACTTTGCTGCAGCTCTATTACAGCAAACTTTGGCGCTTCAGAGTATATCTCTCGCTTTACTAAAGGCGTTGATCCTAGAATAACTACTATTTTTGGCAATGATCACTTTAGTGTCATGCGTGATAAAATTGTTAGCCGATATGGCTCAATCGACTATGGCATTGTGGGAAATGAAGTTTATGGAAGCCTGTCAACTTTACTAAATTCGATATCTGTAGGTAGCCCGGTTGACGATAAATTACCGGGGCTAGTTTCAAAGCACAGTCTTGAACCGGTGCCAACTGGTGATGAAGACATTAACCCCACCATTGATTACTCTTTAATTGACAGACATTTTAAACATTCTCACATCTACAACAACAATTTTCAAAGTAGGTTAACTGATAGAATCTATGAACTCACAGGTCGCAAGGTGACATCCGGGGTCCCAGTAGAGATCGCCAGAGGTTGCATTAAGTTTAAAGGCGATGATGCTTGCTCTTTCTGCTCCATTCAATACGGTGGAATGTGGAGAAACCATCTCGGTCACGAAAAAGCTTGGAATACTATCAAACAGGCTCACGATTATGGCTATGATTATCTTTATGTGACTGCGGATGAACTGCCCTTAACCTTTGCGAGATTGTTATTAGACATGGCAAAAAATACGCCAGGCTGGTGGCTAAAGACTCCGGTTGGATCACGGCCTATGTTAGTTGGTTACGCTAGGGCTGACGGCATTCAAAAGAAAAATGTAATGTCTGCGATGGCCAGCATCGGTTTCAAAATTCTTTTCGTTGGTATCGACGCAGGCGCTCAAAAGTCTTTACAAGCTCTGCGAAAGCCGTTGAAAAGCAAAAATGAAATAGCTTCAAGTGAGAGTATGTATGAATCTAATTTGAGCGCCATTGAAAATGCCAAGACCTATGATATAAAAATAAAAGCCGGGTTTGTTCTAGGCCATATCGGCATGAACAAACAACTTCTTCGCGAAAACATTGAAGAATATAAAAATTTATTAGATCTTGGCAAAGAGGTGATAATTAGCGCTGATGTTGAAATGCTTTCCCCAGAACCAGGGTCCAAAGACTATAATTTTCTTACCGCCCCCTCTGTTGCAGAATTAGAGGCGCATAAACTCAACGTATCCATTTCATCTTTGGAGACACGTGACCGCATAGCAAATTATTATAGGCCAAAAGACATTTTTGATCGTGAATCTGCAATTAGTGACTACATAAAAGCGATGATGCCAGAGCTTGAGCGGTCAGATTTAGCCCAAGCTAGGGATGAAATACGTTCATTTAGTCGCGAGGTAGGTATCGTTGTTGGCGACGATCTCTGAAGCTAAGCTTGCAATTTTGTTTGCGTCTTGCTTGGGATTTTCATTAATCCCAGGCCCATCCATGGTTTATTTGATTTCCAGAACTATCTACGAAGGGCGTAAAGCTGGATTCCTTGTGGCCACAGGAGTATTTACCGGTTCTCAGATGCATGTATTGATTGCTGCGTCCGGGATGGCAACTATTCTGCTTGCGGCACCTTGGCTTCTGGCTGTTATAAAAATTTTAGGCGGTACCTATTTTGTATACTTAGGCATGGTAAAGTTTTTTTCTTTTCATCGATCCAAAGTCAAAGAAAAGCGGACTCACGGCCGTGCCGCATCTTTCAAGGAAAGCGTAGTTATAGAAACCCTAAACCCTAAGAGTTCTCTCTTTTATCTGGCGTTCCTACCTCAGTTCTTGACTTCAGATACATCCATCACTTTTTGGATGATGTTTTGGTTAGGCACATTGTCAAATATTTTTATTACCTTAGGAGATTTTTTGATCGTTTTTTTATCCAGCCTTTTTTGCAAACCAAGTTTTCAGGCATCACTCAACTCGCGTAAAGACATATTGATTCAAGGTCTTGTTTTTCTAGTATTGGGCATCACTATATTCGGAAGTTTGTAGTTAAATGCATCGAGTATATCTTATTCACTCTCACGCCAAGGAGGTGTGGCCTTGCATATCTTCTAGCGTGGCGAGCGATTGTCGGCTTTAAACTCTTACAGTTTAATTTTTTAAATCAGCCCAAAAAGCCCGTCATCATTTACCTTCTGACAAATGAACTCTTCGAAAGTCGACATCATTCGCTAATATCAGAGATACTTCTTAAAACTAGCGGTTGCTACTGCAATTAATAGCCCGAACAGCAGCGCACATGGCAATAAGAACAGATTCGGGTGAATCGAGAACGGCAATGACAGGTAGATCAGCCAGCCGGTTAGAAAGACCGGCGTCACCATCCTTTTGGCGTGATGATAAATGAACGCCGATTCGCGCCCCGCACCGAAGCGGCGCAGATCGCGACTCACCAGGCCATCGATGAAGCCCACCAGGGCGGCCATGATGAACAGCGGTGAGGTCAACATCAGGATAACACAGCGTGTCAGCGTCATCAGGGTCACGAACATGGCCGCCTGCAGGTAGGTTTTTAGCGTGCCAGTCCAACCCACGGCATCGGCACCCTGCTCGACCCAGCCCGCGATGCCTGTCTTCATGAACAGCCATTCATAGCCGGTGTCCACGATCATCGTGGCGAACTCGACCGGCGATGACACCAGCAGCGACTGAGAGAACTGGCTGTCCAGATACCCCATCTCGGAAAGCATGGTCTGATGGGCGTGGTCCGATCCTGCCTGACTGAACCAGTCGAAGTAGATACCGATCCATTCGATCAACACGCTGCAGATAATCGAGAGGAACACGATCCACATCAGTGTAAACGGCAGCTTTAGCAGCGTGCCGACGGGACCGCTGCGCTTCTTCTCGGCGCGCTGTGCCGGGGCTTCATCCCTCGCCATGATTCACCCCCTCGGCACTGACGCTAGCGTCGACATCAGCGGTGTCACGACCGGCGGTTTCCTTGCTGCTCGGGCTCGGGGGATTGGCGAAGTCCAGATGAATCGGCGGCGGCATCACGCCTTCCCACCACTGATCGCCCGTGGCGTACTTCGCCCGCATTCGGGCGGCGATGTCCGCCACGTCCCTTGGCACGTCCTCGGTCTTGTCCGGCAACGGCAGCGGCATGCGGATCTTCCACAGCTGTCCGCCCTCGAACAGCGCAAACGCCTGCCCCTTGGGCAGATTGATCACATCGTTGGGGGTCAGCATGTCTACCGACTCGGTACCGATGCGGTCACCTGCCGAGGAGGTGAAGTCCTGATCACTGTTCACGTCGGCGTTGTCGCTGGCCATCGAGACCATCAGCCGCGTGGCCACGTTGACCTTGGCCAACTGATCGGTGAGCAGACGCGCGGTGCGCTCCTCGCGCACACGCAGCATGATGACATTGTTGAAGTTACCCACCACCTGCCCCGCTTTGGCAGCGTTACCGATCCGCGCCTCGATGTCCGACAGCGTCTGGGTGTAGGCCGTCACCTGGATACCGGCACCGCCACCCTTGTTAATCAGCGGGATGAATTCATCTCCCATTAGCTCGTTGAACTCATCGCAGTGCAGGTTGATGGGTTGTTTTTGGCTACCCCTCTGACCGGGTAGCCCATCCTCGGAGCCGAACTTGTAGATGTGACCGGCCACCGACACGATGTCAGCGAACATCGAGTTGCCCACCGCCTGAGCGACCTCGAAATCGGAAAGCGCGTCGAGCCCGACATAGACCACCCCCTTCTTGCGAATGATCTGCTGCCAGTCGATGATCGGGCGCTCGTCCTCGATGTCGTCGTAGTCCGGTGAGAGCAGCTCCGCGATCTTGCCGCTGGTCAGCTTTTCGAGCAGCGGCAGCAGCGACGCCACGATCTTGTCGAAGTAGGTCTTGTCGTAGCGCACGGCAGAGAGCAGACCATCCAACACAGGATCCCTCAGCGACTCGATCACCTCCGGCTGTTGCAGATACTGGACGATCGCCACGACGCGCTTGTGACGCCCAACCATATTGCGGGGCATGTTGCGGTCATTGAGCTTGCCCTCGATGTCGGTGATCTGCTGATTCGACCCCGGCATCTGCTGCTCCAGCGTCTCCTGAACGTACTGCATCAGCAACGCATCGATATTCACCACGTCAGCCAAAATCTGACCATAGCTGGGCCGCTCACCGAGTGCGTGGCGTGCGCGAGCCACGATGTTCACGAAGCGCCAGGCAAACTGCCGAAACGCAGCAGAATTGCCCTCGCCAGAGAGCTGGCCAGTCACCCGGGTCGGCACCTCGGAAAGCCGCGAAAAGCGCCCCACGGCGTTGTAGCGACACGAGACGTCCGGCCAGCCCAGGTGAAAGATGTAGAACTCGTCACCGCGCCCGGCCTTCTGGGCCTCAGCATACATGCGCATCATCAAGTCCGCGTCGCCTTTGGGATCGAAGCAGATCGTGATGTCACCACGTCGAATGTCTTGGGTGATCAGAATTTCGGCCAGGCGCGTCTTGCCCACGCGCGTCGTGCCCTCGACGAGAGTGTGCCCTACCCGCTCGCCCAGAGGCATCCAGACATCATGTTCATTTGGCTCTACTGCATGCAGCGCAGGACGACCCCCAACCGGTGGCAGAGGCTTTACTGGATTCAGAAACGAGTCCCAGCGCAGCAGCTCTGCGATGCGCTGGCCAACCACACCTCCTTCCATCGACTGTTCCAGCCGCCTTGCACGCTGATACCAGGGGCTTGGCTGGACGTAGATCTTGGCGGCTGGCTGTCGTGATTCATGGAGTCGCTGCGTGTGCTGGGCATCCCATTTGAACCCCTTGCCCAACCACAGGCTACGTCGACTCAATGGCACTTTGCGCGCAGGCAGCGCGAACCGGGGTAAGCGCCGCATGGCACGGCGATAACGCAACACGACCCATGCCTGGCGAAAGCGCCAGGCACCAAAGGCCGCGAATCCCGCCGCTGTGGTGATACCCACGCTGGGCGTCAGTGCCAGTGACCAGGGCGCCCAAATGCACAAGACCGCGCAACCGGCGCAGATACAGACGGTGTAAAGCTCTACTGCCGGTCGCAGGAGCGATTCGAGGGGATGGTTGCCGCTCATTGCTCGATCCCCCGCTGACTGATCAGCGCTGGGTAGTGATGTAGTCCCAGCCGCTCAGCCAGGCCATCGCCGGAAACAGGACGAAGCTCGAGCCCCTGGGCAGCATTGCGAAGTGCCTGCAGGGACTGTTCGTCACGAACCTGCACGACCAGCCCCACCGCGTTCATCTCGCGCAGAATGTCACCGCGCTGGGCGAGCCATTGCCGGGATAGATCGTCATCGCCGATCAGGAAGATCGGCGTGAACCCGCCGGGAAGATCCAACTGACGCGGCGTCACGGTGCCGGGCGTCAGTTGCTCGCTCTCGAGCGGCAGCATGTCCTGCTCCCCGTAGGGTCGGGACGGACGTGATTCGCCGCCCAGTTGCGGCGAGTAGCTCTCCTCTTCGTCGACGCCCGCGCCCTTGATGGCCACGTAATAGGGTCGTGCGGATTCGCCACCGTGATCGGCGACCACGGTCAGCTGAGGCAGCCCCGGTGGGCGCTCGGCGGGAGCTTGTGCGAATGCCGCCGTCGACATCAGCATCACTGCGTATAGCGGTAGCAGGCTGAAGCAGAGAGATTTTTGCATTGGGGACTCCTATCGGGTCGCGACTTCCGCCATCCAGGGTCGCTGTTCAGGCGTCACCCAGGTGACGCCAGATTCAGGGGGCCGTGGGCTTGGTGTCACCCAGGTCAACGCCTCCGCTGGCGCAGCTGTTGTGGAGTTCGATGCCGACACCACGCCAGCCCGGCGGGCTCGTTTTGGCGCTGGAGCCTGGCGCGCGGCCATCAGTGCCGGCGACGCCGCTTCCAGAGAAGGGGACGTGCCAAGCCGAACCAGCTCATCACTGACTACGCCACGATAGCGCTCGGCGGGACGCCCACCGGCCGGACGGTGGTATCGTCCCGCCGCGATCAACCAATCGCCGGCGTCATCGAAGTGGCGACGAATCAGTGCCGCCGCTTCCTCAAGATTGGCGTAGGGATCGAGACCGTCGCAGGGATCCGCGAAACGCTGACCGGCACCGAACAGCTGCGGCTGCCAGCGCACGTTCAGCTGCGCGATCCCAACGTCGACAACCTGGGTCGTCTCGAGCGCATCGGTCAGCGCCAGGCACGCGGAGGCACGATCACCGAAGCGCATCGACTTGCCAGCGACGTTCAGTGTCCAGGGCCAGGGGCGACGACCAGCGTCGAGAATGACCACCGACTCGGCGCTGGCCACCGCGTAAAGCATTTCAGGCGGCACCCCGTGATCCTCTGCGGCGACCACGTAGGCCGAAGGAATATCGAGGTGGTCGGATTGGCCGGCGTGAACGACACCGGTAGCCAACGCCGCTGCCAATCCAGCCGCTGCTGTCCTCAACGCTCGACGCATCATGGATCAGCCCCTTGAGGCGACGCGCGGCAGATCGCTGCTGTCGACGTTCAGCGAGCCGCCATGGTTGAGCGTGATCGTGCCAGCACGAACCCTCGCCGGCGAAATGCCCATCTCGGCCGCCCAGCTGCGGATGCGATCATCGTCACCATTGGAATCCACGACCCAGATATCCATGGCCGCCCCGGTACTCAGCAGCCGCTTCACGGTGGCCTCGCACTGGCTACAGCCCTCGGTAGCCACCACGATGTTCAGACGCTCGCTGGATGCCGACGGATGACTGCCGAACACCGATTGCGTCGCGTCCTCGCCCCCTTTCGTGGTGAAGGAGTTGACCGGCATATCGTTGGGATAGAGCCGCTGCCAGGCGTCGTCGTAGGCGCGCTGGAATGCGAGTTCCGCTTCGACGCGGGCACGCTCGGTCTCGACGAGCTTCTCGGCGTACTTCTGGCGTTCAGCCTGACTGCGCGCCTCGAGGCCCAATGCGGTCAGCGGATCCAGATTGGGAGACCAGGTGCCGCGCGGCCCCTCCATGATCGACTCGTAGCGTCGATACTCCTGCTGGTTCAGCCCCCAGGCCTCGGCAGCTTGCTGGTTGCTTTGTTCGAGGCGTGTCTGATCGATTCGAGTCGACTCGCTCTGGTGCCCTTCCTGCGCCCAGACGGGCATGGCAGCGAATAGCAAAAGCGCGATACCCAGGCGTTTATCAAGATTCATCGTCATGGATCTCTCCTCAAGGAACCGGGACGACCACGGTCTGGCCGTTGATGGTGAACGCGGCCGAATGGCCGTCGATCGACGAGAGGTGCCACTGACCAATGTTCTGCCCCACAGCGACCAGTCGCAGATCGCTCAAGCGACCGGCATTGCCGGATGCCACCGCGAGATAACTGCGCCCGCCGCGCAGCTCGACGCCCGACACCGAAAACGGCGGTGACGGCGGCTCGGGCTTGCGACGGGCCTGGCGTTGATCGCTGGGCTGGCTTTGCTGGACGCTGGTCTTCTGACTTGCTCGGAGCTTGCGCATCTCCTCGATCGACGACTCGAGCGACTGCTCTTTTTCCTGTGCTGCGCTGAATCGCACGTCCACGGAGCTGGACAGCTCGTCGACCCGATGCGAGAGCGCCTGGACGCGCTCGGGCAACGCCTGCAGCGGCGAGTCCTGTCGGCGCGCCTCAAGATCGTCGAGGCGTGAAGCGATCTCGCCAAGGCGATTGCTGGTCCCTTGGACCTGGCTGCGACGCTCGTCCTGGCCGCTCTGCAGCCCCTTGATGCGGCCGCGCAGCTGATCGATCACCTGCTGCTGGGATTGCAGGCGAGATTCCAGCGTTGGCCCCTCCGGCTTGCTATCGGAGAAGAAGACCAGATAGACGACGGTAAGGAGGATGACCGCGCCCAGCACCCAGAAGGTCAAACGCAGCGGGCTCCAGCGCCTGCGCCGCTCCGCGTAAGGCGTGTAATTGGGCGCTTCGTCACTGGTTCCCTCGCGATGGGCGTCACCGGGATTCTGCTCCCCGACCTCATCGTGATGGGAGAACGAGGGCTCGCGACGCCCGGAGTCTCCGGTATCCAAGTCAATCGGCGCATCCGACCGGGTATCCTGTTCAGGCTCACCGGAATCTCGGGGAGTATGGCGTTCATCCGTCATGGCCGGTCTCCTCGATCAGTCGCTGATCGCGCACCTGGTAGCAGATTGTCCGCGCGATAGGGTCGGCCTGAACCTCGAACGCACTGCCGGCGAGTACCTGAAGGACCTCACGAAGCGGCATCGGTCCCAGGCGAAAGTGCGTCGCCGGCAGTGGCCGGCTGTAAAGCAGTTCTTGCGGCTCACCCTGTGGCGCACAGAGGCTGTAGCCAGTGTGCTGCAGGGTGTAACGCAGTCCATCCTCGACGGAGGGATTCATCGATGCGGGGATCGAGATATTGACGGTCTGCTCGAGAAGATTGCGCTGTTGCAACGTCGCATTGGCCGTCACCAGAGCGTAGCGCCCGCCACGCATCACCTCGACTCGCGATGCATCGCGATCGCGGTAGACGTCTGGCTCGACCTCGTGAGTAGGCTGATCCAGTCCGGTGGCTACCACTCGGGACTGACCCGTTCCATCGGTCCGAGCGATGGTCACCTTGTCAGCGTCGGGGTAGTCGGCAGCCAGGCGCTCGCTTTCGCTGGGCTGCGGCGCTTGTTGCTGCTGAGCACACCCGGCAATGAGCGCAATCAGAAATGCTAAGGGAACGACACGGGTTTTCTGGAAGGGATACATCGAGTTTGGCCTCGCGCGGGGGAACCTGAATGATCGGGTTCACCGTGCCGAAGGCCGCTCACACTCGCGACAGGAAATGTTAATTGCACCAGCTGGGCTTTTGCTAAGTCATGTCAGATTGTGACTTCGACAGACAGAGCCTCTTCTTCGCTCCTTCCTCTCGAGCGACTGATCCTTCTTACAAATTCCAAAAAAACGCCCCCGTAGGGACGCTTGAGATCGATCTTTCGTCATTTGAAGTAGGTGGGAAACGATTGCTTGATCTCGTCGTTGAGTACCACGCCCAATCTTGCCGCGCAGTATGCCAGCGCACCATGCTGATCGGGTCTATCGGCGATCCAGTGGGCTTCACCGTTTTCCGTATCGCGTTGAAAGATCGACCAGTTGGCCGGCTCGAACGGATGAGGGCGGTAGCCGATCTCAAGGCAGTCCTCCGGTCGCGTCTCGTTGGCGACCACCACGTCGATCGCGTTGGGGCCATAACCAACGATTCGCATCAGCGGAAGACCCTGCCCACAGGCCATCATACCGATGGTGTCCAGTACCTGACCATGCCACCGACTGCCACTGGCGAACTGCCGCGCAATCGAGGTGATCGCCTCGGCATCGGACCGGAAAGGGCCATCGCTGCAATGCACGACGGTGTAGGCTCCATCCACGACATCCAGAGTCCACCCCTCATGCTGCGGGTAAAATATCGGCCAGCCGGCATCGGACAGTGACGTTGCCAGATTGGCTGCCGTATCCGAATTCCACTCGGGTCGCGACAGCTCCGTACGAAAGCGCCGAATCAGCACGTCTCGCTCATCCAGATGGTCGGTCTCTCCATCCAGGTTGAGCCTTTCGCACAGCCTGTCGATATTGACCACGTCCAGACTGTCCCCGCCGATGTCCCGGATTGCATCGGGTATGTCCCAGCCCGATGTTCGCTGTAGCAGTCTCAGTGCGGCCAGAATCACATCCACGTCTTCGCTGGCCAGCTGATAAGTCAGAGAGTCACTCATGGGATTGCTCCTTGGTGTATCGATTGGATAGGAGCCACCCCCTCGGGGCGTGGCCCCGATTGGGTGAGTTGTTTCAGAAGATGCTCAGGTCACTGTGACGCGCGTCATCGGACGAGTGGCGAATGCCTCGAGTGCCTGTTCCGGTGAATCACCGGAATAGGATCGCTGCAGCCTGTCGAACACGATCCAGAGACCAAGCCCCTGGCTGCGTTCGATATCGTAGGCAGGACGTAGACAGCCCACCGAGATTGCAGGCCAGGCCGGATTGCCCTCGTAAACACTGTGAGAATTACCGAAGGGTTCCGGTTTCAGGCAGTACGGTTTCATGTCGACGGCTCCTAGAACGAAATGGAGCCATCCCACTGGGAAATGGCCCCGGGTGGGAGAAGAAACGTTAAGTCCGTCTGGCGACGAAGCTGTCTAGAAGGGTTCCGAGAGGCTTATTCTGCCGAAACGAAAACAGCCTCCCTAGGGAGGCTGTCATGGCGTGTAAGAATCAGTCTGAATCAGCGTTTTCGTCGCGCTTCCAGCTTGCGATGAATGGCATAGGCGTAACCACCGGCAATCGTCATCGATACGGTGAGTACGACGAAGATCGTACCAAGCAGCAGAGTCGCAGAATCCATTAAGCATCACCTCCATTGGCTTCGGCCTTGGTTATCAGTGAGTCTAGCATGCCTTTGGCGATACCAGCGATCAGGGTCAGAAGCAAGAAAACCGCCCCTGCCCAGAAGGCGGTGAAATAGCCTCCAGGCTGCGTCTTGAGCACTGGACCCAGCAGAGTTGCAACAACGCACGCAGCGGTAACGCTGCTGCTAATTCGATCGGCCGCATCGAAAATCGCGCGAGCGATACGGAGTCGAAATAGATAGGACATGACATCTCCAATCAATACCGCAAGGGAGATGTTGCCCATCAGGGAGAGATCTCCCTGCGAGCGGGTGGGTTAAACCGCCCCCCGGGAAGCGAGCTTCCCGGATGGTGAGGTTGTTGTGGTGGAATCAGACGACCGCCTCGGCAGCACCGACCGATCCGCTGACGGCGGGGCGAGCAGGCACATCGGTTCCCTGCGGCGCAGTATCGCCATCCTGGACACTGGTGTCGGCCGACGAGGTTTCCTCACGCCGTGGCGCTTCGTAAACCTTGTCGCCATCAACCTTGGCCCAATTGACGAACAGTAGACGTGCCTTGAGGCTCACGGCGGTTTCACCAGCTCGCTCGCCTCGGGTTCGCGTAAACAGATCGGGATAGAGATCGCCGAGCTTGAAGCCGATCAGGATCTTGGGCTCGTTGCCGCCCTTCTCCTGGCGATCGGCCACGGTCGCGGCGAATTTCTTGACCAATTTTTCCGCATCGGCGCCGCTGACGCGGCAATCGAAGCGGCGATATTCCACATCATTGGCAGGACCGTTCAACGCGGATATGTCACAAGCCCAGAAGGGATTGCCACGCTTGGGCGTGACCTTGCGGATCCGGTTGACGTAGCCAACGCCAGTGACGTGGAGATCGAAGAACTGATTATCGGTCGAGTTGGACATGGTGTTACTCCTTGGTTCGAGTCGTAGGACTCCAGGAGATACACCATCCCCATCGGGGAAGAGTGTTCCCCCGGATGGGTGGTTTGGCGCGAGGCCGAGAATTCGGAAGTGGCATCCAGCTCAGGTGAGCGCCGTCTCTCGGGATGCGTTACGGCTTCGGGAATTGCCCGGAGGCAAAGGGCGTCACTGATGACCGTCAGTGACCAGCGGCTTACATCGACAGGATTACGCCACTTTTTCACGGCGTCAACCCCTAAACCTCGATCGCCAATCGCAAGCCGAGGCCACGAAAACTCGCCGCCTCGCCTTGGGATTGAGGACCAGAACTGCGCGTCCAGTCTGCTACCGATACCGGTTCGGGTAGCAAGTATGAAATCAGCCATTATGCCGGCCATCGGCCATGCCCCTCGTAGTCATGGTTCGATTGCCACTGCATCCGATCCCGAATCATGGCGTTGGACCGATACAATTGTGCGCGGATCTCCGCACAAAGGGAGCCCAAGGGTCAGGCGGTGGGCGCCGCCACGGTGAAGCAAAGTCCAACCGGCCAACGAGTCTGTAGTGGTCCAATGACACCGGACATCAGCATAGGTGGTAATCTTGCCACCATTAGCGAGGTGTCTGATGAGCAGGAAACGACGATCTTTTACGCCGGAATTCAAGCAGGAAGCAGCCTGTGTGGT
>NZ_JBQXYB010000021.1:0-30045 GCF_052645315.1 Salinicola sp. V024
CTACATCCACTACTACAATCACGAACGCATCAAACTGACACTAAAAGGTCTGAGCCCTGTGCAGTACAGGACCCAGGCCTTGAGAGCCGACTAATTGAACCGTCCAACTTTATGGGGTCAGTTCACATTAGGTCGGCCTTTCGAGAGAGCGAAGGTATTCATGACGGCTCCTTGGGAAAGCATGCTCCCAGAACAATGCCAAATAATTTATAACGTTAAATCAATTGCCAATATAAAGGCCAGCGCATCACCATCGACAAAACCAACGTGGCCGCCTTGCCGGTCATCGGTGTAATGACCATCAATCTGGAGCGCTACGGAATGCATCATCACCCACTCGAGGAATGGCAACACGATCACGTTTTCGGCCAAGACCGAAAACAATCCGGTGAAACACGCTCTCTCATCGTCGTCGGCCTGACGCTTGCCATGATGGTCTGGGAGATTTTAGCGGGTGTCCTTTATGGCTCGATGGCGCTTTTGGCCGATGGCCTACATATGGGCTCTCATGCCGTCGCCCTGGGCATTGCGGCCTTCGCCTATGCATACGCTCGCCGGAACGCAGGCAATACACAGTTCTCATTCGGCACCGGCAAGGTCAATGCGCTAGGCGGGTTCGCCGGCGCCATTCTATTAGCCGGTTTCGCACTGTACATGGTGATCGAAAGCATCGACCGCTTTATCCACCCGGTCGCGATCTCGTTCAACGGGGCTATTTTCGTGGCCGTCATCGGCCTGGTCATCAATGGCGTATCGGCCTGGATACTGGGCGGAGAGAATCACGACCACGGCCATAGTCACGACCATCATCATGGACATCATCACGACCACAATCGTCGAGCCGCCTACTTCCACGTACTCGCCGATGCCTTGACCTCGCTGTTGGCGATTGTCGCCCTGTTAGCCGGAAAGTATGCGGGCTGGAACTGGATGGACCCGATTATGGGTATCGTCGGTGCGGTACTCATCACCCGGTGGTCATGGCATCTGTTGAAGGATACCTCCCGCGTGCTGCTTGATCAGCAGCGCAGCGACTTGGAGCAGGGCGTCAGACAAGCCATCGAGAATGATGGCGCACGAATCAGCGACCTGCACCTCTGGGCCATCGGCCCGAATATTCACGCCGCCATCGTCTCGGTCGTGTCGCATGACCCCAAGTCACCTGCCGTCTACAAGCAGCGTATCCAGGCGCGATGCCCATCGTTGGTACACGTCACCGTCGAGCCGCAGCACTGTGTCGCCGATCCGGAGATCGAGGCTGAAGTAGGGTTAGTCAGCTGAGTGCGGACGAATCGTGATAGTCGTCTTGCGCAAGAGCGAGGCCAGTCGGTTTTCATCGCCGCCCCCGACGCCGCTGGCATCGCCCGGAAGCAAGGTGACCAACGCTTTCAGGAAGTTTTCAGGCTACGTGTCTAATCTATCGGGCAAAGCCCAACAGGCCGTTGATAAAAATGAAAGTTCTACTCGTCGAGGATGACGAACTTTTGGCCGAGAGCCTTGCCGAGCTGCTGGACGACGCCGGCTATCGTACCGACATCGCGCCCAGTATGAGATCGGCAGCCGCGCTCTCGGCTAGCGAGGACTACACGCTGGTGATTCTGGACCTTGGTTTGCCGGATGGCACGGGACTGAGCCTTCTCGCTGATTGGCGAAAGGCCAAATGGTCGGTGCCGATACTGATTCTGACCGCGAGAGATAGCTGGATGGACAAGGTCGAGGGGCTTCGCGCTGGCGCCGACGATTACGTCACCAAGCCTTATCACGAAGAAGAGTTGCTGGCCCGGCTACAGGCGTTGCTGCGCCGACAAGTACATGCTTTCTCAACCCTTCTGGAGGTCAACGATATTCGTCTCGACGAGGCACGCCAGCAGTTCAGTCTGGCACACCAGGAGTGGCAAACACTGACCTCCACCGAGTTTCGGCTGCTACGCTACCTGATGCGCCACCCCGATCGCGTTCACTCCAAGCGACACTTGCTCGACCAGCTCTATGCCCTCGAACAGGACGCAGCGGCGCCCAATCTCGTCGAAGTCTATATCGGGCGGCTGCGTTATCGGCTCGGGCGCGAGCGTATCGTGACGCGGCGCGGCGAGGGGTACATGCTTGTCTCGGCCTAACTGGCGAAGCCTGCGCCTGCGACTATTGGGCAGCCTGGGCCTGGCTGCACTGGTGGTGGTGGGCAGCACGTGGGTGTTGCATGGACTGCTGCTGAACCAGCTGGCGCGAAACTTCCTCGCTGATCGCCTACAGCAGGAGTCCGAACTGGTCGTTCGCCGTCTGGGCACCGATGGTCCGACAGTCTTGTCACTGCCGCCCGACGCCAGCCCCGCCGATACCTTTCACCATTTCTATCTGCTGCGCACCGACGGGCGCGTTTACAGCACCTATGATGCGCTGGAGTCACTGCCGGTCGAGAGGGCCGCGGAAGGCGCCCAACTGGTGCAGTGGCGTGACCATCGTCTGCTGCTTTGGCGGACTCGATTCTCCCTCGACGGCAAGCCGGCCACCCTAACGGTAGGGGAGGATTTTGCCGGTATCGAGCGAGGACTGACACGACTGCACTGGTGGATCGGCGCCGCGGCCGTGGCGCTGTTGCTGTTGCTGGTGCTGCTCAATCTGTTCGCGGTCAATCGTGCCCTGCGCCCGTTCGGTCGGCTGTCGCGCCAGCTCATCGAGCTGCAACGCGGCGAGCGCCGTCGTCTAGACATCAAGACCGTGTCCGAGCTGAAAGCACCCATCGCTCAACTCAATACCCTTCTCGACGAACATGAACGTCGTCAGCAGCGCTCGCGGGAGTCACTAGCCAACTTCTCTCACGCCATCCGGACCCCTCTGACGGCAGTCATGCAGGCCCTGCGCTCGAAACGGGCATTGGATGAGACACGCCGAACGCGCATCCTTGAACGGCTCGATGACATCGACGAGAAGCTGGAGAGCGAGCTACGCCATTCGCGTATCGCCGGGCAGTCTACGGGGCAGCAACATACCGGCATGGCGGAGGTAACCTCTATGCTGGAAATGTTCCGCACTCTCTATCCTGATCGCGTCTTCGTTCTCGACGATACCTCTGTCGTTGATTTCCGGATGCCGCTGGAGCGTCAGGACGGCATGGAAATGCTGGGTATCGTGCTCGATAACGCCGGAAAATGGGCACGACAACGGATCGAACTGACTCTACTTGCCGCGCCATGCCGTTTGAAACTCGACGATGATGGCCCGGGTGTGCCCGACGCGATGCTCGAGCGGCTGGGCCAGCGCGGTGTGAGGCTCGATGAGCAGTATCATGGACACGGCCTGGGGCTCTCCATTCTGGCGCAGCTCGCCGAACGTTACGGAGGGCATGTGACCTATGATCGGTCACGGCTGGGCGGGCTATGTGTCGAGATCACTCTGGCCCCTTTCTAAGTCTTGACGGTATCCCCGCTTATCGGCACTTCCTTTCAGCGTATTTTCAGCTTGCCCACGTTTACTGATGGCGAACGCTCATGAACGCTCGGGAGATTCGTCATGCCACGCAGAAACGTCACACTACTGTTGTCCGCAACACTCATGCTGGGTGCTCAAGTTGCCCACGCCGCGCTGCCCGATGAGGCCACGCTCTATAAAAGCCCTTCCTGCGGTTGCTGTGCCGCTTACGGCGATTACCTGGAGGAGCGTGGCGTCGATGTCGAGGTAGTAGAAACAACGAACCTCAGCGAAACCAAAGAGCGCCTTGGCCTTCCCCACGGACTCGGCAGCTGCCACACCATTGAGATGGGCGGCTACGTCATCGAAGGCCATGTCCCTGGCGCGGCGCTCGATCGGCTCTTTGCCGAACGCCCCAACGTGAAGGGTATCGCGCTGCCCGGCATGCCCGCCGGCACCCCGGGGATGCCGGGCGAGCAGGACCAGGCATTGACCGTGCATCAATTCGGCGGTGATGACACCAGCGTGTTCATGACATTGCCGATAACGGCCGGCTGATCTTCCCGATTGCGGCATTTGGATCTGCCGTATTTCGCCTTTTTCGACAACGGGCGGGCTGTCGCCCCTTCACTCAGTGGAGTTTTTCATGAAATTTCTGTTTTTGCTTTTCACCTTTGCTGCCGTCAGCACCTCGGCACTGGCCGACGCCGGCCACGGTCAGCCACAGAAAAACGAACCCGAGCCCAGTCGGACGATCGATATTCAGGCTGGCAGCATGTGGTTCGATTCCGATGAGCTTCAGATCGAACCGGGCACGACGGTACGTTTTCGCATCGAGAACGTTGCCATGATCCCCCACGAGTTTGCCATTGGTAGCAGTCGCATGCAGCAGATGCACCGCGAGATGATGCAACAGGGCGGCGACCACCATGGCGCTGGAGACAACGGCAATATGATGAGCGGTCATCACGACGGCATGATGGATCACGGTGAGAGCCAAAGCGCAGCCGTCACGATAGCGCCGGGCGAGACCGAAACGCTGATCTGGACCGCACCCGATCAGGGCGACGTCATCGAGTACGCCTGCTTCCTCCCAGGCCACTACGAAGCCGGGATGAAAGGGACGGTCACGTTGAATTCGAATTCTTGAGCCTTGGCCGCGTCACAAGCACTCAGGCACGCCACTAGAACTCCAGGAAAGAAAACCCATGAAACATCGCTCGATAGATGGCGACCGTCGCCGTCTTCTGATCGCGCTAGCGGGTACCGGTGCGCTGGCAGGACTGGAGTCATTGCTACCAAGCTACGCACGGGGCGAAGCCCTCTCGCCCCAAAGTGGAATCGCCGCGCAAGTGGTGGGCGGCCCGCCCCGCCCAGTCTTGCTGGATTTCGATGTGCGTCGTGAGAGAGTCGACATTGCCGGTGGCCACGGTAGCGGCATCACCATCAATCGTTCGATCCCTGCGCCGCTAATCGAACTATGGGAGGGGCAAGGGGCGCGCCTGCGTATCCACAACCACCTCGATCAGGATACCTCTATCCACTGGCACGGTTTGATGCTGCCGTTCGAGATGGACGGTGTGCCAGGCGTTTCCTTTCCCGGCATCGCACCCGGCGATAGCTTTGAAGCGACATTCCCCGTGCGTCAGAGCGGTACCTATTGGTACCACAGTCACTCCGGTATGCAGGAGCAGATCGGTCTGACTGGCCCGCTTGTCGTTCATCCCGCAACACCTCATCGGATACAAGCCGATCGCGAATACGTGATCATGCTCAACGACTGGACCTTTGAAGATCCGCACCGGGTGATGGCACGGTTGAAAAGCCAGAGCGACTATTACAACTACAACGAACGCACGGCAGGCGATTTCTTCGACGCCGTGGAGAAGAATGGCTGGATGCCGACGCTCCGGGATCGGCTCGCATGGAACGACATGCGTATGAGCCCCAATGATATCGCCGACATCACTGGATCGACCTATACCTACCTGATGAACGGCCGCCACTCAGCGGCGGGATGGGAAGGACTATTCCAGCCGGGAGAACGCATACGACTGCGGGTCATCAATGCCTCGGCCATGACCTACTTCAACTTCCGTATTCCCGGTCTGTCGATGACAGTGGTTGGCGCCGACGGCCAGGAAGTGGAGCCGGTAGAGACCGATGAGTTCCAGATCGGCGTGGCGGAAACCTTCGACGTCGTGGTCGAACCCCAAGCCGGCACCGCCTATACGCTGATGGCGGAATCGATGGATCGCAGCGGCTACGCGCTAGGCACCTTGGCGCCTCGCGCCGGCATGCGGGCAGCGGTGCCGGCATTGAGAAAGCCGCCCCAGCGCACCATGATCGATATGGGTATGAACATGGCGGGTGGCGCCATGGGCGGCATGGCTGCCGGTACCATGACCGGAATGGACCATGGCGAGGGAGGGAACGGTGCCATGAGCGGCATGAACGATGGTGCCATGTCGGGTATGAACCACGGCGGCATGAGCGGCATGGGTGGCATGAACGATGGTGCCATGTCAGGTATGAACCACGGCGCCGGGCACAGCGGCATGAGTGGCATGAGCGATGGCGGCGGCATGGACCAAAGCACCATGTCGGGCATGAACCACGGCGGCGGGCACGAAGCCATGGGCGGCATGGCTGGCATGGGCGCAGGCGACCCCGGGCCAGTCGTGGCACGCCATGAGCCCGGCGGTCATGGACCCGGCAACATTAACGTGGCCGAGGTGCAACGCGACCGGCTCGGTGAGCGGGGCGCCGGGCTCGAGACTGTCGATCATCGCGTACTCACCTATAGCCAATTGCGCAACGTCAAGCCGATGCGCGACCGACGCCCACCGTCGCGGACGATCGAGCTACACCTGACCGGCAACATGGATCGCTACATGTGGTCGTTCGATGGCGTGAAGTATTCCGACGCCGAGCCGATCGACATCGTGCTGGGTGACCGCATTCGTCTGGTCCTGGTCAACGACACCATGATGGAGCATCCCATTCACCTGCATGGCATGTTCATGGAACTGGAGAACGATCAAGGGGATTACCTACCATTCAAGCATACCCTTAGCGTACTACCGGCTTCACGTGCATCTTTACTGCTCACCGCCGATGAGCCAGGGCGTTGGGCCTTCCACTGTCATCTGCTTTACCACATGGAAGCCGGGATGTTCCGGGTGGTACGAGTAGCCCCGGCGGAGGCATTCGATCATGTTTAACGGCAAACTCACGCACTACGGTGCATTTCTGATCATCGCCCTCTGGTTGCCTGCCATCGCCATCGCCGACGATCACGGTCGTGCCAACGTGGACGAGGTCATCCCCGACGGATCCCTGAATGAACATAGCGGCTCTCCCTCCGAGTGGAACGAGCCGCTATATGATGACGCGCTATTCAGCCAAATAATGATCGATCGGCTCGAGTACCGTGACAGCAACGGCACGCCCAATGCCTGGCTGTGGGATGCACAGGGCTGGATCGGCAACGACATCAACCGGTTCTGGTGGAAAAGCGAGGGAGAGGGGCCGATCAACGATGGAGGCCCCGAGAGTAGCGATCTCCAGCTGCTCTATAGCCGCCTGGTCTCACCGTTCTGGAACTTGCAGGCTGGCGTGCGCCAGAGCTTCAATCCCGATCCCGACCGACGCTTTGCGGTCGTGGGCTTCCAGGGTCTGGTGCCGCTGTTGCTGGAAACCGATACTGCTCTATACGTCAGTGATGAAGGTGATGTCAGTGCAAGCGCCGAGTTCGAATACGAGATGTTACTCACTCAGCGATTGATCCTGCAGCCACGACTGGAACTCTCGGCATCGTTCCAGGACGTGCCTGAATACGACCTTGAGCGCGGTCTCAACAGTGGCGAGGTCGGCCTGCGCCTGCGCTACGATCTGATGCGCGAATTTAGCCCCTACGTAGGGATCAGTCATGAACGCAACTACGATGAAAATGAATCGACAACGGCACTGGTAGTGGGTCTGCGCGCCTGGTACTGAGCGTCAAATCACGCGAATGAACGAGGATCATAATGGCATCGTTACCATGGAAGGACACACCAACGCACTACGGCCGGACCAGCCGCTGGCTACACTGGGGAATCGGCGCGCTGCTGATTTGGCAACTGGGCGGCATGGCCGCCAAGGAGCTATGGGGGCATGCCCCGTGGGTGCAGGCTTGGCTTTCCACCCATCGGCCGCTGGGAACGTTGCTGTTGGGGCTGATCGCGCTTCGCGCACTCTGGGCGCTGATCAATCTGCCTCGCCGCCCCGCGCATGCTGGCAAACTGGGAAGAATAGCGGCTTTTTCTCATCTGCTACTTTATCTGCTGATGCTGGGAATACCGGCGCTCGGGCTCTACATGACCTGGCTCAGCGGTCAGCCCTTCACCCCGCTGGGCATTCCGCTATTCGACGGTGGCAGCGCCAACAGCGAGCGCATGATGTTCGCTCACCGATGGCATAGCTGGCTTGGCTGGACCCTGCTGACGCTGATTGTCGTTCATGCCGGTATAGCACTGCTTTGGCACGGCCTGATACGTCGTGACGGCACAATCCGCCGAATGACCGGGCCCCGGCGCCGCTGATCTCGCGCCAGTCTGAAGCAAGATTTTAGAGGTATTCGGATTAATGGTTGGTGAGCCTCCCTGCTTCTCCAATCCCTTGATCCTCTCAGAAGGTCGATGGATCGAGCCGAAAGTCCTTGTCGGACTCAGGGAAGCCCATGCTGTAAATCATGGCTGTTCTCTCATCGTCGGCATGACGCTCGCCATGATGCCCGGTGCCCGTCGCTGGTACGCATTACCCTCGAGCCACTGCGCTGTGTCGACGATCCGGAGACCGACGTCAAGGTACGGTTAGCCGGCTGAGCGCAGCAGAGCCGTAATAAGCGGTCATGGACGGGCGAGGATTTGTTCTGCTGGCAGCTCGGCCTCGCCTCTCTCACCCAGCCACGGAAGTATCATTTCCCGTGCACTAATCGCTCCCGTTGCTGGCATCTCCTGTGGTCTGGGTTTTCGAGCAGATTCGAGAACTGCTCGGAATACTACGGGTCGATAACGAGCCAGAGTTTATGAGTGACGCCTTCACAGATCGGGCTAGGTGTTGAGGCGTGAGTATCTGACGAGTTATCGACTTTAGCGGAAGGCTACGATGTAACAGGGAAAAGCAAAGCCGCACAGTAAAAACGTTAATTTAAATCCAATAGATTTTACGCTAACCCCATTGCCGGATGTGCTTTGAAAATTTATCCATCGATATCGTATTACGCTCAGCTCCAATTCAGATTCGTCGCACATACTTACGCTGTACCCACTACTAGGAGATTGTCATGAACCGTGGAATCCAAGCATTGACCCTGGCGCTTGCCGTGGCTATCACTGTCCCCGCCTTTGCGGCACCGGGACATCAGGATACAGCGAACAAGATACTACAAGAGGGCATCTCCTCTTCTCAGCAGTTATCGAGCACCTCTGTTCGCTACCAAGTCCCGGTTGATCGGACCGGGAAGCTTTACTTGAGCAGCGAACACCTTGCCGGCGATTCAAGCCGCTCAATGGTAATCGAAGCTTCTTTATATAACTCTGCTGACCAGCTGTTAGCGAACGACACTGATAACAGCGGACACTTCATGATCACCGAGGATGTAACACCGGGACAATATTACCTTGAGATAAAAGGCTCTTCACTGGGCAGTGTTAACGAGTCAAACAGTCGTTACAATATCCATGTGGGGCTTGAATAGTCAACAGAGACGTCGGTTATTAAATCAACGCACCAGGCCCTGAGTAAAGGGCCTGGCTGTCACGACTTTTTGGTGAAGGTTTTTTGCAAGAGAGCATTCAAAACAAAGTACCTATATACGTAATAGCAGCCTAGGCTCTTTCCAGATAATGAACACTAAACAGCGCTGCGTCATCGACCCATTCGGCTCTAGCTTGAAAGCCCGCACGCCCAGCTAAAGCCTGGAATCCCTCGATCGTGTATTTATAGGAATTCTCGGTATGCAGGGTCTCTCCCGCCTCGAAGCGGAAGACCTCGCCGGCCACCTCGATCTCCTGGGCAATATCACTGACCAGGTGCATCTCGATACGCGACTGTGCTTCGTTGTAGAACGCCAGATGCGAAAAGCGTTTCGGATCGAGATCGGCCTCGAATTCGCGGCGCAGGCGCTCGAGCAGATTGAGGTTGAAAGCGGCCGTTACCCCCGCTACATCGTTGTAGGCGGCATTGAGGATTGTGGTGTCCTTGATCAGGTCGACGCCGACCAGCAAACCACTATCCACAGGCAGCAATGAGTGCAGGCCGTGCAGAAACGACTCCGCTTCCTGCGGAGTGAAGTTGCCGATGCTCGAGCCGGGAAAGAACGCCACCGGATGATCGCACGCCATTCCTTCGGGCATCGTCATGCGCTGAGAAAAGTCGGCACAGGCGGCATGAACCTCCAGCCAGGGATAGTCGGCGGCGAGACGGCGTGTACTATCCAGCAGGAAATCACGGGAAATATCGATGCCCAGATAGCTCGTCGGTCGCACCGCCTCGAGCAACAGGCGAACCTTGCGGCTCGCTCCGCTACCCAGCTCGATCAGTGTGGCGTCCCGCCCCACCACATTGGCGATGTCATCGGCGGCATCGCACAGGATCGCTTCTTCCGTGCGTGTGGGATAATACTCCGGCTGTACGCAGATCTGGTCGAACAGCTCCGAACCGCGCAGATCATAGAAGAACTTGGGCGATGCCGTCTTGGGCGTCGACCTCAGGCCTTGAAGCAGCTCGTCTCTTAGCGACATCGAAGCAACCGGAGGCTGCTGATCGTAGAAGTGCACGGCCGTTGCCGTGTTCGACATCATGGTCATGGTCGTGCCTCCCGTGCCAGACGGAATCCCGAGAATGCCCAACGGGCGTGCGGGGGGAAGAAGTTCCGGTAAGTGGGACGAATATGGTCTTCCGGCGTTGCGCAACAGCCGCCACGAAGAATCATCTGGCCGGACATGAACTTGCCGTTGTACTCGCCCAGGCTTCCCGGCAATTTCTTGAACCCTGGATAAGGCCGATAGGCGCTGCCGGTCCATTCCCAGACATCACCGAACATCTGCCCCGGTACTTCCTTGGGCGATGCAGCGGCAACCGGCTGCAAGTGGTCCTGCTCGATGAAATTACCCTGCATGGGTACGTCACGCGCGACCGTTTCCCACTCGGCTTCGGTCGGCAGTCGGGCGCCGGCCCATTGAGCATAGGCGTCGGCCTCGAAGAAGCTGACGTGGCAGACAGGCGCACTCAGATCGACCGGCACCAGGCCGCCCAGCGTAAAGTGATGCCAGACGCCATCTCGCTCGACCCAATAAAGCGGTGACTTCCAGTCCTCGGCCTTGACCGTGGCCCAGCCATCCGACAACCAGTAATCGGGCTTGTCGTATCCCCCGCCTGCATGAATTCGAGGAACTCGCCGTTGGTCACCGGGCGGTCGGCGAGCTGAAAAGCCTCGATGAACTGACGATGGCGTCCCATCTCGTGGTCGTAGGCAAAGCCCTGCTCGGCATCGTCATGACCAATGTGCCGCACCCCGGCGGGATAGGTATGCCACCGGAGTTCGCCGATCTCGTGTGCAGGGGCCGGCGCCAGATCGTCGCGGTAGACGGGGCAGAGCGGATTCTGGGCCAGGATGTGCTTAATATCCATGAACAACAGCTCCTGGTGCTGCTGCTCATGAGGCAACCCTAATTCCAGACGTCGGAGGATCTCCGGAAGGTGTTCCTGCGGTGGGTCGTTAAGTAGTTCTTCCATCGCCCGGTCAATATGCGCGCGATAGCGATAGACGTCGTCAACGGTAGGCCGCGAGATCATGCCGCGGTCGGGGCGCGGAAACGGCGTACCGTGGGTCTCGTAATAGGAGTTGAAAAGGTAATCGTACGCGGGATCGAGGGTCTGATAAGTGGGGAGAAAAGGCCTCAGGATAAAGGCTTCGAAGAACCAGCTGACATGGGCGAGATGCCATTTGGGGGGACTGACGTCCGGCATGCTCTGCACCATGTAGTCTTCCTTCTGCAGAGGCGCGCAGAGCGTTTCGGTGGCGGCACGGACCCGCTGATAGGCGCGTAGCCATTCTTTCGCGTGGATGCTATCGGGCGTTTCGATAGCCAAATCTTGAGCAGGTGACATAAGTGATTCCCTCCTGAGTACAGCTCCATGAATGGCTAACAGGCATACTCGGCCTGCTAGCCGCTACATCGCGAATCCGATGGCGCTTGTATATTCGACCAGGGCTTCCGCCCCCAAGCCGATAGCCAGGATCAATAGGCCGGCAATGACCATCGTGATCCTCGTCCATTGGCCTGGCAGCACATGAACGACGGGCCTGGAATTGGCGAACATCATTGAGGCAACGATGCGTAGATAATAGAACAGCGAGACGGCGGTATTGGCGGCGGCCACGAATGCCAACCAGGCATATCCTCCGTCGAGCGTGACCTTGAATAGCATCAGCTTGCCGAAAAACCCAACAAGCGGCGGGATACCCACCAGGGACAGCAGCGACAGGATCAGAACCACGGTGGCGATCGGCGCGTTTTTTACCAACCCTTGGTAATCCTCCAGTGCGGTGCGCCCTCTCAGGTATGTGACCACAGCGAAGGCCGCTAGATTGGCAATGGCGTAGCTCGCGAGAAACAACACCAATGCGGGCAAAGCCTGATCGCCAACGCCCATTACCACGATCGCCATCAGGGCATATCCGGACTGGGAGACCGATGACCAGCCCAGCAGACGCCGTACGTCTGTCTGGCGCAGTGCAGCCACGTTGCCCAGCGTCATGGTCGTGACAGAGATCACCGCAACAATCGCTCGCCAGGCGACGTCTGGCGGTAGCAGGGACACGAAACGCGCCAACGCGACGGCGGCGCCAATTTTGGGGATCACGGTCAGAAAGGCAGCTGCCGGGGCCGGTGAGCCCTGGGCGACATCCGGCATCCAGGCATGGGCCGGGAAAGCCGCCAGTTTGAAGGTCAGGCCCAGCACGATACAAGCCGTGGCGATGGTCAGTGCCAGGCTGTCACTCCCCCCGGCCAGCCCCTGGGCGACTTCCGTATAGCCGGTGTTGCCAGTCAAACCGAACACCACCACCACGCCGATCGTCAGCAAGGCATTGGTAAGGGCCCCGATCAGAAAATACTTCATGCCGGCTTCCAGAGCGGGCGCCCAGCCACGGTGATAGGCAGCCAATGGGTAACTGGCCACCGAGGACAACAGCACGCCCAGCACCAACTCCATGGTATCGCTGGCTGACGCCATCATGACGACGCCCAGCAGGGCGAACAGGACCAATGCGTAGTACTCACCATGTCGGCGATCGGTCTGCATCCATTCAGGCGACATCGCGACGACCAGCGCCCCGGCGATCAGCACCACCAGCTTGCTGGAGATCGCCATGCCATCCAGCGCCCAGACCCCAGAGAACGTCAGCCGCGGCGGTCCATCCCACTGCGCAAGAGTCAGCCCCGCACTAAGGGCAATCGTCAGCAGGGCCAGAACGGCTGCCCAGTGATGCTGTTGCTGCCGAGCAAAGGTAGCGAACAGAACAATGATCACGGCGCCAAGCGTCAGACTGATTTCCGGCAGTACGTCACCGATAGGCATCAGTGGCCTCCCACCAACAGCGTCGCGGAGGCTTCTATCAACGTCAGCAGGAACTGCGGTGCGACGCCGATGATCACGAAACCTGCCGACAACACGGCGAGCACTCCCCACTCTGTGGCATGCAGATCCTCGAACTGGTCCCAGCGTTGAGGCATCGTTCCGAAGAAGAGTTTCTGCAACATCTGTAAAAACAAGGCAGCCGTGACCAGAATGCCCAGCACGCCAATGACCGCGAGCCAGGGATAGACGCCAAAGGTACCGACAAAGATATGGAATTCCGCCACAAAGCCGGCCAGGCCAGGAAGGCCTAGACTGGCAAACGACGCGAGCACGGCAAACGCGGTCAGCAGCGGGGCCTGCCGGAGCAGCCCCCCATAACTGTCCAGATCGTACTCCTCGGTGCGCTGCCAGAATGAGCCACAGATCAGGAACAGCGCCCCGGTAATCAGGCCGTGCGCCACCATTTCCACCGTGGCCCCTACCAGGGCCAACTCACGAGCGTATCCCACCTCCTGAACCAATGCGCCAGCCACCGCAATCCCGAGCACCGTATAGCCCATGTGATTGATCGAGGTGTAGGCAATACGTCGCTTCAAATTCTTTTGGCCGAGTGCCACGAAGGCGCCGTAGAGAATCGATACGACAGCTAAAAGCGCGATGACCAGGGCATAACGGGAGAACGTCTCCGTCATCATCGAAAACGGAATACGGATGATCCCATAAGCACCCATCTTGAGCAGTACCCCCGCAAGGATCGCCGAGGCCGGGCCCGGGGCATCGACATGCGCTTGCGGCAGCCAGGTATGGACGGGCACGACCGGCGTCTTGATGGCGAAGCCGAGCATCAGGGCGAGGAACACGAGGCCGCCAGTGACTCCCGCCCCCGCGAGTGGCTGCTGTTCGATCAGCACACGCATGTCAAAGGTATGCGGTTCGACCGATAGATAAAGCCCGATGATCGCCAGCAGCAGCAGCAGCGAGCCGCAGAAGGTGTAAAGAAAGAACTTGAATGCTGCTAGTTGAGCCTGGCCGTGCCCCCAGCGACCGATCAGAAAAAACATTCCCACCAGACTCAGATCGAAAAAGACATAGAAGAGCAGCAAGTCCAACGCCAGAAAGACGCCGAGTGACACGGACTGCAGAAAAAGCATCCAGGCATAGTATTGCCGAGGCTGGTTCTTGGTGTTGACGGGGTAGGCGATACTGGCAGCGAAGACAACTGCGCTCATCGTCGCCACGGCCAGCGCAATGCCATCCACGCCCAACCTGTACCCCATGCCTAGACTGGGCACCCAGGGTACCTCTTCGACAGACTGAAACAGTGCGCCCTGCGGATCGAACTGTAGCCACACCCAAGCCAGTAACAATACGGGTAACACCGAGACCACGATGGCAAACAGGCGAGCCGTGGCCTCGGTCCAACGGCGTGAAATAGCGAGTACGAGAGCCCCCAGCATGGGGAGTCCCAAGGCTGCAGTGAGAATCAAAGGAGCGCTCCTATACCCAGGATGATCAGGATCGCGGCGAGTCCTGCCGCGATGCCGGTGTAGTAATGATGTGTTTGTCCGGTGTGGGCCTGGCGCGCCGATTGACCCACCCAGTCGATACCTTTCGCCAGCTGGCTCGTCGCGCCATCGAGCACGCCTTCGCCACGACGATCGCCCATTTTGGCCAGCCATGCTCCGAAACGGGCACTGGCATGGATGCCCGCATCCACCACGCGATCATCGAAACGCGCGAGGCCATGGCTGAACGCCATCACTGCGCTCACGCCACGTTCGGCCAGCGTCGGCAGGCCAAACCAGTCCGCCAACTCGGTACGCCTGGCACTTTGTCGGCCAGAACCTGATACCTCACGACGCACCGCCCAGACACCCAGGACAATGCCCGACGCCACCAACAGTAGCGATACGATCAGTTCCCATGGCTTGGATTGGGGAAGATCGACTGATAAGAGATCAGCAAGACGGGTTCCGACACCAGGCCACCAGAGTAACGACAGCACCAGCGTGGCTGCCGATAACAGATAAAGCGCGATGGCTTCCATCCGGGTATGACCTGGCTGGGGTGGCGCAGTGCTCGTACCGCCATGCGGACCACGCCCGAACGCCAACAGTTGAAAGCGTGTCGCATACAGGGCGCTGAGCCCGCCCGCGATAGCGGCGACCACGGCCAGCCAGGACGCCTGATGGCCAGCGGCAGTGATGATCTCCTCCTTACTCCAGGCCGCACTCAGCGGGACGACCCCTGCCAGCGCCAGACTGGCCACCAGGGTGGCTGCCGTGATACCCGGAAGCAGACGCCCGAGGCGCATCGCAGTTAGCGAGTAGCTGCCGACATGGCGTTCGGCGATGCCGGCCGCCAGGAACAGGGCAGCTTTCATGAACGCGTGCGTGACGAAGTGCACCAGGGCAACACCGGGAAAGCCTGCCCCCACCGCCAACCACATCAAGCCATACTGGGCCGATGTCGAGGCGGCCAGAAGCTTCTTGGCATGCCCTTGAAGATCGGCCACGACACCCCCTGCCAGGGCAGTGGCCAGGCCTAACGCGATCGCGACCGGCCCAAACCAGGCGACGGCGGACATCTCGGCATGGAGTCTGATGACCAGATAGATGCCCGCCGCCACCATGGTCGCGGCATGCAGCAATGCCGATACCGGCGTTGGCCCCGACATGGCGGCAAACAGCCAGGGAGAGAACGGAACCTGGGCGGACTTTGCGGCCGCAGCCAACACCGCGCCGGCAACGAAGACATCCAGCAGCCATCCATCGAGTTGGGTCAGGTCAGCAAAGGCAAACGAGCCGGTGCCGGCATAGGCTGCCGCTGCAGCAATATAGAGCCCCAGGTCCCCGAAACGCGTCACCAGAAATGCACAGGCGGCATCCCGAAGATTGCCGGCCTTCTGCCACTCATGGGCAATCAATGCCCACGAACATGCGCCTACCAATTCCCACGCGATCAGCAGGGTCACCAGATCCTCGGCCAATACGAGCAGCTCCATCGCCCCGACAAACGCCGTAAGCAGGGCAATCAACCTGACAGGAGCCTGCCCTGTCGTTGCGCCGTCACCGCCAGGTTCCGATTCGTGGGAAGTGCTGTAGAGAACGATCAGCGCGGCGATCAGCGGGACGACGATGGCAAACACCGCACTGACGGGTGTCACCCCGATCAGCAGGACGATCTGTGAGCTCCAGCGGTAAGCCCCACTCCAGTCACCCAGAACCGCCAGGACGGCGAGCATCAGGGTGACGATCGCGACGCCTACCCCCGCCAGGCTCAGCAAGGGGCGGCCGCTATGTTTGCCAAACCAGTGCTTACCGAACCCGTGTTTGCCAAGCCAATACATGACGGGAGCAGCCAGTAGCGGCAGCAGAGGTATCGACCACAACATCAGTGCTTCAACCCGGTCAGTGATTCGGTCGTGTCGGCCTGCTTACCACGGAAGACCGCTACCACCAGGGCGAAGCCCATGGCCATCTCGATGGCCATCACAGCCATGACGATGATTGTCAGCAGTTGCCCTTCCGGCGCGCCGGCCCCGCTAAAGGCCCAGAACGCCACGGCAGCCAACATGACGCCATTGAGGATCAGCTCCAGCCCCATCATCAGCATCACGAATGACTGCTGAGAAAGCGCACCATAGATCCCGATGCCGATCAGTGCCGCTGCCAATAGCAAAAGTGTCGCCAGTGTCATTCAAGCCTCCTTGCCTGTCTGCATGGGTCAATGGTGATGGTGATGATGGCCGCCATCCTCGTCATCTTCGCCCTCTTCAGGCTTGCCCGCCGGATCGCCGCCCGGCTCCAGTCCCGGCGGCAGCGAGCCCTCCGCTGCGGCGCCATAGCGTCCGCGATGGCTGGAGAGGACCACCACGCCGATCATGGTGGTAAGCAGCACGAGGCCCGCCGACTCGAAGATCAGCATCGAGTCACCGAGCATTTCGTTGCCGAGTGACCTTACCGGGTCGAGGCCAGCCGACACCGGCCGGTCGGGAAAGACAGCCAACAGTGCCATGGCACTCAGCACCAGGAAGCTGACCACCCCTGCCCCGATCGAGATTCGCTCCTGATGGACCATGTTCATCGGATTCAGACCGGCTGGATTCATCATGAACATGACCATGAATAGCGCCATGACCGTCATCTCGACGGCCATCATGAAGAACATCGCCACGCCCAGATATTCCGCCGCTAGCAGAATCATGATCACACCCACGGCGATGAACGACACCAGCAGGAAAAAGGAGGCTCGCACCATCGAATCGGTACGAAACACTCGCCAAGCGGTTACCACTGCCAGCGTGGCCAACAGCAGAAATGCGATATCAACGCCGATACCGTGACTCATGCTCTCTATCACAACAACGCTCCTACACCGGCCCATACCAGATCGATAAACGACAGCGGCAGCAAAATGACCCACATCAAGGTGACGCAGCGCTCCGGCGCCAGGCGCGGCAGCAATCGGCCAAGCAATAACAGCACGAGCAACACTGCCAGCATCTTTATGGCCACCCATAGTGGCCCAGGCAACCAGGGCCCCAGCCAACCGCCCAGAAAGGCGCTCGTTGCCACGCCGCTGAAAGCCACCAGCATTGCGGCACGCGCCACATCCCAGACCAGCCGCGGTGGCCCGGATATCTCAGCGGCCGTGCCGCCAGCCAGATCTGCCGAATCGGCCAGGTTGAGCGGCCCCCAGAAGGTCATGCCTAGGCCGACGATAAGAAACAGCGGTAATCCCAGCGGCTGGCGGATGACATTCCACAGTTCTTCTTGCGAGGCGACTACCTGGGTGAACTGCAGCGACTCGGCCGGCAATGCCACGCCGATCAGCACGAACATGCTGATCAGAATGTAGGAAAGCCCTAGTGCCACATAACGGTAGCCGCCGATCAAAGCGAATAGCGCATTGGCCGACCAGCCATGCAGGAAGATGACCACGGTCGCCAGTGCTTCCACGCTGCCCCACAGCACCACGCTGGTGACCAGGTCAGTAGCGACCAGCGACCCCGACCATGGCACGACGGCCAGCCCGATGGCGGCCAAAGAAAGATAAAGCGCCGGAGCCAGTCGCCAAGCCCGCCAGTCCGGGGCTTCGGTGGCATTGGCGTGCTGGGTCATCAACCAGGCCCCTCGCGCCAAGGGGGCAATCCAGACACTGCCGGTCTGAGGCGTGCCAAGCGCACCGGCAATGACACGGTCGAGTACCGCAACCGTGTAAGCGCCTGCAGCCAGCATGAAAAACACCATAAGCACCGGCAGGACCAGCTCCTCGACGATCATGCAGGGCCCCCTTCATCGTCCGAAAGTTCCGTTATCGGAGACTCGCCGGTCGTTTGCGTGTCGAGCGGTGCTTCAGCGACGGCTGCTACATCCAGGCTGGCGATGGTAGCCAGTGCATCGCCCCACTCCTGGCCCGGTAATATCTCATCAAGGAGTGCACTCGCATCCTCTGGCCGCTTCTCGAGCCAAGGGCCACGCGGAGTCTCGATGCGATCTACCTCACTCGTAGACACATCATCCCGCTCGGCCTGGCGAGCCAGCTGGAGTGACTGATCGATTTCTGCAAGAACCTGCCGCCAGCGAGCACGAGTATCCCCACTGGCCTGGCACACAGGTGAGAACCCCAGCCGTCGATAGCCGGCATCGTCTGAGCGCAGATCCTCGTCCAATCCGGCAGCCCGAGCAGCTGGACCACCGATTCTGCGAGCCTGCTCGGGACCGAGCTCACCGCCTTTTATCGCAGCCAGGCGAAAGAAGCCGCTACGCGATAAATAACGACGCAGCCCATCCAACGTGCTTGTCGTCGACAGGTTATTCGCCAAGCGCAAGGCGCTCAGGCTGGCACTTTCCAGCCCGGCAAGATGTAACGCATGGAACAAGCGATACAAGTGATGGCGGGCCCGGGCAAGCTCGAGCGCGGCGATGGGGACCAGTCGTTTCCGGGCGGCGAAAAACACCGGATCAAGGCTCTGTGGATACGGCGCACGCTGAGTCTTCCATGTCTGAACGAGGTCGCCCTGCAACGTGATTTCTGCCGCCATGCCCGGCGGAAACGCGAAAAAGAACGGCCCAAGCCGGAATGTCAACGAATCCAGCGTCAGCCCGTCGCGAATATCATCCTCCATATTCATCGCCATGGGCCGCCCGTAGGGCACGCCACCCATCATGCCTTCGCCCCCCTGACCGAAATCGCCCGCGCCCTCCCAGGGGTTGGGCGGCTTATCCAACAAGATTCTGGGCGAGCTTTCGCGGCGGCCTTCCATCAGTTCGTGATACGCCGTGACCAGAGCCGCCGGCAAAACATCCAGATCATCAATACGAGTCACGTTTTCCAGGTGAGGCCAAGGTTCGCAACGGAACCACAAAGTCGTGAAGGGATATGGCAATTGATCATGCACACGGCGCAAAGGTTCGAACCGATCAGCCGGGATTTCTCCTGCCACCAGCAGCACACTGGCATGGCGCGGTGAGTCGACCAGCTCGATGTCTGGCGACAATGTGAGATGTCGCAGTGCCTTATCCCCCTGCACACCTAACACGGGGAACACGGGAACACTCCTGCGCGAGGCAAGATTGCGTAGCCAGTTCACTGCCACTTGAACACTCCTTCACGCCAGGCATAGACGATACCCACTGACAGGATGGCCAGGAACATGCCCATTTCCATCATCGCCTTCATGCCCTTCTCGACGAAGACCACTGCCCACGGGTACATGAACATCATCTCCATCTCGAAGGCGATCAGCAGCAGCGTCATGGGGTAATAGCGAATGTGGTAGCGGCTCCAGGCATGACTGTCTGGCGTACCCCCGCCCAGAAACGGTGCCCGCTGAGACCACGGAGGCTTCGTCTGGCGGCGCATAGGCAAACACTGCATCAGTATCCCAGCGCCCAGGCTGAATATGAGAATGACAAAGAGTGTCATTAATGCCATGTGCGTCCTCGCATTGCTGTACAAACAACGACTAGCTTTGACCACGCGAAGCACCGGAAAGCCGGTTAACACCAACAGTTGCCCGATATGGAAAACCGGAAAGCGACTTCCTAAACGCTAGCCTGATTTTCTGAATTCAAGCTGAACGACTCGAAGTTATTTGATAAATGATACTTGGCTGCTATCCATAAAATGCCCAATCCAAACGCGACTTGGACCCAGCAAATCGAGTCCAAGTTACAGAGCATCTAAGTACGCTTCGATACAATGAAGCGAACCTTGCTATCAGCCCTTCTTTACGCCATAGCAGCGCACTCTTCAGCACAGCGATGACATGCCTTGGCACATTCCTGGCAGTGCTCAGCATCATGCTTGGCACACTCGTCGCCGCACTTCTTGCAGATATCTGCACAGATCCTGCAAACTTCGCTAGCATATTCACTACCCTGTGCCATCAAGGAAGCAGCCAGACGGCAAATCTGTGCACATTGCATATCCAGGCGAATGCATTCTGCCATCATTTTGACATCATCTTCCTTCAGGCAAGCGATTGCGCAGGTGTCACAGTAGGTTGCACATACGTTGCAAGCTTCTATACAGGACTTATATTTTCCGAAATTCATCTCTACTCCTTAGCGACCTTACCTTCCGTCCGTTGCTTGAAAAGGTATGTCTGCTGCGTTAAAAACACCTTTTAAGGTGTAGTTACTGCATGCAGATTGATCAAGCATTGGTAAAATTTATTTGCTTAATTTTCCTATCTTGTTGATTAGGCAACACTTTGGTTTTGTATGGACTGGATGGCACCTTCCCCGCTTCATCGCATCACCTGAAAAGGTTTTCGACTACTAGGTAGTAGACAAGCATTCCAATCGAATTTTATCTATAAATGGTAAACGTAGCTGGATCGTATGTATGGAAACGACTGTATAATTCTTACTCCGAAATACTGAGCCCTTGGCTCTCTCTGGTGCTCTGCTCCGTCGCTTGGCGTAGTAGCACTACAGCAGTTACTGCGTTCGGTAACGCTAAGCTGGCGATATGAAACGGTTCGTTGTGGTAGGTCTGCTTGCGTATCGCGTTGGGCAGCAAACGATACGGTACCTGAGGTGAAACCGACTACCAAAGAGCTCAATATAATTAAAATTTTTGTCAAACGCATGACGATCCTCATTATAAATATAGAGAATGAATTCGGCTGATGTTTTGCTGGTTTTCAGTAGCGCTGAGTCAACTACCCTTAACCCGCCAATTTGCAAAGGCTGCTCTTTGCACTGCGTCAGGTGATTAATCGAACCGCGCGCAGTCGTAGAGCATCGCCAATCACACTCACCGACGATAGCGCCATGGCTACTGCCGCAAACATTGTCATCTTTTACAGTATCAGGACGCAGAATCCGTTATCCGGGAATGCTCTGTATTGCCCCATATTTAGCGGTATCTTCCTGCACTGTGGCGTTCTCTTTTTATTCTTACATTCCATCATGCATAATCCTAATCCGCACATGACGAGACAAGGCAAGAGGCTCACCAGAATAGGAGCAACACCGAATAGAATCAGCTAATTCCAACCCATAGCGAGGCTTATTACCACTGCTATGATCACCATCAGCCACCAATGGTTCGAGCCAGTTGGAAACCTTTTAAAACCTGAGGTATCCGTTGAGCTTTCTAACAGCTTATTACAGCAATTCATATTTCACTCTCTTGGCTTTTTCAATTCAATTGGTCGCTGTAGCGCTGTGTTTATCAACTTGTACCGCCATTAACAGTAACTTAACTACTGTGCTGAAGCTGGCTAGCCAGTACTTTACTCTTGTATCAACGACTCTGATCGCTCTTGGTGTGCTCCATCATCATACGGTTGCACTTCGCCATCATCTCTTGCATTTGCGGCATCATGCCGCCGCCCTGCATCATCTGTCCACGATCTGCGCTACTCGCAGCGGACTGATCTGTACGGTCGTTGTCTGCAGTGGAGGCGAATGCCATCGAGGCTGAGGCGAGGCCTGCCAATGCGATGCCAGTAGCCATCAGTTTGTTTACTTGACGCATGTTTGTATCCTTTAGAATAAATGTTGAATGAATACTTTCTAGTAGCGTTGACGCTCAGTCGGGCTGGCGGGTCACACGCAGATACGGCGTCTTGGTCTCCCACCCCTCTGGGAAACGTTCTTTGGCCTCTTCGTCCGACAGCGACGGTGCAATGATGACGTCGTCACCGTTCTGCCAGTCGACGGGCGTGGCGACCTTGTGCTTGCTGGTCAACTGGAGCGAATCGATGACGCGTAGGATCTCGTCCACGTTCCTCCCTGTGCTGGGCGGGTAGGTCAGAGTAAGTCGGATCTTCTTGTCGGGGTCGATGATGAACACGGTCCGCACGGTGACCTTGGGATCGGCTTTCGGATGAATCATGCCGTACAGGTTGGCTACCGTCTGCTCGTCATCGGCCAGCAGAGGATAGTTAAGCTTCGCGCATTGAGTCGTCTCGATATCCTCGGCCCAGCCGTTATGGGACTCAAGTGGGTCGACCGAGACTCCCAACAGCTTAACGCCGCGTTGTTCGAACTCGCCCTTGCGCTTGGCGAAAGCGCCTAGCTCGGTGGTGCAGACTGGTGTGTAATCGGCCGGATGCGAAAATAGTACGGCCCAGCTATCGCCCAGCCACTGATGAAAACTGATCATGCCCTCCGTCGAGTCGACTGAGAAATCGGGGGCGGTATCTCCAAGCTGTAATACCATGATGTCGTCCTCCTAACATGAGTGAACTGCTACAACACTTCAAACGATAACTTTAAAGTTGACTTCAAGGTCAAGGCCTAGACATCAAAATGTCTAGGCCTAAAGCTAGCCTTCAGCTTTCTCCAGCACTGCCACGACATGATTGGCGCCCTGTAGCTCGAAGCGCACCTCGTCGCCAACCTTGATGCCTTTCAGCAGCGCTGGGTCCGCCACCTTGAATGCCATCTGCATCGCCGGCCAGTTGAGCGCCTCGATTGGGCCGTGGGCCAGGGTGATCTTTTGGGCTTGCGGGTCGATGGCCTTGACCACGCCGGTGGCCCGAGCGGTTTGCGCCTTTTCGGAAACGGCCTGCTCGGACGAAGCCTTCATGTCCATGCCCTGCATGGCATCGTTGGTGTTCCTCTCAGATGCCACGGCGGGCAGTGCCAGAGTGGCCAGCGCCAGCGTTGTGGCGGTTAGCAGCGGGCGGATAACTTTTTTCATGTTTCTCTCCTTGATTCAGTTCAGGGTCTTACTGGACGGGATCATGCGTCGACGACGCGGGGCGCACATCAGGCGATATACGATGGGAACCAGCAGCATCGACACGAACGGCGCCGTGACCATGCCGCCGACCATCGGCGCGGCGATGCGGCTCATGACCTCCGAGCCGGTACCGCTGCCGACCATGATCGGAATCAGGCCGGCGAGAATTACCGACACAGTCATCGCCTTGGGGCGCACCCGCAGTACCGCACCTTCCTGAATGGCCGCATCGAGTGCCTGCGGCTCGATGGCGCCGGCCGCCGTGCGGCGCCGCTCGATCGCCTGCTTGAGATACAACAGCATCACCACGCTGAACTCGGCCGAGACGCCGGCCAGCGCGATAAAGCCCACGCCGGTGGCAACCGAGGTGTTGTAGCCGAGCAGATAGAGCAGCCACACCCCGCCGACCAGCGCAAAGGGCAGCGTGCCCATCAGCAGTAGCGCTTCACCGATGCTGCGAAACGTCAGATAAAACAGCACGAAGATGATCAGTAGCGTTGCCGGCACGACGAGCTTCAACCGCGCGTTGGCGCGCTGCATGTACTCGAACTGGCCCGAGTAGGCGATCGACACGCCGGGCATGAGTTTGACATGCTGGTTGACCGCCTTTTGCAGATCGACGACGACCGAGGCGAGGTCGCGATTGCGCACGTCCACATAGACCAGCGTGGTCAGACGTGCATTCTCGCTCTTGAGCATCGGTGGGCCTTCACTCATGGTGATATCCGCCACGCTGCCCAGCGTGATCTGCTCGCCGCTGGCGGTCAGGATCGGCAGCTGGCGGATTTCTTCAAGCGAATCCCGAATGGCACGCGGGTAGCGCACGTTGATCGGATAGCGGGCGAGCCCTTCGACCGTCTCGCCGATGTTCTTGCCACCGATCGCCGAGGAAACGATCGCCTGCACATCATCGATGTTAAGTCCGTAACGCGCCGCCGCCGCGCGGTCGATATCGATATCGACGTAGCGTCCGCCCTTGAGGCGCTCGGCCAGCGCCGAGGTCACGCCAGGTACGTCCCTGGCCGCCTGCTCGATCTGCTGGGCGACACGGTCTAGGTCGCTGAGATCGGTGCCCGACACCTTGATACCGATCGGACTCTTGATGCCGGTGGCGAGCATGTCGATGCGGTTGCGAATCGGCGGCACCCACACATTGGTCAGCCCTGGCACCTGCACGACGCGATCGAGTTCCTCGACCAGCTTGTCGGGCGTCATCCCGGGGCGCCATTGATCGCGCGGCTTGAACTGGATCGTCGTCTCGAACATGGTCAGCGGCGCCGGATCGGTGGCGGTCTCGGCGCGGCCGGCCTTGCCGAATACGCTCTCCACCTCGGGCACGGTCTTGATCAGCCGATCGGTCTGCTGCAGCAACTGCGATGCCTTGCCCACCGACAGCCCGGGCAGAGCGGAGGGCATATAGAGCAGATCGCCCTCGTCCAGCGGCGGCATGAACTCACCGCCCAGCCGGGTCGCCGGCCAGGCCGCGCTCGCCAGCAGTATCAGCGCCATAAGGATCGTGGTTTTGGGGCGGTACAGCGCGGCGTTGAGCAGCGGTCGGTAGAGCCAGACCAGCAGCCGGTTGAGCGGATTGCGACGCTCGTCGGGAATTCGGCCGCGAATCCAGTAGCCCATCAATATCGGGATCAAGGTGATCGAAAGACCCGCCGCGCCGGCCATGGCGTAGGTCTTGGTGAACGCCAGCGGTGCGAATAACCGGCCGGCCTGCGCTTCGAGCGTAAATACGGGGATGAACGACAAGGTGATGATCAGCAGGCTGAAAAACAGCGCCGGTCCCACTTCGGCGGCGGCATCGCCAATCACCTGCCAGCGCGCCTCGCCCTTCAGTTCAAGGCCGGGATGCTCGTGATGCCAGGCCTCCAGCTTCTTGTGGGCGTTCTCGATCATCACCACGGCGGCATCGACCATCGCGCCGATGGCAATGGCAAGCCCGCCCAGCGACATGATATTGGCGTTGATGCCCTGCCACTGCATGATCATGAAGGCGACCAACAGGCCCAGCGGCAGCGACAGGATCGCGACGAAGGCCGAGCGCAGATGCCAGAGAAACACCACGCAGACCAACGCGACGACGATAAACTCCTCGATCAGCTTGTCGCTCAGGTTGCCGACGGCGCGATCGATCAGCTGGCTGCGGTCATAGGTGGGCACGATCTCGACGCCGTCGGGCAGGCTTGCCTTCAGCGTTGCCAGCCTGGCCTTGGCCGCGGCGATCGTCGCGCGGGCATTTCCGCCGGAGCGTCCTACGATCACGCCGCCCACCACTTCGCCTTCGCCGTTGAGTTCGGCGACACCGCGGCGACTCTCGGGGCCAAGCTGAATCGTCGCCACGTCGCCCAGCGTGACCGGCACGCCCTCGGCGCTGGTTTTCAGCGGAATATGGCGGAAGTCCTCCAGCGACTTCAGGTAGCCGGACGCGCGTACCATGTATTCGGCCTCGGCGAGTTCGAGCACCGAGCCGCCGGTTTCCTGATTGGCGTTCTGGATTGCCTTGATCACCCTGGCTTGCGGGATGTTGTAGGCCGCCAGCTTCACCGGGTCGAGCACCACCTGGTACTGCTTGACCATGCCGCCAATCGTGGCGACCTCGGCCACGCCGGGCAGACTTTTCAGTTCATATTTCAAAAACCAGTCCTGCAGACTGCGCAACTGGGCCAGGTCATGCTGACCGCTGCGATCGACCAGCGCGTACTCATAGAGCCAGCCGACGCCGGTGGCATCGGGACCAAGCTCCGGCGTGACACCCTGTGGCAGCTGGCCCTGCGCCTGGCTCAGATACTCGAGCACCCGCGAGCGCGCCCAGTACAGATCGGTGTCGTCGTCGAACAGCACGTAGACATAAGAGTCGCCGAAGAACGAGTAGCCGCGCACCGTCTTGACCCCGGGCACCGAGAGCATCATGGTCGAGAGCGGGTAAGTGACCTGTTCCTCGACCAGCTGCGGCGCCTGGCCGGGATAGGGCGTGCGTACGATGACCTGCACGTCGGACAGGTCGGGCAGCGCATCGAGCGGCATGTGCTTGACCGAGACCACACCGGCGACGGCGATGAACAGCGTCGCCAGCAGCACCAGGAAGCGGTTGCCGATCGACCAGCGAATCACGCGTGCGATCATTGTGCGCCTCCGCTTTGCTGCGTGGTGCTTTTCCGCAGATTCTCGACCGCGTAACCGGAATCGCTTTCACGCACGGTGAAGGTCACGGTGTCGCCAACCTTGAGATCGTCAGCCGACGCCGGGTCAGCGAGATCGAACGCCATGGTCATCGCCGGCCAGTCGAGTGCCGGGATAGGCTCGTGGGAAAGGGTGATCTCATCGGTTGAAATCGCCTCGACCCTGCCGCGTCCCTCGATCGGTGTAGCCGTGTCGTCAGCTTTCGTACCGGCCTTGGTGTCCATGTCCATGGCGTTCATGTCCATGCGATCCTTGTTTCCGGTATTACCAAGACGATCGAGGGCACCGGCCAGACTGGCTTCGGAGTCGATCAGGAACTGCCCCGATACCACGACGCTCTGACCGGCCTGCAGCCCATCGTGCACCACGGTCTGCTGGCCGGATTGCGCCCCCAGCGTGACCACCGTTGGAGTGAAACCGCCGTCACCGTTGGCGACGAGGGCATAATCCTGCTGATCACCGTGCAGCACGGCGGCGCTGGGGACGGTCAGCACGTTCTCTTTGGTGCTTTCAAGCTGCACGCGGGCGAACATGCCGGGTCTTAAGCGCAGTTCCGGATTGGCCAGTGCGATGCGCACCTGCAGCGTGCGGCTGGTCGGGTCGTTTTGGGGCAGTATCGCGATCACCTGACCCTCGAACGTCTCGCCGGGATAAGCGGTAAGACGGGCCGTGACGCGCTGGCCGACACGGACCTGCTCGGCCTGATCCTCGGGGACGGCCGTTTCGAGCCAGACGGTATCCAGCCCGTTGAGAGCGGCCAGCGTGGCGCCTGTCTTCAGCGCCATTCCTTCACGCACGTCGAGGCGTTGAATCGCCCCGCCAATTGGCGCATGGATGGTGATTACCGATTGGGGACGGCGGGTCTTTTCGACGCGCTCGATCAGCGCGGTCGGCATACCCATCAGCGTCAGCCGCGTGCGGGCGGCGTCGATCAGGGCACGATCGCGGGTACTCAGTACAGCGAGGAATTCTTCCTGGGCGCCGCCCCAGGCGGGAATGAGCAGATCGACCAGCGGTGCGCCCTGCTTGACCACGTCGCCGGGGGCCAGGTCATAGCTACGCTCGACGAAGCCGGCGCTGCGCACCTGAACGATCGCCACGTCACGGTCGTTGAACTGCACGTTGGCGGCGGCATCGACCGAGCTGGCGAGGTCGTTGCGCATGACCTGCGCGGTGCGCACGCCAAGATTCTGCGCCACGCCGGGGTTGATCTTGACCGCGGCATCACCGCCGCCGGCTTCATCCGCATATTTGGGCACCAGCTCCATGTCCATGAACGGCGACTTGCCCGGCTGGTCGAAGTGCTGATCGGGGACCATCGGATCGTACCAGTACCGGACTTCACGCTGCTTGTCATCGGCTGCCGCCTGGGCTGATGCCGGCATGGTGCGGTTATCGCGCAGAAGCCAATAGGTGACGCCGCTGCTGGCAATTGCCACGGCGGCAATGACGGCCATAACAGTGGCGATACGAAAAGCGGGCTGACTCATGAGGTGGGCTCTCCATAGGAAAAATGCAGCTTCATCGCGATCAGTTCGCGCTGTTGTTGGAGATCGACGATCCGCAGGCGCTGGTCGATCAGCTCGCGGCGCGCGGCGAGTACGGCGTCGAGATCGCCCTGACCGCTTCTGTAGGCGGCGTACTGCAGATCGACCTTCTGCTCGACGAGATTGAGCCAGGTGGTTTGGGCGCGCTTGAGCTGGCTCGACAGCGCGGCGTAGTCGGCCAACTGGCGGTCGAGCTCGCGCAACTGGTCACGCAACAGCGCATCGCGTTCGAGCTGCAGGCGCTCAACGTTGTGTTGGCGGGCGCGGACCGTCGGGTCCTGACGGCTGGCGGTGAACAGCGGCAGATCGAACGACACCTGCGCCGAGACCATGTCGCCGTAGCGTTCGTCGCGATGTTGATAGGCCAGCTCGACGCCCCAGTCGGGGCGCTTTTCGGATTTGGCTTCGGCCACCCGGGCCTCGGCGGTGTGGGTCTGCGCCTCCAGCGACAGCACGCCGGGGTAGAGCCTTACCCGCGCGAGAAGCACCTGCGGAGAGACGGCAAAGGATGGCGGAACGCCTTCAAGCGATTCATCGGCAGCCTCACCCACGTAGCGGCGCAGGTCGGCGATGGCTTCGATCCGCTCGCCCTCCAGGTCGTCGCGGCGATCGGCGAGCCGAGCCACGGCCTGTTTGGCAAGCACGCTATCGGTTAGCGGCGCGCCACCCGAGGCGATCCGGGCGTTGACGGTCGTCGTCAGCAGGCGATTTTCGCGCTCGAGATCGTCAAGCTGCTCGAGTTTGCGTTCCAGGTAGTAGCGCTTGAGCCAGGCTTGAGATGCCTGTTGCTGAATGACAAGGCGCACCACATGACGTTGCGCCTGGGCGCTGCCCAGCTCGGCCTCGGCAATCTCTGCGCGGGCATGGCGCTTGGCGCTATTGGGAATGGCTTGGGAGATGCCGATGCGCTGCGTCGTCATCTGGCTTTCGCTCAGGCTACCCGCCTGCGGACCGGAAATCGGATAGTTGGTCACCCCCAGGCTCAACTTGGGATCCGGCAGCGCGTCGGCTGGTTCGATCAATTCCTGGGCGCTTCTGATCTGCGCCGTATTGGCGCTCAGCTCGGGGGCGTTGCGTACGCCAAGCGCAAGCGCATCATCGAAACTCAGCGGCGAGGCATAGGCGCCTCCCGCCATGCCCAGCCAGCCGACGATTAACCAGCCGGGTAGGACATAGAACCTGTGAGGAAACATTCTCTAACTCCGTGACCTTTCAGGCACGGCGCAGCAAGTGCGCGCACGTGCACCGATTCTGCAGCAACAAGGCATGCAGAAAGCTTATTTCAGCGTGGAGCTAGCTAAGGCGAGGAGGGCGCCACAGGCCGTCTGGGGTATGAAAGACGACTGGCGTATCGGGCAAGACTGTTACGACCCGAACGGGGGGGGAGGCGTGGACAGACAAAGAGGAATTAGAGAGATACAGCGCGCCCCCGAACAAACAATCTTGCACTTGGGAGCAGGTTTTGCTTGAGCCGGGTTTCGCATGCTTATCCATGCCGGCTAAATCGCAGGCTTGCTTATCAACAACAGCATGAGTAGGCGTCATGAGCGCGTCAGGCATCACACGGCACTGCTCACTAACGCTCGCCGCTGCCTGCCCGAAGGCCGGAATCGACAGCGTCAATATCATGATGAGCAGAAGTCTTAACATGCCTACGGAGCCTATTGCGTGCGTGCTGCATTATTGGAAGCCGGAAGATAAAAGCATAAAGTACAGGTGGTTACAACGTGAATTGTCGCGCGGTCGGCGGATCTAAGCTTGCTCGCGTAACGGGGCGCCCTGCATGCTCGGGAGTAGGAGCGCTAAACGTTTAGCTTTGTTGCGGTTAGTAGAGTCAGCGCTAATCATGCGTAGCGATCAAAATCGAGCAAGACAAAGCCGCTACGTTTCAGCTTGATTTTCACGGATATCATTAAGGCCTACCCTATCCTAGATAAAAAAGGGTATCCGGATTATCTGGTTGGTATGCGAGGTAGAAAGGTTGCCGACAAGATCAATCCACAACGGATTAGCTGGTTGATGGCTCGCTCAGTACGCTCACTTGCTAAAGAGTAGATACTTCACCAAA
>NZ_JBQXYB010000022.1:0-20332 GCF_052645315.1 Salinicola sp. V024
CATCCCTCTGACTGACGTCCTCACGTAAACACTGCTGAACAACCCGCAGCTTGAAGCTCTCGTCGTATTTCGCCATCAAAAACACCCCGAAGGTTGGATGGGTGTCCAACTTTCGGGGTGCAGTTCATTGTCGCTGGCATTTTTCGTTTCAGACCGAGAAGCTGCTTTTCGCGTCTCGCGGCTTACGCCTCGACGATCTCGTAGTCGTGGGTGATTTCAACGCCGCCCTTGGCGAGCATCAGCGAAGCGCTGCAGTATTTCTCGGCGGAGAGGTCGACGGCGCGTTTGACCACGGCATCCTTCAGCCCCTTGCCGGTGACGACGAAGTGAACGTGGATCTTGGTGAACACGCTGGGCGTGCCGTCGAAGCGTTCGGCTTCCAGGGTGGCGACGCAGTCGGTGACTTCGGCGCGGGCCTTCTCGAGGATCTGGATGACGTCGAACGAGGTGCAGCCGCCGAGGCCCATCAGCACCATTTCCATCGGCCGCGGTCCGGTATTGCGGCCGCCGTTGTCCGGGTTGCCGTCGATCACGACGCTGTGACCGCTGCCGGATTCGGTGACGAACTGGCGGCCGTCGGTCCATTTGACTGTGGCTTTCATGATGAGAATTCCTTGCTGGGGATTCGTTGCCGAATCGCTCGGTTGTCGATGGCAGCAGGATAACATTCCCGACGCTTGCTCGTGACGTCCGCGGCGTCATGACCGGAGCCTGGCTTCCAGTTCGGCCAGCCGTGCCGGGGTACCGACGTCGACCCAGTCGCCACGATGGTGCCAGCCGCCGACGCGACCCGCCTGCATTGCATCCACCAGTAGCGGCGCCAGCTTGGCAACCGTGCCGACCGGCAGATCGTCGATCAATCGGGGGTGAATGACGCCCAGACCGGCATAGATCAGCCGCGGTTCGCCCTCGGCATGCAGCCGCCCGCGATCGTCGAGATGAAAGTCGCCACGGCGGTGGAAATCGGTGGTATCGACCATCACCAGCGACGCCAGATCGCCCTCGGTCAAAGCGAGTCGTTCGAGTGGAAAGTCCGTCCATACGTCGCCGTTGACCAGCACGAAGGGCGCCTCGTCCAGTTCGGGTAGGGCCTGGCGCAGCCCGCCGGCCGTTTCCAGCGGGGTCTCCTCGATGCTGAAGGTCAGAGAGACGCCAAAGCGTTCGCCATTGCCGAGGGCGTCGATGATCTGCTGCGCCCGGTAGCTGACGTTGATGACGATGTCGTGAATCCCCGCTGCCGCCAGACGTTCGAGGTGGTGGACGATCAGCGGCTTGCCGGCGACCGGCAGCAGCGGCTTGGGGCAGTGATCGGTGAGCGGGCGCATGCGGGTGCCGAGACCGGCGGCGAGAATCATCGCTTTCATGATATCCCTCCGGCGCCGCTGTTCGTTCTGTGCTCGGCCAGGCGGGCTTCCATCGCCGGACGGTAGCTCTCGCGCAGCCAGCGATGGAACTCGCCGAGCGCCGGTAGCGCAGCGAGCCCTTCGTCGAGATGGGCGTAGAAGTGGGGCAGCCATTCGAGATAACGCGGCTTGCCGTCGCGCAGGTAGAGGCGGCAGAACTGGCCCAGGATCTTGAGCTGGCGCTGGGCGCCGATCGCCTCGACGCCTGCCCGGAACGTCTCGCCATCGGTATCCAGCGAGAGCCGTCCGGCAGCGAGGCAGCGCTGGCGAAAATCCTCGATCCAGTGGCCCATCTCCTGGCGTGACCAGCGATGATAGCGGCCCCGTAGCAGCGATATCAGATCGTAGCCGAGCGGCCCGGCCAGCGCGCCCTGGAAATCGATGATCCACAGCCGGTCCTGATGAATCATCAGATTCATGGCGTCGAAATCGCGATGCACGGCGACAGTGGGGAGCGCCGCGATATGGCCGAGCAGATGACGCTTGACCTCAGGCCACTGCGACGGCGTTTCGATACCCAGCCAGCGTGTCAGGCCCCAGTCGGGGAAGCGGTCCATCTCCTCTTCGAGAAAGTCGAGGCCGTACCGTGGCAGCGAAACGCTCGGGGCGCGCTGTTCGATCTCGTCGAGTACGTCAAGCGCCTGGCTCGTGCCCGCCCGCGCGCCGGCGTCGGTATCGAAGTGGTGATGCAGGCTGTCGTTGCCGAGATCGTCGAGTTCGATGAAGCCCTGTTCGAGATCGACGGCATGGATCATCGGTACCGGCAGGCCCGCGGCGTGCCATTCACGGCCGATGGTCACGAAGGGTTGGCTATCCTCCAGCGCCGGTGGCGCATCCATGACGATCCGGGTGCTGGCGTCGGGAAAAATAACGCGACAGTAACCGCGAAGACTGGCGTCACCGGCGACGGCTTCCAACCGACATGCCTCTGGCGCAAGGTGATGGCGGACAGTGATCCAGTGGCGAAGAGCATCGAGGCGCAAGGTCATGCGGGTTTCCGGTCGTTGGGGCGTGGCTTAATGTCGTGTGACGATCGAGATGACGGTCGTTGAGGTGGCTCGTCGTCGCCCGATGACGCAGCGAGTTGACGGGCCGGGAATGGCACCGCATGCTGGGTTCCATTCTGGGCGCGCCGTGCGAACCGTGCCTCGCCCGACGGTACGAGACAGTGCTTCGCGGAGCGATCATGAGTCTCGCAGGGCGACCGTGATGGTGGCTCCGCGACCGTCGGTCAGTGTGCCGCTTTTGTCCGGCGCCGCCAAATCGTAGAGCCTCGCCAGCCCTGGGGGCATCGCTGAATCGATAGGCGTCACTGAATCGATAGATATCGTCGGCTTCTGTAGCAGCGTTCGGCCAAGGCCCAGACGGTTCAACAAGGAATGGCTTCGCGGCAAGTCCCGTCGAGGTCTGTATACTACCGGCTCCACACGGCAAGGACACAGAGGACATGGGCAAGCGACTGGTCTGGACTGCCCTGACTGGCCTGATTTCATCGACGGCTCAGGCGGCGCCCCCCGCACCATTACCGGCGGATCAACTGGACTGGGCGCCCTGGGGCGATCAGGCACCGGCCGGCGACCTTTGTGGTGGCCGCTATATCGAACCGGGCTATATCCTGCCCGAGGGCAAGACTCCCGAAGAAGTGCTGTCCGACTCGGGGTCGGCCGAGTACGGCAACGACGGCGAAACCATTCTGGGTGGCAATGTGGTGCTGCGTCGCGGCGGAAGCCAGCTCGAATCACCGCAGGTTCGGGTCAACGCCGCCCGGGATACGGCCTTTGCCGATGGGCCGCTGACGATTCGCTACCCCGGCATGCTGGTGCGCGGCGAAGACGGCCAGGTTTCGCTCGATAGCGATGCCGCCCGCATCGATGACGCCCACTACGTAGTCCACGACCAGCGCCTGCGGGGCGATGCACGGTCGATGCAGCGTCTCGACGACGGCCGTTATCGGATGACCGAGGCCAGCTTCACGACCTGTGCGCCGGACAGTCGTCTGTGGCGACTGGTGGGCAGCGACGTCACCATCGATCGCGAGCAGGGTTACGGCACCGCCTCCAATGCGCGACTGGAAATGGGTGACGTGCCGGTCTTCTATTGGCCATGGGTCCGTTTTCCCATCGATGATCGCCGGCAGAGCGGCTTTCTATGGCCGACGATGGGGATTTCCAGCGACGGCCTCGACTACAGTCAGCCTTACTATCTCAACCTGGCGCCCAACTACGACGCCACGATCACCCCGCGCGAGATCACCGATCACGGCTTCATGCTGGGCGGCGAATTCCGCTATCTGTTCGGCAGCGATCAGGGGACCGTCGAAGGTGCCTATCTGCCCAACGACAGCGGCGGCGACAGCGATAACCCCAACGATCCCGATGACGCCTTCGATGGCGAGGATCGCTGGTACATCGACTACAGCCATTACGGCCAGTTCAGCGATCGGCTGGACTACGCCATGCGCTATGGCGCTGCCAGCGACGGGCGTTATTTCGATGATTTCGGGCGTGATTTCGGCGAGCAGGACACCGAGTACCTCGAGCGGCTGGCGCGTTTGAGCTACCAGGGCACGACCTGGAATCTCGATGCACGGGCCCAGGGCTACCAGCGCATGGATTACCCGCTGGACGAGAACGATCGGCCCTACTACAAGTTGCCGAGCCTGACCGCCAATGCACGCTGGGATCAGGACAACGGCTTCTATCAGGAGTGGAACTCCAACGCGACCTACTTCTGGCGCGACCTCCATGGTGTCGATAGCGACGGTTTCTGGGAAGACGAAGAGACCGGCAACACTCGCCAGATTCGGCTGCGCGAAGCGGCCAACGGCTCGCGCGTCAACCTGACCCCGGCCATCGGCTGGCGTGGGCAGCCCAGCTGGGGTTTCCTGGAGCCGCGCTTCCAACTGTGGCAGACCGACTACCAGCTCGATTACGGCAACCGCAACACGGATCGCGACGAGAGCCTGTCGCGCACGGTACCGGTCTCCTCGCTGGACTCCGGCCTGATCTTCGAGCGTGACGTGTCGATGTTCGACCAGCAATGGAAGCAGACCTTCGAGCCGCGGCTCTATTACGCCTATGTACCGGAGCGTGACCAGTCCGAGCTGCCGGACTTCGACACCGACGAGCGAGCGATCTCCTGGAGTCAGCTGTGGTCGCCGTATCGCTTTACCGGGTCCGATCGCGTCGGCGACGTCGACAAGCTTTCCTACGGCGCCTCGACCCGATTCCTCGAGGACGACACCGGGCGCGAGCGGCTGTCGCTATCGGTGGGGCAGAGCGCGTACTTCTCCGATCGCAATATCGACATGGACGGCGATCCGGATACCCTGCCGAACAAGGAAACCGACTACGAGGATTGGTATCGTGCCACGCGCGATCGCTCGCCGGTCATCACCCAGCTGGACTGGCGCATCAACGACCAGTGGCGTACGCGTTACGAATGGTTCTACGATGCGGACCGCTCCAAGACCGAAAAGGCGTCGGCCTACCTGCAGTACCTGAGCCCGGCCGGCCACGTGGTGAACCTTGGCTACCGTTGGCAGCTCCAAGGGTTCGATCCCTCGGGTGAAGACGACGATCGACTGAGCTACAACCGCGAGGATTACGATGTCTCGTTCGCCTACAAGGCTACGTCGTCGCTGGACCTGATCGGTCGCTATCTGTACGACAACACCAACAGCCGCGATCTGGAAACCCTGGCCGGTGTCCAGTTCAACAGCTGCTGCAGCGCCGTGCAGGTGGTGTGGCGTGAATGGGTCGAGGACAACGACACCGCCAATAACACGGACGACGACTACACCGATCGCGGTCTGTTCCTGCGCTTCGTGTTCAAGGGCCTGGGCGGCGTCGGTCAGGAAGCCGACAGCTACTTCGAGCGGTCGGTGCCGGGTTATCAGGCGACGCAGTTCTGATAGACGCACGGAATCGAGAAACAGGCTGTCGAGGTTCATCGACCGAAAGCCTCGGTTCAGCAGTCAACGAGAGCCAGCCGGTCAACGAACGCGGTCAATCAATGTATAACGGCGGGCCCGCAGGGCCCGCCTCTCCATCAAAGCAAGAGAGGTAGGCATGCGTCTTAGAGTATGGATCCCCCTGGCGCTGGGAATGCTGCTGTCGCCGTTGCCCGCAATGGCGGAGGTCGTGCCGCTGGATCGTATCGTTGCCGTGGTCAACGACGATGCCATCATGCACAGTCAGCTCGAAAGCCGCGTTGCCCAGGCACGCGACCAGCTCCGCTCCAACAACATCCAGATGCCCCCCGAGCAGGCGCTGGAGCGCCAGGTGCTGGATCGGATGATCGTCGAACAGATCGAGCTGCAGATGGCCGACGACGCCAAGCTGAGTATCGACGAGACCCAGCTCAACACCACCATGCGTGGCATTGCCAAGAACAACGGCATGAGCCTGGAAGAGTTCGCCGATACGCTGGAAAAGCAGGGCCAGAGCCTGGCTGAAGTGCGCGAGCAGGTCCGCCGTGAGCTGCTGGTTCGGCAGGTCCAGCAGAGCCAGGTGGCCAGCAAGATCACCGTTTCCGATCGCGAGGTCGATCGCTTTCTGGCCCAGCGCAGCGAAAACAGCAACATGGCGTATCACCTGGCGCAGATCCTGATCGCCGTGCCGCAGTCGCCGACGCCGGATCAGGTGACCCAGGCCCAGGCCGAGGCGCAGAAAATATATCAGCAGCTTCAGGATGGTGCCGACTTCCAGCAGCTGGCCGTGGCAGAATCCGACGATGCCCAGGCGTTGCAGGGTGGCGATCTCGGCTGGCGTCAGGCGGCACAGATTCCGTCCGTTTTCGCCGACGTGATTCCCGATCTCTCAAAGGGCCAGGTCAGCGAGCCGATTCGCAGCCCCAGCGGGTTCCACCTGGTCAAGTTGCTCGATACCCGGGGCGGCGGCAGCGAGCAGATGAGCCGCGATCAAGCCAGCCAGGCGATCTTCGAACGCAAGGTCAACGACGAGATCGAAGCCTGGATCCAGGAGATCCGCGCCAGCGCCTATATCGATAACCGTCTCGATAAAGAGTGATGGCTTCGCCGGTACTGGCATTGACCACCGGCGAGCCGGCCGGCATCGGCCCCGAGCTTGCCCTAGCGGCAGCTCGGGACTGGCAGCGGCTCGATGCGACAGTGGTCGCCGTGGGCGATCCGGATCTGCTGGCCGAACGCGCGCGACACCTGGGCTGGTCGATCGAGCTGGAAGCTCTGGCCCCCGGCGATCCCTTGCCGGCGGCGGTCAACGGCAAGCTGCCGGTATGGCCTGTCTCGCTGGCAGCACCTTCGACGGCTGGCCGTCTTGATTCTGCCAACGCCGGCTACGTGCTGAAGACGCTGGATGTTGCCATCGAGGCCTGCCGGCGGGGAGTGGCCGACGCCATGGTGACCGCGCCGCTGCACAAGGGCGCGATCATCGACGGCGGATACGCCGGTTTCACCGGCCATACCGAATATCTGCGCGACGCTTGCGGTGTCGACGAGGTGGTGATGATGCTGGCCACCGAGCGTACCGTCAGACCGCTGCGGGTGGCATTGGCCACCACGCATCTACCGCTCTCGAGGGTGCCCGGCGCGATTACCGACGCGGGTCTGACTCGCGTCACGCGCGTTCTGGCTCAAGAGCTGACGCATCGATTCGGCATCGTCTCGCCCCGGATACTGGTCTGCGGGCTCAATCCGCATGCGGGAGAGGGCGGTCATCTCGGGCGCGAAGAGCTGGAGATCATCACTCCGGCGATGGACCGACTGCGCGCGGCGGGTCTCGATATCGTCGGCCCGCTGCCGGCGGATACGCTATTCACGCCACGCCATCTCGATCATGCCGACGCCGTGCTGGCGATGTACCATGATCAGGGCCTGCCGGTACTCAAGTATGCCGGGTTCGGGCAGGCCGCCAATATCACGCTGGGCCTGGGGTTGGTACGCACCTCCGTCGACCACGGCACCGCGCTCGATCTCGCCGGTAGCGGCGTGGCCGACGTCGGCAGCCTTCGGGTCGCCTTGCGGGTTGCTCGGCAGATGGCCGCCCGCGCCCACTGAAGGAATTCGCTTTTCATGTCTACACGTTCCTCCGATCGTTCTCCGCTGCCTCGGGCCCGGAAACGCTTCGGTCAGAATTTTCTCCAGGATCTCGGCGTGATCTCGCGCATCGTCCGGGCCATCGGCCCGCGTGCCGGAGATCGCCTTGTGGAGATCGGCCCAGGGCAGGGTGCCCTTACCGGCCCGATTCTCGAGGCCAACGGGGCGCTGGAAGTGATCGAACTCGATCGCGATCTGATTCCCGGTCTGCGGGTCCAGTTCTACGACTATCCCGACTTCACGATTCACGAAGGCGACGCGCTCAAGTTCGATTTCCAAGCATTATCGCAGCAGGATGGCCGGCCGCTGCGCGTCGTGGGCAATCTGCCCTATAACATCTCGACGCCGCTGATCTTCCATCTGCTGGCCGCTCGGGGCGCGATCAGCGACATGCACTTCATGCTGCAGAAGGAAGTGGTCGAACGCCTCGCGGCCGAGCCCGGCGGAACCAACTGGGGCCGGCTGTCGGTGATGACCCAGTACCACTGCGAGGTTGAATCGCTGTTCGTGGTCTCGCCGGATGCCTTCGTGCCGCAGCCCAAGGTCGACTCCGCGATCGTGCGGCTGACGCCGTTTGCCGAGCTGCCTTCACCGGCCAACGACGAGGCGCATTTCTCCGACGTGGTGCGGCAAGCCTTCGGGCAGCGACGCAAGACGCTGCGCAACAACCTCAAGGGCGTCATCGAGGTCGAGGCGCTGGAAGCGCTGGGCATCGATCCCGGACGTCGGCCGCAGACGCTGCGCGTCGATGAGCTGGTCGCCATCAGCAATTATCAGACGAGTGCGGATGCGACGGTCGGCGATCCGACGGACGGTGATTCGACGGACAACCCGGTGACGGGGAGGCTTTCATGAGCGAGCCGCCCCCCACCGTCACGGTCGACATCGAGCCGGCGTTCCGCGAAGACGAATCGTCACCCGGCGACAAGCGCTTCGTGTTCAGCTACACGGTGACCGTTCATAACCAGTCCGAGCACAGCGTGCAGCTGCTGTCGCGCTACTGGAAGATCACCCAGGGCCACGGCAAGGTGCAGGAAGTGCGCGGCAATGGCGTGGTCGGCAAACAGCCGACGATCGCCGCCGGGCACAGCTTCCGCTATACCAGTCGCGCGGTGATCGAGTGCCCGGTGGGTGTCATGCAGGGCAGCTACACTTGCGTCGATCTCTCCAGTCAGACGTCCTTCGATGTCGCCATCGCGCCGTTTCGTCTGGCCGGGCCCAATCAGATCCACTGACTGACGGGATTCGACCCCCAGGTTCGCATCACCCACACGAGGAATGGCATGGCAACCTACGCAATCGGCGATCTGCATGGCTGCTACGCTGAGTTCGAAGCGCTGTTGGCACGGCTCGACTTTTCGCCCTCGCGGGACCATCTGTGGCTGACCGGCGATCTGGTCAATCGTGGCCCCTATTCGCTGGGCTGCCTGCGCAGGAGCATGGCGCTGGATGGCGCCGCCAGCGTAGTGCTGGGCAACCATGATCTGCATTTGCTGGCAGTGGCACGGGGTCACGGCAAGCTCAAGCGTCATGACACCCTGACGGAGATTCTCGAAGCGCCGGATCGAACCGAGATGCTGGAGTGGCTGCGTCGTCAGCCGCTGATGGTCGTCGATGCCAAGCGTGGCGCTGTCGAAACTGGCGCTGTCGACAGAGCCAGTATCGACAGAGCCAGTTTTGACAGAGCCTATGTGATGACCCATGCCGGGCTGCCGCCGCAGTGGTCGATCGCCCAGGCGAGCGAGCTCGCCGCCGAGGCGGAAGCCGTCTTGGGTGGCGACGACGTGGACGATTTTCTGAGCGTGATGTACGGCAATCTTCCGGCTCGATTCACGCCTGAACTGACCGGCGAGGATCGTATTCGAGCCATCATCAACGTCTTTACCCGCATGCGCTTCATCGCCGCCGACGGCACGCTGGACTTCGCCGCCAAGGAGGGGCTCGACAGCGCCCCGGCGGGCTACGCGCCCTGGTTTACCTATCCGCGTGACGAGTATTCACGTGAGAAGACGCTTGCCGAGGACAGAACCACGCTGATCTTCGGCCACTGGGCGGCGCTGGAAGGCGTCACCCCAGAGGCGCGAGTCGACGTGGAAGCGTTGGATACCGGCTGTGTGTGGGGTGGTTCGTTGACCGCCCTCGATCTCGGCAGCGGCGAACGCATCGAAGAACCCTCCCGGCGAGGTGGTCGCTGAGCCGTTCTGGCGACCCCTGCCCAGCGTCCGATTCGTCTCAAAACTTAGCCCTTTCCTCATCCCCGATCAGGAGTGATCCATGACTCAGTCCTTCGAACACCTCGATCCGACGACGCTGGCGCAATGGCTGAGCGAAGGGCGGCCGTTGCAGCTGGTCGACATTCGCGATCCGCTGAGCTTCTCGCAGGGCCATATCCCCGGCAGCCGCCATCTCGATAACACCACGGTGGCGGACCTGGTGGAAAAGACGCCCGGTGAAACGCCGCTGGTGGTGGTCTGCTATCACGGCCATTCCAGTCAGCAGGCCGCGAGCTGGCTCGCCGGCCAGGGCTTCGACGAGGTCTACAGCCTGGATGGCGGCTTCGTGGACTGGGAGCATCGCCGACCCGAGAGCGTCGAGCGTTAGGTTTTTGCCCCGAACTCAATCACGGAGCCAGGCGATGAACACGCAACCCGATTCACGTCTCGACCCGCGACTCGACGGCCTGGAGGTCTATCTGGTCGGCGGCGCCGTTCGCGACGCTCGCCTCGGCTGGCCGGTCGGCGACCGCGACTGGGTCGTGGTCGGCGCGACACCGGAAGCGATGCGCCAGCGCGGCTTCAAGTCGGTCGGTCGGGATTTCCCGGTCTTCCTGCACCCCGATTCACACGAGGAGTACGCGCTGGCCCGCACCGAGCGCAAGCAGGGTCACGGCTATACCGGGTTCGAGGTTCACGCCAGCCCCGACGTCACGCTCGAGGCTGACCTCGCGCGGCGCGACTTCACCATCAACGCCATGGCCGAGACGCCGGACGGCGAGCTGATCGACCCCTATGGGGGCGTCGCCGATCTCGCCGCCGGACAGCTCAAGCACGTCTCGGCGGCGTTCGTCGAAGATCCCCTGCGCGTGCTGCGGGCGGCCCGGTTTCTGGCCCGTTATCGCAAACTGGGTTTCACGATCGCCCCGCAAACCCAGGCGCTGATGGGTCAGCTGGTGGCCAGTGGCGAGATGCGTCATCTGGTCGCCGAACGCGTCTGGACCGAGACACACAAGGCCCTCGGCGAAGCCGACCCCGGCGCCTACTTCGAGACGCTCGACGACTGCGGGGCATTGGCCGAACTGATGCCGCCGCTGGCGACGCCGGCATTGGCCGACGTGATTGCCAGGCTCGGTCGCGTGCCGGACGAGTCCACGACGTCGCAGCAGGCGCTGTGGCGCTGGGCGCGACTCGGCGAGCATCTCGAGGACGTCGAACAGGCCCGGCTCAACGACGCCGTCAAGGCGCCCAATGCGTACCGGGATGCCATGCGTCTCGCCGCCCTGTCTCGCCGTTTGCGTCAGCAGTTGGGCGAGGGGCGACCCGCGGCCGAAAGTGATCGCGCCGAAGCGATCATGACCTGGCTCGACGCCATCGATGCCTGGCGACGGCCGGAGCGGGTGGCGCCGCTGCTGGCCCTGATCGCGCACGACGACGGCGAACTGGCGGACGACCTGGCACTGGCCTGGCGGCTGGCCGCGCAGATATTGCCCCAGGCGCTGCTCGATGGCGGCTTTCGCGGCCCGGAACTGGGCAGGGAGTTGTCGCGACGTCGCGAAGAGACGGTGCGGGAGGCGCTGGAAGGCCGCTAGCGCGACGCCGAGGCCGCAAACGACAACGCCCGCTGCGTGTTTCACGCAGCGGGCGTCTTGCGTCAGTCCATCTCGTTTGTCTAGATGAACAGGCCAATGATCAGCGCCATCACCAGCCCGATCACTCCGATGAGAGTCTCCATCACCGTCCAGCTTCTCAGCGTCTGTGCCTCGGTCAGGCCGAAATAGCGGTTGACCAGCCAGAAGCCGGAGTCGTTGACATGGCTCAGCACCGTGGCGCCGGAGGCGATCGAGATCACCAGCAGGCCGAGCACCGGGCCGTCGAGATTGAGCGTGGTGATGACCGGCGCCATCAGGCCGGCGGCGGTGATCATGGCGACCGTGGCCGAGCCCTGAATCACGCGGACGGCGGCGGAGATCAGGAACGCCAGCAGAATCGGCGGCAGCGCACTGTCGGCCATGATGTTGCCCATCACTTCGCCCACGCCGGAGTCGATCAGCACCTGCTTGAACACGCCGCCGGCACCGGTGACCAGAATGATGATGCCGGCCGGCTCCAGCGCCTTGGTGGCGACTTCCATGACCTGTTCACGACTCATGCCGCGGCGCGTGCCCAGCAAGGTGAACGCCAGTAGCGTGGCCAGCGTCAGTGCCACGAACGGATGACCCAGGAAGGTCAGGGCGGCCAGGACCGGGCTATCGTCCGGCAGAATGACACCGGAAACGGTATTGAGCACGATCAGCGCCAGCGGCAGCAAAATGATCGCCAGAATCAGCTTGAAACTGGGCAGGCCGGTGGTATCGACGTCGTTTTTCGGCAGATCCATGTACTCGGGAATCTGCGCGTCGATGCGCTTGGCGATCCAGCGGCCGAATAGCGGACCGGCAATGATCATGGCCGGCAGGCCACAGATCGCACCGAACAGGATCACGTAGCCGAGATCGGCGCCGATCAGCTTGGCGACGGCAATCGGGCCTGGCGTCGGCGGGATGAACGAGTGGGTGACGGCGAGCCCGGCCAGCAACGGAATGCCGTAATAGAGCAGCGAACGTTTGGTGCGGCGCGACAGCGCATAGATCAATGGGACCAGAATAATGAACGCGACGTCGAGAAAGACCGGGATGGCCACCAGGAAACCGGTGACGCCCATCGCCCACTGCGAGCGATTCTCGCCGAATTTATCGAGCAGCGTGCTGGCCAGACGGTCGACACCGCCGGAGACTTCCAGCATCTTGCCGAACATCGCGCCAAGGCCGACGACGGTAGCGACGAAGCCCAGCGTGCCGCCCATGCCTTTTTCGACCGTATCCAGCAGCTGGTCGACGTCCATGCCGGTAAACAGCCCGACCAGCCCGCTGACCACCAGCAGGGCGACGAACGCATGCAGGCGCAGCTTCATGACCAGATAGAGCAGCACGATGATGCTGCCCAATGCGGCAAGTATCAGGGAAGTGGGGCTATCCATGGCAACGAAAATCCTTTGTGAGAACACGTGACGCAAGAGCTGGATATACGCCCTTGGTGGCGTTGTGCTTCGCGGTAGAGTTGGAGAAAATGAATGTTACCGGTAACAAGTCGATCTCAACAATGCACCTAAAGGTGTAGAGACAATCACGGCCAAATTGGTTTAGGCCAATCTATCGCCGGCTGGGTTCAGATTCAGGCTCGGGCTCAAGTTCATCGATAATCGGCTCGAGCGTGTCGCCGGCCTGAAGGGAAGAGGGCCCGACTCGAACGGCGCAGGCATGAGCGAGCTATGCGAGAATCGTTCGGTCAAGAATCACTGGGTCAAATATCACTGGGTCAAGAACCGCTCAAGCATCAATCACACACGCATCAATCGGAAGGCAACGTCATGGACGCAAAGATGGGTCAGCGCATCGTCGTGATGGGCGTATCGAGCTGCGGCAAGACTGAAGTGGGGCAGCGACTGGCGACGGCACTGGGAGGGCGTTTCCTGGACGGAGACGACTACCATTCGCCGGAGAGCGTCGCCAAGATGTCTCGCGGCGAACCCCTAAACGACGACGATCGCGCAGGCTGGCTGAACCGGCTGGCAGATTTTCTGGCCGAAGCCAAGGCGCGGGGGGAGACGCTGGTCATCGGCTGCTCGGCATTGAAACGCCGTTATCGCGATACCCTGCGCAAAGGCGACGAGGCGTTGACCTTCGTGCATCTCGCCGGAAGCCGCGAACTGCTGCTGCAGCGCATTCAGTCGCGTCGGGATCACTTCTTCAAGGGCGAGACGATGCTCGATAGCCAGTTGGCCACGCTCGAGGCACCGGGCAATGACGAAGCCGTCACTGTCGATATCGCGGGCACGCTCGAGCAGGTGGTCAATGAAGCGGTACTGAAACTCGAAAAGCGCTTTCTGGCTAAAGAGGGGTAAAACTCAGCGCAGTGAAAAGCCGGTTCGAGATCTCCGTCACAGACTGCCACCGCGTCGAATCCGGAATCCCAGATCCTCGCTGGTCGGCGCCAGCGGTGCGCCCTGAAGCCGTTCCAGCAGCCGGGTGGCGATGGTGTCGCCAATGCGACGTCGGGGCGTGACCACGGTCGCCAGCGGCGGGGCGGTCGCTTCGGTGATGTCCAGACCGTTGAAGCCGGCAAGGGCCAACTGCGCTGGCACGTCGAGACGGCGCCGCTGGCATTCGAACAGCGCGCCGGCGGCCAGATCGTCGTTGCCGCAGAAAATACCTTCCAGGTCCGGCCAGCGCTCCAGCATCGACGCCAGCATCTCGCCACCCAGCCGGTAGGAAGAGGGGTGCGGCGTCGTCAGGCAGCGCTCGACCGATAGTCCCGCCTGACGCATGGCCGTTTCCCAGCCCGCCATGCGCAGCTGCGCACGGTAATCCATGCGCGCGCCGAGAAAGCCGACTCGTCGATAGCCCTGATCGAGAAACGTTTGCGTCATCGCCTTGCCGGCTTCGTGCTGGTCGAGCCCGACGTTGATATCCAGCGGCGTATCGGTCAGTTCCAGCGTCTCGACCACCGGCACCCGAGCCCGCATCAGCAGGCGGCGAGCATGATCGGTGTGGCGGGAGCCGGGCAGAATCAGCGCCTCGACGCCGTAGCTCAAATAGGTGTCGATCAGCCGTTCTTCCTCGAGAATCGAGTAGCCGGTATGCCCGATCAGTACCTGATAACCGGCTTCACTCAACCCTTCCTCGATACCTCGCTGGATTTCCGAAAACACCGAATTGGAGAGCGAGGGAATCAGCAGCGCCACGCTGTGCGAGCGCCCGCTGGCCAGTGCGCCGGCGGAATGATTGGGAATGTAGCCGAGCTCGTCGATGGCGGATTCGATCCGCAAACGTAGCGCCGCGGAGACGAGATGCGGTTCGCGCAGGGCGCGTGACACCGTGATCTTGGTGACCCCGACACGTTCGGCAATATGCTGAAGCGTGACGCGCCCCGATGAACGACGCGGCATGGCAATCCCCGGAAGCGAATGGTTATGACCGGTCGTCATCTCGATTGTTACCGGTAACTTCGAGGCAGATTATCATGCGAGGTTTGACCCTTTCCTTTGGGCCATCGTCGTAGATCGTGCGGGTGATGGGATCAGAATGACAGCAACAGCAGAATCAGCGGTGGTGACAGCAGCGACAGCAAAAAGCCGCTGACGATGGCCAGTGGTACACAGGTAATACCGCCGTACTGCTGGATCACCGGCAGGCTGACATCCATCGAGGTGGCGCCGGCATAGCCGATCGCCAGCGGCATGGCGCGGCGAATGAACAATGGCACCAGCAGGAACGCGAGCAGCTCCCGGGCCAGATCGTTGAAGAAAGCCGCGCCGCCGAGCACCGGCCCGAGCTGGTCGCCGATCAGAATCCCGGAGAGCGAATACCAGCCGAATCCTGACGCCAGCGCCATCCCCTCGTTCCAAGGTAACTGGAGCAGCGGTGCCGCGATCAGCCCTGCCAGCATCGAACTCACGAATACCGTCACCGCGATCGCCAGCCCCAGCCGATTGAGCAGAATCTGGCGCAGGCCGAGTCCGGAATTGCGTAGCTGACAGCCGATCAGAAAGAGCAGGGCGTAGAGTGCCCAGGTTGCCAGCGTTTCCGCCAGCGGAGCCAGGTGCCAACCGAGAGTTTGAGCGCCCGCGCCGAGACAGACGCCGAGCAGCACGACCCCTGCCAACTGCAACGACCCCAGCATCGCCTGCAGCTTGCCGGCGGGAGCCGAACCGCCCTCGTCGCTATCTACCCGCGGTTGACGGCGCGCCAGCCGTCGCCGCGATAACCAGGCCAGCGCCAGCAGATTGATCGGCGAGATCACCACGAACAGCACCAGCGCCGTGGCTCCGATCCGCGATAGCTGGCCGAGCAGATCTTCGAGACCGCCGAGGCTCACGCCCATCAGCAGCAGAATGACGTAGACCGAAGCGCCGACGCCTTGATCGATCGCCTGACGGATCCCGGCCTGGCGTACGGGTATCAGGTAGCCCACGATCAGAGGGAGCAGAATCCACAACAGTCCAAGCAGCATGCCGACTCCAGGCGCGTATCAAGGGAAAGCGAGCACAACACGAAAACGGACGCCGATAAATCGGCGCCCGTGAATGGGCAAGAACTCTAGAGGATACGTGTCGAAGAGGGAAGACAGCCGGACGGTTATCGCTCGGCGGTGCTTCCTGTGGCGTCGTTCGGCTGATCCAGTGCCAGATCGGTCAGCGTCAGGTGGCTGCGCTCCTCACCCTCTTTCACGTAGCGCATCTTCAGCAGCAGACCCGGTATCTCGCGGTGGAAGGTGAAGTAGAGATGGCGATCACGCTTTTCCGGATCCCAGGTATCCACGGTAACGCCCGGAAACGTACCGGCCGGCGTATCGATATCGCCGCGATCTGTCACGCGGTAGTAGAGCGTTTCCGTCTTGCCCTTGTGGTTCTGGTAGTCGAGCTCGCAGGGCGATACCTGCGTGCTGGCGCAACGAGCCGAAGGCGCCTTGCGGGATAGATCGAATATCGCCGTCTGGCGGTCCGGCAGCTCGCTGAGCTGTGCCTGATCGAGATGGTAGTCGTCGCCAATTCCCACCAGCGAGTAGGAGCTGGCGTACTCCAGCGCTTGTACGTCGTCGCCATCGAGGCGGAAGCGTCCCCATTCCTCGCCACTGGCGATCTTGATGCTGGTTCGCATATCGCTCTTCCAGACATCGCCCTGATTCGAAAGCTGATGGGTGATCGTGGCATCCGGCCAGCCGCTGATATCGAGTTGATACTGAGCAGTGAACGGTGTCGGTGCGGCGAATGTCAGCGAGCTGGCAGTCGCTAGGAACAGTGCAGCGACGGTCTTGAGAGTCAGAGTTCGGTATGACATGAACGTCCTCGAAAGCGAATAATCGATGTTTTCCATAAGACGCCAATCGAGATGAGACGTTCCGGAATGTAGAACCTGCTTCTCCGCTGGATGAATTGGCTCGTGTGGATGCCACCATAATGTTAATTCGCGTTACTGTATGCGGGACGCCGAATGGAGCATGCAATGACGGAGAGCAAGTGCCTGATAGATCGCGACGGGGTTGATCAAGGGCCAGATCAGATTATCGATATCGCAGACTGGCCGATGTACGGGGACTACGGAGTTTACCCAGTAGGCGCCCGCGATAAGTCACTACTAATTTCTCCGGACCCTGTCCCTTATACCTTCTGTCTGCCAGGGCATCGCTATCTGTTCAAGGAATCGATCAAAAGTGTCAAGAATCCTGGGCAGCCACGGCACCCTGACCAGTACTGGGCCGAGGTCATCGCTTTTCGTATCGGGCGGCTCATGGGATTGACGCTACCGCCGGTGTTCGTAGCCATCGATTCATCTAGAGATGAGCCCGGTACGATCAATGAGTGGTTCATGGGCTATCCGGATAGGGGATCGGATAATGAAGAGGAGCGCCACGTCCCAGGCGGCGACTACATGCAACGCTTGATTCCTGGTTATGACCGCGAAAAGGGTCGTGAGCACAATCTATCCACCATCCTCTCTTTCAGCCGGGCGTTGGCACGCACGCGCATGCTCACTCATGATTGGGAGATATATTGGGGGCTGTGTCTATGCTTCGATGCCCTGATTGGCAATACGGACCGTCATCAGGAAAACTGGGGTTTGATATGGCGTGACAATGGTTCGACCGGGCGTTTCACACCATACTTCGATAACGGCACCAGTCTTGGCCATGAGTTGCAGCCGCAGAAAATGGGGCGCATGATGCGCGACCGTAACGAGCTTGATGCCTATCTGAATCGGGGGCAGCACCAGATGCGCTGGTCCAGAAATGATCCGTCGCGGCTACCGCTGATCGAAGGCGTGGAGCGCTACTGCCGCCGCCATCCGGCAGTGAAGCCGGTCCTGATAGAACGTCTGCGCGGATGGAGTCAGGAGTCATTGAAAGCGATGCTTCATGAATTGATGCTTTTCGACATTCCTCATCCTTTGACCGAGCAGCGTGCCGAATTCGTTACTTTACTGACCTCAACGAGGAGAGAGCGCCTGCTTCAGGCTCTGGAGAACTGACATGAATCGTCTAATCGAACATCTGGTAGAACCGCAACGCTTGCTACTGTGTTGGCAGGCGCGTGAGAGCAAAGATCGTTCTCGCTACTGTGTGGGCCAGTTGGTCAAACATGGCGATGAGGTCTGGCTTCAGTACGGCGTAGACGACCAGGAGTTGGCTCAGGCCATTGAAATGGGGTTCCAGGGCTACCCGGCATTCCCTCTGAACAGGCCAGAGCATCGCCGTCATGTTCTCGATGCTTTCATGCGGCGTTTACCGCCGCGTAGTCGGCGAGATTTCGGCCGCTATCTCGAGCTGCGCGGGATATCTGCCGACGCTGAAATTAGCGACTTCGGCCTACTGGGATATACGGGCGCCAAACTACCTAATGATGGCTTCGAGCTGGTGCATCCTTTTGATGAACCGCCTGCCGTTTTCGAGATGCTGGTGGAAGTGGCTGGCTTTCGACACGAGGCCGAGATTGGGGTCTCTCAGTTGCAGGAGGGAGATTCTATCCGATTCATTCCCGAGCCTGACAATACCTACGACCGTTTGGCTATCCGCATCGAGTCGCAGGGACGCAAGCTGGGTTATGTGCCGCGCGGACAGCTTGAGATGTTGCATCGGATGATCGATCAGGGCGCCAGTCTGGAAGGCATGGTCTTTCGCATCAATGGTACCGATGATCGACCTTTAGTCTATGTATTGACTAGCATCACCCGAGATCAGTCGGCTATACCGAAAACCGCCCCTCGGCTGGAAGCCTGACCAGCCGCCAGTCGTTCATAGCCAGCTCGTTGTCATTCCGATTGGCCCTCGCTTTCGTGAGGGCCAATTTGTATCGTCGTATAACAACGTTCGATCAGACGGCTTGGCTCGTTTTGTTTCCTGTCGATTAGCTACGATATCGACTAAGGCTAATCAATACCCCGCTTCGGGATCGATAGTTTCGACCGTTTTGTTTTCGACATCGCCATCAGTACACCGACGAACTGGTCGGCGGCGGAGGTCAGGCAACGGGCCAGACCTTGCCGAGCCGGTCTACCGTGTGTTGCCACTTCGCCGCCGTGGGTTTGCAGACGGTATTCTGGTTACCGAATAGCCCCACCTCGCTGAACGCCTCGTGCCGCGCTACCGCATGAATCCAGCGTACGGGGACGAGATACTCCGCTTCCTCCTCATCCACCAGGGTTTGAAAAAGATGCGGATACGATTCGCGCGAGAGATCCTCGTCTTGGGAAATGATCTCCGGCAAGGTTCTGTCGCCTTCATTCGCGAACCGGTATTCATCGGCCTGGCAGCGTTCACCGGTCACGATGCCGACGCCGACATAGCCCGTCTTGGGAATGTTGACCCACACCCGATCACCCTCGGAGAGCATGGATAACGTCTTCGAGTACCAAGTCGCGCCGCCGCCGGCGATGAACCCCAACCGCCGAGCCAACGTCCACGGTCGGTCGTCACCGAACGAGGCATAGAACTCGCCGTTCCAGGGCTCCTTGCGGCCCTTGGTAATAGCGCGTTCCTGGCTTTCATCCGGATCGATCATCCAGGCGCGGCTCAAGTAGCGGTTGCCGCCATCCTCGAACGCCGCGAAGAACAGGGCGTTGATGGAAATCTGCGCGTAGTCGTTGAGATAGGTAATGATGCGCTCGGTGCTGGCATCCAGCTTGGTTGCGACCACCACCATCTGATGCTGTTCGTTGACCGAGACGTCCGACAGCGCGATGCCGAACTTGGCCTGAAACGCCTCGTCCAGCGTCTCGTGTGGGCGTGAATAGCGTTTGGCGAAGTCGAGATAGATATCGACGATGTCGCTGTCGCCCAGACTCGCGATCCACGAGGCGTAGTCGATGGTCTGGGCGACGACCTCGCGGGGTGTCTTGTCTCGCTTGAGTTCGATGATGATCACCGTGCCGTTGGCATCGATCGCCAGCAGGTCGATCAGCTTGTCGAAGGCCGTGCGCACCTGCCGACCGATCAGTAGCCAATCCCGGTTGAGAATCGAGACATCCTGCATGATCTGAGCTTCCAGCAGCCCTTCATCGGCCATGCCGGCCGGGCGTAGCCGCAATGGTTGTTCGCTCGCGCCGTTCGCCAGTTTCCAGATACCTTGTTCGATCGCCATGGTTCTCCTCAAAGTACGAAATTACAAAAATGGGTTTGGCTGCGCGCGCTGGGCCACCTATGATGTGTCGCAACACGGCCCCTGTCGGAGCGACTGCGATTCAGTCGAGCTGCTAAGGGGTTTTTTATTGTCCCGTTTTCCAGATCCATTTTTCCCACCCCGTCAATCACTCCATGCCGCGCACATCGAGCCCTATCGATGTAAGATCCGGAAATTCGTTCAGCAGCGCTGCCAACCGTTGCCACGATGTCGGTGTCGGGTTATTGACGGTGAGTAGACGCTGCGCGGTGCATCATTCTGCTATCTCTTTCTTTATCAGATTTATTATTTCCAAGGGGGGGCGGTCTCAAGTTCCAAGTGCAACGCTATTGAAGGGTGCTCGGTCCGCCGACGGATTTCTTGAGCACCTCGGCGTAGACTTCCAGTGGGGTTCGCCAGTCCAACGTCTGGCGAGGCCTTGTGTTCA
>NZ_JBQXYB010000023.1:0-14978 GCF_052645315.1 Salinicola sp. V024
GGATATTGGCGTCTACCTGATGGACTACTACAACCGGCAGCGCCCTCATACCTTCAATGGCGGCATGCCACCCGTGATGGCGGAAGAAAAACTTAAAATACTGTCCGGGATTAGTTGACCACTACAGTCATCCTCTAAGAAGATGACTCGTTGGCCGGTCGAGATGGGCTTGAAGAGAGGGTCGACGACCGGTCGACCTGAAATATAGGGAACCTGGAACCCGCATACACGCCAATGTAGTGCAAGACGGAACTTGCGAGGGGGTGCGCTCTTTCGCCAGGTGTTAGCGCTTTGGGTTCGGACTCAAGAAGAGTCCAAAGGGACCAACTGATGACCGTCAGTTGGCAACGGGGTACGACGTCATTATCAGCTAGTCCCCTAGGTTCATCAAGCCGCCTGGCAAAGAAGGTGTGCCTTGCCACACGGGCAGCTGACGTTACTCCTCTTCTCGAACAACCCAGCTCTCGACCGTGTCAGCGCCGTGCTGGTTTTTCCAAGCTTTGAGAGCTTTATGATTCCCTCCGCGAGTCTCGATCACTTCTCCGGTTTTGGGATTCTTATAGGTCTTTAGCTTCCGCTTTCGTCGCCCGTTCGTTGCAGACGATTGAGACGCGGAAAGGGAATCATTGGGCGATAATAAGTCGATAACATCCCTCGCCTTCTTGCCATACTCCGTCATCAACTCTTCGAGTTTACTTTTGAACTCGAGCTCGTTCTTCAAACGCTGATCGCCTTCCAAGGCTTTGAGCTCTTCCGAAAGCTGCTTAAGTAATTGCTCTTTCTTCGTGTACTCACTCAATAACGACACGGGTCATAACCTCAAATTTATCGAATTAAAGGACGGGATTATACCATGATGAACGTCAAACGCTCTGCTCTGCCAAATGAAACCCTGGTATCCATATACAATGTTGTTCAAGTGGAGTTTCTTTTCCTCTTCGCTGCTTTCTCCGGGGAGTGACGTTGAGGCCTTGGTTTTGAAATTGCTTTGGTGCCCTCGCAGTCGGGGTAGCGGGAGCACGACCAGAAGGGGCCATTGCTGCTCTTTCGCTTGCGCATCTTTGCCTGGCACTTGGAACAGGTTTCGCTGGGTGCCTCGGGAAGATTCAGCTGTGGACGCTCAAGCGCGATTCCGATGAGCTTGTCGAGCAGAACGCCCTGTCGCTCCATAAAATCGTCCAGCGTCATCGTCCCTTCGGCGACCTGATCCAGCGCCTGCTCCCACAACGCGGTCATCCCCGGATTACTGATCTGCGGCGGCAGCGCCGCAATCAGTCCCTGCCCTACCGCCGTCGAGACAATCGTGCGCCCCTTTTTCCGAATGAAGCCTCGCTTCAGTAGCGTCTCGATGATGCCGGCGCGGGTCGCCTCGGTGCCGATGCCGGCGCTCTCACGCAGTCGCGCCCGCAACCGCTCGTCGGTCACGAACCGGGCGGCGTTCTTCATCGCCGAGATCAACGTGCCCTCGGCAAACGGCTTCGGCGGTTGGGTCTGACGATCCTTCACCATGAGATCCACAACCGCGCAGCTCTCCCCCTGACAGAGAGGCGGGAGCGCCTGCGCACCGGACGCTTCCTGCTCGTCGTCGTCACTGTCCTGCCCTTTGCCTTTCCCTCGGGGGAACAGCGCTTTCCAGCCCTCGACCCGCACCTGTCGCCCGGAGGCCACGAACGTTTCGCCGGCGAGATCCAGCTGCGCATCGGTCTGGTCGTATTCGTGGGCGGGCAGGAACTGCGCCAGGTAGTGCCGACGGACGAGATCGTAGACGCGAAACTCCTCCTCGCTCATCCGATCAATGCGGCAGGGTACCGTCGTGGGAATGATCCCGTGGTGAGCCGTGATCTTGCTGTCGTTCCAGACGCGGCTCTTGAGAGTTTGATCCAGGCGCTCGATCACCGGTGCGAGCTTCTCGTCCGAATGCAGGAGCGCCGTCACGACGGCCCCGACCTCGGACAGCATCGACGTTGGCAGGTAGCGGCAGTCAGTACGCGGGTAGCTCGTGGCCTTGTGAGTCTCGTAAAGCGACTGAGCGATGTTGAGGACCTGCTGGGCACCGAAGCCGAAGCGTTTCGAGCATTCCTGCTGCAGCGTGCCAAGATCCATCACCAGCGGCGCGCTTTCGCGTTTTCGTGAGGTCTCAACGGATGCCACCGACGCCGATGCTCCCTGGCACTGGGCCGCGACCGCACGCGCCGCCTCCTGGTTGATGCTCCGGCCTTCCTCGTCCAGCCACGCCTCATTGGTAGGCATCCATTTGCCCTGGAACTGGCCACCCTGCGCCTCCAGATTGGCCACGACATCCCAGAACGGCTTGGGCACGAATCTCGCGATTTCCTGATCCCGCCTCACGACCAGAGCCAGCGTCGGCGTCTGTACGCGGCCCACCGACAGCACACCCTGGTGGCCCTGCTGCTGAGCCAGCACCGAAAACGCACGGGTCAGATTCATGCCAACCAGCCAGTCAGCGCGTGAGCGGCCCAGCCCTGCCTGATACAGCGGGTATGTCGACTCCCCTGGACGAATGTTGGCCAGCGCCTTGCGAATCGACGCCTCATCTAGCGCCGATAGCCAGAGCCGGGAGACGCGCCCCCGGTAACGGCAGGCGTCCAGGATCTCGCGACCAATGGTCTCGCCCTCCCGATCGGAGTCAGTGGAGACGACCACTTCGCTGCACTGCTTGAGTAGCCCCTGGATGACCTTGAATTGCTTGCTGGCATCCTTGCGCACCGTGTTCTTCCATTGCGCCGGACGGATCGGCAGCGACTCCAGTGACCAACGCTTCAGCGCTGGATCGTAGGCCTCGGGTGGGGCTTGCTCGAGGAGATGACCGAAGGCCCAGGTAACGACGACGCCGTCCCCCTGCAGGCAGCCTTCGGCTTTGCGTGTCGCCCCCAGAACCGCGCCAATATCGCGTGCCTGAGAGGGTTTTTCGCAGAGGAACAATCGAGACATGACGCCGGGCCTCACAGAGTGTGTATGGCCTCAGCGTGCCGGGCTGGATCAACAGAATCAGTGGGAAATGTTAATCGGGGTGGAGCAGATAATGCGCATCATCGATGATCCAGGCTTCCGCACTGCCGTGGGCCGCACCGCGCGTATTGTCTTCGGCCACGCATGCGACAGCAGGATGCTGATTCAGCGCTAGGGCCAATCGCTGAGCCAGTATGCCGTTGAATGGGATGTCGGCATCGAGCCAGAACCACTGCGCCGTGGTGGGGTTATCGATCGTTATGATCTCACCGCTGACCCAGCGCATGGGGATCAGGTATCGACCCTGGGCGGGCTTGAGGCTCGTAGGTTTGAGCAGGGAGCCATCGGGGGCGAGACGACACTCGACTGTGTCACCCAGAATGGATCGAATATCCGATTCAACGCGTAAGCGCTGATCATGATGGGGTCGAACAAAGAACCGTTGATAGGCGGCAACGTCACTCTTTTGTATCATCGAAGACTCCCAGATTCAGCCACTCGACGACTCGGCCAGTCGCCTGCTTGTCGTCGAGTTCTGGAGCATGTAGCCCAGCTGTCCATCCAGGCTCCAACCATCCTGGATGGTGAAGAAGTTAGGTATGGACGATCAGTCTACCGCAACTTTGAGACGCCGGGTCAGCGCCGACTCCATGGCATTGCCATCGTAGAGCGTTCGCTTGTCGGCGGGCGCCCAGCTGTAGTGGATACGTGATCCAGATCCATCTTTCTCGATTTGCACACGCTGCACCAGGTCGTACTGGGTACCACCGATGGTCTGTTCTCCGTAGTCCCCTAGATCATAGTAGGCGCCCGGCGTCGTTTGGTGTTTCCACGCCGAGTCGTTCATTTGCCAGTCTGACATCGTGTTGCCTTTCTCGAAGTCGCCCGGGGACCGGAATCCCATGGCCGACTTGACCCTGGCATAGGCGGTATCGACATCGACACGGGAGTCGATGTCGACCGAACCGCTCTGACTACCCAGGTTCTTGGCGTCGACCGTTTCTCCCTCAGCATTGGTTGCGACTTTCTGCGGCGTCTCGCTGGGATCATAGTTCAGCGGCTCCCCCGTCACCGGATTGTCAAAGCAGGTGACACAGACCCGTTCGAATAATAGTGATCCTGCGCCGCGCAGCCGGCAAGAGCTACCATCCCCGCTGCCAATACCCAGTGCCTCATCCCACCACTCCTTGTCCGTCTCATGTTGAGCCTGCCTTCATGCAAGCGTCTCCGCTCGTCTCCGCTCACCCTGAATCGTTCGAGTCAGCGCCCACCGGGTTATCCCACTCCCCCTCCGGTCCAGCGGCTTTGGCATAGGCACCCTGTTGCGGTGCCTGCGTCGATGACGGCTGACGGAGCGGTTGCTGCCCCGGCTCGAGCACGACCTGGGCGACGCGAAATGGCAGCATGCCGATGCGCACGGCCTGGACCTTGAACTGCGAACGGTTTTCGCCTTCCCGATCCTGCCACTCGTCAAGCACCATCCGGCCCGAGACCATGACTCGCATGCCCTTCTGATAGAGCTGTGCCCACTGCTCGACGTCGCGATGCCAGATCTCGACGTTGGCCCAGAACCCGCCCTTGTCGACGTTACCGGTATCGGTCGGCACCGGATTGTCGAAGCGGACGTTCAATCGCATGACGCCACGCGGTGGCTGATTGCCGTTGGGTGCAAACATCTTCACTTCTGGATCCGAGCCTATGTTCCCCTCGCCCATGAAATGCGTGCTCATCGGTATCTCCTGAATCGAATGAATACCCGACTACAGTGGCCGCGAGCGGCAAAGAACGTCAGCGGTTAACGTTAAGCGAAACAGCGGACCATTCCTGGCCGTCCAAGGTGTCAGACCATGGCCTCGATCTCGTCGAGATCATTCAGCAGCCGATTCAAACGATCGACTTGGCGAGTCGCCGCCGCGATCTTGGCATTGAAGATCGCGCGCTTGGTCTCGATCTCGACCAGCTGACGCTTCATGCCTACCGAAACATCGCCGTACTGCAGCACGGCCTCGAGCAGACGCCGCCCCATCTGGGTCTGTGCCTTATCGCGCCACTGCACTGCGCGAACGCGCCCCCCACTGTTGTTATGCGGTTTGAGCCAGAGACCCGCCTGAACCACCGTCCGGTTGTAGCGGTTGGCAAAGTCCGCTGCTTCTTGCCACATCCGCCGGCACTCCTCGTCCAGCTCGTCGCGAAACCGGATCATCTCTCCCTTACCCTTAAAGGGTTTTAAAAGGCCCTTTGCGTACTGATTCAGTGCAAAGTCCTGACGCTGTTCCAGTGCGGTCATTGCGCTCACGGTCCTGTCCTGTATTCGTTTCCTGAAGGCTGGCTACCCCACCAATCCTGCGGGAAGTGATTACAGTGGAATCACCCTGGCCTGGCATCCCACCGTCCTGCGGGAAGTGTTTCCGGGGGAAACACCCTGGTCTGCCATCCCACCGTCCTGGGGAAGTGTTTCCGGGGGAAACACCCTGGCCTGGCATCCCCAATCAATATCAGCTCTCGGGCTCTCCGGGCTGGGTCAGCAGTTGATCGTCGTCCAGGTCCGCGCCTTCGAGCTTATGATCCTGGTCACTGCCGGTTTGCAGGCCGGCTTCGCGTCGGATCGTTGGCGCGAACTCGCTGCGGCGCGTCCCTTCCAGGATGTCCTGCGGCAACTCGCCGTATTTCTCGAGAGCATTTCGAGCCTTGGCATTGTTAGCCGCAAAATCGTCACGCGTCGCCCCGCTGAATCCGGGGAACTTCACTGGTGCATAACACAGCGAGCGCAGAGCGTGGCCGCCTTGGTCGCGGATCATCGCGCCACGCTGCTTATTGCCCAGCAGTCCAATGTGATGGGCCAGCAGCACATCGCGCACGATGCTGTCGTACTGCATTAGCAACATGACTGCCTGCCAGCCCATCTGCCCGCCGGTAAACACAGGCGTTAAGAAGGGCTGCTGACTGACGTTGCGGCTGACATCGAGCCCCTCCGGGATCTGCTTCAGCACACTGCTCATTCGTGTTTCCAACTGCTGAAGCGATTGCCGGGTCTCGTCGACCTTTTCCTCGAGCATGAGCAACCAGCTGTCGGCATAGGGGTCGTCACGGCCAGCGGCCTGATGAACGCGACCGGCAAGCGACAAAAACTGTTTGAGACCGACTACCTGCGGCTTGCCGCTCTCGACCCCACGTCCGTGCCAGGCAAGCACCGCCGGGTAGGTGTGCAGGGTCATCTCGATCTTGCTGCGTAGCTGCCCTACACGGGGCTCAGTGCTGGCCATAGTCACTCCTGAGTCGCTGATGCACTGGATGGGATGCCAGCATCAACGTTCACCAGGCGTCGCCCTACCGAAAACGTTAAACGCGATCGCAAAGATTTCTAGCGCCGCAGTCCCAGCCGCTTGAACATCTGCTCGCGTGCCTGCTCGGTCGCCGCTGAGATCGGCTGCGGTTCAGGCTCATCCAACGCTACCGGCGTTCGAACCGGCACCACCGGCGTGGCGACAACACGGTTCTGTTCGGCACGGGTACCAGTATTGCCACGCCGCTTGTCGGCAATGCCGCGCCCGTGGCGCGTGAGCTGGAAATTGTCCGAGGCGGCACGCTTGGCCAGGGTATGCAAAAAACCTAGGGTGTTTTTCACCTTGCCAGCGTCGACCCGTCCGGCCGCCTCGTCGATCACCGCCTGCTGCATGTCGGTCGACAACCCCGTCAGCAGAAACGCGACCGATTCACGCTCGTCGGCAGTCAGTTCGAGCGGCCAGCTCCAGACCAGCGAGGTGGCGTCCGGCTCGCGCGCGGTGGTTTTACATACACTGTTTGCATAACTACGTACTGTAGGGTTTTCTGCGTCGGAAACTGTGTCATAAGCGCATGATTTACCAATGAGTTTCCGCTGGAAACTGGGATCATCTGCCTCTGGAAACTGCCCGGGTTTCCGCTGGAAACCGGGAGGCTTTGCCTGAGTTTCCGCTGGAAACTCGGCACGACTCTGCCGCTGGGCTCGCTGATCGATGACGTCCAACCGGGTCGGCATCTCGAGTACGCCTCCCTCGGCCAGCTCGTTGCGCACGAGTTGCGCCACCTCGGCAACGTCGCGGTTGTGATGTCGAGTACAGCGGATGACGTACTCGATGTACTCGGCATCAAGCGACAGTGACTCGGCCGGCGCCAACGGTTCGTCGTGCAGCACGTAGACGTTGCCGATCATGCGGCCGTTGTCGGTGTTGCGCGCTTTCATGCCCAACGTCATCCAACGGGTCAGTCGCAGGATCGCGATGACTCGCGCGACGGTCTTGCGCGACGCCTTGCGATTCGCGCCGGATCGCAGCAACGGCTCCAGCTCGTCGTAGGTAGGAAACGCCGTGGTGCGATCGGCGTTCGACAGCAGACGAATCATCTGCCAGCCGAGCACGTCGACCGCACCCAAGCGCTGATCGAGCAGTAGCGCTCGAGGAACGGTTTCATGGGGATTGCCCATGAAGAGAAGGCCGTCGAGTGGGTGGTCCTGACCGTCCGACGCCGAGGCGGCCTGGCCTCGGCGTTGGGTCATGGATGACGCGGCGCGCCCGATGAGTGCGTCAAAATGTTTCATCAAGCCACCCCTTCACGCACCACGCCCTCGTCTTCGGCCGGCAGGCTCTGCTGACGGGCCTGCTCCGGTAGGGTCCACTGTTTGATGAGAGTCCAGATCACGGCCAGTGGCAGCTCGACTTCCTCGGCCAGTACCAGCATGCCTCGAATGTCCTCCACGGCACTGGGACCGGCGGGATCGTCGGAGATGGTCTGCCAGCGGTGATAGGCTTCGTGCTCGACCTTCTCCTCTGGCATGGGCAGTCGACCCTGCCGGCTCGGCACCCCCAGCAGGGTGCGTCGAGCCGAGCAGTCGTTCGGCGTCAGGCCGAAGAAGGTGGCCAGCATCTGCACGCTGGCCCCGTGACGAATGCAGTGATCGACCAGCCCGTCGCGATCCTGGTCGCGATCGACGCGGCGTAGCGCTGCCTTGAAGGTGTCGTGATCCAGCTCGAATCGGGCGACGCCCGGAAACTCGTTGATCAGGGACTCAATCTCGCAGGCCCGTAGACGGCTGAGACTCTGCAGCTCGTCGTCGCGGAACCCCAGCGCTCGGGCGCGACGCATATCACCTTCGCGGATCAGGACCAGCGCCTGGTTGAATAGCGCATGATTGAGTTGCGGTGTTGCCATCACGAATCCCCCTCTGCATCGAGCACGTCACGCAAGACCCGAATCAGCCGGGTCAGCCAGAACACACGAACGAAAAGACCGTCGGGCAAGCGCACGTCAGTGTCACCGTGACTGCCCACCAGTTCGCCCAGCAGCGAGATGTCGCTCGGCAACACCGGGTCGATGTTGCCCTCGAGGCCGGCGAGCAGTTGCCAGACGAGCTGCGCACGACGGCTGGGAGCGCCTTCAAGCGGGTCGAGTTCAAAGCCGAGGCCCTCTCGAGCGTTGAGGCGGATGACCTCGCTGGACCCGCTCGCGTCGATACCGGCCCAACTAGCCAGCACCTGAACCACCTCGCCGATCTGCATGCGCAGATCCCGGGCGTTGCGGCGCCAGGTCGGGATGTGCCAGAGATCGGTGATCGGCGAGATGCGACCACCGTCTTGAAGCGGCACGCTCTTGAGCGCCGCCGCTTCGAAGTCGATTGCCTCCTCGCCATGCTCCTTCGCCTGCCAGTGCCGTAGCTGGCGATGGCCCTCGGTTTCATGATGCGGTGAGAGAGTCAGGTCGGCGGCGATCGTGGCCTGCTCCTCGGGAGAACGTGTGGGTCGAGGATTGTGTTCCTGTAGAAGACCGTCGGTATCCAGCAACCCGCCGAGGCCCTCGTTGTCATCCTCTCCGACGCCAAACCCTTGCGGTGCCACCGGCGGTCGCTGGTTCTGGGTCTCGAGTTCGGCGTTGCGCTGCTCGAGCTGATCGAGCTGGGCGCGCATCAGCTTCATGGCGAGGGACTCACCCGCCCCGCCGGATTCCGGCACACCGCGTTCGGTGGGCGACTGTGCCGGCGAGGAATCGAGATCGGTATGGCCATCGCGGAACGTCAGATCGTCGACGTCGCCACTATCGCCGACTGACTGATGGGATTCATCCGACGCATTCGACGTCGATGGCAGCGAGGGTGATCCCGACGACTTGCGGGGGGATGAGGTGCCGTCGTTGGACGCCTCCTGCTTGGTCGGATAGAGATGACGCTCCTGGGGATGACGCAGGCGCTCCAGTTCACTGTCGACCGTGGTCCAGATATCGTTACGTTCTTCTTCCGTTGCCGCCCGGGCGTACTTGCGCACGGTGAACCAGTTCTTCCACGCCATGTCGATGGGGTTGAAGTGCAGTCCGGTGTGCTCGTTGAGCATGCCCTTCAGGCGATCCTCGACGAGGTTCCAGCGGAACTCGGTCTGGCCCTCGTGATCGATCTGGGCCATCTCCTCGTGCCAGGCCTGAGCAAAGTCGCCGTCGACGACATTGCTGGCCCAGGGCTCGCCTTCGCCAAGATCGTCGGCGTGCGCGATCCAGAAGTCCGCGCAGCGGGTCCAGCACTCGTCGCAGAACTGGCGGTAGGAGATCAGCTTCTCGATCTGCCCCTTGCCCATGCCGGCGTCGAGCGTCAGTGGCAGGGTCGGCAGGAAATGCTCGATGGTGTAGAGCATTTTCGAGATATGGCTGTGATTGATGGTGTAGCCCAGCACGCGCAGGCGCTTGGTCAACTCGCGCTGGGAGATGGTCTCGCCGGCCTCTTCCTCGATCATGCGCTTGGCCTCGAAGATGCCGCGCGCTCGCTCGATCCAGCTGAGCTGACCCCGGTTGTCGTTCTCAGCCAGGTGGCCGGCGAGGACGTTGATCTCTCCCTGCCACGGGACGAAATGGCAGTCCTGGTGGTAATAGCGCTTGTCGCCAGTCTCCTGATACAGCTCGTTGAGGATGCTCAAACGGGTATTGCCGCCATCGGAGATCATGTAGCGGTCATCGCCGGGCCGTTGCGTGACGGTCAGTTTCTGCTTGAGTCCGACCGCCTTGATTGACTCTTTGATCTCGTTGTACTTCGGGTTGTGTTGCGTTCTGGGATTGCGGTCATAGGACCGCAACTGATCCAGCGTCAACGACATCGCCTGTTCGCGGGTCGGTGCCGGCAAACGATCAGCGGGCTGACTCCTGAGCGCCGGACCCGGCTGGTTCAGCTTGGCCGTGATCTGATCGGGGGTAACGGATGATTTACTCATGAGGTCCACTCCGGCTGGCGCGAGGCGCAGCCATCAGAATCGAAAAAATGGTTCAACTGCTGGTTCAGACGACCGATGCTCTGCGTCAGCCCGTGGAGGCTCAGATCGCTGCGCGTTTGCGGCGGATGCTGCTGGCAAAGCGCCTGCAGGCCACGACGCAGATCGAGCAGGTTGTCGTTGACGATCACCAGCAGCTCGAAATCGCTGAGATTGAAATACTGAAGCTGCGCCCAGCGCAGACAGTGATGCGGCTGCATCTCCAGTCGGCTGGCCCGGTCACAGGCCATGTGAAACATCAGCCAGGTATCGGCAAGCAGCGCGCGCAGCGCATCGTTGCGCTTGTTCCTGGCCTGGGGATGGGCGGCGAACCAGGACTCGAGCGTCTCGACCCAGCCGGCGAACGGGTCGAGCAGCCCCAGAGCCAGGCACTCCCGCCCCAGCAGATACCGCTCGATATTGTGGCCATTGGGCTCGCGTGTCGGAAAAGCGACGATCTCAGCCATGGGGCAGCTCCTTGTATCGATCACGATCGACACCGCCATGCAGGCGCGCATTGCGACCGGCGGCGTAGCCCCGAGCCATTGCCCGCTGATCGTCACGGCGTTGGCCGCGATCGATGGCGTCCATCGCCTCGAGTTGGGGATAGAAGCGCTGCTGGAAGTGTTCGATCGCCGCGACGGTATCTTCCGTCTTCTGCACCGGCACGATGTGCTCGAACGCCCCCGCGACCCATGCCAGGGCATAGGCATCGGCCCGACGAATCTTGGTGATGCGCTTGGCTCGCTTGTTCATCCCGTTCAGGAAGGCCTTACGATCGGCGATCAGCTGACGCTGTAGCACCTCGAAGGCATAGGCCGCGATGCGCACCTGACTCGCCTCGCCCAGGAACGCGAAGTAGCCTTGCCAGCCCTCGAATGTCGGACGTGGCTCGTAGACGGTAGCGGTACCGAAGGCGGCATTGCTTAGGGTGGCCAGATGGTCGAGCCAACGTGGTGGCTTGCGTCCGGTCGGTGACTTGACGGCCACTCGGTCGATGGTCGACGCCGCGACATCGATCTCGCTGACACCGTACTCATCCATCAGGTGCTGCGCCTGACGCAGCGCCGTGCCGGCCTCGTGCTTATTGGCCGAGCGTGACAGCGCCAGACAACGCTCGATCTTGCGAAGGATGCGGTCGGGAATCATGCCTCGTCCCCCTCATGTCGCTGTACCCTGCGTAGCCGTGCCAGCACGTTCTTCTCGGCACGCGCGTCGCTGGGCGAAAATCCGGTAAACACGGGCGGGCAGCCCGGCTTGATGAAACGGACGTGACCGCCACGGGTGCGCTCGACAAACCAACCGTGATCGACGGCATAACGCACGACGCGCTTGAGCGCGCGCGTCGAGCAGCGAATCGGCAATGCGTCAGGCATGGGCCACCTCCCCTGTCACTTGGTCGGTGTGATCGAGCTGCTGACGAAACAGATCCAGTTGCCCTTCTAGCGATCGAATCAGTCGATCCCTTTCGCCTCGGAGCAAGTGACATTCGCGATTGAGTCGCGCGAGTTCGTCGCGCTTTTCAGCAAGCCGGATTTCGAGATCCTGAAGTTCCCTAACCGAGCAATTCATGACCGTCCCTCCTGCACCTGCTTCCACGCCAGAGACTCGAAGCGGGTGCTCGAACCCACGAACGTGAGATGCACTGTGCCGGTGGGACCGTTGCGCTGCTTGCCGATGATCAACTCCGCAAGGCCCTTGTTGTCAGGTTCATCGGTGTTGTAGACCTCATCGCGGTAGACGAAGCCGATGACGTCGGCATCCTGCTCGATTGCGCCGGAGTCGCGCAGGTCGGCCATGCAGGGACGTTTGTTGGGACGATTTTCCAGCGTGCGGTTGAGCTGCGAAAGCGCCACCACTGGGCAGTTGAGATCCTTGGCCGTGGCTTTGAGGATGCGAGATATCGCGGAGATTTCGTTGTTGCGGTTCTCGCAACCCGGCTCCTCGAGCAGCTGCAGATAGTCGATCAGGATCAGGGCAGGCTTTCCGTGTCGGCGCATCAGCCGGCGGGCGCGCGACTTGAGCGAGGTCGCCGAGAGGCCGCTGGAGTCATCGACGAACAGGCGTTCCTCGAATCCCAGTATGCGGTTAGTGGCCGAGGTCAGCTTTTCCCAGCCACCGTCGTCGAGCTGCCCCGAGCGCAGTTTGCTCATGTCCAGCCGTCCCATGCTCGCCATGAGACGCAGCATCAACTGTTCCTCGGGCATCTCAAGCGAGAAGACGAAGATCGGAGCGGTGGCCAGCTCGGTGCGACCGGCCGTGGCGACCAACGCATTCTCGACGAGGTTCATCCCCAGCGTGGTCTTGCCCATTGCAGGCCTGCCTGCGATGACGATCAGGTCGGAGGCCTGCCAGCCGCAGGTAAGATCGTCGAGATCCTTGTAGCCGGTCGGCGTGCCGGTGATGCCGTCCTTGGCGTTGGAGGCCCGATCGATGGTATCGATCGCTGCCGTCAACGCGGAACGTATGCCCGTTTCCTTGCCTTGCCGGTTCTCAGCCAGCTCGAACAGCTGGCATTCAGTGGCCTCGATCAACGCCTGGCTGAGCTGCTGCCCATCCAGCGCCCGCTGGCTGAGGTCGCGGCCCATGTTGGCCAGCTGCCGCCGACGCTGGTGCTCACAAACGATCGCAGCGTAAGCGACCACATTGGTAGCCGACGGCGTATTGCGAGCCAGCTCGGCCAGATAGGACAGGCCCCCACAGGCCTCGATATGACCATCGCGCTCGAGCAGCTCAGAGAGTGTCACGACATCCAGCGGCTTCTCGTCGTGCGATAGCTCCTCCATCGCCTTGAAAATCAGCCGATGCGGATAGTGATAGAACGCTGAGGCGTCAACGATCTCGCAGATGTCGTCCCATTTCGTGTTGTCGAGCATCAATGCGCCCAGCGTGGACTGCTCCGCGTCGATGCTATGCGGCGGAAGAAGCCCCATGACCTCAGCCTCGATAGCCGCCGGGGATTGGATCTCAATGGACATGACCCACCCCCGATTTCCCGGTGCCCGGTTTACGGTTTGGGGAGACAGCGCCCACCGCGCGGATGGCATCGGCCCACTCGGGGTAAAGATCGACCGCCACGGCCTTGAGCTGATCGGCGCAGGCTGGCGCCTTGCGGCTATATGGCTTGCGCGGCTCAATCCGGTGGACAGGCAAGCCCTGGAGCGCCGCTGCACGATAGGCGGAGAGATTGACGAGAGGCGTCTCAAGCACGCTGATACCGTGGTCTTCGACCTCGGCATACATGGTGCGGATGCTGTCCGATATATCGCGGGCGTCGCGGAGCTGGTCGGTCATCTTGTTGAGCAGTATGGAGACCGGGGGCACTTCGAAGCGGGTATACCGCGCCAACTCGCGCAGCTCGTTGAGCATGCCTTGAGTGCCGCGCACGAACTCACGAGCCGTGAGCAGTTCTGGAACGATGGGAGAAATCAGCCGATCGGCGGCCATCACGGCCATCTCGAGGATGACGGAGCGCGCGCCTTGGGTGTCTATCAGGATGGCGTCATAGCGATTGGCGAAACGATCGAGGAGATCGATCAGCCGGAAGCGACCATTCGGGGCGTTGAGCAACAACTGCTGCAGCTGATTCCGATAGTCGTTGGAGACGATGATGTCGAGATTGGCGATAGCGGTTTGAGAGATGATCTGATCGAGATCGACCATCTCTGTCGCGAGCAGCTCGTACACCCCGCCTGGGGCCGGCTGGGACAGCTCATAGTAGGAAGAGAGGGTGGGCTGGGAATCCAGGTCTATGAGAAGGACCTGAAGACCGGCATCGGCCAGGAGTCCGCCAAGATTGGCCGTTGTGGTCGTCTTGCCGACGCCGCCCTTGGAACACACTGTCGCGGAAACACGCATAACTACACCTCGTCCAATCATGAATGGAACGAGTGCAGAGAGAAAATGACGCTACAATTTGTGTTGACTGCCAAACAGAATGGGATCTGAGAAGTGGTGGAGCGTTCACATCATACGAGGTGATACGCTCTAACCAATGCTTCTATCTCTAAGCTCTGGTGCCGACACCAGGAGTCGAACCCGGGACCTACTGATTACAAGTCAGTTGCGGCCTCTAAGTCGGCTGGAATAGCACAGTTGCCACGCGCTACGAAGAATGTCTGTGCCCAAGCGTGCAAGGAGACACGAATCTGCCTTCACTCTATTGCACTACATTGGCGCTTAGAATCATGGCTGTCGGCCCAGCGGATGTCAACTTTCTCATGTACATCCGCTTCCCTCACGCCTGGCAGGGAGCTACAGCCCCCTGCCAAGAGGATCTCATCAGACGGGGGGCCTCGCATTCAGCGCGCGACGCATTGCCTCGACGTCAGGATGGACGTACTCCATCGTGGTTCGAATATCGGTGTGATTGAGGATGTTCTGGGTGAGATGAATGTTCCTCTCGGGGCTATCCATGAGGCTGGTCCCGAGGAAGTGCCGGAAACGGTGAGGAGACATTTTGTATCCGGCCAGCTCGGACAATGACTGGAAGAAACGCTCTACCTGCCATGTATCCATGGTAGTCCGCTTATGCCTTTGGCTGAAGCGGTTGACGTTGAACAGTTGGTCTCTACGTTTAAACCCAGCACTGTGTGCGGCAACTATCAGCTCGTAGAGGTGAGGTGTAGTGGTCCAATGACACCGGACATCAGCATAGGTGGTAATCTTGCCACCATTAGCGAGGTGTCTGATGAGCAGGAAACGACGATCTTTTACGCCGGAATTCAAGCAGGAAGCAGCCTGTGTGGT
>NZ_JBQXYB010000024.1:0-12926 GCF_052645315.1 Salinicola sp. V024
AGGGCTGCGAGAGCCACCTTGGCCTTGAAGTCACTGCTGTACTGCTTGCGTTTCCTGCTCATGATCATCGTCTCCAATCGTCATGATCAGAGCTTAACGCCTGGTCCTGATTTCGGGGACCACCTCACTTATAGCTGAATCGTGGCTTAGTCCAACATCTCTGAATTAGCCGATGAGTCTTTCGGAAATAAGATGTAGTCGTTCCCTAACACAAGCGAAGAGTGCATCCGCCCCTTTACGGTACTTCGCACAAGAGACCGGATCCAAACATTCTCGACCACGTACACCCTCCCATGCACCGCTGAGTTAGAAGAGGCTGCTCCTATACAAAGTCGTAAAGCAGCCAAGGCTCATGGTTCAAGAGTCGCTTGCAGCTTCCTGTTTCTTCTGCATGTTATTCATCATGGCGTTGCACTTTTCCATCATGTCGTTCATCTGCTCCATCATGCCCATCATGTTTCCGTTCATGCCACCGCCTTCCATCATCTTGCCGTGCATGTCGTTGCCTTCCATTCCTTCCTGCTGCGCATCGTCCTGCGCGAAGATGGGTCCAGCTCCAAAGATACCCACGGTGAGTACCGCAGTGGCAATCATTGCATTACGTATTTTACGCATAATCAATTCCTTACTCTGAGGAATGGTTTAAAGTGCAGGCTTCAAGCCTGTTAGCTCGTACCGTTAGATAGTGCGGTAGGACTAGTTGACCGCTTCGCCATCCAACCCAATTCTAGAACATGTGGGCCCACACACCGATCAAGTGACAGAGGCCAAAGTCTCTTGCCACCATGCTCTGTGTCGAGCGAGGGCAGAAGCATATTTGTACGATATCCTTAAAGCTTGCTTTAAGGTCAAGCCATTTCTTTTTTTGACCTTTGTGCTACCCCAAGGATTTAAAATTAGCGGCAGCAAAGCTCAAGCTTGGGAGAAACTCATGAAGGTCAGCGAACTCGCTCTGGCAGGTGGTATCACGGCGGAGACGGTGCGCCATTACACTCGGGAAGGTTTGTTGCATCCACGGCGCGACCCAGCCAATGGGTATCAGGTCTACGATGGCGCAGACGTTAGTAAGCTATGTTTTATTCAGTGCCTTCGCTCACTGGGTTGCAGTCTGAGCGAAATTAGAGGGGTTCTGGACGCAAGCCTACAGAAAAACGTCCCTTGCCCTGAGACCTATAGGTTTCTAGCTGACCGGCAGCCCAGTGTCCATGCACGGATACAGGAACTCGAGACTTTGGTCGTAAGGCTTGAACAGACTCTGGAAGCATGGCAGGCCATGCCCGGGGAAGTGCCTAGCGGGCATCAAATAAGTCGTCTTGTAGAGAACCTGAAGCAACCGGCCATAATCCAAGCGGGTATGTCGCCCCTATGAAGCAGGCTCCCACCTTGCCGGTGCCGATAGATTTCCATGTGCGTCTATAACCACGTAGCTGCTATAGCAAAGCCAAAAGGCAGAAATAAACTCCTGCTGTGAATTCCTGCATATCTTGAAGGACTTGAAAAGCAACATGGTTACGAGAAGAACGGTAGTAAAGGGCTTGCTTGCCAGCGGAAGTGTGGCGGCGTTCACCAATGGTTTGGGATACGGATTGCAACGGCTGCTGCTCGGCGAGCGCGCTTTCGCTGCTTCCCTCAGGCCGCTTGCCATCCCGCCTGTACTTGCCGGAGAAATCCGCGACAGGGTACGCACATACGATCTCGGTTTACAAAAAGGGGCGAGCAATTTCTACGAGGGGAAAAAACTCAAACTCTCGGAATCAATGGTTACTATCTAGGGTCGACGCTTACCGCCGGGCCGCGACTTTCAAGAGTAAAACTGTGGCGATGAAGGTAGTAGCTAGGGGCATTGAGAAATCTAACGTATAGCCGTTCATCACTTCGCCATGCACTGGCCTTAAACGCTTTATTAACCGGTAGAAACTTCCCTAGGAAAGGGTCGGCGAATGCCCTTCCCTGGCCCCTCCTCCAAGAAGAACTCTCGCTGGCAGGCGCTTGGCCTGCTACAAAAAACAGCAAAAGTAGCAGACCGATTTTTTTCATGGGGCAGTCGCCCTACTGGCATTATCGACCGACTCTCGACTGGCCCAAGCCATGAGTGCCAATCCGGCAAAGATCATCGGCAAACTCAGTAACTGGCCCATGGTCAGCCAGTCAAAGGCGATAAAGCCCAACTGGGGGTCGGGACGGCGCACGAACTCCACGGCAAAGCGGAAGACACCATAAAGCAGCAGGAACAGACCGGACGTCATGCCACGTTGGCGGGGCCGGCTCGAGAACCACCACAGCACGACGAACATCACGACGCCTTCCAGGGCGAATTCGTACAGCGATGAAGGGTGGCGTGGCTCCGGCCCCAACCCCATCATGGGCGGCCATACCATGGCCCAAGGCATATCGCTGACTCGTCCCGGCAATTCGTGATTGATGAAGTTGCCGAGCCGCCCCGCGCCCAGGCCAAGCGGCACCAGCGGGGCGATAAAGTCGGTCAACTGGAAAAAGGCCAGACGATGCTTGCGGGCAAATAACAAGGCAGCAATCAGCACGCCAGTCAACCCGCCATGAAAGCTCATACCCCCTTCCCATATCTTGAATAGCCATAAGGGATTGGCCATCAGCTGATCGAGCCCATAGAACAGGGCATAGCCAATACGACCGCCCAGTATCACGCCCAAGGCGCCGTAAAAGATCAGGTCGCCGATATCGTCGTGGCTCAGGCCCAGGCGATCGGCACGGCGGCGGCCCAACCACCAGGCGGCAGCCAGGCCGACCACGTACATAAGGCCATACCAATGAATTTGCAAAGGCCCGATGGCAATGGCCACGGGATCTATTTGGGGATATTGCAACATGATGCTTCCTCATCTATTGATAGCCCGTTCGTATCAACGGCTCAACGCTTGGGATAAGTCTGTCGTTCTCGACAATTCGAGCCATCTCTTCGTTATCGATGCCAGCTCAAAATGAGTTTCGCCAGGATCAGGACACGCGTAATACCGCTGACAAGAATCAACGCGACCGTCAAGCCCCTGGAATCAGTAGCAATGAGTACTTCACCGAATGTGGCGATCAAGTACGCTGTCGGAATCACGCCAGCCAGCGTGGCGATAAAGAAACGCCAAAAGGCAAGCGGCGTGGGACCCGCCGCGTAACTGACAGCATCGAATGGAATAAACGGCACCAATCGCGATACGAAAGTAGCGAGCATCAATCCTGTCTGAAAGCGCTACTTCCCATCCAGTCCGATATGGGGCGTAGACGTCCCCAATGCTGCATCGCCTCGTAACCGCTCAAGCTACTTTCCGCGCTTTTTACTGAAAAACAAGTATTTGACGAGTGCAGCGACACCCAGTACCAGCGCAATAACCAGCAGGATGGCTATCAGCCCCATACCCGCCATGCCCCATGTGCATGCTTCGCTCCCCATCATAACGGCCTCCTAAAATAACTGATTAATTGTTCAGGCATGGTGCATCTGCCCAGCCTGAGGCTCGCTGATAGCCCTCGATGAAGACTCGCCGGTGTCGGGCCGAAAGCGACGCAGCCGCAGAGAATTGGTCAGCACAAATACGCTGGATAGACTCATGGCCCCGGCAGCCAACATGGGGTTGAGCAGGAAGCCGTTAAATGGATACAGCACGCCCGCCGCTACCGGGATCAGCGTCAAGTTATAGCCGTAAGCCCAGGCAAAGTTACTGAGGATGGTCTTGCGGGTCCGCCGGGAGAGCGCCGCGGCATTGACGATGCCACGCAGATCGCCACGCATGAGCACCACATCACCGGCCTCAATGGCGATATCCGTACCCGTGCCGATAGCGATGCCCACGTCGGCCTGCGCCAACGCCGGCGCATCGTTGATACCGTCGCCTACGAACGCGACACTGCGGCCTTCGGCCTGCAGACGCTTGATCTCGGAAGCTTTCTGGTCCGGCAGCACCTCGGCGAGCACTTGCTGGATGCCGACCTGCCTGGCGATAGCATCGGCCGTGGCGCGATTGTCGCCGGTGAGCATCGCCACCTCCAGGCCCAGCGCCTTGAGTGACATGATAGCCTCGGCTGAACCCTCCTTGAGCGGATCGGCGACCGCGATCACTGCCGCGAGCTTACCGTCAACCGCCGCATAGAGCGGGCTCTTGGCCTCTTCAGCGAGCGTCTTGGCACGCGCTTCTGATTCGCCCAGCCCGATACCGAGCCGCCTCATGTAACGATCGGCGCCCACGTGCAGCCGGTGGCCGGCAACGTCGGCTTCGATGCCATAGCCCGGCTTGGCGCTAAAATGGCTGACGGCCGGCAGTTCGAGACCACGCTCCTTCGCGCCGCGCACGATGGCCTCGGCGATGGGGTGTTCGCTCTGCGCCTCGACCGCAGCCACCCAGCGCAGCACCTCGTTTTCGTCCCCATCGACCATGGTGAAATCAGTGAGCTCGGGCCGGCCCTGGGTCAGCGTGCCGGTCTTGTCCAGCACGACCGTACTCATCTTGGCAAGCGTCTCGAGTGCCGCGCCCTTGCGAAACAGCACACCTATCTCCGCGCCTTTACCGGTGCCCACCATGATCGCGGTCGGCGTGGCCAACCCCATGGCGCAAGGACAAGCAATCAACAACACGCTGACCGTCGTGACAAAAGCGAAGGACAGCGCCGGGGCCGGCCCGAAGCCGAGCCATACGCCGAAGGTGATCAGCGCAATAACGATGACCACGGGCACGAACACCCCGGCGAGCTTATCGGCAAGCTGCTGGATTGGCGGCTTCTCGGCCTGGGCCGACTCCACCATCTTGACGATCTGTGACAGCACCGTGTCGGCGCCGACCCGCGTGGCGCGGAAGGTGAGCGAGCCGTTCTTGTTGATCGTGCCACCGACCACCTCGGCATCTCTGCCTTTTGCCACCGGCACCGGCTCACCGCTGATCATCGATTCATCGACGTAGGAGTGGCCCTCTTCGACCATACCATCTACCGGGATGCGTTCGCCGGGACGAACCAGAATGCGGTCATCAGGCACGACGGCCTCGATCGGCACTTCGGCCGTTTCGCCATCACGAACGACACGGGCCGTTTTCGCCTGCAGTTGCAGAAGCTTCTTGATCGCCTGGGAGGTACGGCCCTTGGCGATATGCTCGAAGTAGCGACCCAACAGAATCAGCGTCACGATGACCGCCGCCGCCTCGAAGTAGCTTACGGCAGTACCTGCAGGGAAGAGCCCAGGTATCAACAGAGCGGCAGCCGAATAGAAATAGGCTGCGCTCGAGCCAATCATGACCAGGCTGTTCATGCCCGGGTTGGCATGCCGGAGCTCGGCATAGCCGGAGCGATAGAAACGAGCCCCCGCGTAGAACAGGACGGGAGTGGTCAATAGCCATTCGATCCCCATCCAGCCCCGGTGTGGCATCACGTGCGATAAGAGCGCATCCAGGGACGGAATCATCTTGCCCATGGCGATCAGAACCACAGGAATCGTGAACGCTGCGGCGAGCATCACTTTATTGCGAAGCTGGGTACCCTCTTGATCCTCACGCTCCGACTGGACACTTTCATCAGCATTAACCTGCGGTTCATAGCCCGCACCCTTGATGGCGTGATGGATACGAGGCAGCGAGACCATGTCAGGCAGAAACCTTACAAAGGCCTTTTGCGTAGTGAGATTCACGCTGGCCTGGAGAATGCCCGGCAGCTTCTCGATCGCTCGCTCCACGCGCGAGACACAGGAACCACAAGTCATCCCGATGACAGGAATCTCGGCGGTTTCGACGACGGGCTGATAGCCTGCCTTTTCGACGGCATCGACAAACTGGCCGGGATCGGCGCGTTCCTCGAACGCAACCGTGGCCTTTTCGGTGGCGAGGTTCACCTGTGCCTCGGTGACGCCGGGCTGCTGCCTAAGCGCGCGCTCCACGCGGCCAACACAGGAGGCACAAGACATCCCGCGTATACTGATATCGATTCGTTCTGTCATTTCCTGTCTCCTCGCTGGATCGTCGATTGCTTGAAACCTGGATGATTGGCGCCATGCATCGCTACGTCAGCTGTCTCGATAAACGCTTTTCTGCTTCTCTTCGGCGATTGCCTCGACAATGGGACACCCCTTCATAGCCCCCTCTCCAGAGCATTCAGAGAGCGTTTTCGAAAGTACTGTCTCGATCTTGGAGAGATGTTTGATCTGCTCTCTAATTTTTACTAACTTCTCTTCCGCAATGCGTTTAGCCTGAGCCCGGTTGCCATTGGCATCTTGGAGAATCAGCAACTCACGAATCTCATCGAGAGTGAAACCCCACTGTTTGGCCTGAAGGATAAACTGCAGTCTTGCTGCCGCATCCTCAGGATAGCGGCGATAATTCGATTCCGTTCGCTGGGGCCTTGGCATGAGCTTTTCCTGCTCATAGTAGCGGATCGCCTGGCTGGCAATTCCGCAGTGTTCGGCCAACTCTCCAATACTTAATGTCTTCATTGGCACCACCTCAGCGAAACGACTAGGCGGCCCGACCAGGCCGAGCCGCCAAGACAACCTCGTCAGTTATTTGGGCTGGCGTACTACGCGTAGGTACGGTGTCTTTTCGTCCCAACCTTCGGGAAAACGCTCCTTGGCTTCCTCACTCGACAATGAGGGAGCGATGATAACGTCTTCCCCATTCTGCCAATCCACAGGCGTCGCCACCTTGTGCTTGCCGGTCAACTGGAGCGAATCGATGACGCGTAGGATCTCATCGACGTTGCGCCCTGTGCTGGGCGGGTAGGTCAGAGTAAGTCGGATCTTCTTGTCGGGGTCGATAATAAAAACGGTACGCACCGTCACCTTAGGGTCAGCCTTGGGGTGAATCATCCCATACAGCTCTGCGACCACCTGATCCTCGTCGGCCAGCAATGGGTAGTTCAGCGCCGTGCCCTGAGTCTTCTCGATATCCCCAGCCCAGCCGTTGTGAGAGTCGAGCGGATCGACGGATACACCGATCAACTTGGCGCCACGCTTATCGAACTCGCTCTTGCGCTTGGCAAAAGCACCAAGTTCTGTCGTACAGACCGGTGTGTAGTCGGCCGGGTGCGAGAATAATACGGCCCAGCTGTCGCCAAGCCATTCATGGAAGCTGAGCGTGCCTTCCGTGGATTCCACCGTAAAATCGGGAGCTATCTCTCCAAGCTGCAAAGTCATCACGCTATCCTCAAATTGGGGTTGATGATGCACTACGTACGATAGCCTTAAAGTAAACTTTAAGGTCAACCCCTAGGGAATCGCTAAACAATTCGGTTCTGGTCGGCTGAACCGTTCAGCGTGGCCAGATCATCGTCTCAGCGGTCATTACATGACCATCTCAGGTGGCCTGTTTTACCTGGCAGCCAGGTTTTCCTGGCTGCCAAGCTAAATCAAGACACACTGGCCCCGTCAACTCGGCCTTCGCATCGTGCCGCCAACATCAAGTTGGCCAGCCCGAACAGGCTGAATAACTGAGGCTGGTTCTTTGGCCAGCCCCTTATAGCGCACCTTCCGGTAGTCGAAGAGGTTCTTGATGGCATGAAACGAGTGCTCGACCTTGGCGCGGATGCTGGCCTTTGCCTTCACGATCGCCAGCAGCAGCGTTTTCATGGGGCTGTCTTCCATCTTCTTGATAGCGCCGCGTTTGGCGGCGTCACAGCACTAGGGATCCGGGGCATCATTCTCTTCGTCCAGATGCTTCCACATCTTGGTATAACCCGCGTCGCCGTATACCCGCTTGTCATCTTCTCGGACCAGGTGGCCCGCCATGGTGACATCGGCGACGTTGGCCCAAGTGGCAGCGACACTGTGAATCAACCCGGTGACCGCATCGGCGCCATATGGGCCTTCATGTTGAAAAACCATTGGTTGCCCTTCTTGGTCTGCTTCATCTCCGGATCGCGCTGCTTGGCCTTGTCCTTGGTGGAGGGCGCGGCGGCGACTATGGTGCCCTCCACCAAAACAAGGCCCTGCCCGCCAAACTGGCGTTGATCTCCTCGAAGATCCGCTGGGTCAGGGCATGCTTCTCCAGCAGATGGCGGAAGCGCAGCAGCGTGGTCGCGTCCGACACGCTTTCGATGGCCAGATCGAGTCCGATGAAATCACGCATGACCTGGCTGTCGTAGATGGCGTCTTCGAGCGCCTCATCGGCGAGCACATACCACTGCTGTAAGAAATAGACCCGCAGCATGCACCTCAGGCCGAGGGGCTGCCGACCCCGCTTACCTGCCGCGTTCGGAAAGTAGGAAGGCGACAGCGCGTCGATCTGCCGTTACCAAGGCACCAGGATCTCCATCTGGGCCAGGAATCGCTCTCGACGGGTGACCTTCTTCTTGTTCTGGTGTTCTGCCTGGGCAAATGGGATCTGCTTCATCGGATAGCTCTGTCAGACGGTGGCGGGATGGTTAGATTTTACCCCGCCGGTGGCGATCAGGCAGTTGCGGGGGGATTATGCAGCGTTTCCCTAATATGACCAGAACACGGTAACGTAATGCGCGAATCCCGATCCAGTCTCCTTTATCGACGAGAAGATTCCCGATCCTAATCCGTACCATTGAGCTCGCTCACCACTCTCTGATCGTGAGAGCTGATGATGCGGAGCAGTCGAGTCTGCATATAGCTAGCGCTGAGCGATGGAATGCTGCTCACGCTTTCAGGAAGTTTTCAGGCTGCGTGTCTAATCTATCGGACAAAGCCCAACAGGCCGTTGAGAAAATGAAAGTTCTACTCGTCGAGGATGACGAACTTCTGGCCGAGAGCCTTGCCGAGCTGCTGGACGACGCCGGCTATCGTACCGACATCGCGCCCAGCATGAGATCGACAGCCGCGCCGCTGACCGGCTAACGACGTCGACGTCCGAGCACCTTCAGAGAGGTGGTCACGAACCCGTACCTTCCCAAAGCCAACACCGCACTCAGGCCCGACTGGACGGCTCGACATCGGGATCGACATTTCTTTTTACGAATACACATCTAGAACAGAGACGGCAATAGAGATTCATTTTCAGCTCATCCCCATGGATCATCCTAGCCGGCACCGAATCAGGAGTGTGGGAAATGCGACCAGGGATGAAGGCAGGGCTCGGCCTTGTACGATCGAAGCTCGTGCGATGGCTACTGATGCTGGCCTTATTCAGCGTCGCCACGTTGGCCATGGCCCAGGATCCATTCGGGCAACAAGATGAGTTTCTCCCCCCGGGTCAGGCCTTCGAACCCACGTTGTCACAGGACGGCGACGCACTGGAGATCGATTGGCAGATCGAACCCGGTTACTACCTCTACCGCCACAGCTTCTCTGCGGAAGCGGGAGACAGCGAGCTATCGCTCGATATGCCTGACGGGGAGACTATCGAAGACGAGTACTTCGGCCGCTCCGAGATCTACCGTCACGCATTGAGCATGACCACTCGACCCGGCGATGCCGATACCATTACCCTTCATTGGCAGGGTTGCGCCGATGCCGGTCTCTGCTATCCGCCCCAACAGCGGACCTTCGACCTGGAACCTGTCGTCGGCGACTCGGGGAACGACACAGCAACGACGAACGGCTCGGCAACGAACGCGTCGCCCGCTGCCCCGAACGCTCCCTTTGCGTCATCCACAACATCATCACCTACCGCATCGAGCCCCGCCACCCAGGCAGGAGCAACGATGGCGGAAGATCAACAACTGGCAGCACAACTGATTGGCGGTAACTGGGTCTGGACACTGGCCGCCTTCTTCGGCATGGGCCTGCTGTTGACCTTCACACCCTGCGTATTGCCGATGACTCCGATCCTCTCAAGCCTGATCGTCGCCCAACGCCGCAGCGAAGAGACTCGGCGGACATCCGGTTTCGCACTCTCTCTCGCTTATGTCCTGCCCATGGCCGCCGCCTACGCCGCGCTGGGCGTTGCCGCCGCCATGGCCGGAGCCAATCTGCAGATGCTGTTCCAGAACGTCTGGTTCATTAGCATCTTCTCGGTCCTGTTCGTAGTGCTGGCACTCGCCATGTTCGGTGCCTTCGAACTCGAACTGCCGAGAGCGTTACGTCGACGCCTGGATGCCGGGCTATCGAAACAGCGCGGCGGGCGATTCAAGGGCGTTGCTGTCATGGGCGTTCTCTCCGCTCTGCTAGTGGGCCCCTGCATGACCGCGCCGCTGGCTGGCGCCCTGCTCTTCATCGCGGAGACGGGCAATCCGTGGCTTGGTGGCACCGCACTACTTGCCCTGGGTCTCGGCATGGGCACCCCATTGGTAGTGATCGGCACCGTTGGTAGCCGGTTGCTGCCCAAGCCTGGCGCCTGGATGAGCCGCGTCAAGGTGCTTTTCGGCTTCGTACTGCTGGGAATGGCAATCTGGTTCGCCGCCCGGGTCATCCCCGACTCCATTGTTCTTGGCTTGTGGGGTGCGCTGGGATTGGGCTTCGCGGTATCTCTCGTGGCTCTCGCACGTGGCAACACCACGAGTTGCATTTCCCAGGTCGCGATTGCCAGCGCTGCGATCATCGGTCTATGGAGCTCACTGGTCCTGATTGGCGCTGCCGGAGGCGCCACTGATCCGTGGCGCCCGCTGGTGGTCTACGCGCCAAGCGGTGCAATGGCGATATCAGAGACAACCGAGTCCGGGCCTATCGCGTTCGATGACGTCGACGATCTGACCACGCTCGAACGCCGCATACAGGCGGCCGCCAGCAGGGGTCAGATGACGCTCGTCGAGTTCACCGCCGACTGGTGTGTGTCCTGTGAAGTGATCAAACGAGAAGTGTTCAGCGATCCGACCGTCAAGAACGAACTCCAGGACGTACAGCGGTTGAGTATCGATGTCACCGACTATGATGCTTCAGGTAAGGTCATCATGCAGAAATTCGACGTCGTCGGCCCACCGACACTGATGTGGTTCGGTCCGGACGGCCAGGAGCGGCGAAACGCCAGGATCATCGGTGAACTGGATGCTGAGGCGTTTCTTGAGCGCTTCGATCAAGCCCGGCGAACCCCCAATGATACGACCGGGAGTAACACATGAACTCTCTGGATCGCAGCATTGCCATCGGCTCGCTCGGCCTGAGCCTTGGTCAGCTCCTGCTGGTCTTGTCAATGGTCGTCGCGCTGATCGTCGGCGCCTGGGTCGGCCGCCGCCGAAAGATCAGTGTCGGCGATCATTTGTTCAACGTCTTATTCATTAGCCTTGTCGGGGCGCGGATCGTTTTCGTCGCTCGCTACTGGGAGAGCTACGACACGTTCTGGTCCTGGTTGGACATCCGAGACCGCGGCTTCGAACCGCTGGCAGGCCTTGTCATCGCCTTCGTCTATCTGACCTGGCGTCTCTGGCGCCATCCCGATGAACGCCGCCCACTGGGCGGTGCGGTCTTTGCAGGCGCGTTAGTGTGGACACTGACGGCTGGTGCACTAGCGCTGATGGCCCCACGCGGCGCGACGGTTCCCACCACGCCTTTGGTCATGCTCGACAGTAACCGCATCGCGCTCCCTGATATCCAACGTGGGGCCCACCGGCCCATGGTGGTCAACCTCTGGGCGAGCTGGTGTCCTCCATGTCGTCGCGAGATGCCGATGCTGGAACAGGCCCAGCAAGAGCACAACGACGTGATGTTCGTATTCGTCAACCAGGGCGAAAGTGTCGGCGCGGTCAATACTTTTCTGCAACGAGAGTCTCTCACGCTCGACCACGTCTATCGAGACCCGGAAATGACGTTTGGCAAGGAGGTCGGCGCCGTAGCCATGCCGACCACGCTCTATTACGACGCCGAGGGCACGCTTATCGACACCCACTTCGGCGAGCTTTCTCGCGCCACGCTTGATCGCAGCCTCGAGCGCCTCGAACCCTGATTTTCCACCTCTGACCTTGCCAAACCCCTATCTTCCAACTCGGAGACGACACGCATGCCCTTTCGCAATCTTCGCATGACATCACTGCGGCTCGCGCTGATCCTCGGCGCCGGCAGCGCCCTGACGGCGAGCCAGCTAACCGCCGCCGCCGAATGGCCCAAGCCGATTCAGACGCTGGAGCAGCAAGGTCTCACGATTCACGGTGAGTTCGACGCGCCCGGTGGGCTCAAGGGCTACGCCGCCAGCGTGCGCGGCCAGGCCGTCGCGGCGTATGTTACCCCCGACGGCGAACATGCTATCGTCGGCACGCTAATCGACGCCCAGGGCCAAGACGTTTCCGCCGAACCGCTGGAGCAGCTCGTCGACGGGCCCAAGAATGCCGAGTTGTGGCGGGAAATGGCCGATCATCACTGGGTTCGCGATGGGGATGCCGATGCGCCGCGAGTGGTCTACACCTTCAGTGACCCCAACTGCCCCTACTGCCGCAAGTTCTGGCAAGACGCCCAGCCCTGGGTCGAGAGCGGCGAGGTGCAGATTCGTCACCTGATGGTAGGTATCCTCAAAGCGGACAGCCTCAAGAAAGCGGCAGCGCTTCTCAGCGCGGATAACCCTGGCGGCGCGATCGCCGAGCACTATCGTACCGGCGCCATGCCAAACAACGAAGGCAATGATCAAAGCGAGCAGTGGGTCAGCGACAACACGCAGACGATGCGCGATGGACAACTTTACGCAACCCCCGTGACCTTCTATCAGGACGGCGATGGCAAGATACACAAGGTCATGGGGGCGCCCACGCCGGACAAGCTGCGCGCCGTCATGGGTAGCGCCGCGCCCTGAGCTATCTCGCCCTGACCTTTCGCACCCTGAAAGATATCGACCAGAAACCAATCGTCCAGGAATCTGTCGCCCCGAACGTTTGGCGCCTCAAGAAGGGATCAACCCGACGGCAACTCAAGTCGAGGGTAACGAGAGCGTCACCCGTAGCCCAACGCCGTCTCCGGATGCAAACGTCACTCTGTAGTGGTCAACTAATCCCGGACAGTATTTTAAGTTTTTCTTCCGCCATCACGGGTGGCATGCCGCCATTGAAGGTATGAGGGCGCTGCCGGTTGTAGTAGTCCATCAGGTAGACGCCAATATCCT
>NZ_JBQXYB010000025.1:0-12643 GCF_052645315.1 Salinicola sp. V024
TAGCTCGTAGCTCGTAGCTCGTAGCTCGTAGCTCGTAGCTCGTAGCTCGTAGCTCGTAGCTCGTAGCTCGTAGCTCGTAGCTCGTAGCTCGTAGCTCGTAGCTCGTAGCTCGTAGCTCGTAGCTCGTCGCTCGTCGCTCGTCGCTCGTCGCTCAAGACTTCGGATGCCAGTTGCCGTCGTCACCTTTCTTGTACTTCGCCTCGACCGCCTTCCAGGCCACGGCGTGGGCGGTCTCTTCTCGAGAGCTGCCGCCGCGCCGGTCGCCGGGCTTGTCGTACTCGTCCCAGGCGCTGTTGAACGCTTCCTTGTAGATGGTGCGGGCGTGGGGCGGCAGCACCTTGCGTGCGCTATCGGGAATATCGTCGCGGGAATCGTAAGGCATGAATGCCCTCCTCTAGCCGGAAATTCATCCTCAGTGTAGACGCCCGCCGAGCGCCTCAACTACGATTCAGGATTCGGCCTGGAGCAGCTCCGCCTCCAGCGTCTCCAGCGCCTCTTCCGCCGCCATCCACTCGCTCTCGAGCTGTTCGACTTCGGCCTGACGCTCGCCCTGTTCGCGCACCAGCCGGGCAAGCTCGTCCTTGCGTCCGGCATCGTAGATATCGGGGTCCGCCAGCTGCGCTTCCAGTGCCGTGAGCGCACTCTGGGCCTTGTCGAGCTTCTTCTCCGCCGTATCGCGCTGTTTGCGCAGCGGCTTCATCTGCTCGCGCCGTTCGGCGGCTGCGCGCCGGGCCGCCTTGCGATCGCCGCCATCCGCCGCGCCTTTTTCCTGGCGCGCTTCCTGCTTCAGGTCTCGCCGCAGCTCCAGCTCGCGGGACTTGAGCCACTGATGGTAGTCATCGAGATCGCCATCGAAGGGCTCGACCCGACCTTCGGCGACGCGCCAGAACGTATCGACACTGGCCCGCAGCAGGTGGCGATCGTGGGAGACGATGATCACCGCGCCTTCGTACTCCGCCAGCGCCTCGGCCAGCGCCTCGCGCATGTCCAGATCGAGGTGGTTGGTCGGCTCATCCAGCAGCAGCAGATTAGGCTTTTCCCAGGCGACCAGCGACAGCGCCAGGCGTGCCTTCTCGCCACCGGAGAAACGTGACACATCACCGAACACGTCGTCGCCACGAAAGCCGAATCCGCCCAGGAAATTGCGAATCGACAGATCGCTCGCCGTAGGCGAGAGCCGCTGCACATGCATGAACGGCGTGGCGCCGATATCCAGGTGCTCCAGCTGATGCTGGGCGTAGTAGCCGACCACCAGATTGTCGCCGGGGACTCGAGTTCCCTCGATCGGGGTCAGATCGCCGATCAGGGTCTTGATCAGGGTCGATTTACCCGCGCCGTTGGGCCCCAGCAGACCGATCCGCTCGCCGGGCAGAATCGACACCTTCACCCCGTCGAGAATCGTGCGATCGGGATAGCCTAGCGACGCCTGATCCAGCGACAGCAGCGGCGTCGAGGTCTTGTCGGCGCAGGGAAGTTGAAAGCGAAACGGCGAGTCGACGCGGGCCGCGGCGATATTCTCCATACGCTCGAGCATCTTCAGCCGGCTCTGAGCCTGGCGCGCCTTGGTCGCCTGGGCGCGGAAGCGCGCGACGAAACCTTCGATCTCGGCCCGCCGCGCCTGCTGCTTCTCGAATGCCGCCTGCTGCTGGATCTGACGCTCGGCACGAGCACGCTCGAAGGCGCTGTAGTGGCCGCGATAGAGCATCAACTGGCCTTGATCGATATGCAGAATGTGATCGCAGACCGCATCGAGGAAATCGCGGTCGTGGGAGATCAACATTAGCGTGCCGGGGTAGCGCGTCAGCCACTGCTCGAGCCACAGCAGGGCGTCCAGATCCAGGTGGTTGGTCGGCTCGTCGAGCAGCATGATCTCAGACGGGGTGAATAGCGTCCGCGCCAGACCGACACGCATGCGCCAGCCGCCCGAAAAATCCGCCAGCGGACGGTAGAGGTCATCCTGCCCGAAGCCCAGCCCTGCCAATAGCTGCTCGGCGCGGGAACGCGCGCTGTAGCCATCGAGCGCCTCGATCTCACCATGCAGGACGGCCTCGCGCTGCATCTCGCCGTTGGCCTGGGCTTCGGCAAGCGCCGTCTCGGTCTCGCGCAGGCCGACGTCGCCGTCGAGCACGTACTCCACCAGCGGGCGATCGATGGCCGATACTTCCTGCGCCATGTGCGCGATGCGCTTGCCACCGGCGATCTCCACGCTACCCGCATCGGCACCGAGCTCGCCCCGGATCAGCGCGAACAGGCTCGATTTGCCGGCACCGTTGGCGCCGACGATGCCGACCTTCTGGCCCTCGTGCAGCACCAGATCGGCACCCGCGAACAGTTGGCGGGTACCGCGTTGCAGGGCGAGTTGGCGGAATGCGATCATGCCGGGCTCCAGGGCGCGTCGAATGGGCGCTCATTCTATCAGCCATCCGCTGTCGGTATGGAGAGTCATGTCCACACCCGATGCATCCCCCTCGCTGTGGTCCTACGCACTGGATCGCTACGCTCTTCCCGGAGTCGAAACCCTGTGCCTGACACTGCAGGACGAGCATGGCTGGGATATCTGCGAACTGCTGTGGATCGCCTGGCTGAGCGAGCAACGCCGCCGCCCCGATCCTGGCGCAGCCGACGCCCTGGCCGCGGCGAGACGCTGGCAACAGGAGATGACCGTCGCATTGCGCGAGCGCCGTCGACGTCTGAAGCGTGAGGCGCAAGAGCAGCCGCGGCTGGAGCCGTTGCGTCAGGCACTCAAGCAGGCGGAACTGCAGGCCGAGCGTGAAATGCTGGCGCGCCTGGAGGCATTGCCCACGACCGATGGCGAGACGGATTCCGCTCTCGAGCAGGCGCTGGCCTCCTGCCAGACACTGCGCAAGACGACCGCTGGCGCTTACCCCGTGTTACGCGAACTACTGGCGCACTGGCTGATCGATGCGTCGGATGCGGAACCAAAACCCACCTGTTAGAGTCACACCACCACAATCCACCCGGTGTTTGAGGCTTCTTTGCAATCTGGCCAGCATCGGTTTTATCCGTGACCCAAGGAGTTTGCATGAAACGTTTGGTAACCGCCGTCGCCCTCGGCAGCATCATGACCCTGCCACTGACGGCCTTCGCGCAGGACAAGGTCGACCTCGACAGTGACCAGGCGAAACTCAGCTACAGCATTGGCGCCACGCTCGGTCAGGGTCTATCCAAGGACATCAAGGATCTCGACGTCGACGCCTTCGCGGCGGCCGTCAAGGATGTCTACGGCGATGATGACCTGCAGATGAGCCAGGACGACATCAGCAGCACGCTGACCCAGTACCAGCAGAAGAAAGTCTCCGAGCAGAAGGCCGAGCAGAAGAAGGTCGCGGATGAAAACCGCAAGAAGAGCGAAGCCTTCCTGAAGGAGAACGCCAAGAAGGATGGCGTCAAGACCACCGATTCCGGGCTGCAGTACAAGTCGCTCGAATCCGGTGACGGCAAGTCGCCCTCCGACGACGACACCGTTCGCGTCAACTACGAAGGCACCCTGCCGGACGGCACCGTCTTCGACAGTTCCTACAAGCGCGGCGAGCCGATCTCGTTCAAGGTCGACCAGGTCATTCCCGGCTGGCAGGAAGCGCTGAAGATGATGCACGTCGGCGATACCTGGATGATCACCGTGCCTTCCGACCTGGCCTATGGTCCGGCCGGTACCGGCGGTCCGATCGGCCCCAATCAGGCGCTACAGTTCAAGGTCGAGCTGCTGGCGATCAACCCCGATGACGGCGCCAAGGACAGCGGCGGCGATGCTGACAGCGACGACACGGGCAGCGACGACTCGGGCAGCGACGACTAAGCACCGCTAACAAGTCATCCCGCAACACCCGACGCCGACCCATCGTGGTCGGCGTCGGCGTTCACAGGCAGCGCTTGTCGCCCCGCCCCGCCATGGCCGACCCCAGGTCGTGGCTGTCGAAATCGAACCAGCTCCCTCTCAGACCGTGATCGCTGAGCACCACCACCTGGGCTCGCCAGGCGTCCACGTGAGCACTGCAAAGCCCCAGGCTGCCCCGCCCGACGAACAACCCATCGCCCTTGTCCTGAAGCGAGAGACGTCTCGATTCCACCGCCATGTCACGCCCGATGAACTGGACCGTCACCGCTTGCGGCGCGCGCCCGTGAACGCGGACTTCGAACGTCAACGTGCCCTCGTCGTCATGGGCCTGCTGAAGCGCGAACGCCAGCGACGAGTCGATCCCGAGGCCGGCGTGACAGCCCCCTTCCAGCAGCACGCAGCCCTGCGCCGGCGGATACCAGGTCACGTCACCGGTCGATTCGCGCAGATAGTAGTAATCGAGCAGATACCACAGCGCGATCACGATCGTCATCAGCGTGACCCCGATCAGCAGATTGAGCATCCGCGGTCTGGCGGTTTCCTCTTCGTGGGCAGCCATGGGCTTCTAGAGACTCCAAGCGGTGGGCATTAGCCGATAGACTAGCGGGCATAGGCGCTGCAGATCATCACCGAGGCGCTCGACAAGGATGACACATGAGCGATATCGCGAACGCCCTGGGCCCACTATTTCTGTTGATTCTGCTCGGCGCGGCGCTGGGCTGGGCGCGCTTCCCCGGCGGCGACTTCTGGCCGCGACTCGAGCGGTTCATCTACTACTTGCTGTTCCCGGCGATGCTGGTGGCGACGCTGGCCACCGCCGACGTCAGCCAGGTTCCGGTCTTTCGGCTCGGCGTGACGATGCTCGGCACGATGCTGCTGCTGGGTCTGGGGCTTTGGCTGGCGAAGGATCGCCTGCGACTGTCGCCGCCCGCCTTCACCTCGGCCTTCCAGGGCGTGGTGCGCTTCAATACCTACGTCGGCGTCGCCGGCGCCACCGCGCTGCATGGCGCCGAGGGTACCACGACGGCAGCCGTCGCCGTCGCCCTGATGGTGCCGACCGCGAACATCCTCTGCGTGCTGGCCTTCATCGGCTCCGGCACGCTGGGCAGCGCCAGTCTGGGTCAAAGCGCCATGGCGCTGCTGCGAAATCCGCTGATTCTCGCCTGCCTGCTGGGCATAGGCTTGAACCTCGGCGGCATCGGCCTGCCCGGCTGGAGCGCGGATGCCATCGGCCTGCTCGGCGATGCCGCCCTGCCGCTGGGGCTGGTGGCGGTGGGCGTGGCGTTGCGTCCCCAGGCGCTGTGGCGCAGCGGCAGGGCGTTCTGGCTGTCGAGCGCCCTCAAGCTGGTCGTCACGCCACTGATCGTGCTGGCGCTGGCCGCGATCGTCGGACTTCACGGCGCCAATCGCGATATCGCGCTGCTGTTCGCGGCGCTGCCGACCGCCACATCGGCTTATATCCTGGCCCGTCAGCTGGGGGGTGACGCGGAGTTGATGGCGGCCGTGATTACCGGCCAGACACTGCTGGCGATGGCGACCTTGCCGCTTCTATTGCACGCAGTCGGCGCGAGTTGACCGGCGCAAATAAAAAAGATTCTCGTTACGCTTGCAATCTCAAATGAGAATGATTACCTTTACATCGTGGCGCCGCCAAACGCCACTGATCATCGCAGCGAATGTCAGGTTCCTGCCCTGATCATCTCCTCATCAAGCTAGTCACGGTCCTTAGTGCCGCCCTGCCCAGGGCGGCTTTTTTATGCTCCTGTTTCAGACTTGTGCTTCAGGCTCGCGTTTTCTGCCCGAGATCGCGCCCGCTCAGCGCGTCACGCTGCCAGGGTCCGCGACCCTGCAGTCTCTCGCGCAGCAGCTGTGCCAAGGCGTCGACCGCCGGCTGCGATGCGTTGTCGATCGCCTTTGCGAAATGTAGCCTGGCGATGCAACGGCGTAGCGGTGGCATGCCGTCGCTTTCGTCCAGCGCGCGCATCGCCGTGGTCACGCGCTCGCGGTCGAGCACGCCGATCGCCATGCCGGTCTCGATCGCCTTCTCCACGGCGTGAATGCTGGTACTGGTGAAGATCGCCCGCCACGGACGCTGGGCGGCGTCCAATGCCTCGGTCGCCAGATGTCGATAGGGGCACTGCTCGGGGTGCACCGCCAGCGGCAGTACCGTTTCCCGATGCAGCGCGCCCTGAACCGGCCCCGCCCATACCGGAGTGGGATGCCACAGCGTCTCTCCGCCTTCCAGCCCCATCGCATGATCGAGCACGATCGCCAGATCCAGCTGACGCTTGCCGAGCGCCCTGGCGAGACGGCCGCTAGTATCGGTGGTGACATCCAGCAGAATTCCCGGATAGCGCGCCATGAACTGCGGCAGCGTGTCATCGAGCAGCTCGCGGGCGTAGTCCTCGGGGATGCCCAAGCGTACGCGCCCACTCAGTCGTTCGCCGTTGAAACGGCTGACCAGGGTGTCGTGAACCCGCAGCAGTTCCCGCGCTTCACCTAGCAGCACGTCGCCGCTCGAGGTCAACGTCACCCCGCGAGATCCGCGATCGAGCAGACGCACGTCCAGCTCCGTTTCCAACCGCTTCATCTGCATGCTGATCGCGCTCAGCGTGCGATGGCGTACCTCTGCCGTCGCTGCCAGCGACCCCGTCTGCGCCACGACCTGAAACGTGCGCAGGAGCTCCAAATCCAGCGTGTGGCTGCCTTCAATCATATTGAACTCTGATAGATTTTTATTCGATTCATTGAACTCTGCATAGCGCGCAGACTCAAGCCACTTCGACCGGACGGGAGGGCTTGGCATGCGCAATCTATCGCTGCACATCGCGCTGATGACAGGGTTCATCATCTGCTGGAGCTCGGGGTTCATCGGCAGCCGACTGGCGAACCAGGCGCCGCTGTCGGCAATGGATCTGTTTGCCTGGCGCTTCGTCATCGCCACGCTGATCGCCGCGCTATGGTGGTCGCTGAGCCGTCAGCGCGCGGTGACGTTGAGCGGCTGGCTGCGCGAAATGAGCGTCGGCGCGCTCACCATGGGCGGCTATCTGCTGTTCGTGATGTTGGCCGTCGGCCAGGGAGTCAGCGCGGGTTCCACGGCACTGGTCACCGCCCAGCAGCCCATCCTGGCAGCGGTGATCGCAACGCTGTGGCTCCGCGAGCAGCTACCCATGGCAGCCTGGCTCGGTCTGGGAATCGCGGCCAGTGGCGTGGCGCTGTGCGTCGCGGGGGATTGGCAAGGAACGGGCAGCGCCAGCGGCTGGGCCTATGCGCTGCCGCTACTGTCGGTGATCAGCGTGACGCTGGGCAGCGTGCTCGCCACCCGACGCCCGTCCGGGCTTGGCATGCCGGCCACGCTGACGGCGCAGCTCGGCGCGGCGAGCCTGGTCTTTCTGATAGCGGCGCTCAGTGACGGCCAGCTGGAAAGCCCGGGCAGCGAATTGATCACCTGGCAGACGCTGGGCTGGCTGGTGGTGCTGTCAAGCTTCGGCGGATACGGCTTTTTCACCGTCTGCCTGCGCCGCATGGGTGTCAGCGCCGTGTCCAGCGCCATCTATCTCACCCCGCCGGTCACCTTGCTATGGAGTGCCTGGATGTTCGGCGAAGGCGTCGACACCCTGCAGCTGGGCGGCATGGCGCTGGCGCTGGCGGGTGTCCTGCTGACACTGGCCGCCCAGCACCGGTTCCGACATATCGGCGGCTGGGCGCACTGACTCCGTTCGGCCAGTCGATCAATCGCGGCGGTAGATGAGATCCCAGACGCCGTGGCCCAGGCGCTCGCCGCGCTGCTCGAACTTGGTCAGCGGTCGGAAGCCGGGGCGTTCGACGAAGGGCGCCGTTTCCGCCGGGGCGGTATTGACGAATCCCGGCGCCTCGGCCATCACCTCCGCCATGAATTCGGCGTAGGCCTGCCAGTCGGTCGCCATGTGCAGCTTGCCACCCAGCTGGAGGCGAGATCGCACCAGTTCGACGAACGGCAGCTGCACGATACGCCGCTTGTGATGCTTCTTCTTGGGCCACGGATCGGGAAAGAACAGCTGCAGCGTATCGATGCTCGCTTCCGGCAGGCAGTCCGCCAGCACCGCCAGTGCGTCTTCGCGGTAGACACGCAGGTTGGTCAGCCCGCGCTTGTCCGCTTCGTCCAGGAGCTTACCCACGCCGGGCGCGTGAACCTCGATGCCGATGAAGTCGGTCTCGGGGTGCGTCTCGGCCTGCTCGACCAGCGACTTGCCCATGCCGAAGCCGATCTCCACCACGCAGGGCGCCCGGCGGCCGAAAAGCTGCTCGAGATCCTGGCGACCGTCGGCCAGCGTCAGGCCCCATTTGGGCCACACGTCGTTCAGGCCGCGCTCCTGCGCCGCCGTCATGCGACCGGCCCGCAGTACGTAGCTCTTGATGCCACGACGCACGGGCGTCTCGGGCGTACCTTCGGCGATGGATTCGGTCTCAGGCGTCGTCTTGTCAGTCATGCGAAGGCGTCAACAGGCAAAGGAAATGGGAGTGGCCGCCGATCGTCGGCGGCCCTGTTCAAGTCGGTCGAAAGTACGTCGATCGAAGTACGTCGATCAAAAGTACGTCGATCAAAAGTACGTCGATCAAAAGTACGTCAATCACAGTTCAAGTCGTTCAAGGAGACTCAGCCGTTGATGCGCCCGGCAAACGGCGAAGACGGGCTGGCGCTCTGGCGGCGCGGCATGCGCTCGGCGAGAAAGGCCTCGCGTCCGGCTTCGATCGCCTTGCGCATGGCGTTGGCCATCATCACCGGATGCCGGGCGTGGGCGATGGCTGAGTTCATCAGCACGCCGTCGCAGCCCATCTCCATCGCCAGCGCCGCATCCGACGCTGTACCGATACCGGCATCGACCAGCACCGGTACGTCGGCGTGCTCGAGAATGAGCGCCAACGTCGCCGGATTGAGCAGGCCGTTGCCGGAGCCGATCAGCGAGCCCAGCGGCATCACCGCGCAGCAGCCACGCTTTTCCAGCTCCTTGGCCACGATCGGATCGTCGCTGGTGTAGACCATGACGTCGAAGCCGTCGTTGACCAGAGTCTCGGCCGCGGCCAGCGTCTCGACCACGTTGGGGTAGAGCGTCTTTTCATCGCCCAGCACCTCCAGCTTGACCAGGTTGTGACCGTCGAGCAGTTCGCGGGCGAGCTTGCAGGTGCGCACGGCATCCTTGGCGGTGTAGCAGCCGGCGGTGTTGGGCAACAGCGTATAGCGCGACGGCGGTACCGCATCGAGCAGATTGGGCTCGTCCGGGTTCTGGCCCAGATTGGTCCGCCGGACCGCGAACGTCACCACGTCGGCACCGCTGGCCTCGATGGCCGCGGCGGTCTCGTCGAAGTCGCGATACTTGCCGGTGCCGACCAGCAGGCGAGACGCAAAACGGCGCCCGGCCACGATCAACGGGGTTTCCTGAATCAGCTGCGACATGGATGACTCCTGGTCATGAACCTGGCGGCAATCAGCCACCGCCGATAGCGTGCACGATCTCCACGCGGTCGCCGTCGTTCAGGCGCGTCTGCGCATGCTGGCTGCGTGGCACGATCTCTTCGTTGACTTCGATGGCGACACGCCGCCCGGCCAGGCCGAGCGAGTCGACCAGCTGGACCAGCGTGGGTTCGCCATCGAGCGGATGGGGCTCACCGTTGAGCTGAATCTGCATCGCGGCCTCCCTGGGGCGAATCGAGCGCCTTGCGCACCGGCGCGGGCGCGTATATCAATCGCCGCGGTTGCGGGCGCGGCAAGCATCGCGCGGTTTCGGGCGCGGCAAGCATCGCGCGGTTTCAGGCGCGGCTATCAATCGCCGTGGGTCCGGACGCGGTAAACAGCATCGCGCGGATCCGGGCGCGTATAAAACGCCGCCATATTGTAGCGCTTCAAGCCAGATCAGGCACCCGGCTCAGGTGTCGCGGCCGGCAAGTCAAGACAGGATGCGGGGCGTCGACGATCAACCGTCGCGCCCCGCCATGCTCATCTCGCGCTTATTCGGCGTTCTCTTTCGCCGGCCACACGTCGGCATCGGTCTGCTCGGGCCGCTTGAGCACCTTCTTGGGATCGAATGTCGGCTCGCGGATGCCATCCTTGCGCTGACGCTCGTAATCCTTGAGCACCCGCAGCGCGATCGGACACAGCAGCAGAATCGCGATGAGGTTGGTCGTTGCCATCAGCCCCATGGCGAGATCGGCGAAGTCCCACACGAACTGTAGCTGCGCCACGGACCCGATCATCACCATCGCCAGCACGGCAACGCGCAATACCGAGACCGCGATTTTGGAATGGCGTTTGAACAGATACTCGATATTGATCTGCGAGTAGGAGAAGTTGGCAATGATCGAGGTGAAGGCGAACAGGAAGATGGCGACGGCGATGAAGATCTCGCCGAAGCTGCCGAGATGATCGACCATCGCATCCTGCGTCAGCTGAATGCCGACGATATCCTGACCCGGCGAGGTGCTCATCAGACGCTCGTAGACACCGGAGAGCAGAATCACCACCGCGGTGCAGCTACAGATCACCAGGGTATCGATGAACACGCCGAAGGACTGGACCAGACCCTGGGCCGCCGGGTGTTTGACGTCCGCCTGGGCGGCGGCGTTGGGCGCCGAACCCATACCCGCCTCGTTGGAGAACAGGCCACGCTTGATGCCATTCTCCATCGCGATCTTGATGGTATAACCCACCGCACCGCCGACGGCCGGGCCGTAACCGAAGGCACTCTTGATGATCAGCTCCAGCATCGCGGGGACTTCGCTGAAGTTCACGATCAATACGTACAGCGCCACCAGGAAGTAACCGATGGCCATGATCGGCACGATCTTCTCGGCAGTACGCGCGACGGACTTGAGTCCGCCGTAGATCACCAGCGCGGTGATGATCACCAGCGCAACGCCGGTCATCCAGTTGGGAATCGAGAACGCCTGAGACAGGCCCTGAGCGATGGTGTTGGACTGGGCGCCGTTGAAAGCCAAGCCGTAGGCGATCAGCAGGAAGATCGCGAACAGCACGCTCATCCAGCGCTGCCCCAGCGCCCGCTCGATGTAGTAGGCCGGGCCGCCGCGGAACACGCCATCCTCGTTGCGCTTCTTGTAGGTCTGGGCCAGGGTCGATTCGATGAACGAGGTGGCGAAGCCCACCAGCGCCGTCATCCACATCCAGAAGATCGCCCCGGGGCCGCCGACCCATAGCGCGATTGCCACACCCGCCAGATTACCGGTGCCGACCCTGGCCGCCAGGGAGGTCGCGAAGGCCTGGAAACCGCTGACGCCATTGCCGGAGCCGCGGCTGTTGAAGGTGACGCGGGCCATGTGCCCGAACAGCCGGAACTGCATGAAGCGCGTGAGCACGGTAAACAGAACGCCAGCACCCAGCAGCAGATACAGCAGGATGTAGGTCCAGACGAAATCACTGACCGGAGTCATCACGGCATAAACCGCGTCGTGAAGCGTGTTGATGAATTCCATTTCGGAGATCCTTATGGAGAACGATGACGTCGCAAGCGCTGGCAGACGCGGCTGCCGAGGCGGTTTTTTACGCGCTAGACTAGCAGGCGTCAATTCCGCGACTGACGCTCACTTGAGCATAGTCGCCCTCGAGGAGTCGCAACATGCACCAAAAGTGGGGCTGGATCGCTGCCGCCCTGAGCGGATTCATTATCGTGGCCGCCGGCGCCTTCGGCGCGCACGCGCTGGCCGATACGCTCTCGCCGCGTAATCTCGAGGTATTTCATACCGCCGTACGCTATCAGGCCTGGCACACGCTGGCGGTGATGGCGGTTCTCGCCTGGCAAAGCCAGCGCGCGCTACGCGGGCAGACGCTGGCCATCGGGCTCTGGTTCGCGGGCATGGTGCTGTTCAGCGGTTCGCTCTACCTGCTGGTGCTCGGCGGAATGCGAGTGCTGGGGATCGTGACGCCCTTTGGCGGCCTGCTGCTGATGGCGGGTTGGCTGGTACTGGCATGGAGCGCCTGGCGTCAGCGCCCGGCCGCGGCGTAGATCAGAAGCTCGCTTAGGTCACGGCCTCGCTTCAATCACGGCCTCGCTGGCGAAATCCAACGGCGTGACGGCTTCAATCATCGCGATCCGGCAGCACGTAGGTCGCCGTGACCAGCGCCACGGGTTCGTTGTCGCCGGTGGAGAAGAGCTGGACCTCGCCGACGGCGAGACGCTGGCCGAGCTTGAGAATGCGGGCGTTGGCGATCAGGTCCCGGTCGCCGCGAGCCCGACGCAGGAAGTGGCAGTTGAGACTGCTGGTCACCGCCATCGCTTCCGGCCCGATCTGGGCCAGCACCGCGACGAACAGACAGACGTCGGCCAGATTCACCATCGACGGCCCGGAGACGCAGGCGCCGGGGCGCAGGTGCTCGTCCTCGATCGCCAGACTCATGGTCGCCCGCATGTGATCGACGGCCTCGATGGTGCCTTGGCGCTGGGGGAAGACATCGTCGAGGAAATCCTCGATTTCGGCGGCGGTCATCACGGTCATCGGACTCTCCCAGGGCGGCTCGGCGGGCGGCGCATGATTCGACGGGGGGACGGCGTAGCCGTCAAGATAGCGCAAGCGATCACCGAGTCACAGAGGCAAAACGGAAGACGGAAGACGGAAGACGCGAGCCGCGAAAACCAGAATGTGGTGGTTGCCACGTAAAACGCCAGCGACGGATGTGAACTGACCCCATAAAGTTGGACGGTTCAATTAGTCGGCTCTCAAGGCCTGGGTCCTGTACTGCACAGGGCTCAGACCTTTTAGTGTCAGTTTGATGCGTTCGTGATTGTAGTAGTGGATGTA
>NZ_JBQXYB010000026.1:0-11083 GCF_052645315.1 Salinicola sp. V024
ATATTGGCGTCTACCTGATGGACTACTACAACCGGCAGCGCCCTCATACCTTCAATGGCGGCATGCCACCCGTGATGGCGGAAGAAAAACTTAAAATACTGTCCGGGATTAGTTGACCACTACAGAGGGATCGAGCAGAACCTCTCATCAGAAAAGGAACTGGCACGAATAAAGAAAGCCTGGCGTATCTCGCTCAGCTACACGATATGCCGTTGGGAACACTCAAGACGCGCGTGAAAAGATTCATCGACCAAGGTATCGACAGAGACAAGGCGATTCGACTCGCTCTCGAAAGCCCCATAGGCCCCCAGGGCCGCCCTCGGCAAGGATGACGGGGTTAGACAGTGAAAGAAGCCTCGTCTGAACGACGCTACGAGAGTGGAATGGCTTGCAAGTCTAAGTGGTTAAATTTACTATCAAAACCACTGCGGGTGTAGCTCAATGGTAGAGCAGAAGCTTCCCAAGCTTAAGACGAGGGTTCGATTCCCTTCACCCGCTCCATTACGGCCCGTTAGCGTGTGCCGACTTTGTTATTTACGCTCCTTCCCCTTCGTGTCGGTCCGACATCTTTTTGCCACCTCCAAGTCATTGTCCATAAAAGTCTCCATATCTTGACGAGTGGCGCGGCCAATCCTTCGTAGTCAGGATAATGTGCACGTAAGGCGCGCATCGGCTGTTGATCCGCTACGCTGATAGGGCAATCCAGAAAAGGAGATATCCAATGGCTCAGCGCCCCACCAAGTGTCCGAAATGCGGTCAGGAGAGTCTGGAGGTAGCAACGGGCGATACGCAGGGCGATGAAGTGCACTGTGCGTCCTGTGGTGCAGTCATCGGCGAGAGATCGGATTTCACCAGCGATATGCAAAAACGTGAGGACAAGTTCGTCAAGCAAGAGATCGCGGACAAGTTCGACCAGACGCTTCCCGGTGACGATGCCAAGGATAGCCATTGATACCCGGTCGATGACGTCGAGAAAGACACCCTTCACCAGAGAGGCGTCTTTCAGTCCGCATGGCCCAAATCGCATTGATCGGAAAAGAGAAAGCCCGACCGTCGATGGGCCGGGCTTTCAATCAGCATGTGCCTAACCTGCTGGAGGCTGCGGTCGATTCCGAACCGCTTCCTTGGCACCGTATTCCCTGACGGAATTTCCTGTCGCTATCCATGCTTAAAACCGCTCACAAGCATCACTTGTGAATCGCTACGCAGTTCATTTACTGAACATCTCAAAGAATGATGTCGACTTCATGTCTTGAGTCCATGATGCTCACTCACACCGGCATTATGGAACGGAGTCAAATTGGATCCTCTTCTATTAGGCTATTAAATCATCTCCAGCGAAGCGGAATCTGTTCGGCCAATGTCAGGCGAACGATCTTGCCAGAAAGTAAAACACCCAGAGAAAGAGTCGGCCGACTAGTGCACGTTACCGCCTCAGCTTGCGCCAACTGTCGTACTTTCAAAGCCAACCTGGATTAACTAAAAAGCGACTATTTGGTAGCATTTTGTAAATGCAACCACTCTGCCTCGATGACAGATCAGCAACCGGGACAACTAGTGATATGAATGATTGATTGCCTAGATAGAAAGGCTTACTCAGGGCAAAAAAATCCCCGACCGAAATCGGGGAACCAAGGATCTACAACGAACGGTAAGATTAATACTTGAAAGGGATGGCCGGTAGGTCATTCGATCCTATTTTTTTGTAAGAGATCGCCTATTTTGACATCCCACATTGAACTAAAGAACAATTAATTAGACTACTATTCATATAATTGACCAGTCCAAAGGTTCTCTTTCGTACTTGCCAAGGCTTGCCTGAAAAGTCGTCGAGAGCAAGTTAGACACAGCAAAAATCGACGAAAACGGACCAGGCCAGCGTATCGATTTTCAGTGACAGCGAGGCCTTTGATCCGGTTTTTAACGCCATATGGCCGAACACAGGTAGTTTTCAGACCAAGCTAGACGACATCCCGCACCCGCTCCCAGGCGTGCTCGAGATGGGCACTCAAGGCGCCGACCAGCGCTGACGTATCGTGTCGTTCCAGTGCCTGAATCATCGATTCATGCTCCGCTACCGCCGCCGCCCACTTCTCCTTCCCTTCATGCCCAATGAAGCGCACGCGCTTCAGCTTCGACTGCAATGACGCATGAACCTGAATCAGCGACTCGTTGTGGCTCAGCGCCACAATGGCGGAATGAATGCGCTGATTGGTCTTGTAGTAATCGAGGCGATTGCCGTCTCGGTAGTACTCCAGCATCTCATCGTGCAGCCGTCGCACTTCCGATATCTCCTCGTCGCTCCCCTGCTCGCAGGCCAGGCGTCCTGCCAGCTCTTCGAGCGTACGAATCAGCACCAGCATGTCCTGAATGTCCTTGGCCGAGAACTGGCGGACCGACGCACCGCGCTGCGGCGTCAGGTCGACCAGGCCTTCGCTCGCCAGAAAGCGCAGGGCTTCCCGAAGCGGCGTGCGCGAGACACCCAGACGCTCGCAGAGTGGACCTTCGTAGATACGCTTACCCGGCTCGAGTTCGCCTTCGATGATCATGTCTCGAAGGTGGCTGGTGATCGCATCATGAAGTGAATGCCGGGCAATGGCAGAGCGCGACGATGACGGCGCGGACATGGCTGTCTTGTTCATGAATAGGGGCCGGTGGTTTGAAAGTAATGCATTGGATTTATCGATTCAGCCTCAGCACGCTCAAGGATACTCGTCTTGGTGAATGTCTGGGTGACTGTCTTGGTGACTGTCTGGGTGAATCATCTGAAGCCATCATACTGCGCCTCGATCGGTCCCTGCCTCAATACCAACGTATAATGTATACATTTCGCTTTTGAGCGCAATCTCCTTCTCAAAGCGGGTGCTTCACCACGAAGTGCCGCCCCGAACGACGAGGAGATACCATGGCTCTTTCCCCATCGCGTCACGACGTATCCGAGCGACCGATCATCGCCCTGGCCATGGGCGACCCTGCCGGCATCAGCGCCGAGCTGGCAGCCAAACTGGCCGCGGACGACGCCGTCAACCACGCCGCAAGACTGATCATCATCGGTGATCGTCGGATCTTCGATGAAGGCGCCCGCGTCGCCGGCGTCGCGCCAACGCTTCAGGCGGCCCATGACGGCGACGCATTTTCGAATCTCGAATCACCGGCGTTTTTGGATCTAGGCCATCTGGCGCTGGAAGACGTCGATCAAGGCAAGGCGACACCGGCCGGCGGGGAGTTCGCTTCGACCAATTTTCGCAAAGCCCTGGCACTGGCCCATGGCGGCCAGGTGGATGCCGTCTGCTTCACCCCGTTCAACAAGAAGGCGATGCGCTACGCCAACCCGGGCTACGACGACGAAATCCGCTTCGTGGCCGACGCCATCGGCTTCGAGGGCAAGGCGCGGGAATTCAACATTCTCGAATCGGTGTGGAATGCTCGCGTGACCTCCCACATTCCGTTGAAAGATGTTGCCGCGGCGCTAACGCCGGAATCGATCATCGACGAACTGGCACTGACCCACCGCTGCCTGCAGCAGGCCGGACACGATCATCCGCGCATTGCCGTTGCCGGCCTGAACCCCCACGCCGGCGACGGCGGCAGCTTCGGCATGGAAGAGATCGACATCATCGAACCGGCCATCCAGCGCGCCCGCGAACAGGGCATGGATGTCGAAGGCCCCTTCCCGGCCGATACCGTTTTCCTTCGCGCCGTGAAAGAAGGGTTTCACGCGGTGCTGACCATGTATCACGACCAGGGTCAGATCGCGATGAAGATGATGGGGTTCGATAGCGGCGTGACGATGCTCGGCGGCCTGCCCTTCGCCGTCTGCACGCCGGCTCATGGTACGGCCTACGACATCGCCGGCCGCGGCATTGCCGATCTCGGCGCCTCGCGCCAAGCCTTATTGCTGGCAGCACGCATGGCCAGCCGAGCCCGCCAGGCGGCAGCGGACTGAAGTTTCATCGTGTCCGGCGCAAACCGGCACGCTGGAAAGGTAGTGACTCATACGAGTCGATCATGGATCGCAAGCGTCTTTCACAAGAGCAATAACGCCAGAAACGACAGGAGAAACGCCATGTACCTCAAGTCTTTTTCACCGGCCATGAAGGCCCGGCCAACGGTCAAGCTCAAGCCCCTCGCCCTGTTTTTCGCCGCGCTCACCGTCTCCGGTAGCGCGCTGGCCTGGCAACCGGATCGCCCCGTCGAATTCGTGGTGACCTCCGGCGCCGGCGGCGGCACGGATACCTTCGCCCGTACGGTGCAGTCGATCATCGGCAAGCATCAGCTGATGGACAAGTCGGTCATCGTCTCCAACAAGGGCGGCGGTAGCGGTGCCGAAGGTTATGTCTATTCGGCATCGTCCAAGGATGACCCCTACAAGCTGACGTTCGGCACCAACAACGAGTATCTGCTGCCAGAAGTCGGGAAAATGCCCTATGCCGCCGACGATCTCCAGCCGGTCGCGTCCATGGCCATGGACGAATTCCTGATCTGGGTCAAAGGCGATGCGAAATACGCCAGCGCCAAGGATTTCATCGACGCCGCCAAGCAGAATCCCGGCAAGATGCAGTTCGCCGGCAGCCAGTCCAAGGACACCGATCAGACGCTGGTCAGCATGATCGAGGAAACCACCGGTACCGACTTCCGCTACGTCCCCTTCAACGGCGGCAGTCAGGCGCTGGTGCAGCTGGCCGGCGGCCATGTCGACGCCAACGTCAACAACCCCAACGAGAACCTGGGCCAGTGGCAGGCCGGCATGATCAAGCCGCTGTGCGTGTTCAGCCCGGAACAGCTGCCCAAGGGCGAACCTGTCTACGAAGGCAAGGGCTGGGGCGATATTCCCACCTGTCAGTCCCAGGGGATCGACATCAGCGAATATCGCATGCCGAGGACCGTCTGGTTGCCGGCCGGCGCCCCCAAGGAAGCGGTGACCTACTACCAGGATCTGCTGAAGAAGGTCAGCGAAACCCCGGAGTGGAAGGACTACGTCACTCGTACGGTGCAGACCAGCCAATTCCTGAGCGGCGATGAACTCAAGCAGTACATCGATGACAACGCCAGCACCGTCAAGAAAGTCTTCGAGCAGGAAGGCTGGAGCAAGTCCTGAACCGACGACGAGCGTCCTGAACCGACGACGATGCTGAGTAGTTGACGTTGCAGGGCAGCTTCGCGCTGCCCTTCTTTTCCAGAAGGAGGGAACCGCATGACCCACAATGGCATTTCCCGTTACAGCATGGAGATCGCCACCGCGCTACTGACCGGCGCCATCGGCTTGGCGATCTGCTACGGCGCCTGGCAGGTCGGCACCGGTTGGACGCCGAGCGGGCCGGACTCAGGCTACTTCCCGTTCTGGATCGGCGTACTGGTCGTCGCCGGCAGTCTCGTCAACCTGCTGCGCACGGTCATCGGCCATCGCCACAAGGACGAAGTCTTCCTGGACGCTGTCCGTCTGCGATCGCTCGCTCGTTTCACGCTGCCGATCATCGGTTTTGCCGTCGTCTCCCTGCTGCTGGGGCTCTATGTCGGCACCACGCTTTACGTTCTGTTCGCGATGCGCCTGCAGGGCCACTACGCCTGGTGGAAATCGCTCGCCAGCGGTATCGCCATCAGCGTCTGCTTCTATCTGCTGTTCGAACTCGTATTCCAGGTGCCGCTATTGAAAGGCCCGCTGGAACACGCGTTCGGCATCTATTAAGCGTCCGTCTTCCGGAGATCGCACCATGAACAATCTCTCGCTGCTGATGGACGGCTTTGCCACCATCCTCACCTGGAATCACCTCATGATCATGGTGATCGGGGTGATGCTGGGCATGCTGGTCGGCGTACTGCCGGGCCTGGGCGCGCCCAACGGGGTCTCGCTGCTGCTGCCGCTCACCTTCACCATGGATCCAGTGTCGGCCATCATCCTGTTGAGCTGCATGTACTGGGGCGCCCTGTTCGGCGGCTCCACCACCTCGATTCTGTTCAACATCCCCGGCGAGCCCTCGTCGGTGGCCACCACTTTCGACGGCTACCCGATGGCGCGCAACGGCGAAGCGACCCGCGCCCTGACGCTGGCGTTCATGTCCGCCGGTCTGGGCGCCCTCGCCGGCGTGGTGATGATCACGCTGCTCGCCAACTGGGTGGCACAGTTCGGGCTCAAGTTTTCGTCGCCGGAATACTTCGCCGTCTACTTTCTGGCGTTCTGCAGCTTTATCGGCATGAGTTCCAGCGCGCCTTCGAAGACGCTGGTCTCGATGATGCTGGGGCTGGCGTTCGCCACCGTGGGCATGGATAGCGTTTCCGGCGGCCTGCGCCTGACTTTCGGCATTCCCGATCTTGTCAAGGGCATCAGCTTCCTGGTCGCGGTCATGGGGCTTTTCGGTATCGCCGAGCTGATGGTGACGACCGAGGAGGGTTTGAGCTTCAACGGTATCAAGAGCCGGATCCGGATCAAGGATATCCTGCGCACCATGGCTGAGCTGCCACGTTACTGGGTCTCGCTGGTGCGCAGCATTCTGATCGGAATCTGGATGGGTATCACCCCCGCCGGGCCGACCGCCGCCTCGTTCATGAGCCATGGCCTCGCCAAGCGCTTTTCCCGACATCCCGAACGGTTCGGTAAAGGCGAGCCCAACGGGATCGTCTCGCCGGAAGCGGCGGACCATTCCGCCGGCACCTCTGCGCTGCTGCCGATGTTGGCACTCGGCGTTCCCGGCTCCGCCACCGCTGCGGTCATGATGGGCGGACTGATGATCTGGGGCCTCACTCCGGGGCCGATGCTGTTCATCACGCGCCCGGATTTCGTCTGGGGCCTGATCGCCAGCATGTATCTGGGTAACGTGGTCGCGGTCATTCTGGTACTGGCGACGGTGCCGCTCTACGCCTCGATCCTGCGAGTGCCCTTCGCCATCATCGGCCCGGTCATCGTCGCGGTGATCTTTACCGGGGTCTACCAGGTCGCCAACTCGACCTTCGATTTCTGGCTGCTGCTGTGCTTCGCCCTGCTCGGCTATCTGTTCAAGAAACTCGACTATCCGGTCGCGCCGCTGGTGCTGACCATGGTGCTGGGTCATCGCGCCGAGGAAGCCTTCCGCCAGTCGATGGTCATGTCCGACGGCTCGTTGACCATCTTCTGGTCCAACTCGCTGGTGACCACGATCATGGGGCTGGGTGCGCTGATGCTGGTATGGCCATTGATTTCCAAGCTGGTCGGACTACGTGGCTGGCGCCAACGGCTGCATCGCCAGAAGCCTGGGGACCACAAACCCTCCACGCCCGACTCTCGCGCCTGAATCTCGGCCCGCGTTCCATTCGAGGAAATCGTCCATGCATCTTTCCCATTATCTCGATGGCGGCGACCCGATCCGCTGCTGTGTGATCGGCGCCGGCGGGTTCGGTCGCAGCTTCGTGGTTCACGCCCGCCATCTGGCGACCGTCGACGCTCGTATCGTGCTCGATCTCGACCCCGATCTGGCGGCCAAGGCGCTGACCGACGCCGGCATCGAGCCTCGACTGATCCGCCATTGCCGAACGCCGGCAGAAGCCAGGCGCGCCTGGGACGATGGCAACTGGATCGTCGGCGACCGGCTGGAAGCCGTTATCGAACTGCCACTGGACGTGGTGATCGAAGCCACCGGCCACCCTGAGGCCGGCGCCCGCCATGCCGCCCTCGCCATCGAAGCCGGGCACCATGTCGCCCTGGTGACCAAGGAAGCCGACAGCGTGGTCGGCCCCGGCCTGGCGGCCATGGCGCGGAAGCAGGGTTGCGTGATCAGCCCGGTGGACGGCGATCAGCCGGCACTGGCAATCGGCCTGATCAGTTGGGCCGAGACGGTGGGGCTGGAGATCCTCGCCGCCGGCAAGTCGAGCGAGTACGACTTCGTGTTCGACCCGACCACGGAAACCATGACCAGTAATGGCAAGCGTATCGATGTCCATGGATTCGGAGAGCGCTGGGACCTGCCCGAGGGGCTGGACAGCCAAGGCCATCATCAGTGGCTAGCGGATCGCAGCAGAATTGCCGGGGCGCTACCCCAGCATGCGGTGCCGGATTTGTGCGAGATGTCGATCGTCGCCAACGCCACTGGCCTGCTCCCGGATCGCCCGGCGCTGCACTATCCCATCGCGCGTCTCAACGAGATCGCCGAGCTGTTCGTGCCGGTCGCCGACGGCGGGCTGTTGACGCGAACGCCGGCACTGGAGGTCTTCCACTGCCTGCGCCGCCCGGACGAATTCAGCCTCGCGGGTGGCGTATTCGTGGTCGTGCGCGGTCATGATCGCGCCAGCTGGCAGATGCTGGCCGAGAAAGGCCATCTGGTCAGTCGGCGTGGCGACAGCGCGATGCTGCCGCTTCCGCGTCACCTGCTCGGCCTCGAAGCCGCGACCACCCTGCTGGAAATGGTGCGTCGCGGCGTTCCCAGCGGCGTCGCCCAGCCAAGGCCGCACGTCGACCTGATCGCCATGGCCGAATCGGACCTGGCCGAAGGCACCACGCTCACCGCTCATGGCCACCATCACAGCATCGACCAGGTCTCTTCGGCGCTGGTGCCGGCCAGTGCGCTCGGCGACGACGCCCCGCTGCCCTACTATCTTGCTGCCAACCGAGTGTTGATGCGCTCGGCCCGCGCGGGCGAGCCCATTCGTGTGCGTGACGTCGCGATCGATCAAAGCTCATACCTGTGGAAATTGCGCCAGACTCAGGATGCCCTGTTCTTCGCCTCGGCCATGACCCCGACTCACGCCGCTACCGAGACCTCGAAATGACTTCAGATCTGACCGATTGGCCCATCGCCGCCGCCATGCTGCCTTTCTCCAACCGGCTGGCGGATAACACTCCGCTCCAGGAGGCCAGCGCCGAGCAGTGGCAGCCGCTGTTCCAGGAGATCGCCGAAGCCGGTTTCGACCACGTCGATCTCTCCGACAACTGCTTTCGCCCCGGCGACATGCAGAGCGACCAACTGGACGCGCTCGCCAGCGTGATCAAATCCGCGCGGCTCAAGCCCAGCTCGATCTCGGTGGTGCGCTCGAGCGTGATCGACGAACGCCATGGCGACGACCACCTCGCCTACAGCCACCGCTCACTGGAAGCCGCCGCCAGACTCGGCATCGGCACCGTCTCGATCGGCCTGCACCGCCCCCTGACCGAGGCCCAGCAGCGTCAGCTCTGGTTCTGGACGGTCGAAGGCCACCGCGACGATCCCGACGATCGGGCACAGTGGCAGAAGGCAGTGACCCGTATCCGCGAACTCGGCCAGCACGCCGCCGAGCTGGGTATCGTGCTGTCGCTGGAGATGTACGAAGACACCTACCTCGGCAGCGCCGATTCGGCCGTCGCCATGGTCGAGGAGATCGGGCTACCCTCGGTGGGGTTGAATCCGGACATCGGAAACCTGATCCGCCTGCACCGGCTCGTCGAGCCATGGCTCGAGGCGTTCCACAAGGTGCTGCCGTGGTCGAACTTCTGGCACGCCAAGAACTACATGCGCGACGAGGACACCGAGCGGGGCCACTATGTCGCCTTCCCGGCGCCGATGGAGAGCGGCCTGATCAATTATCGTCAGGCGATGAAACTTGCCGTCGAAGCCGGCTTTCGCGGCGTGATCTGTCTTGAGCATTACGGCGGCGACGGTCTCAGTGTCTGCGCCGCCAATCAACGCTACCTGCGCGAACGCGTCCTGCCCGCCTGTCGCCATGTCACCCCAGGCTTGAGTCAGGTAAAACAGCCCGGCCCGGGGGCTCGAACTCAGAACCAGTAGTCGCCAACGCAGCGACCATCACGGGCATGGCCTTCGAACGTATGCAGGCCATCGAATCGATCGATGGGAACTTGCGCCACCATTTCGGGCTCAGCCATCCGCAGATTGACGGCCATGCGTCGGCGCCCGGTCGGGTCGGTGTCGACGGCTCGCCAGTATCCGACGCATCCGCACCCGGCGCAGAAATGGAAAGCGATATGCCGTCCTGGACGGTAGGCTTTCGTCTCTCCCGTTACCCGGATCCCTTCTTCTTCATGGCCGTAGGCCCAAAGAACGCCATAGCGGCGGCAAACCGTACAGTTGCAGATCGTCGCTTCCGACGGTTTGCCCTCGAACTGCCAGGAGATCCCGCCGCAGTGGCAACGGCCTGTTAGCGTATTGGCGATTTCCATATCGATAGCCTCATTGCGTAGACGACGGCGCGGACATTGACGCGATACTTGGCGTCTCCGTCAACGATAGTGCGCTAACCAGCTATGCTGAAGTCTCCTTTTGGAGGGACAGGCATGAACACCAGCCAGCTCGAACACGCCATCATCGCCGTCGCCTTTCAGTGCCTGCTGTGGCCGCTCGTCGGACGCTGGGTGGGCGGTTCGCTGATCGTCGCGGTATTTCTGGGGCGCGAAATCGCTCAACACGAGTACGCCGGGGGCGGCCCCAATCACGTCGCCTATCTCTACGGGCTGTTCCACCACTGGTCGTTGGATTCCAGCCTCGATGTCCTCTCTCCCGCTGTCGCCTGCGCCTTGCTGGCGCTGATCGCACCGGGCAGTCCGTTATGGCGAAAACTGCGGAGGCATAGAACGAATCCCGTCAGTCGCAGTCAACCGTGAACAGGCTTTCAGGAGACGATCCATGGGAATACGCTTTCGCCGCATGCTGCGGCTAGCACCTGGGCTGCGAGTTCGGCTCGACAATCATGGCCCGACGCTCTCGATCGGGCCTCGCGGCGCCAATCTGAATTTCAGCCGTCGCGGCATTCATAGCCACGCAGGCATTCCCGGCTCCGGTGTCTACCATCGCCAATCACTATGGAAGCGAACATCACGAACGGGGAAGGCGGGAAAGAAAAAACGCTAGCCGGCAGGCGTAAAAAAACCCGGCCCGAAGGCCGGGCAAGTACGCAGGGGATTGTCCCCAACGCCATTATCGATCGGTTGGCGCGCTACAACAGTTTGATTTGTCTCGTCAATTTGAGGGAGGGCGGTCTCAAGTTCCAAGTGCAACACTATTGAAGGGTGCTCGGTCCGCCGACGGATTTCTTGAGCACCTCGGCGTAGACTTCCAGTGGGGTTCGCCAGTCCAACGTCTGGCGAGGCCTTGTGTTCAGTGAGTCGGCGATCTCATCGAGCTCT
>NZ_JBQXYB010000027.1:0-7650 GCF_052645315.1 Salinicola sp. V024
CGATGAGATCGCCGACTCACTGAACACAAGGCCTCGCCAGACGTTGGACTGGCGAACCCCACTGGAAGTCTACGCCGAGGTGCTCAAGAAATCCGTCGGCGGACCGAGCACCCTTCAATAGCGTTGCGCTTGGAACTTGAGACCGCCCTTCCTTCAACACTTTGTCGGCAAAGCCGAAGGCATTGAACATCTCCATGGTGCGGCAGGCGATACCATCGGCTTGGCCGAGTCGCAGCGGGCCATCCTTCTGCTCGACGATGCGTGTCTTGATATCGGGAAATGCCGCCAACTGGGCCGCCAGGGTCAGTCCCGCCGGGCCGCTCCCGACGATCAGGACATCGACCTCTCGTGGCAAAATACTTGCCTCGGAATCCTGGGCCGCCGATGGATGAACGGTGGGGTCACCGGCCCGATAGCCATTGAGATGGAATTGCATGTAAGCGTCCGATTCCGTGCGATGAAAAATTCATTGTTATGAGGGTCACGGTTTTCGATAAATACTCCGAAAGTATGAATCCATAAATCAGAGACAAGACTTGCCAGGAAACCGCACGGTTTTGGCTCCCGAGATTTTAAATATCAAAAAGGCTATATGTTTGGGCCGATATATCTATTTGATTTCGACTTTCGTCACGTTCATTACTGGCATGTCCTAAACCAAGACGATCGATATCGCGCCGTCGTGAAGAAGGGGGAATCATGCAGCACGCTGATGATGACAAGGCTACCGGCTGGGGCTCGGATGCCATCGCCGAGACGCTCAAGGCGCTCGACCTACGCTACATCGCCCTCAATCCCGGTTCCAGCTACCGGGGATTGCATGACAGCCTGGTCAACGTGACGCATGACGACCCGCGGCTTCTGTTGTGCGTGCACGAGGAGTCGGCCGTTGCCATCGCGCACGGCTATGCCAAGATCACGGGCCGGGCCATGGGAGTCGCGTTACATGCCAATGTCGGGCTCATGCACGCCTCGATGGCTATCTATAACGCTTGGTGCGATCGCGTTCCGATGGTGGTGCTGGGGGCAACCGGGCCGGTGGATGCCAGTCGCCGGCGTACCTGGATCGACTGGATCCATACGTCCCAGGACCAGGGGGCCTTGATTCGCGATTTCGTGAAATGGGACGACCAGCCTGGGGGGCTAACGGCGACCCTGCACGCGCTGGTCGAAGCCACGGCGAGAACGAATACTGCGCCTTGCGGCCCCGTTTACGTGAATATCGACACCTCGATTCAGGAGACGAGACTGCAAACGGCGTTGCCCGATCTCGACATCGCCCGTCGCACCGCACCGGTCCCGGGGGCGCCGGCGCCGGCATTGGTGAGCGAGGCGATCCAGTTGATGACCGAGGCTCGTCGCGTCGTCTTCCTGATGGGACGTCTGTCACGCGGCGAAGCGGACTGGCAGCGTCGCATTGCTTTGGTCGAGCGGCTGGGCGCCGACGTGATTACCGATATCAAGACAGGTGCCACGTTCCCTAGCGCCCATCGCGCCAATATCGGACGTGCGGGGTATTTCCCCGATGCCGAGGCAAAGGCGGCGATCGCCGATGCCGATGTGATCGTGAATCTCGACTGGGTCGATTTTGGCGGCACGTTGCGCACCGTATTCGGCGATCGGACGGTATCGGCGAAGATCGTCTCGGCCACGCTCGAGTCGTATAACGCTCAGGGTTGGGTCAAGGATGGCGGTGCTTTTGCGCCGGCCGATGTCTGCTTTCTCAACTCACCGGACCAAGTCGTTGCCGCCTTGCACGAGGCGCTCGGAAATCCGTCATCGGCACCACTGCCTGCCAGCCCCGAGCCCGGCCAGGTCGAGGTGGAGTCGATGACGCCGCAGGACATCGCGGTATTGCTGCGGCATGGGATCGGTGATCGGCCCAGCTGTCTGATCCGTGCGCCGCTCAGTTGGACCGGTGATGACTGGCCGGTCGATCATCCGCTGGGCGCGCTGGGGTATGACGGTGGTGGTGGTGTCGGCTCAGGGCCAGGCATGGCCGTGGGAGCCGCCCTTGCGCTACGCGATGCTGGGTCTCCGTTGCTGCCCTTGGCAGTGTTGGGCGATGGGGACTTTCTGGCGAGTGCTTCGGCCTTGTGGACGGCGGTCAATCAACAGGTGCCTCTGCTGGTCGTGATCATCAACAACCGCTCCTTCTATAACGACGAAGTGCACCAGGAAGCGGTCGCCAAGGCAAGGGGACGCCCGGTGGAGAACAAGCGGGTAGGCATCGTGTTAGACGAGCCTGGCATCGATGTCAGTGCCATTGGCCAAGGTTTCGGTGCGACCACCTACGGCTTGTTGCGTACGCCCGAAATGGTGCTTTCGGCATTGGCCGATGCGCTAGACGTGGTTGCCAATGGTGGCGTGGCGTTACTGGAAGTAGAAGCGGCCAAAGGATATGCCCCTTCCATGGTTCAATCCATGCGTTAGGCTCCGAACGAAAACTGTCTGGGTTTCGCTCGCCGACTTTTCGTACAGAACCTAGGCATCCTGCTCGCGTAGCGAGCGAGTCAGCGCTTCGATCATCGTGCTCTGAAACCGGTTGAGAGTCTTGTTCTTGCGGCGCACCAGATACACGGGAACCTGCAAATCCATGCCCGGCGTATCGATTTGCTGCAAGACACCCGAGGCTAGTTCGTCACGGATGGATGAGTGGAACAGGAAGGCGACGCCAGCACCGGTACGGACCGCTCGCTTGATCGCCTCAGGGTGGCCGAATTCCATCAGGATGTGACTGCGGGACACGCCATGTTCCATTAGCAGGTACTCCTCGATATCGCGCCTCGGCGTGCCATGCTGGGCGGTAATATAGGGGAGTTCGCTCAAAGGGGTGCTTGCCGCCTGGATTTCGAAGTGACTTGCGGCGACCAGGATCAGGGATTCATCGCAAACGTGCTCGATCTGGAGATCCTGAATTTCTTGGCGTGGATCGAGGATTGTGAAAGCGAAATCACACTCGCCTCGTCGAATAGCGTCAGTGACCGTTAACGATGTCATGACGTGGACTGAAATCTGCCCCAGCGGATAGCGTTGGCGTATCGATGCGACAATGCCGGGCAACACATAGGATCCCGGCGTCATCGAGGCACCGACGCTGACCTTGCCGGCCACTCCGCGTTGCGTATCGGCGAGTTCGCGCTCCAGCTCGCGAGTCCGCACCACAACATCCAAGGCCCATCGATAGACACTTTGCCCTTCTTCGGTCAACTCAGTCCGTCGACCACTACGCCTGGTCAACGTGACGCCCAGCTTTTCGGAAAGCGACTTGAGATGGGTCGAGACCACTGGCTGGGCAATGTTGAGATGCTCGGCGGCGAGAGAGACGCTTTGACGTTCAGCGACCGCGCAAAAGACTTCGAGTTTATGAATGGATAGCTGGGAGGTAGATGAGCGCATTATAGCTTATTGGATATGAAATGATAGGTAACTATATATTAGTTTTCCTTTCAGATCGCAATTAGCCTCAAGTAGGGTCCAATTTTGGGGGAGCGGATCAATGAGCGAAGATAGGAGTGCGAAATTGGAGAAAGAGATTATTGACGCCATCGTTGGCAACCTGGTGATCGCGAATCGTATCCTGGCGAAGGAGGGTGTGATCGATGATTTCGGACATATCAGTGTTCGAAATCCCCTGAATCCTGAGCGCTATTTTTTATCGAGGTCACGAAGCCCTGAGGTCGTGACGCGCAACGATATCATGGAGTTTACCCTTGATGGCGAACTGATTGGAAACGATCCCCGTCGGCCCTATGCCGAGCGTCATATCCATGGATCTATCTATAAGGACAGGCCGGATGTCAATGCAGTAACGCACCACCATGCTCGCTCGATTATTCCTTTCACGATGAATGAAATATCCCTGAGGCCAATTTTTCATATGGCCGCTGTGATCGGTAAACGGATCGATACCTGGGATAGCCAGGATGAGTTTGGCGATACCAACATGCTCGTGGATTCGATGGAAATGGGCCACTCGCTATCTCGAGTCCTGGGGGATAAGCGGGTGGCTCTGCTACGTGGCCATGGGTGCGTCTGTGCGGGAGAAAGCATCAGAGCAGTATGCATGATATCGACTGCTCTCAAGGACAATGCCAGTCTAATACAAGATACTCTTCAGATGGGTAAACTACATTATCTGACCGATGGTGAAATCGAGAAAACCAGCGCTATGCTACTTAGTGAAATGCCACTGGAGAGAGCCTGGGATTATTGGGTGTCTAGGGCAGGTTTCGGAGGCCTTTGACAGTATCTCATGATTTCGTGAGGTTCGACGAATAACTCAATATTAATAAAGTTTTAAATAAAAAATATTTTCAGCAGTAAAAGTAAATGAGGAGCCACGCCATGAAAATGCTAAAAATAGGTTTTGCTGTGCTATGCGCCGGGTTTCTGGTTTCCAATGTCGCCATTGCGCAGTCACTGGGAATCGGTGCCGGCCGACAAGGATCGCAGAATTACGCTGTCAATGCCGGGTTGGCGAAGTTTCTGAGCGAAAAGACCGATCTGGACGTTCGTGTCCAGGCCTATGGTGGCTCGGGACAGTCGATGCCGATGATCGATGCCGGACGGCTGGATATCCAGTTGGCTCCCAGCCCCGACGTTCTGGCAGCCGTGCAGGGAATAGAACCCTTTGACGGTCGTGCGCTCAAGAATTTGCGCGTCATCGCTTCACTGGATTCTTCCGCCTACGGCTTCATGGTTCGCAAGGACTCGGCCTACGAAACCGTGTCCGATCTCAAGGGGCATAGCCTCACCTATGGTTTTACCGCGCAGCCAACCTTACGGCTCCAGGTCGACGGTATTCTCGCAGCTGGAGGGCTGTCCATCGACGATGTTCAGTCATACATGGTGCCTTCGGTACCCAACGGAGTCGATGACTTCATTTCCGGGAACGTCGATGCGGCATTTTTCTCGTTGGAGGGCGGAAAAACACGCGAAGCCGACGCCACCGTGGGTATCCGCTGGCTGGCGTTTGATGATACGCCCGAAGCCGAGGCGGCCATGCAAAAATTCGTCCCGACGGCTTATATCAAGACTATCGAGCCGGAAAAAGACAAGGTTGGAATCGATAAGCCGACGCCCATGATGGGGTACGATTATGCACTCGTTGCGGGCAAGTCAGTGCCTGACGATGTCGTTCGACGCATCGTCAAGGCCATGCACGACAACCCGGATAAGGTGCGCAATATCTACAAGACGTTTTCCCAGTTCACGCCTGAGAACATGGTGCCTACATTCCCGGGGCTGACCGTTCATGAAGGGGCCGCAAATTACTACGCCGAGTCCGGACTCATGGAGTAAACCCATGCAGACGAACAACGGGGAAGAGAAACGTCACTGGAGTCACACAGCCATCGTTTGGGCGAAGCGGTTTTTTGGTGTGTTGATCGTGCTGCTGCCGGTGGCCTATGCCGGCGATCTATATCGTACCCTGGGGATTTCTCTCTATGACGCGCAAATCTTGGTCATGGTGCTGGCCTGTGCATTAGTGTCGGGATTCATGATGATAGCGGAACGGACTCGGCACCCGGTAATCGGTTTATCGTCCGTCATCGGTGCTATCGCTACCCTGGGCGTGGGAAGTTATATCGCGCTCTACTACCCCACCATCTCGATGGAAGCGCCCTTCATGCCCGGCTGGCTCATCGTGTTGAGCGGCGTGATGTTTGCGGCGCTGATGCTCAACCTGCCCAGGTCCGCCGGGATGGGGATCCTCGCGGTGGTGGTGCTGTTTCTGGCCTATGGCTTGTTTGGGGACCTCGTGCCGGGGGCCTTGCAAAGTCGTCCGACATCCCTGTCGGAACTCGTGGTGTATCTTGCCATCGATGCTAACGGCATCCTTGGGACTGCCCTCAAGGTGGCGGTGATCGTGGTGGTTCCCTATATGCTGTTTGGCCAACTCTTGTCCCGCTGCGGGGCTGCTGATTTCTTCAACGATATCGCGCTTGCCGGCATGGGCCGGTTTCGCGGCGGCCCCGCCAAGGTGGCGATCACCGCATCCGGACTCTTCGGCTCCATCTCGGGGAGCGCGGTCGGCAACGTGGTGGGAACCGGCGTCGTCACCATCCCGATGATGAAACGTGCCGGCTTTCCTGCGACCTATGCCGGCGCCGTCGAGGCAGTGGCCTCGACGGGCGGGCAATTGGTGCCGCCCGTGATGGGCGCGGCGGCCTTCATCATGGCCGATCTCATCGGTGTCGATTATTCCGAGGTCATGCTGGCGGCACTGCCTTCCGCCTTGCTCTACTATCTGGCCATTTTCATCAACGTCGACTTGCAGGCGGCTAAACAAGGCATTCGTTCCGTCGAATCAGCGCAAATTCCCTCTGGCTGGCAATCCCTGCGTCAGGGCTGGCACTTCTTGCTGCCTTTCGTGGTGCTGTTCTACACGCTGTTTTCGCTCAATATGCGCCCCGAGGCGGCAGCTGTACTCTCCATCGTGACATTGCTGGTCGTGAGTCTGATATTCGGCTATAGGGGAAAGCGCATCGGCTTTCGCGACATCATTTCGGTCGTGGCATCAGCCGGAAGCGCGGCTGCCAGCCTGATCATCGTCTGTGCGGCGGCGGGTGTGATTATTGGCGTGCTGAATCTCTCGGGGCTGGCCTTCAACCTGACACTGCATATCATCAACGCCAGTGGCGGCAATGTCGTAATATTGGCATTGATCACGGCATTGATCAGCGTAGTTCTCGGAATGGGAATGCCCACCGTCGGGGTCTACATCCTGCTTGCCACGCTGGTGGCTCCGGCGCTGGTCGAATTCGGTATTCCAGTCATTGCTGCGCATCTCTTCGTGTTCTATTTCGGCTTGCTGTCGATGGTAACGCCGCCGGTAGCGCTGGCCGCATTCGCTGCCGCCAATATCGCCGAGGCGAAGGCTTGGCCGACCAGCGCCTCTGCCATGCGCCTGGCCTGGCCGGCCTACGTGGTGCCATTTCTGTTTCTGTTTGCGCCGTCATTGATTCTCGAGGGGAGCCTTTTGGGAGCGTTATGGGCTTTGGGTTCGGCAATTTTGGGAATCTACATGGTGACCGCGGGGATTGTCGGCTACATGGGACGCAATTTGAGCATTACATTCCGCTGCCTATTGATCATGGGGGGGATCCTGGCGCTGATTCCTGCTGGTCTGTTTCCCAACGGTGCATATACCGACGTCACTGGACTGTTGATCTTCCTTGGCTGTTGGTTCAAAACGAAAACGTCAAATCCACAAGAGGGGGTAATCCCATAAATGTTGTGTATCTATTCCAAGATCGTTCATTATGAATATCGGTAACGATGTTTGAAAAGATGGAAGAAAACAAGATTACTGGTCATGGAGAAGGAGCCCATCCGATAGGTTATGGGGAGCAATGATCAAGTATCGACCGACCGAATGATATGTGAGTAACCCATGGTATTGTCCCGGTCGTCCAGAAAACGGTGCCTGCCTTGCAGGCACTTGATCAGCATAATCTTGAAACTTGTAAAGTTAGTGCCAGATGCATACATTCGTTGCCTGTTTAGCTCGACATGAAGTGTAGTGGTCAACTAATCCCGGACAGTATTTTAAGTTTTTCTTCCGCCATCACGGGTGGCATGCCGCCATTGAAGGTATGAGGGCGCTGCCGGTTGTAGTAGTCCATCAGGTAGACGCCAATATCC
>NZ_JBQXYB010000028.1:0-7475 GCF_052645315.1 Salinicola sp. V024
ACCACACAGGCTGCTTCCTGCTTGAATTCCGGCGTAAAAGATCGTCGTTTCCTGCTCATCAGACACCTCGCTAATGGTGGCAAGATTACCACCTATGCTGATGTCCGGTGTCATTGGACCACTACAGTCAGGCTTCCGAAGCCTACTGACAGGGCCGCGCCGCTTCTGGCTTTTAGGCGCCGTGGTAATTGCTGCTAGCCTCGCGATGGGCTGGGACCAGTTGGTCCTCTTCGGCATAGCGCCGATACTGATAGGCCTGTTGCCGTGTGTGGTCATGTGTGGATTGGGCCTATGCATGATGAAATGCAAGGACAAGAAAGACAAGCCTGCCGACCAGGGCGAGACGTCTAACGTTCAGGCCAGCATCGATTCTCATCCAGCGTCCAAGGAGACGGCGTAAACGTCCGCTCTGAATGCTTGATATCGCCAATATCGGCCTGCTCACGGCTTTCCTGGCAGGCCTGATCTCTTTCGTCTCGCCCTGTGTTCTGCCGCTAGTGCCTGGCTACCTCTCCTTCGTAGCCGGGCGTTCGCTAAGCCAGATACGTGAAGCGGATCGACGTGAACGGCTCAGGGTGCTGGCCCAGTCGATATGGTTCGTACTCGGATTCTCCACGGTCTTTCTGGTTCTGGGGGCGAGCGCCACGACCATCGGTCGCCTGTTACTGGTCTATCGTCAGGAAGCGAACCTTGTTGGCGGCGTCATTGTCGTTGTGTTTGGTGTATTCATGACCGGCATTATCCCGATGCGTTGGCTACAGCGGGAATGGCGCTTCATCGGCAAGCTCAAAGAAGATGGCGGCGGGCCTGGCGCGGCTTAGTGGCTCGGTGTCGCATTCGCATTCGGCTGGACACCCTGTATTGGCCCGATCCTGGGCGCCATCCTTACCGTTAGCGCTTCGACGGCCAATATTTCAGGCGGCTTGGCGTTACTTGGAATTTATTCGCTGGGCTTGGGTATGCCATTCCTACTGAGAGCCTTTTCGCTTGACCGATTCCTTAAGCATCAGCGGTTCCTACGGCGCTGGGGGCAAACTATGAACATCGTGGCGGGGCTCATTATGCTTACCATGGGCATACTGATAATTACCGGCCAACTGACAGCGTTATCTTACTGGCTGCTAGCGACGTTCCCTGCGCTCGGTTCCATTGGGTAAACTTTTCGAAGAAATTCTATGCGAAATGCAGTGAACCCTTTTCTTACGTGTTGGGTCCGAGTGATTACTTACCCGTCTGTGCAATAATGCAGGCCGTCTAGTCTGCCGTTCTTTCATCGCTGCTATCGTTGATTGATGATGCAGCGTCTTCTGCGGATTATGGTAATTGTACTGCCAGCAGCAGTGTTTCAGCGTCTATTCCAGGTCCTCCTTGCTTGATTCATAGCGGCCCGTTACAAACACGTCTCTGATACGGCTATTGAAGCGTTCGATCATCCCGTTGGCCTGTGGGCGCCCCGGCTTGAACAGGCGATTTTCGCTATTATGCGTCTGACACTCCAGTTCTAAGGCGTGGCGACCATTGGCTTTCTCTATTCCGCCAGTTCCGCCAGTGTCGGCACCTCACGCCGTTTGAGCATGCGTTGCAGGCTGGAGCGTGACAGCCTTGTGTTCAGGAACTCGCGTGCCACGACCAGGACAGCCTCTTCGATGAGCTAAACCAACTTCATCCAGCTGTGAACGATATCAATTGACTTTACCCGGTGCGTTCTCTCGATATACCGCTTTCCAGTGGTTCCTAGTCGTCATGGCTTTCTCATTGGAGATACTAACTAAAAACCTTAGCCGTTGGATTTAACATTTTACCTTCGCTTGGACGTTTATTCCCTGTCACATCAGCTTGTAGCCCGATAGTCTCAGGAAATCCAATGCTTCGACGCCTCTTGGCGCGATCCGCCAACACTCCAAATGCCGCCGAGGGTTTCCACTTTCCTCAGACCGGTAGGGAGCTGCTCGCGACCCCGCGTCGTCAATCGATGATCAAGTTGCTCTGGGACACGACGTCCCTGACGCAGCCAGTATTCAACGAGTATCTACTAGCTCCTATCGGAAGGTATGCCGAGCTTGTACAGTTGCTTCCGGCCTCCGAGTCGCATCACCACGCCTATCCAGGAGGCATGCTCGACCACGCGCTCGAGATGGCCTGCTACGGGCTTCGTCTCCGGCAACGTCACCTCTTGCCACCCAATGCCAAGCCCGAGGATCAGAGTTCCGCCGGCGAGCTTTGGAGTGCAGCGATCATTTATGGTTCGTTGATGCACGACGTGGCCAAGGTGCTGGTCGACATCGAAATTCATCTCGAGGACGGCAGCGAGTGGCGCGTGTGGCATGGGGTGATACCTAAGCCTTACCGCGTTCGCTATCGCACGGGGAGGGAATACCACCTCCACAGTGCCGTCAACCCAGTGCTGGCGCACCAAGTTTTGGGGGGCAGGGTATTGGACTGGCTGATGAGCCAGCCCCGATTGTTTGCACTACTGATGTACACGATCGCCGGTCACACCGAGCGAGGCGGCATTATTGCCGAGTTGATCCACCAGGCTGATCGGGCAAGTGTCGCCAAGGCGCTAGGTGGCGATCCTGTTCAGGCGCTATCTGCGCCGACGGAGTCCATCCAGCGTAAGCTGGCCGAGGGGCTGCGTTATCTGGTCAAAGATCAGTTCAAATTGAACCAGAAGGGAGGGGCCGGCTGGCTCACCGATGAAGCGCTCTGGCTGGTATCGCCACGTGTAGTCAATGAGCTTAAGACCCACCTCTATGCCCAAGGGATCAAAAGTATACCGGCCGACCTCAACCGACTCTACGGCGAATTGCAGGCTCACGGTCTCATTGAGGAGGTCAGCGAGGGCAAGTCAGTCTGGAAGTGTGAGATCACTGACGGTGACTGGAATCAGGTTTTCAACATGGTCAAGGTACCACCCACGCTGATTTGGGGCGTTGAGGGCAAGCCGGCGTCATTCAATGGCGAATTGACTGTACGGGGAGCCGGAGCTCCTGAGGAAGCCTCGGCTGATAAGCCCCAAAACTCGCAGAAGACAAAAAGCGAGCCGAGCAAGGATCAGCTTGTCGAGGCTGACGTTACCGGCGATCTGCAGCCGCAGAAGCAGAATTCATCTGTTACTCCTAGTCCCCAAGTGGGTGGCTTCACTTCATCGGATGTTTCCCTCGACGACGACATCATGGCGCTCTTTCCAGAAGTCAGGACGTCCGAACCGAAAAGCTCAATTGAATCCATGGTTTGCGAAAGCAAAGTAACAGACAACTTATCCGGGCCAAATTCAGTGAAATCTGTTAAAACACCAGATGCGCATGATAATCATTCAGATCTCGGGGGGCAGTTCTGGCAGTGGTTGAAGGTGGGTCTGGCAAACCATTCGATCGTCATCAATGACACCAATGCGCCCGTTCATACAGTGGACGGCACCTACTTCCTTGTGAGCCCGGGGATCTTCAAGCGCTTCAGTAACGTTGTGCTGGGCAATGAAGAGCTGTGGAAAACGGTTCAAAAACGTTTTCAGAAACTGGGCGCGCACGTCAGGACTCATGGACAGAACATACACACCGTTTCTGTCGAGGGGCCGAACAAGACCCGACTGCTGAAGGGGTACCTGATCAAGGATCCGCAACAGGTGAGTCAGAAGATACCGCCTGACAACTGGGTATTGGCTCTGCAAACCACAAAAGGAGAAGGGGAACAGTTAGATGAATGATGTGTCGTTTCTGGAGCTGTTGAGCCGCTATGCAGCAGATAAGCACCTTCGGCCCAAGAGCGTCAGCACCTACACCGCGGTCGTACGGTTATTCAGACGCTATCTGGGTCATGAAGCCTATCCCAGTATGGTCACGCGTCATATGGTGATCGAGTGGAGAGTGTCGATAATACGCACGCTGGATAAACCGGACGGCATAGCCGAATCCAGCTGGAATAACTACACGCGCCATCTCAAGGCGCTCTACAGCTTCGGGATAAAATATCAGCTGATCGCATGCACTCAGAACCCTTTTAGCGAGGTTTCCGTCAAACAGCCAAAACAGCCCAAGAAGTCGCTCCAGCCCTTGCAGATCCGCTACGCGCGTGAGGTTCTGGACGTTTGCCGCCGTTATGAGATTTGCTACGAGGAGGCATCGAAAATCCATCCGGCCTGGTTTTGGCAGGCACTGATGGAGACTTTCTTCTATACGGGGATTCGGCTAAACCAGCTACTTCACCTGGAAGCGGGAGATGTCAATCTCAAAAAGCGCGTTTTTCGAGCCTCGGCAGTGGGTTCAAAAACGCACTCGGAGAGCATTCTCCCAATACCTGATGGTTTGTACCCGCATCTCCATACGTTAATCGTGGCGGCGCATAATGCCGGTTTTAAAAGACAGGACCAGCTATTCAATGTGAACCGATTCAGTCATCGCCATAAACGTACAACGATGGATACCTGGCAGGTCGAGCGGTTCTTTCAAGCCCTCTCGGATCTCACAGGCTATAAGATGTCTCCGCACCGCTTCCGTCACTTCCTCGCGACAAGTCTCATGGAAAGCCCTGAGCGCAATATCCACATCACCCAAAATATACTCAATCACACCGATATACGCACCACGATGGAATACGTCCATCCCGACGTCGAATCCATGCGTCGCGCCCTGAACGCCAGGCCACCGGTATAGTCGCTTGAGAATCAACAGACAGAGGGGGAGGGGAACCTCCACCTCCTAATTATCGCGATGAAGATGGGTGGGTTGACATCCATGTGGGGGTTGGCCATGATTCATAGCGCCAATGTAGTGCAGGGAGAGGTTTCTGCATGAGTGGCGCTAAAAATTTTATGTTAGCTGAACCAAACAGTTTTGCTGCACGGCCGAAAACCCGCAACTGACTTGTAATCAGTAGGTCCCGGGTTCGACTCCTGGTGTCGGCACCAGAGCTTAGAGATTGGATTAAAAAGGCTTTTTTGGCCTTACAAGAGACCGCCAATTTGGCGGTTTTTTTGTGCGTGTCTGTTAAGCGTCAACCGCGCCAGCGGATTGAGTTTCACTGCTTCCTACAGGTGGTTGAGTGCGAAGTGCGCATAGCGCATGGTCATCGCTAACGACTGATGTCCCAAGATCCTTTGAAGCACCAGAATGTTGCCGCCGTTAATCATGAAATGGCTGGCGAACGTGTGCCGCAGGAGAGGGGCGAACGTGACCTGGATCATGAGCGAGCCTCCTGTGCGGAACGGAGACGCGGGCATAAAAAATACCGACAAGCCGAGGGTGCGTGTTGGCACTCTTGGTTTGATCGGGTTTGTGCAGTCACGGCATTGAAGACTGCGGGAGTTCTCTCAAAGGAACTCTTGGTGCTGCTTTCATGGTCGCTTTTAGCTGATGCGAGCCGAGCAGGGGCGAATCCATGCCTCCCGAAGGTGCCGGCTTCCTTGCCCATGCTGCCCGACTCGCCAGCGCAGGCTACACCCGCGTGTGATTGCGTAAAGATAACTTGGGTTAAGGTTACAAAATTCTTGACCATTCCTCCTCGTCGAAGCATTCCGCCTGGAGGAAGCCGCCGTTGACTATGTGGTAATAGCCGATCTTAAACAGCGGAAGGTTGCCGAGCGAGAGCTAAACCTTGATGGCGCTATAGAAGAGGCCTGTTGGCTCCGAGAAGCGCTCTTTGGTCATTAGTGGCACGAGGGCCGGGCCTGGGACGCGCTATTCTTTTCCATTGTCGTATCGGCTCGTTTTGGCTCGCTGTGGTATGTTCTTGTTTGATGTAAACAAAAGTAGACCTATGGTGTATCTCTTTTGGAACGCCTCAAATGGGTATCCCATATGGAATACGCGTTAAGCCCCATCGGCGAAAAAATCTGGGAAATTAGAGAGGCGGAAGGGCTTGGTCGTCAGGCGCTCTGTGACCTGACAGGGATTCCGACGCAGACGTTGATCAATGTGGAGAACGGACGAAACGAGCCTTCGTTCAAGGTGATGCGGAATCACGGCTGTTTATCTGCAGTACACGATGTTGCTAATGAATGACCAGCCCATCGAGGAAGCGGGACAGGTGAGTCCGGAGATAGAACGGACCAGAGATCGGCTCAAGCCGACAGGAACGGATACAGGATCGCGGGGCGAGTAGCCGCACGCTGGTATCAGGGAACAGGGAACAGGGAACAGGGAACAGGGAGCGAGTGATGGGCGGGACAAGGGAGAGGGCGCGCTAGACGCTCAAGAATCCCAAGGATCTACGGATGAACCTGGAATACAGATAAAAAGCAATAACGGGCATCGGGGGAAAAATGCAGCTGAACGATCTAGTCACGGACGTGGCTATTGTGTTTGTTGTGCTCGTTATTTCAGGTATCGCTTTCTTAGCAACGCTAAAAAGCCTATCGAGGAAACTGATCTCTTGGGCGCTGATTAGCGGGTTCAAGAAGGGATACCGTGGCAAGGCAAAGAAACGGCCGGCGAAAGTGACCGCTGCCGAGTTGATAGAGCTTGGCGATGCCTATGTGAAGAAAGGGCGGTTACTCACTGAGTCCGAGCAGATCCTTTTCAAAGTCCTACAGCACAAATATGGCGACACTCACTACGTATTCTGTCAGGTGCGGGTGGTCGACGTCATTCAGCCGAATACCGCTCTCTACAAAGAACGAAGCCGCGAGTGGATGGCTCTGTTTCGGCAGGTGTCACAGTGGCACTTTGATTTCGTGATTTGTGATAATGATTCGATGGGAGTGGTGAGAGTAATTGAGTTGGATGATAAAACTCATAGCTGGAAAGATAGAAGGAAGCGAGATGATTTACTAAACAGATGCTGTCATCAAGCGGGGTTGTTGTTAGAAAGATTAAGCGTAAAATGGCTGCTTGAAAAGTTTAGGAGTAAATCAATGAGCTTTTTTTAAATCAGTTTCAGATAGGTTGTCCGCAGTTTTAGTATATATTTGAAGGTCAAATCCACTAATGCTTACTATTTCAATGGTTGGTATTATAACAATGTCATTATAGTTTATTACATCTCGGCTAGGAATTTTAGGATACTCGTTTGAAAATATAAGGCTTAACTTATCCTTGTCGCGATACCCACTCAAAATGGGGATGAGACTTATATGCTGATGCCCCGTAGATTCTTCGTTTGGTTCTTGTATCTTAGATATTAGACCTACGTAGCACTTTCGTGAAGACAACGTTACTTGAATTAGGTCCTTGTTTTCTAAAGACTGAAATATAAACCGATCAAGTATTTTTCTTTCTTCCCAAAACAGGTTTAGGTAATGGGTCCTAAAGTCTGTGCTCTTCCAATATGCACGCATGGCGAATGTAAGTGAATAAGTAAAAGAGATGGCTATAACTGATATCGCAATGAGCATCGACGCACTGATGAACATGGGCGGTCTCAAGTTCCAAGTGCAACGCTATTGAAGGGTGCTCGGTCCGCCGACGGATTTCTTGAGCACCTCGGCGTAGACTTCCAGTGGGGTTCGCCAGTCCAACGTCTGGCGAGGCCTTGTGTTC
>NZ_JBQXYB010000029.1:0-6624 GCF_052645315.1 Salinicola sp. V024
CACTACATCCACTACTACAATCACGAACGCATCAAACTGACACTAAAAGGTCTGAGCCCTGTGCAGTACAGGACCCAGGCCTTGAGAGCCGACTAATTGAACCGTCCAACTTTATGGGGTCAGTTCAGGGACAGCGGCTTTTTAATGGTCGTCAAGTACGCCCCGTACCGATTCTCCGGCGCGGGACGTATTCATTCATGCATTAGCCTGGCATGCTTCTCGGCGTGACGTGGCCTATATCCTTAGGCCACGTTACCGGCTTTCGTTCCCGATTCCTGCTTTTTCTGTCCCCTCTCCTGCTCCTGCGCGATCAGCTTGTTGAGCAACTTCCTAACTTTTACCGGGGCGACATCATTGCTCATCAGCACGGGGTTGAGGCTGAAGAAATCCGTCGTCCTCATCTCCTTGTGCACCGCCTCGATGATCGGCACGTCCTCATCCTCGAAAGCGGCATGCATGGCCTTGATCTTCTGCGCGTTGTATTCGGCATCTTCTTCACGGTGATTGCGTCGCGTGGCGAAGAAGTAATGGGTACGGTCCTGCACTCTCCGGTGTGGTGGTGTGGGGATCGTACTGACCGACGCAGTGGATACCGCAGGTGCTGCGCTTATTGCTTGAATTCAGGCCGACAACAACGGCGTTAATATTAAGCCCCATTTGGTCGAAAACCCTAGCCTCTACCTCGGTTCATGCCTAGCTCTTTATTCTGGAAAATATCGTAAATCGGATGCTTTATGTAATGTTGGCTGTGAAAAATCAGTGACGACTGGAACCCTCCAGCTCCAGTCTCCACTGACATACTCGCTAGTTTTTTAACCTCAAGAAGTGATGCTTACTGAACGGACCGCAGGGAAGACGCCGCAGAGGAAGGATTCCAGTTCTTGGGTGGTATCCAGCGGAAAAACCCCAGCCACATACTGATCCGGACGTACGACCACTACAGCCCCCTTTCGGGAGATTGAACGCTCTTCGAAGATGTCATGATCCTCAAGTATACCAAAAGAATTTTCCATGTCGGTCAGTTGGAAACGCCCCACTTGGGGTTTGAACGCGGACGGCACATCTGACATATCGAAATCAGTATGGGGCTGCTGATAAATTACTTTTGTGTTGAAAAGTTCAGGAGACAGCGAACCCTGCGCCCAGCCTGCCCAATTTTTCAGTACTCGAGACTCACCAGGAACCGCTGAATCCGAAAACACATAGACACGCCAGCGACCATCAGCCGTGTGATGGTGCCCGAGATGGGTTGGCACCAAATCACATACACGACCTACCTGTGCAGATTTAAAACGACGCCCCACCGGATATCCATCAGCTAACTGTTGGTGTCTATCATCGGCAGTGATCATAGACTCCTCGTACTCTGTAAGATAGCCAGCATTGAATTCCGCGTGCTGGGAGTAGAACTCTTCGAGTTCGCGAGGGTCTTGAAATTCATCACTTGGCTGAGCCATGAGGCTGGACCACCGTTTATCGAACTCGATGAGACGATGCGCGATGTCCTTACGTTCCTCAGCATAGGTTCGTAGAAGTCCTTTAGGGCTGTTGCCGGAGAGCACATGGCCAAGCTTCCAGCCAAGATTGAAGCCATCCTGCATGGAAACGTTCATGCCCTGACCTGCTTTGGCTGAGTGAGTATGACAGGCATCACCCGTAATAAATATACGGGGGGCGTCACTTTCGGTCTTGTCTGAAGCTCGGTCGTCAAAGTGATCTGATACGCGGTGGCCGACTTCATAGATCGAGTGCCACACCACATTCTTCACATCAAGCTTATATGGATGCATGATTTCCTGAGCCTGGACAATCACATCCTCAAGTGGAGTTTTACGGACGGCTTGACCATTCCCTTCTGGGACTTCTCCCAGGTCTACATAGAGGCGAAACAGGAATCCCCCTTCCCTTGGGATAAGCAGGATAGTACGACCCGTGCCGGATTTGATGGTGCATTTTTTGCGCACGTCCGGGAAATCGGTGTCGGCATGAATATCCATGACGCCCCAGGCATGGTTGGCCTGGCCACCCCTCAACCTGTAACCTAGTGACTTGCGAACTTTACTCCTCGCACCGTCTGCACCAACCACATATTTAGTGCGGACTCGAACTTTCTGGCCCTCATTGAGGCCTGCCGAGTGGCGTAGTGTAACGTTGATTGGGTACTCGCTGTCCTGATCCTCGGAAACCTCAAAGTCGACAAATTCATATCCGTAATCGGGCTTCATCCGGGTAGGAGCATTCTTCATGAAGCGATTGAAATGATCAATTATCCGAACTTGGGTAATCAGCATCATGGGCCACTCACTGAACTCCGTCGGAAGTTCTCGAACGCTCATATCCCGAACGATATGCTGGGAATTATCAGGATTGGGCTTCCAGAATGCCATATCGGTAATCGTATGAGCTTCTGCGGCAATTTCATGCGCGAACCCAAATGCTTGGAACGTTTCCATGGTTCGAGAGTGGACACCATCGGCGTTTGCCAATTCCAAACGATGACCACGCTGTTCGATCATGCGTGTTTTGACATGCGGGAATCGTGAAAGCTGTGCTGCGATGATAGAACCGGCCGGCCCACTACCAACTATGAGAACATCCATGCTCTCTGGAAGATCCTCAGAACGATCGATCCCGACCCCTTCTACAGGCATGGCCAAAGGATCACCGGTCTCATAGCTTGAAACGTGAAACTGCATGTTATTCCTCCTGCCTATAAAATATAATTAGCGGCACTAAAGTTATTTATTTGTAATATATATTTATGCTCAATATCTTATAAGCGACAATTATTTTAAAATAGAGCTACTACGTTTCGGGAGTCTTTTTCAAGACCACCAATTCGCTGTGTAGCCATGAACAAAATCTCATTTTTTATTTGGAGGAGAGCCTAATAAAAGGATCCTCCAACTACTAAAAGATCAATCTTGATAGTTAAACTTTAGCTGCACCCGCCAACTGGCTTTCTTGAGTCTCGTTTTCATTGGCACGAGGGCGTTTGATCCGCGATTGCAATGTGGGGCTGTCGGTCTGCTTGAGCTCGAAGTTGAACGTGACTTCGGCGAACGGTGCTTCCAGACCGCGTGCCTCGATCTCGGTCAGGTCGTCGATATCGCGAATATCCGCGATCAGCTCATCACGCGTTGCATAGGCGAAGTCGTCATGCAGGTACTCATCATCGGACAGGTTGATCTGCGAGGTCAGATGGCGATAGCCGGGCGCGGAGACAAAGAAGTGAATGTGCGCCGGACGTTGGCCGTGCCGCCCCAATTCGTCGAGTAGCGCCTGCGTGGGGCCCTGCGGCGGGCAGCCGTAGCCGGAAGGCACGATGCTGCGCGCCCGATAGCGGCCCTCGCTGTCGGTGACGATACGCCGGCGCAGGTTGTATTCCGATTGCGAACTATCGAAATAGGAGTAGTTGCCTTGTGTGTTGGCGTGCCAGACATCGACGATGGCACCGGCAATCGGCTGTCCGCTGTCGACATCACGTACCTGGCCTTCCAGCCACATCACCTTGCCGTCGTCGCGTCCGTCATCCATACGCGCGAAGCCTTCGAATAGCGGTGCGCCGGCGACATAGAGCGGGCCCTCGATGGTACGTGGCGTGCCGCCGGCCAGACCGGCCTGTTCGTCCTCGGCGTCCAGGCGCATGTCAATGTAGTGCTCGAAGCCCATCCCCGCAGCCAGCAGACCGGCTTCCTTACTGGTGCCGAGTTCGTTGATGTAGTTCACCGCCGCCCAGAACTCCTCGGGGCGAATATCGAAGTCCTCGATGGTCTGGTACAGGTCGGTGAGCAGACGGTGCACGATCTGCTTGAAGCGCTCGTCGCCACCGCGGGTATCGAAGCCGCTGACGGTTTTCAGGAAGTCGGTGACTTCGGGTGAGTTGGCGATTTTCATGACCATGGTGATTACCTCATTGTTATGATGGTGGGTAGTGAGCTGGCGTGTTCGCTCAGCTATCGTCGTCACGAATCGACGACGGATGCCGACACAGTGGGCTGACGCTGATCTCCATGTAGGGAAACAACGGCAGTCCGCTGATGAGTGCCTGCAGCTCGGCGTTGTCTTCTACGTCAAAGATGCTGACGTTGGCGTAGCTACCGGCGACCCGCCATAGATGTCGCCACTTGCCCTGACGCTGCAGTTGCTGGGAGTACTCCTTCTCTGTCGCCTTGATGCGGTTGGCCTGCTCGACCGGCATGTCGGGTGGCAGTTTGACGGTCATCTCGACCTTGAACAGCATCGTCTATCCTCCTGTTTTCGCTGTATGTGGTCTTGGCTCAATCGTCCTTGCGGCGATAGAAGGCCAGCTTGTCCTCATCGAGCGTGACGCCCAGCCCCGGGCCCTTGGGCAGCTCGACCCCGAACTCGTGGTAGTGCAGCGGCTCGACGACGATGTCGTCCTTGAGCAGTAGAGGACCGAACATCTCGGTACCCCAGGCCATCGGGGCCAAGGTTGCCCAGGCATGTAGAGCGGCAGTAGTGCCGATGGTGCCTTCCAGCATGGTGCCGCCATAGAGGCCGATACCGGCGGCCTGGGCGACGCTGGCGAGTTCCAGGGCGCCGAGCGGGCCGCCGGCCTTGGCGATCTTGAGGGCAAAGGCACCGCTGAAGCCGGATGCCGCCAGATTGAAGCCATCGATGGCATCATTGACGGCCTCGTCGGCGAGCATGGGCACGATGAAGCGCTCGGCCAGGCGCACCAAGCCGGCATGCTGCCGAGCGGGAGTCGGCTGTTCGACGAGCGCGATGCCGGCGTCTTCCAGCGCGGCAATGCCGCGCACTGCCGTGGCTTCGTCCCAGGCCTGGTTGACGTCGACGCGGATACCGGCACGCTCGCCCACGGCTGCCTTGATGGCGCTCACATGACGCACGTCGTCATCCACGCCGTTGGCGCCGATCTTGAGCTTGAAGTCGCAGTGGCGACGATCGTCGAGCCGCTGAAACGCTTCGTCGATGTCGCGTTGCGTGTCGCCGCTGGCCAAGGTCCACAACACCGGCAGGTGCGTCTGACGGGCGCCGCCCAGCAGCTCGGCCACCGACAGTCCGAGGCGCTTGCCCTGCAGGTCGAGCAGCGCCGTTTCCAGCGCCGACTTGGCGAAACCGTTGGCCTTGACGTGACGCTGCATGCGTGCCCGCAGGGCGTTGAGGTTGGCCGTCGACTGGCCGATCAGCAACGGCGCCAGGTAGGCGTCGATGTTGCACTTGATGCTTTCCGGGCTCTCCGGGCCATAGCTCAGGCCGCCGATGGTCGTCGCCTCGCCCAGCCCCTCGAGGCCGTCGGAGTCACGCAGGCGGACGAGCACCAAGGTCTGGCAGGCCATGGTGGCCATCGACAGCTTGTGCGGCCGAATCGTCGGCAGGTCGACCAGCAGGGTTTCGATAGAAGCGATGGTGGCGGGCATGGCGATTCCGACAAGACAGTGAACGATTGATGACAGTCTGATTGCCGGCCACTGCGGAAACCAATATCGTTTGGGTGCCTTGCCATACTCAGGAGGTATTATGGAATTGCGCCATTTACGCTACTTCTGCGCGGTCGCCGAGGAACTCAACCTGACCCGTGCGGCCCAGCGAATGCACATGGCACAGCCGCCTCTGACCCGGCAGATCAAGCAGTTGGAAGCGGAGCTGGGTACGGCGCTGTTCCGGCGTCATACCCGTGGCCTGGTCCTGACGCCCACCGGGCAGTTCTTCTACGAACATGCTCTGCAGATTCTCGAGAAGGTGGACACCACCGTCGCCGCGACCCGTCGCCTGGCGCGCAGCGGCAAGCAGTTGCTTGGCATCGGCTTCGTACCCTCGATCTTCTACAGCGAGCTGCCGGTGCTGATCCGCCAGTTGCGACAAAAGGAGGACATCGAACTGACGCTGAGCGAACTGACCACGATCCAGCAGGTGCAGGCGTTGAAGGCCGGACGCATCGACATCGGTTTCGGCCGGCTGCGCATCGATGATCCCGAGGTCGAGCAGGAGGTGCTCTTCGACGAGCCGATCATTGCCGCCCTTCCCCGCGGTCATGCTCTGGCGCAGTCGCCGCCGACCTTGGCCCAGCTTGCCGAGGTGCCGCTGATCGTCTATCCCGGCACGCCGCGACCGAGTTACGCCGATGTCGTGCTGGGCCTGTTTCGTCGCCGTGGGCTCAAGGTAACGGTCATTCAGGAAGCCAATGAGCTCCAGACGGCAATCGGTCTGGTGGCATCGGAGATGGGCTTCACCCTAGTCCCCGAGCAGGTCAAGCGCCTGCAGCGCGACGATATTGCCTATGTGCCCTTGGCCGAGGGGCACATTACCTCGCCGATTTTATGCAGTCGGCGCAGAGAGCCCCCCTCGGAGTTGTTATGCCACGTCGACGCCCTGCTGCGCCCCCTGGTCGATCGCCATCGACAAGGTTGATGGCCGGTCACCGACAAAAAAGCCGCTGCCCATTTTTTCGGGTGAACTGCACCCCGAAAGTTGGACACCCATCCAACCTTCGGGGTGTTTTTGATGGCGAGATACGACGAGAGCTTCAAGCTGCGGGTTGTTCAGCAGTGTTTACGTGAGGACGTCAGTCAGAGGGATGTCGCTCGCCAGCATGGCCTGGATAAGTCCACCGTACACCAATGGCTGGAAACCTACCGA
>NZ_JBQXYB010000030.1:0-4599 GCF_052645315.1 Salinicola sp. V024
ATCGAATGCGTGGCTCGCATCATCATGATGGCGGCCCGGTCTTCAGCAGAAAGATGGCGATAGCAGTGGTTCATGGCAACACCGTACCTGATGGGTCACGTGTTGCGCTTGGTCATTGAGACCGCCAACCTTCCTTTACGAAGTAATGAATGAGGTCGTTGAAATAGGGCGGGCTCGTGGTGTCAACTTGCCTTATGGTTTTGCTGACGACCGGCTCGAATTCTGTGATAGCTTGCCATACGATATGCGTGCTTCAATGGCGCATGATCTCGCTAATGGCAACCGTTTGGAAGTAGCTTGGCTGTCAGGTGCAGTCGCCACTTATGGGCGCGAGTTAGGAATTGCGACGCCATGTAACCGCGCAGTTTCCGATATTTTGGCATTATACGAAGATGGTGAACGCCATACGCGGTGAACCGCCCCGGGTTTCGCAGAGGCTAGTTGGTTTAAGTCAGACTGTGATAGTGGCCTGACTGTCTAACTGCCGGTAGTAGTTTGCCTCAGCTTCTGCCGGCGGGATATACCCCAGTGGCCCCATCAGTCGCTGGTGGTTGAACTAGAACACCCACTCCAGTGTGGCCGGCTCCACGGATTCCATGGATTTCCAAGGACCGCACCGATGGATCAATTCCACTTTGTACAGACCCTTGATGGCCTCGGCCAGTACATTATCGTAGCTGTCGCCCTTGCTGCCCACCGACGGATTGACCTTCCCCCGAAAACCGGTCCAGCCTCAATGTGAGATTTCTGCTACGTTTATCCTGATAGCAGGAGATCTCGCGATGAAGCGTAACCGATATACCGAAGAGCAAATCATCAGCATCCTCAAGGCTAACGAGCGCGGCGTCTCGGTTGCCGAGCTAGCCCGGCAGAACGGCGTGACCAAATAGACCCTCTACCGTTGGAAAGCCAAGTACAGCGGCATGGAGGTCTCGGAGGCCAAGCGCCTACGCGAGCTGGAGACCGAGAACTCCCGGCTGAAGAAGCTGGTGGCGGAGAGTGTCCTCGAAAATGCCGCGCTCAAGGAGATCGTCTCGGGAAAGTGGTGACGCCCGAAGCGAAGCGGCGTGCGGTGAAGCACCTGGTGACAGGCGGCTGGCTCAGCCAGCGAGGTGCCTGTCGACTATTGGGCCTGGCAAGATCAGTGGCTCGGTACTAGGCGATATCGCGAGACGACGCGCCGCTTCGGGCACACCCGCAAGCTTGGCGACCTGCTATCCCCGCTACGGCTACCTGCTGCTGCATGCACTGTTGCGTCAGGAAGGCCTCCAGGTCCGGACCCGACGGCGCAAGCGGCTGATCCGGTCGAGGGCACCGATGCCACTGCCGGACTGCCCCAACCAGCGCTGGTCGCTGGACTTCGTCTCGGATCAGTTGGCCTCGGGGCGTCGCTTCCGCGTGCTGAACATCGTGAAGACTTTAGCCGGGAGTGTGTCGGCCAACTGGCAGATACGTCCATTTCCGGCCGTCGCTTGGCTCGGTTCCTGGACGAGATCGCACAACAGCGCTCCCTGCCGGCCTCGATTGTCTGCGATAACGGGCCGGAGCTGACCAGCAAGGCGATGTTCTTCTGAGCGCGTGAGCGGAAAGGTGACCTTGGCCTTCATCCAGCCGGGCAAGCCGACGCAGAATGCGTTCATCGAAAGCTTCAACGGCAAGTTCCGGGACGGCTGTCTCAACCAGCATTGGTTCCTGAGCCTGGCGGATGCACGACACGAAATCACGCAATGGAGGACCCACTACAACCATATCAGACTGCACAGTTCACTGGGTTATTTACCGCCGGTAGCATATACCGAGCAGTGCGCATGAGGAGCGGTTTCTTACATTGATAGCGGACCTAAACTAGGGGGAAGGTCACATTCGCCCGTTGACCAATAATCGTCGTGTTTCGGCCACACTGAGTTCAAATGCGCAATACTCTCCTGGCGGACGTGGATCATGTCGCCCGGCCCATCGTGGCCATCGGCACCGACTACAGCCCTGGCACCCTGCTCGACTTTCACATCCATCGTCGTGCCCAGTTTCTCTACGGCATGACAGGCTTGATGGAAGTGAATACCGATGACGGCACCTGGATGGTACCGCCCTACAGCGGTGTCTGGTTGCCGGCAGGCAAGCGCCACCGGGTGCGGATGAACGGCGTCAGTACTCGCAGCCTGTATATCGAACCGATTGCGGCGCCACGTAACTCCCCCGGTTGCGAAGTGCTGGTCGTGTCGCCGCTGCTGCATCATCTGCTGCTGGCCTCCGCCAACATGCCCGCGCTCTATGACGAGAGCGGTCGCGATGGCGCCCTCGCCCAACTCCTGCTGTGCGAGCTGCAACTGGCGCCATCGCTGCCACTGTTTGCGCCTTTGCCCCGGGATCCCGAACTGGCCAGCCTGTGTAGAGACTTTCTCGGCCAGCCGCATATCCATAGCCTGCCCGAAGACTGGGCGCGGCAACTACATCGCAGCCAACGCACCTTCAATCGTCTGTTCCGTCAGCAGACCGGCCTGTCGTTTGCCGTATGGCGCCAACAAGCCTGCCTGATGGCCGCCGTTCCCAGACTGCTAGCAGGCAGCTCCGTTACCCGAACCGCGCTGGAACTCGGCTACGACAGCCCCGGCGCCTTCTCCAGCATGTTTCGTAAGGTTCTCGGTCAATCCCCAACCGCCTTCGTTCGCGCGGCTAGACGTCAGGGAGAGGAGTTGCTAGGCCGTGCTGATGCAGGATTACAGCCGTGGACCAGGTCATCGCGGACATTCGTGATCTAACGAGAGCCGAACTATCCGGAACTTCCGGATAGTTGGTATTGCGAAAATACCTTGAGCCGCAAGGGTGCTTGACGGCGACTCGCAGATAGCACGCCCATCAGCTCATCGATCCACCAGCAGTCGCCCTCGATCGTTATGAACTGGCTCGCGGCATTGATGAGGGAATGGGCGGTGAGCTTGGGCAAGCCGTAGACCTCGACGCGCTTGTCATACACCTTACAAATCTTCAGCGCTAGCAGGGTAAAGTTTTCCCTAGTGGAACCGTCCGCGCGCTGGATGAACGGATTTAGCTTCACCTTAAAGCCGATCGTTCACAGTGTGTTCTGAAAACCGCGCTGCTTTGCGTCGCCCTCGTAAGTGGCATAGCAGCAGGCAGTCAGCACCTCCCAATTCGCCATCAACCTCGCCTAGAACCGACGGTTTGCCGTAGACTTCACGCACGGCGTAGTAGACGTCCTGTGTACCCAAGAAGATGGCGGCGCGAGTTATGATAAGAAGATCCAAGACAAGCATTAAAGCGCCTGCGATGGAAGCAACTGGCAGCATCAAAATACTTACTAACTAAACAAATACCTTTCTACAAGCATTTTTACTGCCGAAGCGCTAGTGTAAGCCGCATATTCTTGGTAAGTGTCATTTTTATCAGAATCCGCAAAATCACATATGGATTTTAGAGATATAGCTTTAGGCTGCGGTAGAGGAGAGTCTTGACACGCGGCATAAACCCCATAGGTCTCCATTTCGATACCCATCAATTTTCGATGCTGGCTTTGAATATGCTTAGCCAGCGCTGTATCCTCTAATACAGCTGCACCGGAAGCGACCGGGCCAATGTGAACTTTGACAACATTGGGTAGATCCGTTGGCCAATATTTCGCCAACTCAGACAAAAACTCTTTATCCGAGCTTAACTTAGAAGCCCTTGACTTGATAAATGGATCCAAAGATATTTGATTAGGGGCTGCGTGAAAGTGTGAGCCTTCATCACTTAACGTTTGCTTACCACTACCGTAATCCCAGCTTGGGTCAGCAATTACAACGTCACCCAAATTGACCTTATCTCTAACCCCTGCAGTTATACCAGCCATAACCACGTATCTTGGCTTGAACTTTAATATCATTTTAGTGGCCAAAATGGAAGATGCAGTCATTCCCATTCTAGGAGCACAAGCCGCCACAACCGAATATGAACTAGATCCATCATATGAAAACACATTACCTTTGTAATAGTCCGCTGGATCACTATCATCACTTATTAACTGCCAGTTCCACTGCAAGTTAAGCACGGCTTTAAGCTCTGGCTCTTTCAACGCAGTTATTATACAAACGTCATATTCATATTCTTTCAAAGCTTCAGCAGCACCTTTCGTTTCCAATATATGGTATACTTTCCTTTTAATTCGCTCGAGCCATTCATTGGAAGCTATGTCATACTGTAGCACTTGCCAAAGATGATTACTTAGCTTTTCGTTTGATCTTATTCTGATATCATTAAACGCCGTTAGGCCAATTACTTCTCGCGGTTTGTTAAAGACATCCCTTTCAGCTAATTCTTCAAGCAACTTCACGCCACCCATTGGATCGGGGTCTTGATCGGATGATAGGGGCAAGGCGATATCAAGAACCATTAAATCATAAAACTTACCTTTTAGTTTTTCTTTTGCTTCAATGCCGTCTCGAGCAACGTCAATATTATTCGTACATTCCGGAATCTCGGCGGTCTCAAGTTCCAAGTGCAACGCTATTGAAGGGTGCTCGGTCCGCCGACGGATTTCTTGAGCACCTCGGCGTAGACTTCCAGTGGGGTTCGCCAGTCCAACGTCTGGCGAGGCCTTGTGTT
>NZ_JBQXYB010000031.1:0-4549 GCF_052645315.1 Salinicola sp. V024
ATGCGAGGTAGAAAGGTTGCCGACAAGATCAATCCACAACGGATTAGCTGGTTGATGGCTCGCTCAGTACGCTCACTTGCTAAAGAGTAGATACTTCACCAAACAGGCGATGCCCAGGACCAGCAGCAATAGTAGGGCAGTTCCTATCACTGGCATTATCCAGCCCATCGCCCCCATCATCCCGCAATCGGGTAGTGTCGTGTTCATCATGCCAGGACTCTCTGTGGTGTCTATGCTCAACACCCATGGTGCCGCCTTGGGGCGTCACCATGGTTACGCTCATATCGTTCACCCAGCACAGCAAGACAGCTGCTTGACGTCCTTGGTGAAGGTTTGGGCACAGAGCTTGAGTCCCTCCACCATGGTCAGGTACGGGAATAGCTCATCGGCAATGTCGTTCACGGTCATGCGCGCACGCAGCGCCATGACGGCGGTCTGGATCAGCTCACCAGCTTCGCCCGCGACGGACTGGACACCCAGCAATCGTCCGCTGTCACGCTCAGCGACCATCTTGATGAAGCCCCCGATATCGAAGTTAACCAGGGCCCGGGGCACGTTATCGAGGGTCAGGGTGCGGCTGTCGGTGTCGTATCCCTGAGCCTGGGCCTCTGTCTCGGACAGACCGACGGTGGCCACTTGTGGATCGGTAAAGATCACCTCGGGCATGGTGCTGAGGTCGAGGCTGGCGTCACCGCCGGTCATGTTGATGGCTGCCCGGCTGCCACCGGCGGCAGCCACGTAGACGAACTGGGGCTGATCGGTGCAGTCCCCTGCTGCATAGATGCCGGACGCGGTCGTTTGCAGGTGGTTGTCGATCCGGATCGCGCCGCGCTCGGTAGCCACGCCGACGGCCTCCAGGTTCAGGTTCTCGGTATTGGGTGTGCGGCCACTGGCCACCAGCAGTTGCTCCGCCTCCAAGGTGCCGGCGTTGGTTTGGAGGGTGAACACCTGGCCGTCGTGGGTAATCTCACTTGCCTGGGTCTGCTTGAGCACCTCGATGCCCTCGCGACGGAAGGCCGCTTCCACGGCTTCACCCACCGCCGGGTCTTCCTGCGACAGCACCCGGCTGCGGGCTAGAATGGTGACCCGACTGCCAAGGCGGGCAAAGGCCTGGGCCAACTCGATGGCCACCACCGAGGCACCGATCACAACTAGGCGCTCGGGAATGTGATCCAGCTCCAGCGCACTGGTGGACGTGAGATAGGGAGTCTCGGACAGCCCCGGAACAGGCGGTTCTGCGGGTCTTGCGCCGGTGCCTATAAAGGCCCGCTCAAAGCTCACTGTCTGCTCGCCGCCGTCGTTGAACGTAACCGTCAGAGTGCGTTCGTCCACGAACCGCGCCTCGCCCTTGAGGACGGTAATCGCGGCATTGTCATTGAGAATACTCTGGTACTTGGACTCGCGCAGCTCTTCCACCCGGGCTTGTTGCTGAGCCAGGAGGGCTGAACGATTCACCATCGGTGCCTGGGCGCTCAGACCGTCGTCAAACGGGCTTTCCCGGCGAAGATGGGCGATATGCGCCGCCCGGATCATGATTTTGGACGGTACGCAACCAATGTTGACGCAGGTTCCGCCGATGGTGCCGCGCTCAATCAGCGTTACCCGGGCACCGCGCTCCGTCGCTTTCAGGGCCGCAGCCATGGCACTGCCACCGCTGCCAATCACCGCAATGTGCAGGTTGTTGTCACTCATAAACGTTACTCCTTGGTTGAAGCGCTATCGCAGCAGGCGTCGTGTTTCTTTTTACGCCAGACGGCATAGCAGGTCAGGCCAATGAAAAAGACCAGTGCGGGCAAAAGCACGTAGTCGAGATAGCCGGTGAGGGCTGCCAGGCCTAAGGTTCCCAGCAAAACCACCAGTATTGGGGTAAAGCAGCACAGGGCGACCAGCACCGTGCCGATGACGCTCACCCGCAACAGAGTTTTGGGGTTTGCCATGGTTACTCCTGTTTCTCCTGAGATTGTTTTAGCGTGGACGGATAGCCGGCGTTGGTCGTGGCTTGAGTCAATGCCTCAACGGTCGTTTTCGCATCGTCGAAGGTGACCGTCGCATCGCGTTCTTCATAACGAACATCCACAGAGGTCACACCCTCCACCCGGTTGAGAGCGGCCTTGACGGTGATCGGGCAGGCCGAACAGGTCATGCCAGGGACCGATAGCGTCGCAGTCTGCAGGGCCGCTAAGGCGGGCGTGCTGAACAGGACGAGTAGCGCGATTAAGGCGAAACGAGCTTTCATGGTAGATCTCCTTTCAATAGAACAGGGGCAAGACGTAGGGGAACACCAGAGCGATCAGCACCAGCAGCGATACGAGCCAGAAGATCGCCTTGTAGCCCGTCCTAACCCGTGGCACGGCACACACTTCTCCCGGCTGGCACTTTTCCACTGGTCGAAAGACACGACGCCAAGCGAAGAACATCGCCACCAGCGCGACGCCGATAAAGAACGGGCGATAGGGCTCCAGCGTTGTCAGGTTGCTGATCCAGGCGCCAGAAACGCCCAGCGTGATCAGAACCAGCGGGCCGAGGCAACACGCCGAGGCCAGGAGGGCCGCGACCCCTCCGGCGGCCAGGGGCCCTCGACCCGTTTTAGATGTCCGCATTGACGATTCTCCTTTCAGGATGGGGGTAGCTACGATAAGGTTACTTCCGTAGCTTGGTACGGAGTCAAGCATCATGAAGAGACACGAAGATAAAGTGGCGGACACCATGACCATTGGCGGCCTGGCCAAGGCGGCCAGTGTCAATGTAGAGACAATCCGCTATTACCAGCGGCGAGGGCTACTATCGGAGCCCGAACGACCTCCCGGAGGCATTCGACGCTATAGTGCCGCCGATATCGACAGGTTGACGTTCGTGAAAACGGCGCAGCAGCTGGGCTTTAGTCTGGATGAGATCAGCGACTTACTTCGGCTGGAAGATGGCACCCACTGTCAAGAAGCCAGCGCTCTGGCAGAGCACAAGTTAGGGGACGTCCGCGAGAAGATCGACAGGCTTGAAAGAATTGAGAAGGTGCTGAGCGAAATGGTCGACCGATGCCATGCACAACAAGGCAATATCACTTGCCCGCTAATTGCGTCATTGCATGAAGGGCTCAGAGAAGCAGAAGACTCAAGGGAGTAACTCACCTTCAGTTCGTAGAAAACACCTCTGTCAAAGAGTCGCGATCATCTATGGACCATTTCGACAAGGAAAGTTTGCATGATCAGCTTGCCCGACAACATCCTTCACCTTCCCGAGTACCACGTCCTAGGCACCAAGATGGAAGAGCATGATCTCCATTTTCAGGTTGAAGCGCCGGTCCCTGTGGCCTGTGAAAAATGCGGCGTAGAGAGTGAGCTTGTCAGATTCGGCAAGCGAGATGTCGCTTATCGTGACCTGCCCATTCATGGGAAGCGGGTCACCCTCTGGGTGGTTCGTCGTCGCTATAACTGCCGGGCGTGCGGGAAGACGTTCCGGCCCGGGCTACCGGAAATGGATGACGACCACCGAATGACACGAAGGTTGTACCACCACGTCGAGAAGGAAGCTTTCAACCATCCTTACGCCTACATCGCCGATACCACGGGCCTCGACGAAAAGACCGTCCGCGAGATCTTCAAGACGAAGGCCGAGTTCCTAGCCGCCTGGCACCGCTTCGAAACACCTCGCTGCCTGGGCATCGATGAGCTTTACCTGAACCGCCGTTACCGCTGCATCCTGACCAACCTGGAAGAGCGCACCCTGCTGGATCTGCTGCCCGGTCGCCAGCAGGATGCGGTGACAAGGCGGCTAATGAATATGACCGACCGCCACCAAGTGGAGATCGTCAGCATGGACATGTGGAAGCCCTACCGGCGAGCCGTCCAGACGGTGCTACCACAGGCCCGTATCGTAGTCGATAAGTTCCATGTGGTGCGCATGGCCAACGATGCTATGGAGAGGGTCCGCAAGGGACTCAGGAAGGACCTGAAGGCAAACCAGCGGCGAACGCTCAAGGGTGATAGGAAGATCCTGCTGAAGCGTGCTCACGACGTTTCAGACCGCGAGCGGCTCATCATGGAGACATGGACAGGGGCTTTCCCCCAGCTCCTTGCGGCCTACGAGCACAAGGAGCGGTTCTACCACATCTGGGACATCACCACCCGGCGTGATGCCGAGAAGGCGCTGGCACGCTGGATTGACGACATCCCGCAGGGCCAGAAGGAGGTTTGGAAGGATCTCGTCAGCGCCGTCAGTGGCTGGCGAGAAGAGATGCTGACCTACTTTGAGACCGACACCCCGATCACCAACGCCTTTACGGAGTCGATTAATCGCCTGGCCAAGGACAAGAACCGTGATGGCCGTGGCTACTCATTCGAGGTGATGAGAGCGCGGATGCTGTATACCACCAAGCACAAGAAGAAATCTCCGCAGACTAAGGAATCCCCATTCCTGGGCAGAGCCACCATGACCTACAGCATGGATCTGCCTGAGCCCGAGAAGAACTTCGGCGTCGATCTATCAACCTTCTGGCGGGACTAAGCACTTGGAGGGGCTGGCAGGCACCTTCAACCAGATAATCCGGATACCC
>NZ_JBQXYB010000032.1:0-3949 GCF_052645315.1 Salinicola sp. V024
ATCGAATGCGTGGCTCGCATCATCATGATGGCGGCCCGGTCTTCAGCAGAAAGATGGCGATAGCAGTGGTTCATGGCAACACCGTACCTGATGGGTCACGTGTTGCGCTTGGTCATTGAGACCGCCGAGATTCACTCGGATTGGCTACTCGCCCAACGCCAATTTTAATCCCATATCCACATGCAGCGCGGTCGTATCATAAAGCGGCAGATCGCAATCCTGCTGCCGCAGTAGCAACGCAATTTCCGTACACCCCAGAATCACGCCTTGCGCGCCCTGCGCCTGTAGCCTGGCGACGATCTGCTGATAAACCTGTCGCGACGATTCATTGATCACGCCGTGGACCAGTTCTTCGAAGATAATTCGATGAACGCTATCCCGATCTTCCCGAGACGGCACCAGGCAGGAAACGCCATGCTCGTCGAGTAACCGGCCTCGATAGAAATCCTGCTCCATCGTGAAGCGTGTTCCCAGCAGGCCGACCTGATCGATGCCATAGGCGCGCAATCGTGAACCGGTGCCATCGGCGATATGGAGAAAAGGGATGCTCAGCGCCGACTCGATCGCACCGGCTACCTTGTGCATGGTATTGGTCGCCAGCAGCAGGCATTCGGCACCCGCGGCTTCGACCTGACGAGCCGCTTGCGCCAGCGCCTCCCCTGCCTGATCCCAATCACCACTCTGCTGCAGCGCCTCGATCTCGGCAAAGTCGACGCTCACCATCGCGATCTTCGCCGAATGATACCCGCCGAGACGGTCGCGCACGCCCTCGTTAAGCAGACGGTAATAGCTCTGCGTGGACTCCCAGCTCATGCCGCCCAGTACGCCGATGGTTTTCATTGCGAATCCGATCCTGTTCTCGACTGATTCGGTTTTATCGCATATCGGCGGGAGCAAGCCAACGTAGCGATCCGGAGCCTCCCGGCCGACGGAACCCTTGCGCCAAGGCGAGTAGTGGTACATCAAAGCGAGTAGCGGCTAGTCGAAGTAAGCTACGACATCGACGACTAAAGCTTCGAACTGCAGCTTCGAACTGCAGTTTGAGGTTGGTAGATAACCGATTCAGACGAGCCGCTGAAAGACGGCTGGATTGAGAGAAGAGGGAGAAATTCCAACCCAGTGGCTATTTTTTCGTGCAGCGCGCCCGACTTAGGCGGCGCTGATCGTATGCACTTCCAGGTTGACCTTCAGCGCCTTGCGCACGGCACCAAGGATGGCCGCCAGATTATCCATGCCAGGATTACCGGATGAGGACAGCATGCGATGTAAGCTCTTGCTGGGCCGTCCGGTCTCTTCGGCTAACGTTTCGAACCCGACCGTGGCGTTTACCAAGTCGCGCAGCATCACTCGGGCGCTGTCCGGCTCGCCATTGAGGAACAGCGTAACCGCCTCATCTAGCATTGCCTTGGCGAATGCCGGGTCTCGCTCAACGCGAGCAGCGATGGTTGTCCTGAAATCACGGGTCAGTGCCATATTATTTCCCTCCCTTCTTCGCCTGACGCTTACGCCGCTTGTACTCCTCGCGTAGCACTTTATCAGCCGCTTAGGCATCGAGCCTTCGAACCAAGCCTGATAAGAGCTGAGTCCATCATCGCGCGGGAATTCTCGGAACTCGATATTCATACTCAAGATAGCAACCTATAAGTTGCCATTGGCAAAAATAACTCGCGCCTCACACGCCCATATCAGCTTGTAACCCCACCACACACTATCGAACGTCAATTGCGGATCGTCCGCCTGACGAAGGATCGATGAGATCCACGTTCCCGGCGCCACGTTATAGCGTGGCGTCAGCGGACCATCGACGCGAAGCTCACCGATGCGATGAGCGAATCGCGGGTAGGTGCTGTAGAGAGAGAAGCGGCTGCACATGACTGGAGCATAGATCGTTGTTCAAGAAACTGCTGATTGCCGCCGTAGTAATTACCCTGCCACCTCCCTTACTCGCGGACTACGACAGCGAGAAGAAGCTTGCGCGCGAGGCGAAACAGTTTACGGTAGCCGCACTACGCGGTCCCGATCATATTGAGCTGCAAGAGATTGAGCAGGGAAATACTTCCGGCTCGCGACATGGGTCATGATCGACAGAGAGGGTCTGGCAGATGGCCTGATTGACGCCGGCCTCGGCCGCCCTTGTCAAGCGGCCATCGGGATGGTTGGTGCGAAACTAGATAGCCTCATTGTCGAGGCAAATGAGGACCTAGATAATCCTGGACTATGTCTAAATAGTCAGGCGATATCTCACAAATAATCTCACTACCAGCATCGTGCAACTCGTAGATGATTCCCTGTCTCGTCAGTGAATCTAGGTTATGGTCAAACTCAAAGCTTTGATGACCAAGCAAAATTTTCCTTAAAATAACCAACTGCTCAGCCGGAATCTGCGGCAAAGCTTGCCTGAAGCTCTGCCTTTTATTTTCCATATTACTTACAGTCTCTCGAGATGCACTCTTTGTCTGAAGATAAACCTTTATCTTCACGAAAAAAAATGAAAAAAATTAATCACTAGAACAGATATAGCCACCGAAGCCACTAAAATCAAAGGGTAGAGAGCGAGCCAGTTTATGCTTGGAAATTTCGCTATAACAACAGGAGCTAAAAAAAACATTAGGACCGTCGAAAATAGGGCTATCCATGCACCTTTAACTGTAAATGCGGTCGTAAAAATGGAAAATGGGTTCATCAATTTTCACCGATGCTATGGATAGAGAACTTAGGAACCTGCTCCGAATCATCCAAATACGCAAAGATCGCGTCGAAGTGCTCGGAATATCGCGTCAGCCTGCATTGAATATTATCGGCAAACAACTAACCCTGCTGCCTCCCAAAGGCATACCCAAGAGCCAAAGTTACGAGCGGGGCAAAAATATCCCAAATAAGCTTAATACTATCTGTAAGCGGGTCAGATCCAGGCGCGATCCAGGCGCGATATGCAAAAACGACCAACACTAAAAAACCAGCAGAGTAAAAGCTCCAGCGCAGCACAAACCAGATAAAGGAGTTCCTTGCATTTTCGCCAGTACCAATCTGGCCTGTAACGTGGCCGGCCAAGTCCTGCCTTTGCGAATGCGTTACAAAAGCTCCTTGTGTTTTTGGGCCAGACAATTCCTCTGGGTTAGGCTCTCGAAAGCTCAAGCTACACCTCTTTAACGTAAAAGCTATAGTCGAATATCCCCACTTTCGTACCATCTCTAGTAGTATTAGCCTTTACATTCCATGCTCCATAAAGTCTTTTTTCACCGCTCGGCGTCCTTATAGAGGCCAAGTCAGTGGGTAGTGGAAGCCCTTGCCCTAATGACGAGGACAGATTCTTAATGTAGATCTTCATTTCATCGCTATTCTCGTCTACGTGCGTAGACATCTCCACATTGCCGTCTCCATATTCCAAATAGAATGAGAACTTCAGATTGCCAATTCTCACTCTAGCTGGCGAAGTTCGAACATGTAGAGTTCCCGAAGTAAGCAATGTTAAACCATCGCATTCGGCAGATATCTCAAGATTTAAATCTTCCATTTTAGCTTTTCACTCTGCATATTTAATCAAACAGAAAGAAACGAGGCTTCGTTGTCTGATTTCTACGAAATTTCGCCCAGCCGCGTCCGCACGCGACCCAGCACCACAACCCCTTGCATCCGATCGGGCTCGATCATCTCTTTCTCGTAGTGCGGGTTATCGCTGATCAGTAGCCATGCCCCACCGGCAACACGCTGCACCCGATTTAGTCGTAGCTCTTAGCCCATACGCAGCAGGAACACTCCATCCGGCGTGCGCTGGGCGCGGTTGACCAAAACTTGTTTGCGGTCGCGGATCGTGTCGCCCATTGAGGTGGTCCCCGAAATCAGGACCAGGCGTTAAGCTCTGATCATGACGATTGGAGACGATGATCATGAGCAGGAAACGCAAGCAGTACAGCAGTGACTTCAAGGCCAAGGTGGCTCTCGCAGCCCT
>NZ_JBQXYB010000033.1:0-3191 GCF_052645315.1 Salinicola sp. V024
CACACCGACGCCGCCGGCAACACCGGCACGGCAACGACGACGCACGCTTATGGTGTCGATACCACTGCGCCGACGCTCGGCATCACGCTGGATACCATCGCCGGTGACAATATCCTCAACGCGGCCGAAGCCAACCAATCGATCCCGGTGAGCGGTCAGGTCAGCGGCGAATACGCCAGCGGCGATCGCGTGACGCTGACCGTGGGCAATCAAACCTATACCGGCAGCGTCAAAGCTGACGGCACGTTCTCGATCAACGTGCCGGGCTCGCAGCTGGCGAGCACCAGCAGCGTCAGCGCGGTGGTCAGCCACACCGACGCGGCGGGCAATACCGGCAGCGCCAACACCGCCGGCAGCTATGGTGTCGACACCGTCGCGCCGAGCATCTCGATCAGTCTCAACACCGTGGCCGGCGACGACGTGATCAATGCCGCCGAATCGCGGCAGAACGTTACCCTGAGTGGCACCGCCGGCGGCGACGCGGTCCAAGGCGATACGGTGACGGTCTCCGTGGGCGGCCAGAACTACACCACGACGGTCGGAGCCAATGGCGTCTTCAGCGTGGCGGTGCCGGGATCGGTGCTGGCGAATGCCGGCACCGACAGCATCCGTGCGTCCGTGTCCCACACCGACGCCGCCGGCAACACCGGCACGGCAACGACGACGCACGCTTATGGTGTCGATACCACTGCGCCGACGCTCGGCATCACGCTGGATACCATCGCCGGTGACAATATCCTCAACGCGGCCGAAGCCAACCAACCGATCCCGGTGAGCGGTCGGGTCAGCGGCGAATACGCCAGCGGCGATCGCGTGACGCTGACCGTAGGCAATCAAACCTATACCGGCAGCGTCAAAGCTGACGGCACGTTCTCGATCAACGTGCCGGGCTCACAGCTGGCGAGCCACACCAGTGTCAGCGCAGTGGTCAGCCACACCGACGCGGCGGGCAATACCGGCAGCGCCAATACCGCCGGCAGCTATGGTGTCGATACCACTGCGCCGACGCTCGGCATCACGCTGGATACCATCGCCGGTGACAATATCCTCAATGCGGCCGAAGCCAACCAACCGATCCCGGTGAGCGGTCGGGTCAGCGGCGAATACGCCAGCGGCGATCGCGTGACGCTGACCGTAGGCAATCAAACCTATACCGGCAGCGTCAAAGCTGACGGCACATTCTCGATCAACGTGCCGGGCTCACAGCTGGCGAGCCACACCAGCGTCAGCGCGGTGGTCAGCCACACTGACGCGGCGGGCAACATCGGCAGCGCCAATACCGCCGGCAGCTATGGTGTCGATACCGTCGCGCCGAGCGTCTCGATCAGTCTCAACACCGTGGCCGGCGACGACGTGATCAATGCCGCCGAATTGCGGCAGAACGTTACCCTGAGTGGCACCGCCGGCGGCGACGCGGTCCAAGGCGACACGGTGACGGTCTCCGTGGGCGGCCAGAACTACACCACGACGGTCGGAGCCAATGGCGTCTTCAGCGTGGCGGTGCCGGGATCGGTGCTGGCGAATGCCGGCACCGACAGCATCCGTGCGTCCGTGTCCCACACCGACGCCGCCGGCAACACCGGCACGGCAACGACGACGCACGCTTATGGTGTCGATACCACTGCGCCGACGCTCGGCATCACGCTGGATACCATCGCCGGTGACAATATCCTCAACGCGGCCGAAGCCGCCCAATCGATCCCGGTGAACGGTCAGGTCAGCGGCGAATACGCCAGCGGCGATCGCGTGACGTTGACCGTGGGCAATCAAACCTATACCGGCAGCGTCAAAGCTGACGGCACGTTCTCGATCAACGTGCCGGGCTCACAGCTGGCGAGCAACAGCAGCGTCAGCGCGGTGGTCAGCCACACCGACGCGGCGGGCAATACCGGCAGCGCCAATACCGCCGGCAGCTATGGTGTCGACACCGTCGCGCCGAGCATCTCGATCAGTCTCAACACCGTGGCCGGCGACGACGTCATCAACACGGCTGAAGCCAAGAGCAACGTCAGCGTCTCCGGCATCGCCGGCGGTGACGCGGTCCAAGGCGACACGGTGACGGTCTCCGTGGGCGGCCAGAACTACACCACGACGGTCGGAGCCAATGGCGTCTTCAGCGTGGCGGTACCGGGATCGGTGCTGGCGAATGCCGGCACCGACAGCATCCGTGCGTCCGTGTCCCACACCGACGCCGCCGGCAACACCGGCACGGCGACGACAACGCACGTTTATGGTGTCGATACCACTGCGCCGACGGCGGTTGCCGACACGGGGTCGACCCAGCAGGAGCAGGCGCTGAGCATCGATGCTGCACACGGTGTTTTAGCCAACGATTCTGACTTGGGTAGCGATAAGTCGACGCTGCATGTCGTCGCTATCAATGGCAGTTCGGAGGGCGTTGGAAAATCTATTGCCGGCTCTAACGGCGGAACGTTCATCGTTCAATCCGACGGCAGTTATCGATTTTTGCCGGGCGATACATACAACTCACTCGCTGCGGGCGAAAAAACCACGTCCCAGATCAGTTACACCGTCAGTGATGGTCACGGCAATGTTTCAGTAACCACATTGACTGCGACAATCGTTGGTACGAACGATGTGGCTATCATCAGCGGTCCTGCTGTTGGTAGCGTCTTTGAAGATAGCAACGTTAGCGGTGGGAAACTTGCTACGACGGGTTCGCTCTCGGTAACCGACATCGATACCGGGCAGTCGAGTTTTAACCCGGGTAGCGTGACCTTCACGGGCGCCAGCGGAACGACTAGTGGCGTCACCTCTTCGTTGGGCTCGCTCTCCGTTACGGCTGACGGTCTATGGACCTTTAATGCCGATAACAACAAGGTTCAATACCTTGCTGAAGGTCAGGTTCGGACCGAGACATTTACGGTGAAATCAGCTGATGGTTCCGCGAGTCAGACCATCACTATCAATATTATCGGTACTAACGATGCCCCGATCGTCCGTGCCGACACCGGCAGCACGGGCGAGAACGCTACTCTCAATGTCGCTGCGGGCCAGGGCGTGCTGGCCAATGACAGCGATGTCGATGGAGGCATCCTGAGCGTCAGCGCTGTCAACGGCGTAACAGGTAGCGTGGGGCAGGCCATCACCGGCTCCAACGGTGGGACCTTTACCCTTAACGCCGATGGCTCCTACAGCTTCAATCCGGGCTCGGCGTTCGATCGCCTGGC
>NZ_JBQXYB010000034.1:0-3152 GCF_052645315.1 Salinicola sp. V024
CATCCCTCTGACTGACGTCCTCACGTAAACACTGCTGAACAACCCGCAGCTTGAAGCTCTCGTCGTATTTCGCCATCAAAAACACCCCGAAGGTTGGATGGGTGTCCAACTTTCGGGGTGCAGTTCAATGTCGCTGGCTTTTTCGATCCCCGCACCTTCAGCATCCAGTATGTCGTCAGCGATCCCGACGCGTGTCGCTGCGCGATCATCGATCCGGTGCTCGATTACGATGAGAAATCCGGGGCGACGGCCACGCATCAGGCCGACGAGCTGCTGGGCTACATCGAGCGCGAAGGGCTCGAGGTCGAATGGATTCTGGATACCCACCCGCACGCCGATCACTTCTCGGCGGCCCGTTACTTGCACGGAAAAACGGGTGCGCCGACCGCCATCGGGCGTCCGGTAACCCAAGTTCAGGCGCTGTGGAAGGCGATCTACAACTGGCCGAACCTGAAAGATGATGGCAGCCAATGGGACCGCCTGTTCGACGACGGGGATATCTTCAAGCTGGGCGAGATCGATGTTCGCGTGATGCATTCGCCGGGGCATACGCTCGCCTCGATCACCTACGTGTTCGGCAATGCCGCCTTCGTTCACGACACGCTGTTCCAGCCTGATTTCGGCACCGCCCGCGCCGATTTCCCCGGGGGAAGCGCTCACCAGCTCTGGCACTCGATCCAGGCGATCCTCGCGCTACCCGACGATACGCGTCTCTTTACCGGTCACGACTACATGCCCGACGGCCGCGAACCGCAGTGGCAGAGCACGGTGCGCGAGCAGCGTGGGCACAACAAGCACCGTCTCGGCGAGAGCAGCGAGACTGAATATGTTGAACTGCGCCATCGCCGCGATAGCGAACTGCCCATGCCGAAGCTGATCCTGCACGCGCTGCAGGTCAATATCCTCGGCGGACGCCTCCCTGAACCGGAGGACAACGACAAGCGCTATCTGAAAATTCCGCTCGATGCCTTGGAAGGCGCTTCTTGGGAGTAAGACAACGCTGCCGTCCGCTCGCTGATCTCATCCTGGCATCATTGGCGCATGTCAGGCTGCGCCGGGAGTTGGTTTCGAGGCAATGGAACAGGGAGATGGGAATGCGCGTACTGCTCGTCGAAGATGACGCACCAGTAGCGGCCGGCGTCGAGGCCGGGTTGGCACTGAGCGACTTTGTCGTCGATACCGTTGCCACGCTGGACGATGCGCGTGGGGCACTGGCCGCGATCGACTATGATGCCGTGGTGCTCGACCGCCGTCTGCCCGATGGCGATGGCCTGACGCTGCTGCAACGGTGGCGTCGGGCGGGCGTTGCCACTCCGGTGCTGATGCTGACGGCGAAAGATGCCGTGTCCAGCCGTGTCGAAGGTCTCCAGGGCGGAGCCGACGATTATCTGGTCAAACCGTTCGATCTGGATGAATTGACCGCTAGACTGCAGGCCTTGCTACGCCGCGCGGCCGGGCAGGTCGATCATTCGCTGCGTCACGGGAGCTTGGCGCTGGATCCCGTGGCCCGCAGCGTGACGCTGGATGGTGCGCCGGTGGCGCTGGTACGTCGCGAATTGATGTTGCTGGAAGCGCTGATCCGGGCGCGTGGAGGGATACTGAGCACCGATCAATTGAAGGATCGCCTTTACGGCATCGACGACGAGATCGAGAGCAACGCGCTCAACGTGCATATCTATCAGCTGCGCCGTAAGCTGGGGCGCCATGTGATCGAGACGGTTCGGGGAGTCGGTTATCGTCTCGGCACGCTCCCTACCAATACGCCATCTCCTGGCGCCACGCCATCATGAGCCTGCGCCTGCGCCTCGTCGCCACGCTGGGGATCACATTGATGCTGCTGTGGGGAATCACGACGGTGTGGTCGATGCGCGATCTGTCGACTCAGCTAGAGCGCTCGCTGGATCAGCGCTTGGTACAATCGGCGCACATGGTGGCAGGCTTGCTAGATCATGCGCCAGCGGCGGGGTGGAACGGCGAGGAAGGCGAAACCTCGTTTAATCCCGCGCTCGATGGTGTTGCCTGTCGCGTTTCTTCGCTGCGCGGACAGGTAGTTGCCGGAACGCACCCGGAGATGAACGACGTTCTTTCGGTCGATGACGAGGGTTACAGCTATCGCTTTTACAATGAGCAGCGCTGGCGTGTCTACACCCTGGTCGATGATGACAAGCGCATCACCGTGGCGGATCGTTTGCAGGAGCGGGAGTCGCTGTTGGCGCAAGTTCGCCGCGCGGCGTTCTATCCGTTTCTGCTAGCGCTGATCGGCAGTCTCGTTGCGCTGTGGTGGGGCGTGACCCGTGGATTATCGCCAGTTTCGAAGCTACAGCGGCGATTGATCATCCGCGATCATGATGACCTCTCGGCGTTGCCCATCCGTGGGCTGCCAAGAGAAATAAGGCCGTTGATCGATGGCTTTAACGCCTTGCTCGCACGAACTCGGCGCATGCTCGAGCTGGAACAACGTTTCACTGACGATGCGGCCCACGAGTTGCGCACACCCTTGACCGCCATTCGTACCCATCTGCAGATCGCACGACGCGTCGACGGCGATCCTCGCAGGGAGGCGATGCAACAGGCCGAAGCAGGCGTGGGGCGGCTGACCAAAACGCTCGATCAGTTGCTTTTGCTGGCCCGTATGGAGAGTGATGAGATCACGCGGGGGAGCCTTGATCCCACGCCCCTCGGAGAGGCGCTGGAAACCGCGATGGTGGAAACCGGCAGCCATGATTGCTGCCATTGGAACGAGGCGGTAAACCGGATCCACGTGGAGTTATCCGAGGCGCTGCTGGTGATTGCACTGCGTAATCTGCTCGAGAACGCGATGCGCCATGGTTTGCCTGGCGGACTGATCGAAATCGAGGCGCATGAAACGAATGGTGCGGCGGTAATCGATATCATCAACCAGGGAGAAGCCATTCCGTCCGAACAGCTCGCCCACCTGACGGAGCGGTTTCATCGCGGGAATCACCCTCAGGGTAGCGGTCTCGGGCTCTCCATCGTCGAAGCGATCGTCACCCGTGCCGGTGGCCGAGTGTAGTGGTCCAATGACACCGGACATCAGCATAGGTGGTAATCTTGCCACCATTAGCGAGGTGTCTGATGAGCAGGAAACGACGATCTTTTACGCCGGAATTCAAGCAGGAAGCAGCCTGTGT
>NZ_JBQXYB010000035.1:0-1725 GCF_052645315.1 Salinicola sp. V024
TAAGCTGGTCGTTTAAGGAGGTGATCCAGCCGCAGGTTCCCCTACGGCTACCTTGTTACGACTTCACCCCAGTCATGAACCACACCGTGGTGATCGCTCTCCCGAAGGTTAAGCTAACCACTTCTGGTGCAGTCCACTCCCATGGTGTGACGGGCGGTGTGTACAAGGCCCGGGAACGTATTCACCGTGACATTCTGATTCACGATTACTAGCGATTCCGACTTCACGGAGTCGAGTTGCAGACTCCGATCCGAACTGAGGCCGGCTTTCTGGGATTCGCTCCATCTCGCGATCTCGCAGCCCTTTGTACCGGCCATTGTAGCACGTGTGTAGCCCTACCCGTAAGGGCCATGATGACTTGACGTCGTCCCCACCTTCCTCCGGTTTGTCACCGGCAGTCTCCTTAGAGTTCCCACCATTACGTGCTGGCAAATAAGGACAAGGGTTGCGCTCGTTACGGGACTTAACCCAACATTTCACAACACGAGCTGACGACAGCCATGCAGCACCTGTCTCAGAGCTCCCGAAGGCACGAAGGCATCTCTGCCAACTTCTCTGGATGTCAAGGGTAGGTAAGGTTCTTCGCGTTGCATCGAATTAAACCACATGCTCCACCGCTTGTGCGGGCCCCCGTCAATTCATTTGAGTTTTAACCTTGCGGCCGTACTCCCCAGGCGGTCGACTTATCGCGTTAACTGCGCCACTAAGTCCTTAAAGGTCCCAACGGCTAGTCGACATCGTTTACGGCGTGGACTACCAGGGTATCTAATCCTGTTTGCTACCCACGCTTTCGCACCTCAGTGTCAGTGTCAGGCCAGAAGGCCGCCTTCGCCACTGGTATTCCTCCCGATCTCTACGCATTTCACCGCTACACCGGGAATTCTACCTTCCTCTCCTGCACTCTAGCCTGGCCGTTCCGGATGCCGTTCCCAGGTTGAGCCCGGGGCTTTCACAACCGGCGTGCCAAGCCACCTACGCGCGCTTTACGCCCAGTAATTCCGATTAACGCTCGCACCCTCCGTATTACCGCGGCTGCTGGCACGGAGTTAGCCGGTGCTTCTTCTGCGAGTGATGTCGTTCCTCTAGGGTATTAACCCAGAGGCTTTCTTCCTCGCTGAAAGTGCTTTACAACCCGAAAGCCTTCTTCACACACGCGGCATGGCTGGATCAGGCTTTCGCCCATTGTCCAATATTCCCCACTGCTGCCTCCCGTAGGAGTCTGGGCCGTGTCTCAGTCCCAGTGTGGCTGATCATCCTCTCAGACCAGCTACGGATCGTCGCCTTGGTAAGCCGTTACCTTACCAACTAGCTAATCCGACATAGGCTCATCCGATAGCGCGAAGTCCGAAGATCCTCCGCTTTCTCCCGTAGGACGTATGCGGTATTAGCGTGGGTTTCCCCACGTTATCCCCCACTACCGGGCAGATTCCTATGCATTACTCACCCGTCCGCCGCTCGCCACCAGGGAGCAAGCTCCCCGTGCTGCCGCTCGACTTGCATGTGTTAGGCCTGCCGCCAGCGTTCAATCTGAGCCATGATCAAACTCTTCAGTTTAAAGTCTGATAGTCCTTACTTCTCTCGCCCCGAAGAACAAGAAGAAAAGCGGACCAAACTTGGTTCAAGGTCAAACGAATCTTGACGAGTCGCTTGCCTCGATATGTCGTGACTGGCTGTCACGCGAGAACAAGCGCCCACATCAATTACCTGATCGATTGTTAAAGAGCG
>NZ_JBQXYB010000036.1:0-1465 GCF_052645315.1 Salinicola sp. V024
GTAGGCTGAGATCTTAGGCAAATCCGGGATCTCAAGGCCGAGAGACGAGACGAACGGACTACGGTCCGGAAGTCATCGATGCCACGCTTCCAGGAAAAGCCTCTAAGCTTCAGATCACATGCGACCGTACCCCAAACCGACACAGGTGGTCAGGGTGAGAATCCCAAGGCGCTTGAGAGAACTCGGGTGAAGGAACTAGGCAAAATGGCACCGTAACTTCGGGAGAAGGTGCGCCGGCTTAGGGTGAAGGACTTCGCGTCCCGAGCTTGAACCGGTCGAAGATACCAGGTGGCTGCAACTGTTTATTAAAAACACAGCACTCTGCTAACGCGTAAGCGGACGTATAGGGTGTGACGCCTGCCCGGTGCCGGAAGGTTAATTGATGGTGTTAGCCGTAAGGCGAAGCTCTTGATCGAAGCCCCGGTAAACGGCGGCCGTAACTATAACGGTCCTAAGGTAGCGAAATTCCTTGTCGGGTAAGTTCCGACCTGCACGAATGGCGTAATGATGGCCACGCTGTCTCCACCCGAGACTCAGTGAAATTGAAATCGCAGTGAAGATGCTGTGTACCCGCGGCTAGACGGAAAGACCCCGTGAACCTTTACTATAGCTTCACACTGGACGCTGATGTTGCTTGTGTAGGATAGCTGGGAGGCTTGGAAACCGGGACGCTAGTTCCGGTGGAGCCAACCTTGAAATACCAGCCTGGCATCATTGGCGTTCTAACTTGGCACCGTGATCCGGTGTGAGGACAGTGTGTGGTGGGTAGTTTGACTGGGGCGGTCTCCTCCGAAAGAGTAACGGAGGAGCACGAAGGTACCCTCAGCACGGTTGGAAATCGTGCATTGAGTGCAAGAGCATAAGGGTGCTTAACTGCGAGACAGACACGTCGAGCAGGTACGAAAGTAGGTTCTAGTGATCCGGTGGTTCTGTATGGAAGGGCCATCGCTCAACGGATAAAAGGTACTCCGGGGATAACAGGCTGATACCGCCCAAGAGTTCACATCGACGGCGGTGTTTGGCACCTCGATGTCGGCTCATCACATCCTGGGGCTGAAGTCGGTCCCAAGGGTATGGCTGTTCGCCATTTAAAGTGGTACGCGAGCTGGGTTTAGAACGTCGTGAGACAGTTCGGTCCCTATCTGCCGTGGGCGTTGGAGATTTGAGAAGTGCTGCTCCTAGTACGAGAGGACCGGAGTGGACGCACCTCTGGTGTTCCGGTTGTCACGCCAGTGGCATCGCCGGGTAGCTATGTGCGGAAGGGATAACCGCTGAAAGCATCTAAGCGGGAAGCCTCCTTCAAGATGAGATCTCCCCGAGACCTAGAGTCTCCTAAAGGGTCCAGCAAGACTAGCTGGTTGATAGGCACGGTGTGGAAGCGCTGCAAGGCGTTGAGCTAACGTGTACTAATACCCCGTGAGGCTTGACCATATAACCCCAAGGGGTTTGCAAGACTTTGCTGAAG
>NZ_JBQXYB010000037.1:0-1337 GCF_052645315.1 Salinicola sp. V024
GATATTGGCGTCTACCTGATGGACTACTACAACCGGCAGCGCCCTCATACCTTCAATGGCGGCATGCCACCCGTGATGGCGGAAGAAAAACTTAAAATACTGTCCGGGATTAGTTGACCACTACAGACTGCTCCGGTCCCTGCTTGGGTTGCTTATCACAGCAGTTCATTGGGATACCCCTCTATCACGTTCAATAATGTCGAGAAGAAAGTCGTTCATTGCTGGGCTGTCCCACTCCGTCGCCCACCAGACGCCCAATCTCCTCACCTCGGCGGTCGATCAGTAATGTCGTCGGAATGCCTACGGTACCCAAGTTCGCTCCAGCCCTCCCGGTTTGATCGATATCTGGCGAAGATGCTCAATGCCCATGTCCTGGTAGAAGTTCTTCACGACATCGATCCCTTTACGATCGGCGGAGAGCGCGACGACCTCGAAAGCCTCTCCGCCCAACTCGGCTTGAAGGGCATCTAGCGCGGGTAACTCTTCGCGGCATGGTCCGCACTAGGTCGCCCAAATATTGAGCAGGACAAGCTTCCCTTCAAAATTGGCTAGCGTTAAAGGGTTGCCATCGCCATCCTCGAAACTCAGCTCAGGTAAGTCACGCGGGCTCCCCCAGAGCATAAGCCCCTGCGGGCCTAGGCTGCTAGGTGGATTGGCGATAGCAATAGAGGCCATAGCTAACAGACTCATCATTGCGATGATCTGCTTGAGATTAGCCAGTCTCATGGTTCCAGGCGGCCTTAATAGGTCGCGTAAACATCAGGTGTATCGGTCGGCTGAAAAGCCAGGGTATAAACTTCGATAGGGTCTTGTTTCTCACCTCCCATTCCCGGCGAACCAAGCGGCATGCCCGGTACACTCAAGCCTATGATAGAGGGTTCCTCCTCAAGCACCTTGTTGACGCTCTCCACGTTCACGTGGCCTTCGAAAACGTAGTTGCCAATAAATGTGGAGTGACAACCGTACAGGCTCTTGGGAATCTTATTTTCCGCCTTTATCTGAGAAAGATCATTGGTACCGATCACCTCTACATCGAACCCATTCTTTTCCAAGTATTTGGCATACTCCTCGCAGCAGCCGCAGTTAGGGTCCTTGTAAAGAGTCGCCGATGTCTCTGCAGCCAACCCTGTAAGAGGAAAAGACAGCAGAGCAACAACGGCCAATTTCTTGAGATTTTTCATATCTTCGGTCTCCTAGGTAGAATAGCCTTTGAAGTGGACCCCATCCGTTGGACCACCTGACAGGCGATTTAAGCTCTGACCGGATCATCATCAGGCGTCAGGCCGCCTGGGTCAGTGGTTGATCGAAGTACACCTCATCGGGTGTCGCATCGTCCA
>NZ_JBQXYB010000038.1:0-1331 GCF_052645315.1 Salinicola sp. V024
TCAGCGCTGTCAACGGCGTAACAGGTAGCGTGGGGCAGGCCATCACCGGCTCCAACGGTGGGACCTTTACCCTTAACGCCGATGGCTCCTACAGCTTCAATCCGGGCTCGGCGTTCGATCGCCTGGCTGCAGGGCAGACCGACAAGACGCAGATCAGCTACACCGTGAGCGACGGCCAGGGCGGCACGGCCACCTCGACGCTGACCGTGACGGTCACCGGTACCAACGATGCGCCGGTAGCCGTGGCCGATACCGGCAGCACCGGTGAGAACGCCACCCTCAACGTCAATGCGGCCCAAGGTGTGTTGGCCAACGACAGCGATGTCGATGGCGGCATCCTGAGCGTCAGCTCGGTCAACGGCGTAACAGGTAGCGTGGGGCAGGCCATCACCGGCTCCAACGGCGGCACCTTTACGCTGAACGCGGATGGCTCCTATAGCTTCAATCCGGGCTCGGCGTTCGATCGCCTGGCCGCGGGTCAGACCGACACCACTAAAGTCAGCTACACCGTCAACGACGGCCAGGGCGGCACGGCCACCTCGACGCTGACTGTAACCGTGACCGGTACCAATGATGCCCCAGTCGCGGTCGCCGATACCGGCAGTACGGGTGAAAACGCCACCCTAAACGTGGCAGCCGCTCAGGGCGTGCTGGCCAACGACAGCGATGTCGATGGCGGTACGCTGAGCGTCAGTGCGGTCAATGGCGTGTCAGGTAGCGTGGGGCGGTCCATCGCCGGCTCCAATGGCGGCACCTTTACGCTGAACGCGGATGGCTCCTATAGCTTCAATCCGGGCTCGGCGTTCGATCGCCTGGCCGCGGGTCAGACCGACACCACTAAAGTCAGCTACACCGTCAGCGACGGCCAGGGCGGCACGGCCACCTCGACGCTGACCGTAACGGTGACTGGCACCAACGACGCCGCGGTGATCAGTGGCGACACGGCGGTCACCGCCGACGAAACCAACGCGGCGCTGAGCCTATCCGGCACGCTGACCGCGAGCGACGTGGACAACGCCGACAACGCCTTCCAGGCGACGACGCTGACCGGCGCGCACGGCACCTTGGCGCTGGCCGCGGATGGCAGCTGGACGTTCACCGCCTCGAGTGCGTTCAACGAACTCAACGAGGGTGACAGCGTCAGCGACGCGTTCACGGTGACAAGCGTCGACGGCACGTCACAGGTGGTGACGGTCACCATCAATGGCACCAACGACGCCGCGGTGATCAGTGGCGACACGGCGGTCACCGCCGACGAAACCAACGCGGCGCTGAGCCTATCCGGCACGCTGACCGCGAGCGACGTGGACAACGCCGACAACGCCTTCCAG
>NZ_JBQXYB010000039.1:0-1269 GCF_052645315.1 Salinicola sp. V024
TGAAGTGGACCCCATCCGTTGGACCACCTGACAGGCGATTTAAGCTCTGACCGGATCATCATCAGGCGTCAGGCCGCCTGGGTCAGTGGTTGATCGAAGTACACCTCATCGGGTGTCGCATCGTCCAGCCCTTGATGGGGCCGCTGACGGTTGTACCAAGTGAAGTACTTCCTCAGCTCCCGGCGTAGGTGGGCACCATCTTCGAAGGCCTTCAGATAGACGCACTCGTACTTCACGCTACGCCAGAGCCGTTCGACGAAGATGTTGTCCCGGTAGCAGCCTTTTCCATCCATGCTGATCCGGACGCCATGGGCCTTCAGTACCTCGGTGAACGCCTGGCTGGTGAATTGGCAGCCCTGATCGCTATTGAAGATGCTCGGCGGCCCATAGCGCTCCAGGGCCTCCTCCAGTGCGTCAATGCAGAAGTCCGTATCCAGGGTGTTCGATACCCGCCAGGCCAGCACACGGCGACTGTGCCAGTCCATGATGGCCACCAGGTACATGAACCCTCGCGCCATTGGGATATACGTCACATCAGTGGCCCAGACTTGGTTGGGACGATCGATGACGCGATCCCTGAGCAGGTAAGGATAGACCCGATGCCCCACGCCAGACTGGCTGGTGCGCGGCTTCGGGTACACCGCGTGCAGCCCCATCTGCCGCATCAGGCGACGGATCCGCTTGCGGTTCACCGTGTGCCCCAAGCGGTTGAGATGGGTCGTCATCCGCCGGGAGCCGTAGACCGGCGTCCGCAGATGCTCCTCGTCGATCAGCCTCATTAGCATCAGGTCCTCGGCGAGTAACTCACGGCGCTGGTAGTATAGCGATGAGCGACTGATACCGAGCAATTGGCACTGCCGGCGCAGGCTGGGAGTGTCGGAGGATGGCGGCTCGATCAGGGCCAAGCGCTGAGCCCGGCTCAACGATCGAGCCTGCGCGACAAAAAATCGCGTTCCACCGTCAGCTTGCCGATCTCGCGGTAAAGCGTGTCGATCTCCTCCTGGCTCTTCTGGGCGGCTTTACCATCCTTGCCTTCGAAGACGCCCGTGGCGTTGTCCAGGAGTTCACGCTTCCACTGGCTGACCATGGTGGGGTGGATCTCGAAGCGGGCGGCGATCTCCGACGTTGTCTGATCGCCCTTGAGGGCTGCGAGAGCCACCTTGGCCTTGAAGTCACTGCTGTACTGCTTGCGTTTCCTGCTCATGATCATCGTCTCCAATCGTCATGATCAGAGCTTAACGCCTGGTCCTGATTTCGGGGACCACCTCA
>NZ_JBQXYB010000040.1:0-1238 GCF_052645315.1 Salinicola sp. V024
TGTAGTGGTCAACTAATCCCGGACAGTATTTTAAGTTTTTCTTCCGCCATCACGGGTGGCATGCCGCCATTGAAGGTATGAGGGCGCTGCCGGTTGTAGTAGTCCATCAGGTAGACGCCAATATCCTTTCGTGCATCCGGAATTGAACGGTAGCCGAGTGAAGGAATCCATTCGCTTTTCAAGCTCCGGAAGACTCGTTCCATCGGGGCATTATCCCAGCAATTTCCCCGGCGACTCATGCTTTGCTCCATGCGGTAACGCCAGAGCCGCTGACGGAATAACCGACTGGAATACTGACTGCCCTGGTCGGAATGAAACAGAATCCCTGTCGGCTTTCCTCGTTGCGCGTAAGCATGCTCCAGTGCCTTTACTACCAACTCGGCGTCAGGCCGGTCCGATAATGCCCAACCAACGATGCGGCGAGCATAGAGATCCAGAACGACGGCCAGATAACTCCATCGTTGACCGGCCCACACGTAGGTAATATCACCGCACCACACTTGGTCAGGGCGGTTAACGCTGAACTCACGATTCAGCCGATTAGGGATGTCTGGCCTCTCCACAGTGGCCTGCTTATATGCGTGCGGCCCTGGTTGTTTGCAGATCAGTCCCAGCTCACTCATCAGTCGCCGGACCTTGAAGCGTCCGATTTCGATACCTTCGTCATTGAGCATGCTGGTAATCATCCGGCTGCCCGCTGAGCTTCGGCTCTTGCGAAATAGCCGGTTCACCTCGGCTCGCAGAACCACTCGTTCCGAGTCCACTACGGACCGCCTGCGGCGGTAGTCGTAATAGCTGGACCGAGATACTTCAAACGCTTTACAGACCATCTCAACTGGCTCCTGCTCACTCAACTGGTCTATCAGCGCGTACGATTCATCTCGTCCGACATCAAGAGAGCGGTAGCCTTTTTTAGTATCGATTTCTCCCGCTCCAGGCGCTCACAACGGGCTTCCAATTCCTGGATACGCTGCTGCTCTGGCGTTAGAGCTTTGGACGTGGGAGTCATCCCGCCACGTTCTTCAGAGAGCTGCTTTACCCAGCGCCTCAGGGCGTTTTCGCCAACATCCAAAGAACGGCTGGCTTCGGTAACAGAGTAGCCCTGGTCAAGCACCACACAGGCTGCTTCCTGCTTGAATTCCGGCGTAAAAGATCGTCGTTTCCTGCTCATCAGACACCTCGCTAATGGTGGCAAGATTACCACCTATGCTGATGTCCGGTGTCATTGGACCACTACA
>NZ_JBQXYB010000041.1:0-1145 GCF_052645315.1 Salinicola sp. V024
CCAGAAGTGGTTAGCTTAACCTTCGGGAGAGCGATCACCACGGTGTGGTTCATGACTGGGGTGAAGTCGTAACAAGGTAGCCGTAGGGGAACCTGCGGCTGGATCACCTCCTTAAACGACCAGCTTAACGCGGTTCAAGCGTCCACAATCAATTACCTGATCGGCCAGAGCAAGACTGTTTGGGTCTGTAGCTCAGTTGGTTAGAGCGCACCCCTGATAAGGGTGAGGTCGGCAGTTCGAGTCTGCCCAGACCCACCAAATTTTGCCGAATACGGCGTTGCTTTTTTCCTCGTGTAGCAGGCTACACGTCGGTCAAAAGCGCCTTGTCTCCGACAAAATTGCATTTATCGGGGCCTTAGCTCAGCTGGGAGAGCGCCTGCCTTGCACGCAGGAGGTCAGCGGTTCGATCCCGCTAGGCTCCACCACTTCACCCAAGTGGTACGAAGCTCAGCTAAGCTCTTCGTCATACCCAACAGTCACAATACTGAAGTCCACAGTCACAAGCCATGCGGTTTGATCAATTCATTACCTGATCAGATTAAGCTCGGTTTGTGACTGTCGATTGACAGTCGCTCTTTAACAATTTGGATCATGCTGACAGTTCTTCTCTTCGGAGAAGAACGAAACGAGATACGTCTCAAGCGTATCCGGCAATTGTCGAATGATTTAATCACTGACCAGACCCTTTCGGGTTATATGGTCAAGCGATTAAGCGCACACGGTGGATGCCTTGGCAGCCAGAGGCGATGAAGGACGTTGTAGCCTGCGATAAGGTTCGGTGAGGTGGCAAACAACCTGCGACCCGGACATTTCCGAATGGGGAAACCCACCCAGCATAAGCTGGGTATCCCACACTGAATCCATAGGTGTTGGGAAGCGAACCCGGAGAACTGAAACATCTAAGTACCCGGAGGAAAAGAAATCAACCGAGATTCCCCTAGTAGCGGCGAGCGAACGGGGAGTAGCCCTTAAGCATGTGACTGGTTAGACGAACGTGCCTGGAAAGGCCGGCCGTAGCGGGTGATAGCCCCGTAGTCGAAAACCTGAATGTGTGAAATCGAGTAGGTCGGGGCACGTGAAACCCTGACTGAACATGGGGGGACCATCCTCCAAGGCTAAATACTCCTGGCTGACCGATAGTGAAC
>NZ_JBQXYB010000042.1:0-1141 GCF_052645315.1 Salinicola sp. V024
GGGTGATAGCCCCGTAGTCGAAAACCTGAATGTGTGAAATCGAGTAGGTCGGGGCACGTGAAACCCTGACTGAACATGGGGGGACCATCCTCCAAGGCTAAATACTCCTGGCTGACCGATAGTGAACCAGTACCGTGAGGGAAAGGCGAAAAGAACCCCGGAGAGGGGAGTGAAATAGATCCTGAAACCGTGTGCGTACAAGCAGTGGGAGCAGACTTGTTCTGTGACCGCGTACCTTTTGTATAATGGGTCAGCGACTTATATTCAGTGGCGAGCTTAACCGTATAGGGGAGGCGTAGGGAAACCGAGTCTTAACTGGGCGACCAGTCGCTGGATATAGACCCGAAACCGGGCGATCTATCCATGGCCAGGGTGAAGATTGAGTAACATCAATTGGAGGCCCGAACCCAAGTATGTTGAAAAATGCTGGGATGAGCTGTGGATCGGAGTGAAAGGCTAATCAAGCTCGGAGATAGCTGGTTCTCCTCGAAAGCTATTTAGGTAGCGCCTCACGTATTACCGCCGGGGGTAGAGCACTGTTTCGGCTAGGGGCCCATCCCGGGTTACCAACCCGAGGCAAACTCCGAATACCGGTGAGTAGAGCGTGGGAGACACACGGCGGGTGCTAACGTCCGTCGTGAAAAGGGAAACAACCCAGACCGTCAGCTAAGGCCCCCAAATTCTGGTTAAGTGGGAAACGATGTGGGAAGGCATAGACAGCTAGGAGGTTGGCTTAGAAGCAGCCATCCTTTAAAGAAAGCGTAATAGCTCACTAGTCGAGTCGGCCTGCGCGGAAGATGTAACGGGGCTCAAACCAGATGCCGAAGCTACGGGTTCACACTTAGGTGTGAGCGGTAGAGGAGCGTCGTGTAAGTCTGTGAAGGTGAGTTGAGAAGCTTGCTGGAGATATCACGAGTGCGAATGCTGACATGAGTAACGACAAGGGGAGTGAAAAACTCCCCCGCCGGAAGACCAAGGTTTTCTGTTCTATGCTAATCAGAGCAGAGTGAGTCGGCCCCTAAGGCGAGGCTGAAAAGCGTAGTCGATGGGAAACGGGTCAATATTCCCGTACCGGATGTGGTTGCGATGGGGGGACGAAGAAGGCTAGGTGAGCCAGGCGTTGGTTGTCCTGGTGAAAGTC
>NZ_JBQXYB010000043.1:0-981 GCF_052645315.1 Salinicola sp. V024
GCCGCCATCATGATGATGCGAGCCACGCATTCGATCCGGGCCATTGCCACTCACCTGGGTCGTGCGCCGAGCACCGTGTCGCGTGAAATTGCTCGCCATACGGTTGACCCTATCAAGGGCTACGATGCCGGCCTGGCGGGCTATCGGGCTCGCCTGACGCGACATCGGCCACGTCAGCGTCCCAAGCTGCACCCAGACGGGGAGCTCTTCGAGGTGGTGGTCCATCTGCTGCGCAAGTACTGGTCACCGCAACAGATAGCCCGCACACTGAAGCGCATGTCTCCCAACGATTCACGTCGTCAGGTCTCGCATGAGGCTATCTACAACGCGCTCTATGTGATGCCCCGCGGCAGTCTCAAGAAAGAGCTCATCGCCTGCCTGCGGCAGGGCAACGGCAAGCGTCGCTCACGCAGTCGTGGCAAGGATCGACGCCAGCAGATTCCCGATCGGGTCAGCATCCACATGCGCCCGCCTGAGATCGAAGACCGCTTGATGCCTGGCCACTGGGAGGGCGATCTCATCATTGGCGCCAACAATCGCTCCGCCGTCGGCACGCTGGTGGAGCGCACCACACGCTTGGTGATCCTGGCGAAAGTGGATGGCACCACGGCCACGGCGGCGGCCGTTGGCTTCAGCGATAAGCTCAATGAGGTGCCGCGAGCCCTGCGTCTGTCCATGACCTACGACCAGGGCAGGGAGATGGTGAAGCATGCCGAAATCACGCAGAAAACCGGTACGGCGATCTACTTCGCTGACCCGCATAGCCCATGGCAGCGGGGCTCCAACGAGAACACCAACGGGCTGTTGCGGCAGTATCTGCCAAAGGGAACGGATCTCTCCGTTTACAGCCAGGAAGAGCTCGATGAGATCGCCGACTCACTGAACACAAGGCCTCGCCAGACGTTGGACTGGCGAACCCCACTGGAAGTCTACGCCGAGGTGCTCAAGAAATCCGTCGGCGGACCGAGCACCCTTCAATAG
>NZ_JBQXYB010000044.1:0-911 GCF_052645315.1 Salinicola sp. V024
ATACGACGAGAGCTTCAAGCTGCGGGTTGTTCAGCAGTGTTTACGTGAGGACGTCAGTCAGAGGGATGTCGCTCGCCAGCATGGCCTGGATAAGTCCACCGTACACCAATGGCTGGAAACCTACCGACAGCATGGCATGTCGGGATTGCGCAAGAAATACAGTCACCGCAGTGCGACCTTCAAGCGGGAGGTGCTTGAGCGGATGTGGCGGGATGGCCTGTCCCAACGACAGACGGCGGCCCTGTTCGATATCCGCGAACGCAGCGCTATTGGCAGATGGGAACGTCAATACCATAGTGGAGGTCTGACTGCCCTGGAACCCAAGCGTAAGGGACGCCGCCCAATGTCGAAGAAGCCGCCTTCACCACCCTCTCCCGATGAAGAGCGCTCCCAGAAGGAGTTGCTCGAAGAGCTCGCTTACCTGCGTGCCGAGAACGCCTACCTAAAAAAGCTCGATGCCTTGATCCGGGAAGAGCAGGCGGCGGCGCGAGGCAAAAAGCGCAAACCGTCCAGGGATTAAGGCATGAGCAACCCCTCGCCTTGCTGCTGCGGGCGGCTGGTCTTTCGCGCAGCACGTTCTACTATCAGCGTAAGGCTCAGAGCACAGGTGACAAATACGCGGCCCTGAAAACGCGGATACGCCACATCTACGACCACCACCGGGGACGTTACGGTTACCGTCGCATCACGGCCGTCTTGAAGCAGGCGGGGGAAACGGTCAATCACAAGACCGTGCAGCGACTGATGAACAGACTGGGCCTGATGTCCCTGGTACGTCGAAAGCGATACCGCTCCTATCGAGGAACCGTAGGGCGAATCGCGCCCAATCTGCTCGACCGCCAGTTCCAGGCACAATGGCCTAATCAGAAGTGGGTCACCGATATCACGGAGTTCAGCGTCAACGGCCAGAA